>VXQX01000074.1 GCA_009838765.1 Gemmatimonadales bacterium
GCCCCCGCCCCCTCCGCCTCCGGCCGTGGATGACAGCGCGGATCGTGAGGCCGCCGCGGCCCGTCTCTGCGATCAGGCGATGGCAGCCATGGAGGCGGGAGACTTCACGGCCGCGCGCGAATTGCTTGAGCGGGCCGTAAGCGACTATCCCGGCACGACGTGCGCGGATTCCGCGCCCGCGGACATCGAGCGCGCGATGGACGGTGAGGCGATCGTTGCGCGGATTCACTTCGACTACAACGAATCCGCCATCACCGACGACGCCGCCGCGATTCTGCAGAACAAGGCGGACGCGCTGCGGGATCGGTCCGGAATCCGCCTTCGGGTCGAGGGCCATTGCGACGAGAGGGGCTCCCTCGAGTACAACCAGGCGCTCGGCCTGAGGAGGGCGCAGGCCGCGGTCGACTATCTCTCCAGCCTGGGGCTGGACGCCGCCCGCTTCGATGTCGTGACGTTCGGGGAAGAGATGCCGCTGACGCGCGGGAGCAACGAGTCGGCCTGGCGGCAGAATCGCCGCGGCGAGTTCGTGATCACGGACGGAGACATCTAGCCGGCGTGTTTCCGGGATACGATACCAGGGTGCGTAGTGCGGTGGTCGCGGTGCTGTTGGGCGTTGCGGTCGCCGCCTGCGCGTCCCGGGGCGATGTCGAGACGATGGGCGACGCCCTGCGGGAGGACATCGCAGTTCTCGTCGAGGGGCAGCGTCGGCTCGCCGAGGCGGTGCAGGCGGACCTCGAATCGATCGAGAGTTCGAGCCAGCGCCGCGAGACGACGGAGCGGGGCGAACTCGCACGGCTCATCGGTCGGATCGAGGATCTCTTCGAGCAGATCATCGAGATGTCCGCGCAGAACAACCAGCTGCTCAACGACATCTACGAGAATCAACGCCGCCTGGGTTCCCCCTCTCCGGTGGGCTTCCCCGGACCGGCCGACGCGGGTCCGCCTGCCGCGGGCCCGCCCGCCACGGAATCGAACCCCGCCGCCGGCTCCGGGTCCGACGAGGCGTCCCAGTTCTACGCGTTGGCGCTCGACATGTACCAGCGTGGCAACCTCGAGACCGCGCGCGACGCCTTCCGTGATTTCCTCGCCGTCTACGGCGGCCACGAGTTCGCGCCCGATGCGCAGTACTGGGTGGCGCGGACGTACGAGGACGCGGAGGATCCCGGCAGCGCACTCGAGGAGTACCGTCGGCTCACGGAGCTCTATCCGGATTCGAGCCGGGCTCCCGCGGCGCTCTTTCGCCGGGCGATGATCGAGGCGGGACGGGGCAACACGGCGGTCGCGCGGCGGTTGTTCGTACAGATCGAGAGCGGCTATCCGAACAGCCCCGAGGCGCCGGAGGCCCGCCGGGAACGCGAGAAGCTGGGCGGTTAGCCGTCCGGTGACCGCAGGCTGCCGTGCAGTGTCCCGGCTGTAACCACCTGGAAGCGCGGGTCGTCGACTCGCGCACGAGTCGTGGCGGCCGGGCCATCCGCCGTCGGCGCGAGTGCCTTTCCTGCGGCGAACGCTTCACGACCTACGAACAGGTCGAGGAAGAGCCTCTGCTCGTTATGAAGAGGGACGGCGGCTCGGAGACGTACGACCGCGGCAAGCTCCTCGCCTCCATCCGCGTGGCCTGCGCGAAACGACCCGTATCGAGCCGTGATATCGAGTTTCTCGTGGACGATGTCGAGGAACAGCTGGCGACCGCGGACCAGCGGGATGTCGCCAGCCTTCGACTCGGAGAGCTCGTCATGGAGCGGCTCCGCGCCCTGGACCAGGTCGCGTACGTGCGCTTCGCGAGCGTGTATCGGAACTTCCAGGACACCACGGAGTTCATGGAAGAAGTGCGACAACTGCGACAACTGCTGCGACGCGCCGGACACAGCGCGGCCGGACAGGTCGATCTGTTCCCGGCAGGAGGCGACCAGGGACCATGAGGCTGCGGCGACAGACCCGGGGCGCGACCGATCAGGCGGAAATGCCCTTCCTGGATCATCTGGATGAGCTTCGCTCTCGCCTGATCCGAGCGCTCCTGGCGCTCCTCGTCGGAATGATCATCGGGCTCGTGGCCGTCACGCAGTGGGATGTGCTGGGGATCGTACAGCGGCCGATCGCGGATCTCCTGCCGGGCGAGGCTCTGAACTACTCCAGTGTGACGACGCCGTTCGTCACCATCCTCAAGCTCGGCTTCATCGTGGGCCTCATCGCGGCCTTCCCCTACCTCGCGTGGCAGGCATGGGGCTTCCTCTCGCCGGCCCTGTACGAGAGCGAGCGCAGGTTCGCGATCCCGGCGATCGCCTCGGGAACCATCCTCTTCCTCGCCGGCATCTCGATGGCGTATTTCCTGGTCCTGCCGCTCGGGCTCAACATCCTGCTCAACTTCTTCACCTTCGATGAGCTCAACCCCGTCATCATGATCAACGAGTACCTGACCTTCGCCGTCCGGTTGATCCTGGCTTTCGGGTTGATCTTCGAGCTGCCGGTGGTGCTCGTCTTCCTGTCGCTGCTCGGGATCGTGACGCCGGAGGGGCTCGCGAAGTACCGGCGTCACGCGATCGTCGTGATGGCCGTAGTCTCGGCGTTCCTCACGCCCGCCGACCCGTACACGATGCTCGCGATGATGCTGCCGATGATGTTCCTGTACGAGATTTCGGTGATCATGACCCGGGTGCTCCGGCGGCGGCGGCAGGAGACGGAGCGTGCCTCGGAGGAAGGAAGTTCCGCCTGAGGCTTCGCACGCTGCTGGCGCTGGCGGCCCTGCTCGGCGGCCTCGCCGCAACCGAAACTGCGCGCGCCGCGCCCGCGGGCGTCCGCCCACTTCAGTTCACCGCCCGGGCGGATACCGACTCTGTCGCGGTCGTGGGGCGGGACTCCCTGGTACAGGACTCGACGGCTCGGGATACGCTGGACATACCGGAAGCCGACTCGGCGGCAGTCGGGGATCCGGCGGCAGTCGGGGATTCTGCGGCAGTCGGGGATTCTGCGGCGGCCGGCGACTCGAGCGCCGCCGTCGCGGACACCCTCGATGCCGGACCGACCGATCCGCCCTTCCCGCAACAGGACGACATCTTCGGACAGCTCCTCGGGGAGCCGGGCTACCAGGTCGTGCGCTACCAGGGGCGCGGCGTCGGACTGGATGTCGGCCGGCAGCGGGTGCAGCTCGATAGAGAGGCACAGGTGATGTATGAGCAGTCCACGATCGATGCGGACACGATCACCTACGAGGCGGGCCTGCAGTTCGTGCAGGGTTGCGGCAACATCCTGCTCGCCGGGCAAGGGGAGAACGTCATCTCGGACGAGTGTCTCTACTATGATGTGTCGTCCACTGTGGGGACGGTACTGGATGCGCAAACCTCGTTCGCGCAAATGGGGGCAGACTGGTTCATCCGCGGAGACATGACGCCGCGGGGCTCCGGCACCGCTTTCGTCGAGACCGGGAACTTCACCTCGTGCGACCTCGAGGAACCCCACTACTACTTCCGTGCCGGGCAGATCAAGGTCGTCTCGGACGACATCGTCGTTGCGTGGCCCGTGACCCTCTACATCCACAACGTACCCGTCGCCTGGCTTCCCTTCTTCGCGCAGGATATTCGGGATGAGCGGAGAAGCGGCTTTCTTCCGCCCCGCTTCGGGTTCAACGATGTCGTCGCGTCTTCGACCAACGCCCGCCGGAGCATCACCGACTTCGGGTACTACTTCGCGTTCAACGATTTCATGGATGCGCAGGCGACGGCCGACTGGTTCAGCGGGCGGTTCACCCGCCTCAACGGGGCCGTCCGATACCGCTCGATCAAGAAGTTCTACCGCGGCAACGTGATCGCCAGCTACAGCTTCGGGAACGAGAAAACTCTCCAGTTCCAGATGCGGCACAATCACGAGCTGACCCCGGTCACCGACGTCCGGGTCAACGCGAACTTCATCTCGAACACCACCGTCTTCGAGCGACAGACCTTCGACCCTACGGTGCAGACCCAGCGAATCGCGTCGGATGTCGGAATCCAGCACCGGTTCCCCTTTGCGTCCGTCAACGTGAGCGGAAGCCGGCGCCAGGACCTCGGGGCGCAGAAGGGGCGGACGGACCTGACGCTGCCCAAGCTTCAGATGACCTTCTCCCCCCTGACCCTCTTCCGCGCGCCGCGTAATCGCAGCGGGCCGTTCAACAATATCGTCGTCAACGGCGCCTTCTCCGCTTCGCGCCTCGACCGGACCCAGGAAGAGAGCGACGGCAGGAGGACCGAAGTGGCGTCCGCGAACAGCGCCGTCCGCATCGGCTCCTTCGGAGTCAGCGGGCGGACGAACTTCAACCGCAACACCGTCCTTCCATTCCAGCCGACGGCGGGCGCCGACACGATGGCGCCCGCGGGGTCCGGGAGCGTGTCGAAACTGGACTACGGAGCCCAGGCGGACTACCAGATCGACCTCATCGGGAGCACGACGCTTCGTCCCACGCTGAGCGTGGACGCGAGCCGGTTTCAGTCGGACGATACGAACGGAGAGTTCATCGCGGCGCCGGCGCGTCTCCGCCTCGGAGCCGCGGTTTCCACCGATATCTACGGGTTTTTGCCCGGCGTCGGCCCGTTCGAGCGGATCCGCCACAAAGTCTCGCCCCGCTTTCACTACGACTACTCGCCGGCCGTGCAGGCCTCCGATTCCCTGCTTGCCATCCCGGGGTTCCCGGTGTCGAATTCCAGGAAGGAGAACCGGCTTCGCCTCACTCTGAACCAGACCTTCGAAGCCAAGCTGCGCGAGGAGGTCGAGCTCGATCCCGAGGCGGAAGCGCTGCTGGAAGGCCGTTCGCTCGAAGCGGATTCCATCGGTCAGGCGCCCGGCGCGGCCCCGCCCGAGGCGGATTCGCTCGCGGCGGCGGGTGATTCGGCGGAGGCCCAGGCACCGGCCGAATCGGTCGAAGAGGGTCCGGCCGAGGCGGCGCGCGGGCTAACGGACGCCGGTCAGGAGACGGCACCCGGCGCCGGACCGGGCACGGGGGACCCCGATGCGCCGCGCCGCGCGCAGCCGCGCCGGAACGTCGTCCTCCTGGGGATCAACTCGAGTCCTCTCACCTTCGACTGGTCGCGCGAGAACGAGTCACCCCTTACGACGGACCGTTGGTCGCACCGCATCAACTCGGACCTGCTGAGGGGACTGTCCCTGAACATGTCGCTCGATCTGTTCGAGGGCAGCGGGGAGGAAAGGGTCTTCGCCCCCATCCTGTCGAGCCTGACGGGTAGCTTCACGTTCAGCTCGGCCAGCGGTCTCGGCGGGTTGCTCGGGCTGGGCGGCGGTGGGGGAGG
>VXQX01000045.1 GCA_009838765.1 Gemmatimonadales bacterium
ACCTACCCGCCCGACCCGGGTTTCAATCCGGGACCCATTGTGGGCCCCGCCCACGACCATGCCCCTCCCGCCTCTGCTCCTGCCCCTGCCCCTGGCTCTCCCCGAAGCCGCGGAGAGTTCGACGTAGTTCGTGTAGTCGCCCACGGCCTGCGTGCGTACCCGCACGATCTCCAGGCCCCGCTCCGCCGCGATCGAGAGGGCGTTCACGACGTTGAGCGGGGGATCGACGCGGCGTTCGAGGAAACCGACGGCCACGCTCGCCGCGAGGGGTCCGAGCACGCCGTCCCGGGGTCCTCCGTAGCGCACGTCTATCCGGCTCGGCGGTGCGTCCTCGAGTCCGGCGAGGAGGCGTCCCAGACGGTACCCGAGATCCATGATGGGTCCCGCCCCGTCGCGGTCCTCCGCCTCGAAGGGAGCGTTCAGCGCGGCGCTGTAGTCGCCGTCGACGAGCGCGTCGCGCACGGAGATGGCGATCTGCCGGGAGACCTGACGCTGGGCTTCATACGTGGACGCGCCCAGATGCGGGCTGAACACGAGTTGCGGGGCATCCCGCAGCGGGCTGTCGGCGGGGAGCGGTTCCGTCTCGAACACGTCGAGGCCGGCGGCTCCCAGATGGCCGCTGCCGAGCGCCTCCGCCAACGCCGCCTCGTCCACGAGTCCGCCCCGCGCCGCGTTCACCAGGATCGAGCCCTGGCGCATGGCCGCGAGCTCCTTGCGGCCGATGAACCCGCGGTTCTCCTCGGAGAGGGGAACGTGCAGCGTGATCGCGTGGCAGGCCGGGAGGAGTTCGTCCAGGCTTGCGAGTTCCACGCCCAGATCGCTCGCACGATCGGCGCTCACGAAGGGATCGTGGGCCACGACGCGCATCCCGAACGCCCGCGCCCGCCACACGACCTCCGCCCCGATCCGCCCGAGTCCGATCACGCCGAGCGTCTTCCCGCTCAACTGGATCCCGCGCAACTCCTTGCGCCTCCACTCTCCGGCGCGGATGCTCGCGTCCGCCTCCGTGATCCGGCGGGCCGCGGCGAGGAGCAGGGCGAAGGCGAGTTCGGCCGTGGACTGCGTGTTCGCCGCGGGCGCGTTGAGCACGGCGATTCCGCGACGCGTGGCGGCGGGGATGTCGATGTTGTCCACACCCACGCCCGCGCGCCCCACGACCCTCAGCCGGTCGGCGGACTCGATGAGGTCGGGGGTCACCTTGGTGCGGGATCTCACGATGAGCGCCGATGCGCCTTCGAGCGCGCTGCGGAGCGCCTCGCGATCCGATTCCGTGTGATCCTCGACCGCGAGCCCGGGGGCGGCCCGCAGCGTCTCGATCCCGTCCGGGAGGAGGGGATCCGCAAGGATGACGCGAAGGTCGCCGCCCTTCGACTCGCTCACGGGATTCCGCTCACAGGACTTCGTCGAGGACGGCCAGTAGCGCTTCCAGTTCGTCGAGAGTGTGTTCGCCCATGTGTCCGATCCGGAACGACGACTGTTTCAGGGGCCCGTACCCCGCCGCCACCGTGTATCCGTGCGCCAACGCGCGGGAGACGACCTCGGGGCCCGTCAGACCGTCCGGAAGCATGATGACCGTTACGCACGGCGAACGGTAGCCTTCCGGCGCGAGCACGCGCCACGGGCGGCCCGTGCGCGCGGCCGTCCGATCCACCCACTCGTACGTCCGGCGCGCCATCGCATCGTGCCGTTCCCAGCGCGCCTCCAGCCCTTCCTCCATCATCCGCTTCAACTGCCGATCGAGAGCGAAGAAGAGCGAGACCGCCGGGGTGTTCGGCGTCTGCCAGCGCTCGAGGTTCTTCTCGAACTTGAGGATGTCAAAGTAGAAGCCGCGGTGTTCTACCTCCTTCGCGCGGGCGAGCGCCCTCTCGGACGCGACGGCCAGCGCGAGCCCCGGCGGCAGCGCCACCGCCTTCTGCGACCCGGTGAGGACGAAGTCCAGCCCCCACTCGTCGGTCTCGACCGGTGCTCCGGCCAGAGATGAGACCGTATCGACGGCGATCAGCACGTCGTCGAACTCGTGCACGACGGCGGCGAGCTCCTGCAGCGGATTGAGGACGCCGGTCGAACTCTCCGAGTGGACGACCGTCACGAGGTCGTACCGTCCGGGCGCCGCGGCGAGCGCGTCGCGCAGCCGCTCCGGCAGGTTCGGCTCGCCCCACTCCGCCTCGAGCGCGTCCGCGGGGCGCCCCGTCGCTTCGGCGATCGCGTGGAACCGCTTGCTGAACGACCCGTTCGTGAGGCAGAGGACGCGGCGGCGCGTGAGGTTCGTGATCGCCGCTTCCATCATGCCGGTGGCGGACGACGTCGACAGGTACACGGGCCGCGATGTCCGGAAGAGTCGCGACGCGGACGGCTGCATCGCTTCGATCAGGCCCGAGACCTCGGCGCTCCGGTGCCCGACGACGGGTCGCCGCATGGCGTCGAACAGGTCCGGAGGGACTTCGGTCGGGCCGGGCAGAAAGAAGCGGCCGAACGAAATTGGCGGGTTCATGGCGGGAGATGGTATCGCCCTCGGACCCCCGTGGCCAATCGATCGCCCGCGGTCGTCGCGCGGTCCGGTTGACGGGCCGTGGAGGCGGCAAGATTTTGCGCCCCGACCAGGGGGTTCTCCACATGCGATACGTCACGATCACCGACCTGTCCCCGGAAGATGTCCTCGACCGCGCGAAGAGCTTCTTCGGGGAGCACTCCAGGCTTGAGGTTCACGAGGAGACCGACGCATCGGTCACCTTCGCCGGCGAGATCGGCCTCGCCCACTTCGCCGTCGACCGGGCCGGCGGCCACACGAACGTCCGCGTGGAGACGGACCGCGTGGTGGGCCTCGACGTGACCGACCTCGCGAAGCGTTTCCTCTACACTCTCCGCAACGTCCACTGAGAATGACCGCTGAAACCGGCGCTGAAACCGTCACGGGGAGCCGCATGAACGCCATCACGGTGCGCCTCATCATGCCCGATCGCTGGCTCGAGCACGTGGCCGAACTTCCGGCCGACACGACCGTCGCCGACGCCAAGGCCTTCGGAATCCGCGCCATGCTCCAGCGCTCCTCGGACGACCCCGGCGACTTCTACACAGAGTTCACCGAGCGCCGCATCCGCGATGAGACGCGCACCCTCGCCGACGTGGGGATCGAGTCGCGCGGCGTCCTCTCCATCCGGGCCTACGACCTCGGCCACTATCCACCCTTCCGGGGCTAGTGTTGGGACACCGGGCTAGCGGCTGAAGTAGCTTCGCGTTTCCCGCCATACGACGCCGGAGAGGAGCAGGAGTCCCACCAGGTTCGGCGCCGCCATGAGGCCGTTGAGGATGTCGGAGATGAGCCACACGATATCCAGTTCCACGACGGCGGCGAGCCCGACCACGATCACGAACACGAGACGATAGGGACGGATCACGCGCTCGCCGAACAGGTAGGCGAAGCTCCGTTCTCCGTAGTAGGACCACCCGAGCATCGTGCTGAAGGCGAAGGTCGCGAGGCCGAGCGCGACGACGATGTCCCCGGCGCCCGCGAGCAGGCTCGTGTCGAAGGCGAGTTGCGTCATGTTCGCGCCCTCGGCACCCGACTGCCACGCCCCCGTCGTGAGGATCGCGAGTCCCGTGAGGGTGCAGACGACGATGGTGTCGATGAACGTCTGTGTCATGGAGACGAGGGCCTGCCGCACCGGCTCGCGCGTCTGCGCCGCGGCGGCGGCGATCGCGCCCGTGCCCAGCCCGGATTCGTTCGAGAAGATCCCGCGCGCGACGCCGAACCGCATCGCCTGGAGGACGGTGTAGCCGAGGGCCCCGCCGGCCACCGCCTGCCCCCCGAACGCGTGCTCGAACACGAGTCGGAGGGCCGCGGGGATCTCCGCCGCGTTGGAGATGAGGACGATGGCGGCGACGCCCATGTAGAGGACGATCATCGCGGGCACGATGACGCTCGCCACCCGCCCGATGGACCGGATCCCCCCGACGATGACGAGGCCGACGGCCGCCGCCGTGACGGGTCCCATGACCCAGTGCGGCACGCGGAACGACTCGTTCATCGCGTCCGCCACCGCCTGCGACTGGACGCCGTTGCCGATCCCGAAGGCCGCGAGGGTCGCGAAGAGCGCGAAGGCGATCGCGAGGCCCCGGCCGAGGGTGCCCCGTCCGAGACCGTGCTCGAGGTAGTACATGGGGCCGCCCGCCTTCTCGCCCCGGGCATCCGTCTCCCGGTAGCGGACGCCGAGCACCGCCTCCGCATACTTCGTCGCCATGCCGAGGAGTCCCGTCACCCACATCCAGAAGAGTGCGCCCGGGCCGCCCGCACCGATGGCCGTCGCGACGCCCACGATGTTCCCGGTGCCGACCGTTGCGGCCAGCGCGGTCATGAGCGCCTGGAAGTGCGAGATGTCGCCCTCGCCGCCCGGTTCGCGCCGCTTGACGAGCGCCAGCCAGAGGGCGTGCCCCAGCCGGCGGAACTGGAGACCGCGAAGCAGGAGCGTGTAGACGAGGCCGGTGGTGAGGAGGAGGAGGATGAGGGGGATGCCCCACACCCAGGACTGAATCGCCTCCAGCGGTCCGACTGCGGAAATTGCTGTCACCTCGTACCGGAGGTCATCGGGGGAGAGCGCGCCGGACGGCCGCGCCGGGCGGCCATGGCGAGCGGAGCGTGACGTTAGACGTGCGTCCGAGCCGCCGTCAACGTGACGGCCCCGGCACGGGGCTTCCGGCGGCGGGTCGCACTTTGGACGGACGGACGGCTTGCGTACCTTCCCTGCCGCTGGGCGAAGGCCCGCGCACGACCCCTTGTCCACTTCGTTTCCCGGGATCCCGCGCTTGAACCAGGACCAGTCGGAGCCCGCGGCGGGAATGGCCCCACCGCGGCTGGAAGCGCTCGAGGCCCTCTCGGGCGCGATTGAGCGGGGGCGCCACCTCGCGCTCATCGCCGCCGAGGGAGCGGGCCTCGCCCCGCTCTACGCGGCCGCCGCCTTGCGGGATCTTGCCGCCGGCGAGGCGGGGGGACGCGCCTTCGTGCTTACCGCCACCGCGGACCGCGCGCGGCGCTGCGCGGCGCGCATGCATGCCGCCGCGCGGGACGCCGGGTACGAGGTCGTCGTCGTGCCGGGCGCCGCGGGCGGGGCGGTTGGGCGGGCTCCGATCCTCGTGGGGCCTCCGGCCGTCCTGCTGGAGGGGGTGCGAAAGGGCGACATCCCGGCCGCGGCGCTGTGCTCCCTGGTCCTCGACGACGTGCGTGCGCTCGAGCCGGCGCGGGCGGCCGTCGAGGCCGTCGTGCAGGCCTCTGGCGAGGGGGCTCGGCGGATCGCGACGACTCACGCCCGGGATGCGGCGTTCGACGAGCTGATCGAGCGCTGGTTGCCGCGCGCGCGCCGGTGGCCGAAGGAACTGTTCGCCGAGGCGCGGGCCGGGGAGTCGGAGGCGGGCCGGGTGGCGGGCACTGCGGTCGCCGTCGCGAGCCGGGCGACGCGCGAGGGCCGGCTGGCCCGCCTGGCCGAGTTGCTCCGCGACCTCACTGGGGTCGGCGCGGCGGCCTCCGTCAGCGTCGAGACGGCCCCCGACGCCGTCGCCGACGTGCAAGCCGCGCTCTCGCTCGCCGGGCTGCACGTCGCCCGGGCCGAGGGAGCCGAAGCGGCCGAAACCGACGGCAGCGCGGGCGAAGCCAACGGCAGCGCGGGCGAAGCCAACGACGGCGGCGCGGCGCTGCGGGTCGGGGCATGGGGCGAGGTCGACCCGGCCGCCCACGCCGTCGCGTTCGAGCTGCCGCCGGGGCCGGAGCCCCTCGCCCGCGCGGCGGCCGCCGCCGAGCGCTGCTATGCCATCGTCGACTCCCTGCACGAACGGCAGTTCGAGCTGACGGCGTTGCGGGCCGGGCTGCGGGCCGCTCCCCTGGCCGAGCCCGCCGACCCCGCGCTCATGGACGACGTGGCCGCCTTCCGCGCCCGCGTCGCCGGCGCGCTCGAGCAGCAGGATCTCGCGGCCGGCGCGCTCCTCCTCGCGCCTCTCATCCGGGAGCACGGGTCCGCGCGCGTGGCGGCCGCCCTCGCCGGACTCCTCCGCGCGGCGGAGCGGCCGGCCCCCGGGGCGCGGGAGGCGGCGCCCGGCGACGCACCGTCCGGCGACGCACGGCCCGGCGACGCACGGCCCGGCGACACCGCGGCCGCGCCGCCCGACAGGAGCGCCCGGCGCGCCACTCGCCCCACGTGGACCAAGGTCTTCGTCGGCGTCGGCAAGCGCGACGGCGCGGGCCCGGGCGACCTCGTCGGCGCGATCACCGGCGAAACCTCCGTTGCGGGCGGACAGATCGGGCGCATCGACATCCGGCAGAACTTCACCCTCGTCGACATCGATTCGCTGGCCGCCGACGCGGTGGTCCGCGGCCTCGATGGCAGCCGGATCAAGGGGCGCCAGGTCGTCGCGCGCCTCGACCGCGGGGCGCGATGAGTCGGATGGGCCTCGTGCGGCGCCTGTTCGACTTCAGCCGGTTCGAAGGCCGCCTCCTCGGCGCCACCGTCTTCACGGTGAGTCTCACGATCATCGGGACGATCGGCTTCGCCGCCATGCCCGACTACAACCTGTCCGACGCATTCTTCATGACCGTGATCACGGTCTCGGCGGTCGGGTACGGCGAGATCCGGACGCTCACGGACGGCGGCCGCATCTTCGCGAGTTTCATGATCGCGGGCGGCATCGTCACGCTCGCGATCTGGTTCGCCCTCATCACCGCCACCCTCGTCGAGATGGACCTGACCCAGTCACTCAAGAGACGAAGAACGATGAAGAGGATCGACCGCCGCAGGGACCATGTGATCCTGTGCGGTGCGGGCCGCACCGGCCTGGCCGCGCTCAAGAGGCTCGCCACGCGCGGGACTCCGTACGTCACCATCGAACGCGACCCCGCGCAGATCGAGGAGGCACGCCGGATCGACCCCGACGCGCTGGTCATCGAGGGGGATGCGACCGATGACGACACGCTCGTTGCGGCCGGGATCGAGCGGGCGCGCGGGCTCATCGCCTCGCTGAGCGCGGACACCGACAACGCGTTCGTGTGTCTGGCGGCGCGCGAACTGAACCCGGACCTGACGATCGTGGGGCGGGCGCGTTCCGAGGACGCGGTGAGCAAGCTCAGGAAGGCCGGCGCCGACCGCGTCGTCACCCCGAACTCGACCGGCGGCATCCAGATGGCCTCGCTCGTCCTGCGGCCCGACGTCACGCTCTTCGTCGACTTCGATACCCCGGGCGACGCCGGCGGCATGGGGCTGCTGCTGGAGCAGGTGTCCGTGCCGGAGTCCTCCGAGGTCGCCGGACTCACCCTGGCCGAAGCGAAGATCCAGGCCAAGACGGGCCTGCTCGTCGTCGCGATCCAGCGCGGAAGCGAAGGGGGCGGCGACGCCGATGGCTTCGTCTACAACCCGGGACCGGATGAGAAGCTGCGGGCCGGCGACGATCTCGTGGTGCTCGGACCCCGGTCCAGCTTCGCCGAACTGCGCGATTTCCTGAGCTGACTCAGAGCCGCTCGGGATTCTCCTGGAAGAAGGGCCGCCACTTCTCCTCGGGCGAGGGCGGCGTGAGGAGGCTCACGACGATCAGCAGTCCGAGCGAGATGAGGACGCCGGGGATCACGATGTAGTCGCTCGAAGCGAAATCGAACGCGGTCCCTCCGATCGTGGCGGTGAAGTTCACGCCCAGCCGCGACAGGGCCGCGATCCCCACGATGCTCCCGAGTCCGCCCGCGATACACGCCACCCCGCCCTGCGGCGTTACGCGGCGCCACAGGAAGGCCGCAAGGAGCGCCGGCGTGAGACTGGCCCCGACGAGCGAGTACGCGTAGAGCGCCATCGCGAGCACGGTGTCGAACTGCGTCAGCAACACGAGCCCCAGTCCGCCGAACAGGACGACGCAGAGGCGCTGCAACCCCAGCTTCCGCCCTTCGCTCGCATCCGGATCCACGAAGCGTTCGTAGAGGTCCCGGCTCACGTTCGTCGAGGGCACGAGCAGGAAGGTGTTGCCCGTCGAGAGCACGATGGCGACCGCCGCGGCGAGGAGAATCGCGCCCCCGATGATCGGCAGGCCGTTGGCGGCGATGTGAAGGATGATCGTCTCCGACGCGGCGCGGCCGACCAGCGACATCTGCGCCGGGTCCGCGAGCTCCGGGAAGACCGACCGGCCCACGATCGCCATCAGCGCCAGCGTCGTCTCGATGAAGACGACCCCGAGAAACATGCCGACGACGGCCTTCTTGGCCGACCCCGCGTCCTTGGCCGAGAAGAACTTCTGGTACATCCCGCTCTCGCCCAGGATGAGCAGGAAGGTGGGCATCGCGACGCCGATGACCCAGAGCACGTTGTGCCCTCCGAGCACCGTGAGGTGCTCCTCCGGCAGCCCGGTCGCGATGGCGCTCACGCCGCCGTTGGAGAGGACGAGATAGGGGAGGCCGATGATGATGCCGAGCGTGATGATGATCCCGTTCAGGAGATCGACGGAGACGATGGACACCATCCCGGCGAGCGCCGTGAACGCCACGATCGTGACGCAGGTGATGATCATCCCGGTCGTCGGCGAGATCGCGCCGTCGGTGACGATGCTGAGGATCCAGCCTCCGCCCCGGAACTGGTAGGCGGCGATCGTGACGTAGGCGAGGATGATCGCGACCGTGCCGAGGACGCGGGCCGCCGCGTTGTAGCGCTGCTCGAGGAGGTCCGGGACGGTGTACTTCGCGATCGAGCGCACGCGGGGCGCAAGGTAGAAGGCGACGAGGAGACCCACCCAGGCGCCGAAGGAGAACCACAGCTCCGCAATCCCCGTGCGGTAGGCCAGCCCGGCCCCGCCGAAGAGCGACCCCGACCCGATCCAGGTGCAGATGAGCGTCCCCACGAGGAGCGCCACCGGCACGTTCCGGCCCGCCACCATGAAGTCCGCGTGGCTCTTGATCTGCCGGGAGCGCCACACGCCGATCCCGATGAGGACGAGCGGGTAGCCGAAGACGGCGATCGTCAGCAGGTCCATCCGTTACTCCCCTTTCGACATGCGGCGCTTCAGCTCCTCGAGCATCGCGTCGGCCCGCGCCTCCCGCAGGTCCCGCTCGGCCACGAAGTCCCGCTCGGGCGCGCCGGCCAGCGGATCGAGCGCCTCGTCCACCTGGCGGCGGGCGTCGTCGAGGTCGCTGCTTCCCTCCATCTTCTCGGCCATGCGGTCGAACGCATCCACCGAGTCGAGCCGGTCGGTCGAGTGCCGGATCGCCTGCGCGCGCCGCTGCTGCACGCTGAGCGAGTCCCGCCGCGCCATGGCGCTCTTCAACTGTTCCACGCCCTGCGCCGCCTCGGCCTTCTGCTGCTGGAGTTCGGCCTGCGTCCCCTCGGCCTTGAGGACGAGCACCTCGAGCCGCTGGCGGTGCCGCGCCGCGAACCGGTTCGCGACCTCGACCGTCTCGGCGTCCCCGATCTCGGCGGCCTTCGCCGCGCGCCGTTCGGCGACCCGGGCCGCCTCCGTCTCCCGGTCGGCCTGGCGCACCTGCGACTCCAGCAACCCCTCGAGTTCGGAGATCCGCGCCCGCGTATCGACGAGTTCCTGGCGCATGGCGCGGATGACGCGGTCGATGTCGTCCTCGGACGCGCCGGGCTGCTTCGCCTCCATCCGGTCCAGCGCCTCGTCGACCATCTGCCTCAGTTTTCTGAACATGGCTCTGAGTCTAGCAGCCCCCGGCGAAACGCCGCCACCGTTCGCATCCGATTTCGCGATGCGGTTCGGCTCGGGTTTCGCGGCTTGTCGTGGATACAATACTCCTGTATAGTATATCCAATGTCAGGACGACCGCGGACCGACTCGACGGATCGAAGTCGGATGGCCGGTCGATGATGGACGCGAGCGCGGAGGGAATGGCGGTGAGCCACGCGGGGCCGCATGCGATGGGGATCGCGGAGGGGACGAAGCACGACCTCGGCCGTCGGTTGGCCCGTATCCGGGGACAGGTCGGGGGCATCGCCCGCATGGTGGAGGATGAGCGGTACTGCCCGGACATCCTGCAGCAGTTCGCCGCCGTTCACTCCGCGCTGCGCGCGGCCGAGAAGGAACTCCTGCTGAACCACCTTGAGCGCTGCGCCACCCACGCCATCGAGGAGGGCGGCGACGACGCGGCGCGGGTGAGAGCGGAGATCGCGGATCTCTTCATGCGCTTCGCCGGCAGGTAACGCAGATAACACTGGAAGGATGATGATGGACCCTTCGACCCCCGCCCCGGCCCTCGCCAGGAAGACCTATCGGATCGCCGGCATGCACTGTGCCGGCTGCGTCGGCTCCGTGGAGAGGAGCCTCAATGCGGTCGACGGCGTGGAGGCGTCGGTGAGCCTGCCGGCCGAGTCCGCGACGCTGACGCTCACCCGGGATGTGGGTTTCGAGGAACTCGCCGCGGCCGTCGAAGGGGCCGGCTACGAGATCGAGCCCATCGCGGACGTGGACCGCGGAGAGGCCGAGCGCTCGCGCCTTGCCGAGGCGGAAGCCCGCTCGCGCGAGGCGCGGAAAAACATGTGGACGGCGTGGGCGCTCACGGTCCCGGCCATGGTGTGGATGCTTCCGGAGATGTTCGCCGGCGTGCGCTGGCCATCGCCCCTCGTCTTCGACCTCGGCGTCACGCTGCTCGGGGCCGCCGTCCTCGCCGGGCCGGGGGGAGCGACGCTGCGCAGCGCGTGGCGTTCGGCGCGCGGCCGCACGCCGAACATGGATGTCCTCATCGCGCTCGGGGCCGGCGTCTCCGTGCTCACGGGGGCTTGGGCGGTTCTGCACGTCCTCGGGTTTGCGCCGATGATCATGAACTTCGCGCCGGTGGGCGCGATGATCGCCGCCATCCACCTCACGGGCCGCTACGTGGAGGCGAAGGCGCGCGGACGCTCCTCGTCCGCGATCCAGGCGCTGCTCTCGCTCGAGGCGCCCACGGCCCGCGTCGAGCGCGAGGGCGCCGAACTCGAGGTCCCGACCCGCGACGTCGCGGTGGGCGACGTGATGATCATCCGCCCGGGCGAGAAGATCCCCACGGACGGCGTCGTCCTCGAGGGACGGAGCGCGGTCGACGAGTCGCTCGCGACGGGCGAGTCGATCCCGGTCGAGAAGGAACCGGGGTCCTCCGTCCTCGGTTCGACCGTCAATCACTCCGGCGCGCTCCGGGTGCGGGCGACGGGCGTGGGCGAGGACACGTTCCTGTCCAACGTCATCCGCCTCGTGGAGGAGGCGCAGGCGAGCAAGGTCCCGATCCAGGAGTTCGCGGACCGGGTGACCGCCATCTTCGTGCCCGTCATCCTCGTCGTCGCGCTGGCGGCCTTCGCGGGCTGGTTCGTCGTGCCCGGAGTCTTCACGGAGGCCGCGCGCTGGGCGTCGGGGTTCATCCCGTGGGTGAACCCGGAACTGGGCCGCCTCTCGCTCGCGCTCTACGCGGCGGTCGCGGTGCTCGTCATCGCCTGCCCCTGCGCGCTCGGGCTCGCCACCCCCACGGCGCTCATGGTCGGGACCGGCCTCGGAGCCACGCGCGGCGTCCTCATCCGTGACGGGGCGGCCGTGCAGACGCTGGACCGGGCGGACACGCTCGTCTTCGACAAGACGGGCACCCTCACCCGCGGCGCGCCACGCGTGGTCGAGGTCTTCGCGACCGACGAAGCCGCCGAGGGGCGCGTACTCGCACTCGCCGCCGCGGTGGAGGACGCCTCGGAGCACCCCCTCGCCCGCGCTGTCGTCGAGGAGGCGCGCGGGCGCGGCATCCCCTTCTCCCGGGCGGGCGGCGTGGAGGCGCGGGTCGGGATGGGCATCGTCGGCGAGGTCGATGGCCAGCGGGTCGCCGTGGGGAGCGCGCGGCTGCTGCGCGAGGAGAGCATCCCGGACGAGGACATCGCCGAGGTGGAGCGGCGTTTCCGCGACGCCGCGCGCACGGTCGCCTGGGTGGCCGCCGGCGGGCGGCTGCTCGGCGCGATCGCGATCGCCGACCCGGTGAAGGACGACGCGCGGGAAACCCTCCTCGAGCTGAGCCGCCGCGGCTTCCGCACCGTGATGCTCACCGGCGATCATGAAGCCGTGGCGGCCGCCGTCGCCGAGCACCTCGGCATCGACGACTTCCGGGCCGGGCTGCTCCCCGCCGACAAGGTCGACGCGGTGCGGCAACTCCGCGCCGAGGGCCGCACCGTGGCCTTCGTCGGCGACGGCATCAACGACGCCCCCGCGCTCAAGGCGGCCGATGTCGGCATCGCCGTGGGGACCGGCACCGACATCGCGATCGAAGCCGCGGACATCACCCTCGTGCAGGGAGATCTGCGCTCCGTGCTTCGCGCGACGAAGCTCGCCCGCGCCACCTTCCGCAAGATCCGCGAGAACCTCTTCTGGGCCTACGTCTACAACGTCGTCGCGATCCCCGTCGCCTTCCTCGGCCTCCTCCACCCCGTCCTCGCGGAGGCCGCGATGGCGCTGAGTTCGATCTCCGTCGTCACGAACGCGAACCGCCTCCGCCGCGCCCGCCTGTAGCCGACCTCGGCCGAAGCTTCGCGGCCGGCAGCCCGACGTTGCCTTTGCCCCTGCCGGCGCGCATCATAGGCGCCGGTTCGACGGTTCATCCGGTTTCTTCCGAGAGAGGTTCGATGGCCTCACGCTGGGTCGGTCTCGCGCTGGGACTCTGGTTCCTGGGCGCTCCGTTCATCTGGGGATACCCGTTCGGTTTCTTGTGGTGGCACAGCGTGGTGCTCGGCGGTTCCATCCTCGTCGTCACCATCACCTTCAACCTCGGCATCAACCGGATCAGCGGCTGGGGCCTCATCGCCCTCGGCGCCTACAGCATGCTGTCGCCCTTCATCCACGGGTATCTCGCCAACGCACAGGCCCTGTTCAACGACCTCATCTTCGGCGTCATCACCGTGGGCACCGGCACCGCGATGGGCGGGGCGGGAATCGAACACTCCGACGAGGCGCCCAGCGCCGCCTGACCCCGAGGACGTTCCCGCGGGCACTTCACCTCCGCCTAGCAGCCCGCGGACCCGGTCCATTCCTCCACCACGAAGCCTTCGATGGTGTGGATTCCCAGTTCGTTGAGCCGCACACCCCAGATCGTGTCCCGCAGGACTTCGCTTGGGGTGAACAGGCGCGGTAGGAGAACGTCGGAGGGTGGAGGGATCTCCACGGCGTCGTCGACCCTCCGGAGCGTCCATACTCTCCAGCGGCTGTGCTCCCGCCGATCCGCTTCGAGCAGTATGGACTCCGGATCCAACCGTGCCCACACGCGGCCATCCGACATGAACTGAAGGTCATGCACGGCTGGATGCCGCTCCGGTACGGGCAGGAGGTTTCTGAGATCGAACTCCTCCTGACGTGCCTCCGGGAAGAACCTCGAGAAGAACGCATCCACCTCCTGCTCCGTGATTCTCGGCCCACGCAGGGAGTCCCGGATCGCACCGACCACGTCGCCGACTCCGTCGAGCAGGACGATCTCTAGCCGCCTTCCTCCGACCGACACCGCCGCCAGCCCTCCGCAGGCCGCACTCACATCCGCGTGTGGAGGCGCATCGAACGGTCGGATGAACGCGGACACGCTCATCGACCTTCCATCGCCCGACCACACTCCAACGGGACCCCACGGCGGCACGTGGCGGACGGTGTCGATCGCATCGGAGTCGAAGTGCTCGAGTTCGATGGCGGTCGGCGGTTCAGCATCCTCTGCCGGTGGGTTCATCGCACCCAGGGCGACTCCGGAGATCACGAGCCGCCGATGGCCCAGGTCAAACACGTCGCGCGCCATCCTGCCGGGCCGCTGCTCCACCGCGATGGTCTCCCCTACTTCGGCGTCCGGTCGAAACCGCGTCAGGCGTCGCGCGATCCGATCCCACACCGTCGCGCCGCCCGTGATGTTCGGGGACAGACTCAGCGGCAGCCGAAACTCCCCGGGGCCATCGCCCTCCCGTCCAACCGCGTACACGCTGTCGGGTGTGCGAATCACGATACGTAAGTTGCCCGCGTCGAGAATCCAGAGATCATCGCCGACACGACTCACATGTTCCGGCCGGAACAACGGCCCCGCGGTTTCGGCCTCCGTCAATTGCCGCACACGAGTCGCAGTCACGACCGGAAGCGTTCTCGCCGTCCCGACGGCCTCGGCGCCGCCGTCACAGCCCGCGACCCCGAACGTGACCGTGCAGACGAGCCCAATAGGTCCACTCTTCGTGAACACTCCGACGAGGCGCTCGGCGCCACCCGACTGGGCGGTCAGTTGTCGCAGCGGCGTAGATCGCGACCGGAGCGGTCTTCTTGCTCGAGGACGAGGAGGACGCGGGCCTGTCGCGTCTCCGAGACGACGACCCTCGGCGTCGGCGACCCGAAGCCGCCGCAGTCGGCCCGCACCTGGTACGCGCCGGGCGGCAGGTCCTCCATCGCGAAGCGGCCGGCAGCATCGGTCACGACTCGGACGTCGGTGCCGACCAGGATGACGGGCACGGCCGGGAACCCCCGCCCCGTGTTTCCGTTCACGACCCGCCCGGCGACCGATCCCGGCATCGTGACGGGGACGACCAGACGCGCCACCTCACCGGGTTCGGCACGGAGAGTATGCGATCGTCGGAGACCGCCATCGCCAACGGAGACTCAGCCTCGCCCGGCCCCTCTCCGTGAGGCACGAATGCGGCTTCCAGCGAACCGGATGTCGTGAAGACGCGCACGTACGGCGGTGCCTGGTCGAGCACGACGACGAAACGTCCATCCGGGGTGAGATGGGCGTCACGGATTCGGGTGAAACCTTCCCCCTCCGAGGCGGGGTTTATCGCCGCGCCGATACGAACAGCCGAGTCGAGCAGGCGCGCCATGGACACGGAGACATCGACTGCATCCCGGTCGGCCGCGAGCTCAGACCCGTCGGGCGCGCGGTCGCCGCCACACGCCAGAAGGCCAACAAGCGCGGCGATCCTGCAGCGTACGTACGCATCGCCCAATCGCTGCTCTCCTTGCCAGACGTTCCCGCGGGAACGCGTGCTACTCCGGCTCGAGGCCCAGTGCGACCTGATCCTATCGGATGATTCGGAGACGCACGACGTACTGGAGGTCAAGCGCATCCCGTGAGACGCCGATGACCGTCTCTTCCCCGAACACCGGCGGGGGTTTCGTGTCGAGGAGAACCGGAGAGGCGATCTTGCCGATGTAGACCCCGTACTCGTCAAAGACGTCCCATTCCCGCACGGCTCCCGTTTCCGTAGCGACCCAGATCCACCCATTCGCACCGGAGTGAATGGAGCGGAGCGAGAGCTTGTGGTCCGGCAGTCTGTCCGGCGGCACGCCGGTCGCGGCGGCGATCTGTTGCCGATCATGACCAACAAGCGGGGCCGGGGGGCGACGCAACCGTATGGTCTTTGTGGTGTCACCCCGATACGTGACTCTGTGCAAGTCGAAGACCGCCTGGTTCGCCAACCAAACGTCCCCATCGGCAGCCACGTCGAGCGTAACGGCTGGCGAATGGGGGACGGGGGATATCTCCGTAAGGTTACCGGCAGTGCGCGAATACGTCTCGACCCGCCGGTCGAGGTGTGGGATCCGGAACGTATCGGCAGCGGCGAGTGCCTCGCCGCTGCCGTGTCGGACCAGGAATGTCGAGGGCGAGGTCGGCAGCGTCCCGTCCGGCACCCTGAACGGCACGGCCCAGCGATGCACGCGCCCGCCGTTGTCGACCCAGAGCGGCCACGGGAACCGCGCGCTCGTGGCGGGTCCCAGAGAGAGCGATGCCCGAACCGCACCGGTCGAGTCGAACAGCGTCAACCGGTGCGCGAGGGCATCCATGGCCCTAGAGGGAGTGCCGCGACCGCGCGATGCCAGCCAGCATGGCGAACTCCCCGGGCCCGCTCCCGTCCCGACCGAGGGTCTGCAGACATGCACCGCTGGGCGAAAAGATGCGAATAGTGTTCGCACCCAGATCGGCCACATAGATCCGTCCCGGACCGTCAACAAAAAGGGAGACTACACTGGCGAAGGCGTCGCAGTCGCCCTCCACCGATCCGATGCGCAACTCCTCGACCAGCGTCGGGGCGCGGGCTGCGCGCGACGAAGGCGAGTCGGGACTGGAGATGACGACCCGTCCGCCGCGGAGCGTGTCCACCCACACGCCGTCCGCACGGGCCGACGCCTCCTCGCAACCCGAGACGGAGACGGCCCCACAGATCACACCGACCCAACAGCGGAGTGTCAGTTGTCGCAGCGGCGCACCTCGCGGCCGGATCGATCTTCGGGCTCCAGGACCCGGCTCCTGCCCCCCCACCGCCGCCGGCGGCCCGCCAGTCCCAGGGAACGGAAGCCGCGCGCCGACAGCCGCGCGCGTCTACCTCGCACAGGGAGAGCCGCCCGCTGGACGCAGCGGCCGCAAGGCGATCATGAACGCTTCGGGTTCGATTACGCGGGTGCGGCGACCGTTGATTTGGCGGACGCTGACACCGCGTTCGTACACGATGGCGCTATCACCGTGCACACCCATGATGGATCGGTGACGCTCACGGCTTTCGTCCACCAGGAGCGAGTAGCAACCCGTGGCCGGATCGATGATGGCGGCGGCGAACTCGAGGCGCATGTGGTTGACGAACGTAAGCACCAAGTGGCCCTGGCCGTCGTGTGAAAGGCTCCTGTAGGAACTCGTGTAGCGCCCGCCATCGGGTCTGGACGCCCGCCACTCCGTCACGGCCTCGGCGACCTCCGGGGGGACGGGCACGGTGATCGACTCACCCGCGGTCGAATGACCGACGATGGTCCCTTCCGCGATGAAGTACGCCATGTCGTCGAAGCAGACCCCGTCGGCGGCGAGTAAAGATCTTGAGCGGCCGGCGTCCTGCAGGGGACGCTGACCAGCGCCGAGGCGCGCTCCACCGGGCCCCCGAAGCGCCCCGTGCAGGAGCGGAACGACCGGGTCGTCACCCATGGCGCATACGTATTTTGCGAAATTCAAGCCCGGATTCCAGGTCCAGGCCGAATCGGCGGCCACGGTCCAATAATTGACGCGCAAACCATCGGACACGAGCAGGCCACCATTGGCCGCCGCCACATCCTGGACCATGTTGCGCACCTCGCCCGGGCCGTCGCCGCGTCCCCTGCCGTACGTGCCGACGACGGTTCCGTCCGCGATCGAGAACGCGACCACGAGCCCAGGCTCACCGACCTCGGCGACGTAGATCCGCCTTCGTTCATGATCCACCTCGAACACATGCGTCAGAAAGGCGCGCGTCCAGTCGTTCACCACCTCCCGTCCCGCCTGGTGGTCCACTGACAACCGCTGCTGCCCCGCCAGGGGTAGCGAGGAAAGGCATAACCAGAGGGCGACGAGGAGTCGAAGGGCTCTCCCCTTGTCGGTGCCCATCGATCTAGTAGACGAAGGAATGGGAATCGCCTGCTGCTACTCCGTTTTGCCCGCACCCGGAGTAGTCGCAAAGAACCGTTACACTGCCCAGTGGACCAACATCGTACCATTGTTCCGTCAGGCGACAGGCTTCTATAGCCGAGGGGGCTCCGGCGTTCGCCGCGCCATTCGGATCCGGGATGCGTGACTGAGCCGGCGCCGCCGGCTCGGCCAGGAGCGTGGTGCAGAGGAGCACCTCCTCTGTCGTAAGCAGCGAAGGCGCCGAGGGGTGGCCAGATTTGACGGTTCGGGACGGCGCGTTCTCGATGAACCCGGACATCGACGCTCCCTGGATTTCTCCGACCGGGGCCTGACCGGCTACCGCATCGGGGAGTACCGTAAGCACTACTCCGAGCGACAGCACCAACACGCTACGCCAGCTCGATCCTGCGTGGGCGGCCCTATGCGGCACAAGCGAAGCTACGAGCGCTGCGACCAGAGCGCACGGAACAGGCCTGTAGCGTCGTGTTCTTACGTTCGACATCTCTGCCTCCCGGACCCAGAGGGACGCTCGCCCCGGAACTCGTTCCCGAGGCTCGTACATGGACGCTACGGGGCAGCAACCGGCGTCGGGTAGATGCAATATCGGTGAATCTTTGACGAAATCGGTGTAGTGCTGGCCGCATGTGGTTTCAGGCGTTCCGTGAACCGAAGTCCGCTACCGGTCTTGGGGTCGCCGGGCCGCGTCGGCCGCAAGTACTGCTCCACGAGCGCTTTCAGCAGGCGGTCAGGAGGGACCTTCTCCAGTTGCACCAGCGTGCACCCGCGCCAGCGTTTCGACTTGCGCTGAAGCGTCTCGCGGGCGAAGCCGAGGTGCATGCTGACGCTGTTCCAGTTCAGGCCCGAGGAACGAAGTTGCCTGGCTCTCAGGATCACCAGGGCCGCCAAGAATCGGCTCAGGGTCGTCCTCCGATCGTGCCATGTACTGAACGCCTTCGAGAGTGTGATCGGCGAGTAGCGAACGGCGGCGGCCAACTCGTTCACGCTACGCACGGGCCGGTCGGTGGCGGCGCGGAGGCTGTACGGCAGCGCGGTTCGAAGGGCGGGGGGCAGCGTCGCTTCCCCGGCTTGCTCGGCCAGGCGCAGCAGCGGGACCGACCCGCGGGCCGCTTCGATCTCGAGCGGGAGTTCGGTCTGCAGGTCCGCGAACCAGGCGACGGCGGACGCTTTGACGTCGCTCAGCCGGCGAACGGCTTCGGGCTCGCGATCCGTGACGAGGATGAGGGGAATCCACAGCCTCTTCCGTTCGATGTCCCCCAGGAGTTCGATCGTCTCCGCCGGGATGGGATGGCGGCAACCGAGAATCAGACACTCCACCGGGTCATCGCCATTCACAAACTGAGCGGCATTCGTCACGATCCGCGCGGCGCTGCCGGCCGCTCGCGCGATCAGTGCCGCGTCGTTCTTCGAGCCCGCCAGAACGTTGATCATCCGATCCTCCTCCGAGCGTTTCTGATGCACCCCCCTACTATTAATGGTCCTCCCGAGCATCAAACTTCGTTCGGGCTCGTTGGGCGTTGGGGCCGGATGGGGGCGTCGGAATCGCCGAAAACCCGCTTGGGCTGTACGGATTCGGGGGTTGCTGCTAGGCTCCGAACTTCGCGAGGCGACCGGCGCTGGCCATCGCGAGGCGCATGAGATCGCAGCCTCGGACGCGGCCGTGGGCTCCGGCGCGGCACGCGGTCTCGCCGAAGGTGGTGGCGTCGTCGCTGCGGGCCGGGGGGCCGTGGAGGAGGAAGGGCACTGGGTGCCAACTGTGGCTGCTCATGACGGAGGGGGTCGAGTGGTCGCCGGTCACGAGGATGACGTCGGGACCCGCATCGACGAGGTCGGGCACGATGGCGTCCGCTTCCTCGATGGCGGCTACCTTGCGGTCGAAGTCGCCGTCTTCTCCGGCCTTGTCGGGAGGCTTGAAGTGGAGGAAGAAGAAATCGTAGTCGGCGAACCGCGCCTTGAGGGCGTCGACGAGCGGGGGGGCGCCCGCGGGCACCGTGCGCGCGTCCATGCCGACGAGCCGCGCGACGCCGCGGTACATGGGGTACGCGGCGGCGGCGGCGGCCCGCATGCCGAATACGTCGGGGAAGCGGGGCCAGCCGGGCTGGCTGGAGACGCCGCGCAGGAGCGCCATGTTCGCCTGCGTCCGGCCGGCGAGCCGTTCGGCGGCGGCTTCGAGCCACGCGGCGAGGAGCCGGGCGGTCGGCTCGGATGCCGCGTTCCGCGCGACGGGGGCCCGGATCGGCAGGCCCGGCCGGCCGGGATCGGTGTCGTTGACCGCGTCGCCCGCGGGGGCCTCGGGGTGCAGGACGAGGACGAAGCGGTGTTCCTTCACGTGACGCACGGTACAGCGGGCGCCGTCGAGTTCGATGGCGTTGAGCCGGGCGGCAAGGGGGGCGGCTTCCGCGCACGGGATGCGGCCCGCGCGGCGGTCGGCCACCCGGCCCCGGGCGTCGAGGGTACAGAAGTTGGCGCGCACGGCGATGTCGCCCGGTCCGAGCGGGAATTCGATGCCGAGGGCCTCGAGCACGCCGCGGCCGGTCTCGTACACGAGGGGATCGTAGCCGAACAGGGCCAGGTGGCCGGGACCGCTGCCCGGGGTGATGCCCGGCGCAACGGGGTCGTGGAGGCCGCACGTCCCGGCGCGGGCGAGTTCGTCGAGGTGCGGCGTGCGGGCGGCCTCGAGTTCGGTCGGCCCCCCGGGCTCGCGCGGCAGCCCGCCCAGCCCGTCGAGCACGTAGAGCAGCACCTTGCCGCCCCCGCCTCCGGCGAGACGGGCGATCCGGTTGAGTTCCATGCGGCGGAACGTATGAGCGCCCCCCGCGCTCAGCCAACAGCGCGCGCGTGGGTAGCGCGGGCGCAGCGGGTGCGCGGACCGGCTGCGCACGGGTCGGGAGTCGGCCGGTGAACCTGGCGGTTGTAGCCGAAGGGGTCACCCGTCGCTTCGGGCGCCGCTGGGCGCTGCGCGGGGTCGACCTCGCCGTGCCGCGCGGGGCGGTCGTCGCGCTGCTCGGCGCCAACGGGACGGGCAAGACGACGCTGCTCCGCGTGGTCTCGACGCTGCTCAGGCCGACGGCGGGCCGGGTGCAGGTCCTCGGGCACGCCCTCCCCGCGGGCGAGGACGAGATCCGGGCGCGCGCCGCGTTCATGACGGCGGGCGGGCACGCCTACGAAGAGTTGACGGGGGTCGAGAACCTGCGTTTCGCGGCCCGCATGTCGGGGAAGACGGCCTCCGACGATGACCTGCGGGGCGCGCTGGCCGCCGTGGATCTCGGCGGCGCGGCGGACGTCCCGGTGCGCGCGTGGTCGACCGGGATGCGCCAGCGCCTCGAACTGGCGCGGCTCCGGCTCCGTCCCCTGGAACTCGTGCTGCTCGACGAGCCCTTCGTGAGCCTGGACGAGGACGGCGTGGGGCTCGTGCACGAGGCGGTCCGCGGTTGGCGCGAGGCCGGCGCGGCCGTGGTCATCGCCTCGCACCGCGTCGACGACGCGACCCGACACGCCGACGAGGTCGTGCGGCTGGTGGGCGGCCGGGTGGCCGCGGGGACCGCATGAGCGCGCTCGCGCGGCGAGCCGCCGCCATCCTGTGGAAGGACATCCTCTCGGAGACCCGCACGCGGCAGGGCTTCACGGCGATGCTCTCCTTCGCCGCGCTCGTCCTCTTCATGTTCAGCTTCGCCATCGGGGTGGACAACGACCTGCTCGGACGGCTGGCCGGCGGCCTCCTCTGGGTGGCGATCGTCTTCACCGGGACCCTGTCGCTGGGCCGCACCTTCCAGAACGAGGAACTCGCGGGCGGGACCCGCCTGCTCCGGCTCTATCCGGGCGACGTGCGCGCGATCTACCTGGGGAAGCTGGCCGGCAACCTCGTCGTGCTCGCCGCGCTCGAGGTCGTCCTCTTCCCCGCCGCCGCGATCCTGTACGGGGTCGACTTCGCGGCGCAGGCGGGACCGCTCCTCCTCGTCGCCGCCCTCGGCACCTTCGGCTTCTCCGTCATCGGGACCTTCTTCTCCGCCCTCACGGTCCACCTGCGGGCGCGCGAACTCCTGCTGCCGCTCCTCCTCTTCCCCGCCCTCGTCCCCGTCGTCCTCGCGAGCGTCGGCGCCACGGAAGCGTTCCTCGCCGGCGACCCGCTCGGGCGGGCGACGGGGTGGCTGAGGTTACTCGCGTCCTACGACGTGATATTGTTCGTCGTCTGCGTGTGGATCTTCCCCGTCGTCCTCGAGGAGTGATGCGGGTTTCATGAATCGACTGACCATGCTGGGGTGGCTGGCGATCGCCCTCATCGCCGTCGGCAGCGTGCTCGGGCTCGTCGTCCTGCCCGCCGACGCGCTGCAGGGCGAGGTCCAGCGCCTCCTCTACGTCCATGTGCCGGTCGCGTGGGTGATGATGCTCGCGTTCTTCGTCGTCTTCCTGATGAGCATCCTCTACCTCGTGCAGCGCCGGCTGAAATGGGACCTCCTCGCGGTCTCCGCCGCGGAACTCGGGGTGGTCGCCGCCGTCCTCACCCTCATCCTCGGCACGCTGTGGGGCCGGCCCACGTGGGGGATCTGGTGGGCGTGGGATCCGCGAATCACGACCACGGCGCTCCTCGTACCCATCTACACGGGCTACCTCGTCGTGCGCTCGATGGCGGAGGATCCGGACCGGCGGGCGCGCTGGGCGGCCGTGATCGGCCTCATCGCGTTCGTCCAGGTCCCGATCGTGTACCTGTCGGTGTTCTGGTGGCGGAGCCTGCACCAGCCCCCGTCGTCCCCGCAGTCGATGTGGAGCGCGTACGGGCTCGTGATGCTGCTCGGATTCGTCGCGTACACGCTCGCGTTCGCGTACCTGTGGCTGCGGCGCTACCGGCTGGCTGCAACGGAACTCGAACTCGAACTGTCGGGACCGGAGGAGGGATGAACCGGTTATGAACGATCACTGGCTGTTCATCGGAGCCGGATACGGCATCACGTGGGTCGCGCTGTGCTGGTATCTCCTCCGCCTGCGACGCCGGGAACGCGCGGTCGCCGCGGCTTCCGGCCGGGGCGGCGAGGGAGCCCGAGCGGGGGGTCCGGGGTAGAAGCAGTCGGGAAAACGTGCGGTTCGCTCCGATTTTCTCTATTATTTCAAGTTTGTATCAAGAGCGATCGGATCGAACCGTGGCGGGGCGGAGTTCCGGTTGGCCCACCCCGCGGCGATGGTTTTCAACAACCGACCCGGGTCAGGATTCGGATCTAATATGGCGAAGACGGCTACCGGCCGACGCATGTTCTTCGACACGCACGCGCTCGACTCATTCGACCAGTACCTGCAGGATGTCGAGCGCTATCCGCTCATCGAGAACCCGCAGATCGAGCGGGAGATCGCGCGCAAGGCGCGGGCCGGCGACCGTCACGCGGCGGAGCGCCTGGTCACCGCGAACCTGCGCTTCGTGATCTCGTATGTGAAGAAGTACCAGGGCCGGGGGCTCAACCTGGCCGAACTCGTCTGCATCGGGAACGAAGGCCTGCTCAAGGCCGTCAAGAAGTTCGATCCCGACAAGGGCGTGAAGTTCATCTCCTACGCGGTGTGGTGGATTCGGCAGACGGTGCTGCAGGCGCTGGCCGAGCAGACCCGCTCCGTGCGCATCCCGCTGAATCAGAACTCCAATCTCGTGAAGCTCTCCCGGACGGAGACGGCGCTCACGCAGAAGCTGGGGCGCTCGCCGACGGACCGTGAGATCGCCGAGGAGATGGAGGAGCCGGTGGAGACGGTGCGCGCGCTGCGGCGCGTGGCCTCGGCCGAACTCAGTCTCGACGCGCCGCTCGACAAGTCCGACCGCGACAGCGCGTCCTTCGGGGAGCGCTTCTCGGGCATGGACGACGCGGACATCGAGGAGGATGTCGAGGACCAGGCGCGCCGGGAGTTCCTCGAGAAGATGTTCGAGCGCTACCTCACCGAGCGCGAGCGGAAGATCCTCGTCCTCTACTACGGCCTCGACGACGGCGAGGAGATGACGCTGGAGGAGATCGGGTCGCTCCTCGGCGTGACCCGCGAGCGCATCCGACAGATCCGGAACCGGGCCTTCGACAAGCTGCGCGCCTCGCCGGACGGAGAGGCGCTGGAAGGGTTCTGGCGCGCCACCGCCTGAGACCCTCCGGGGGGCCCGCCAGCACGACAGGAGAGGTCCCATGCGACGATCCCCGCCCGTCTCGCCGCTTTCGCTGGTTCTCCTCTTCTCCCTCGCTCCGACGGCGGCCGCTCAGACGAATCCGCTGTGGACGCAGGAGAAGGTGAAGAACTACCTGCCGCACATGACCGTGCCGGAGGTGCGGGACTTTCTCGCGCGCAGCGACATGGTCCTGATCCCGGTCGCGGCGCTGGAACAGCACGGCAACCACCTGCCGATCGGCACCGACTACCTGAACGGGGTCGAGCAGGCGAAGCTCGTGGCGCAGCGGGCCGACGTCCTCGTGGCGCCGATCCTGCTGCCGGGGCAGTCCCCCTATCACATGGGGTTCGAGGGGACGATCACGCTGCCCTCGACGCTGATCCAGGAGGTGTACGTCGAGGCGGTGAAGAGCCTGATCGCGCACGGCTTCAAGCGTTTCCTGATGCTGAACGCGCACGGAGGGAACCGGGCCATCACGACCTTCATCGTGGACCGCGTCAACCAGGAGACGTCGGGGATCGCGGTCGACCTGGGCGCGGTGGCGGGGCCGTTCCGGGATCGAGACCGGATGGCCTCCATCCCGACGCCGCCGCCGGACGAACTCGACCGTCACGGCGGGACGCCCGAGACCTCGAGTTCGCTCTACCTCATGCCGACGCTGGTGGACATCGACGCGGCGGTCCCGGCGGAGGTCACGATGCCGGCCCACCTGGAGGCGATGCTCCCGGACGTGCTGGCCGGCGACCCGACGGCGCTCGCCGTGTTCCTCGCCGAGGGGCTCAAGGACGAATCGACGGGCAAGGGCACGTCGTCCGCGGAGATGTCCTCCACCGGCGTGTGGGGCACGCGCCATCCGGCCGAAGCCACGGCGGAACGCGGCCGCATTGCCACCGAGATCTTCGTTGACGCCGCCGTCGCCTTCATCGAACGCTGGAACGAACTCCGCCCGCCGGGTTCCTGACCTTGTGGGGGCAACGTGGCCCCGAACGCAGGGTGGACGCAGGCGCGGATCCGGCGGGCCAGCTGCTAGACGCGTCGAGCGAGAGCGCGGAACTCGGGGAGGGTGAGGAGGAAGATTCCGAGGGTGATGACGGCGCTCCCCACGCACCAGCGGCAGATGGCGTGGATGACCCAGAGTTCGAGGGCCGTCAGGTAGATGGTGAAGGCGAGTCCCCCCAGGGCGAGCACCGCCAGCACACGCGGGATCCAGCGGGCGGCGCCGATGCCGGCCCGGGTCCCCAGCATCGAGACGCCGAACACGGCCACGTACCAGCCCACACCCCAGCCGGCCACGGGGAACCCGAGGAAGCGGGCCCAGCGCGACCCCTGTACGAGATCGCAGCCGCCGCCCGCGCCGCATACGAGTTCGCCGTAGTAGCCGAGCGCGTAAAGGAAGAGGTAGGTGGAGAGGAAGGCGCCGGCCAGCGCCAGGAGCGCGATCCCCCGGCGCCGGTTCAGTTCGCTCATGGCTTTACGGCGTTCCCCCGGAAGAAGCGTCGGCGGACGACAACTCCTCCAACCGGGTCTGGATCATCCCCTCCAGGAACGTATACGGGTCCGCGCCCTGCCAGTTCACGCGCTGGCCGTCCACAAAGATCGTGGGGGTGGAGTTCACGCCGCGCGACTCGGCGACCCTCTGGGACTTGGCAACGTCGTCCAGATAGCGGCGCTCGCGCATGCACTCGTTGAAGGCGTCGGAATCGACGCCCGCGTCCCGGGCGATTTCGGCGATCGCACCGGCGGGATCCTGTTCCAGGTACCAGCGCGTCTGGCGAGCGAGCAGGAGGTCGTGCACGGGCCAGTACAGGCCCTGTTCGTTCGCGCAGCGCTCCGCCAGCGCCGCGGCGACCGAGTTGGGGAAGGTGCCGAGAATGATGGTGTACGAAACCCAGCGCACCGGGCCGTTCGCCGGCTCGACGTAGTTCTGCCGGATGAGTTTCCCGTGGAAGCCCGAGAACTGCGCGCAGGCGGGACAAGAGGGGTCGTAGAACTCCTCGATCGTGACCGGAGCCGATTCCGCGAGTTCGTAACCGACCGCGGGGTCCGCTTCCGCCGCGGCAAGCGCTTCGGCCAACTCGGCGGGGGTCGGCGGCGGACCCGATCCGCTCTGTCCGCCCCCCACGAAAAGCCAGTACCCGCCAGCGGCCACGATGACGACCACGGCGATCGGGAACCACCGGTTCTTGCGCGCGGGAGCGCTCGTCTGCTGTGCCATCTTCCTTGCCATCCGTCTTTTCCCCTGTGCTAAATCAGATCGCGGGCCAGCCAGGCCAGCGCGGCGGCGACGAAGAACGCCACTATCGCGAGAATCGCCCATCGGCTCCGCTTCGACAAGCGTCGGGCGCGAAGGGCTGCCAGCGCGCGGAGGCCGGGGATCATGCGATCGGACCACAGGGCCCCGATTTCGAGGAGCGCCGCGGCCGCCGCGGAGACGTATCCCCGGTCGAGCTTCGTGACCTCCTCCGTCCAGGCCCGGATCGCCTCCTCGACGCTCGCTTCCTCCGCTTCCGGCGGGGCGAGATCGCGCGCGTGCAACTGCTGCAGGAGGAGCTGCTGCCGGGCCAGCGCGGCGTCGAAGGCGGGGCCCAGGGCGTCGATGTGCTTCGACATCGCCTCCCGCAGGGCCGGTTCCTGCGCCGCGGCCAGCGCTTTCTCGCCCTTGTCCCGGTCGAGACGCCTGGTCCTGACGACCGCCTGCACTTCGGCCCTATACACTCGTACCAGCTCTTCCGCGGCGCCGCGAAACGCGGCCGTGGCGTCCTGTCGCATCTGCTCCGCATCCATGGCCTGAACGGCGCCGACGACGGAGTCGGCTTCCAGCGCGGCGGAACGCCGCAGCATGAGCGGGCCCAGCGCGATCTCGCCGAGCGTGCGGAAGTGTCGCTCGAAGTAGCGTTGATCGAAGCTCTCGCCGATCGAGAGGTCGATGCGCACGCGCTCGACCGCCGCCTCGGTCACGCGTTGCAGCGTGTCCGCGCCCACGGAGAAATCGGGCAGGCGCGCCCGGAGCGGACGCGCGACCTCCCCCTTGTCGAACATCTCGAGGGCACCGTCGGTGTCCGGAGGCGCCGGGACGGTGCGGGCGACCTTGAGGACGGCGCGGATTTCCTCCGGGAAGAGATAGCGAATCTCGAAGGACGCATCCCCCTTGGCGAGTTCGAGGACCGGGCGTCCATCCCCATGCGCGTCGGCGACCGTCTCGGCCGCGTGCTCGGTCGGCCAGCGCAGGGTGTACTCGTGTTCTTCGGCGAAGAGATGCAGCCCTCGCCTCGTAAACACGGCGAGGTAGAGCCCCTCGAGGGGCGCTTCGCCGATCCTCCCCGCGATTTCGGTGCCGGCGGTACACACGACGACATCGGCGGCCAGCGGCCTCAGGAGGGACCGGCGGCCGGCCACGTCGCTGCCCCGCTCCACGTTGCGGGCGAAGTCCTCCAGATCTCCGCTGTCCCCGAAGAAGGCGACGGTGTGCCGCCGGGCGAAGACGAGAATGAGGCCGGCCCGCCTCGAGACCCAGAAGACGGAGGCGAGCGGGATCTGCCGGTCTTCGAAGTGGATTCCGGCCGGCGTGCAGACGACCGGGACCCGCGGCTGCACCTGCTCGCCCGCGAGGTGGATGTCGAAGCGATACGCCTTCGGGTCGCGTTCCGGATTCCGGTTCATGCGCTCGCGAGGATCGACATCACGCGGCCGGTGTCCCGGAGAGACGGAAGGGCTTCATCGGCGCCGGCGCGCCGGAGGTCGTCCACCGAGAAGCGTCCGGTGGCCACGCCGAGCACGGACAGGCCGGACCCGCGGGCACACTCGATGTCGTGCGGGGTGTCCCCGATGATCCAGGTGCGGCCGGGGCCGTAGCGGGTTCCCGTGTGACGAAAGGCGCGCTGGAGCGCGATGGGCGGCAGGCGGTTCCGGTCCGCATCGTCGCACCCGAAGGCGCCGAACGAAAAGCGGCCCCAGAGCCCGACCGCCGAGAGCTTGCCCTCGGCGCCGGCGACGATGTTGCCCGTCAGGAGCCCGAGCGTCGTCCCTTCCGCTTCGAGCGCATCGAGGATTTCGGGGACTCCGGGCGTCGGGCGCATCCGGTCGCGCCGCTCGTCGATTTCGCCCTCCAGCCGGGCCGCGTAGGCGGGCCACAGCCGGTCGAACCCCGGCGCGATCTCGCCCTCGGACAGGCCTTCGGCGCGGAGGAGCGTGCGCACGATCTGAGGGTCCGTCATGCCGTCGAAAGGGAGGTCGTCGATGGGGCCGGGCGTCCCGTACACTTCGATCATCGCGCCCTCGATGGCCGCGCGGCCGACCCCCGCCGCATGTAGCAGCGTTCCGTCGATGTCGAACAGTACGAGCCTCCCAGCCAATCCCGGAGCCCCGTTGGAGACGGTCAACCGCCGATCCAGTCCGCGAGGAGCGCGGGCTCGATGTTGCCGCCGGACAGGATCGCCACGGTCGCGCCCCGCTCGGCGGGCGCAACGGCGCCACCGAGGAGCGCGGCCACCGTGGCCGCCCCCGACGGCTCCACGACGAGCCGCAGGCCGAAGAGCCAGCGCACGGCGTCCCGAATCGCCTCGTCGTCGACCGTGATGACGCGATCCACGAGGTCGCGGCAGTGGGCGAAGGTGAGGTCGCCGGGGCGGACCGGCTTGAGGCCGTCGGCCACCGTGGTCACGCGGTCGAGCGTGACGGGCGCCCCGTGCTCGAGCGAACGCAGCATCGAGGCCGCCCCCTCGGGCTCGACGCCGATGACCTCGGCCTCCGGACACCGCCGCCGCACCGCGGCCGCGACGCCCGACAGTTGTCCGCCACCGCCGATCGGAGCCAGCACCATCCCGGGCTCCCGGGAGCCGAGCTGCTCGATGATCTCGAGCGCCACGGTCCCCTGCCCCGCGATGATGTCGGGGTCGTCGAACGGCGGCACCATCGTGCCGCCGAGTTCCCGCTGAATCTGCTCGGCGCGCGCCTTGCGCTCGGCCGACGTCGTGCCCTCGAGTTCGACCTCCGCCCCGAGGGCGATCGTCGCCTCGCGCTTCACGTCGGGGGCATCGACCGGCATCACGATCCGCGCCGGCACGCCGAACGCGCGGGCGGCCCACGCCACGGCCTGCGCGTGATTGCCCGACGAGTAGGTGAGGAGCCCGGCGGCCCGCTCCTCCGGCGAGAGCCGGCTCACAAAGTTGTACGCGCCGCGCGCCTTGAAGGCGGAGACGCGCTGGAGGTTCTCGCACTTGAGCCACACGCCGTCCGGGGCGTCGGTCGCCCCGCGCCCGCCTGCCCGCGGAAACGGGGCGGGGATCAGGGGCGTGCGCCGAACCGCTCCGCGAATCCGCTCGTGCGCGGCCTCGACGTCGGCGAGGGAAACGAGGGTCGCGGTCGCGCCGGTCACTCGGCGTCCCCGCCGGCGCCGGCCTCGACGTCGGCGCCGTCAGGGGCGTCGGCTTCCGCGCGATCGTCCTCCGCGGGATCCGTTCCGATCGGATCGATCAGACTCGCGACGTCCATGAGTTCGTCTCCTTCATCGAGGGAAACGAGCCGCACGCCCTTCGTATTGCGCCCGATCACGCGGATTCCCTCGGCCGGTTGCCGGTTGATGACGCCGTTGCGCGTCACGAACATCAGCTCGTCGTCGTCCGTCACCTCCCGCACCGCGGCGACGAGACCCGACTTCTCGGTGGGCTTGAGGTTGATGAGGCCCTTGCCGCCGCGCTTCTGGATCCGATAGTCGTCGACGTCGCTCCGCTTCCCCATCCCCAGTTCCGACGCGGTGAGGAGGGAGCCGCCGCGCCGGGAGACCACCAGTCCGATCACGGTATCGTCGTTCGAGAGCCGGATGCCGCGCACGCCCTGGGCCACGCGTCCCATCTCCCGGGCGTCGCTCTCCGCGAAACGGATCGCCATCCCGCGCCGCGTGGCGAGAATCACATCGTTCGAGCCATCGCTCAGCTTGACGTCGATGAGCCGGTCGTCCTCGCGGATGTTGATGGCCCGCAGCCCGCCGGCGTGCACGTTCCGGTACGCGGCGAGGCTCGTTCGTTTCACGAGTCCGTGCCGGCTCGCGAAGATGAGGAAGCGGTCATCGGAGAACTCTCGCACGCGCACGATGGAGGCGACCTCATCGCCCTTGTTCATCCGGAGCAGGTTCACGATGGGCTTGCCGCGGGCCGTTCGGCGCGCCGGAGGGATCTGATACACCTTGAGCCGGTACAGCCGCCCATCCCGCGTGAAGATGAGGAGATAGTCGTGGGTCGAGGCGAGGAAGAGGTGCTCCACCCAGTCTTCTTCCTTCGTCCCCATGCCCGCGATCCCGCGCCCGCCGCGCCGCTGCGCCCGGTAGACCGCAGGCTCGATGCGCTTGATGTAGCCGGAGTGCGAGACGGTGATGACCATCCGCTCTTCGGCGATGAGGTCCTCGTCCGTGAGGTCCGAGGTGTCGGGCACGATCTTGGTTCGCCGTTCGTCGCCGAACTTGTCGACGAGGACCGACAGCTCCTCCCCGACGATCTCCATCCGCCGGTCGCGCGAGGCGAGGATGGCCTCGAGTTCCTGCCGGCGCGCGCGGACCTTCTCCAGTTCTTCCTCGAGTTTCTCGATCTCGAGGCCCGTCAGGCGCGCGAGCCGCATGTTCAGGATCGCGTCGGCCTGGCGCTCGCTGAGATCGAAGGCCGAGCGGAGTTCCGCGCTCGCGACCTCCGTCTCGGAGGAGGCGCGGATGATGCGGATGACTTCGTCGATGTTATCGACCGCGACCTTGAGCCCCTCGAGGACGTGTTCCCGGTCCTTCGCCACGCCGTACTCGAAGCGCGTCCGCCGCTCCACGACCTCGTGCCGGTGCTCGAGGAAGTGCCCGAGCATCGTCTTGAGGTCCATCACCTGCGGCTCGCCGCCCACGAGCGCGAGCATGATGACGCCGAAGGTCGATTGAAGCTGCGTGCCCTTGAAGAGCTGGTTCAGAACGATCTGCGGCACCGCATCGCGTTTCAGTTCGATGACGAGCCGGATCCCGTCGCGGTCCGACTCGTCGCGGAGGTCGGCGATGTCCGTGACCCTCTTGTCGCGCACGAGACCCGCGATCTGCTCGATGAGGCGGGTCTTGTTCACCATGAAGGGGATCTCGCGGACGATGATGCGGTCGCGGCCGTCGCGTCCCTCCTCGATGTCCGCCTTCGCGCGCATCACGACCCGGCCGCGGCCCTGCCGATACGCTTCGCGGATCCCGGCCCCGCCGAAGATCGTGCCCCCGGTGGGGAAGTCGGGGCCCCGGACGATCTCCATCAACTCGTCGAGCGTCGTGTCGGGCGCCTCGATGAGGCGGTGACAGGCGGCGGCCACTTCGCGGAGGTTGTGCGGCGGGATGTTCGTGGCCATGCCGACCGCGATGCCGGACGAGCCGTTGACGAGGAGGTTGGGGAGCGCCGAGGGAAGGACGGTCGGCTCCTGCAGCCGATCGTCGAAGTTCGGCGTGTGGTCGACGGTGTCCTTGTCGATGTCGCCGAGAAGCTCGCTCGCGAAGCCGGCGAGCCGAGCCTCCGTGTACCGGTAGGCCGCGGCGGAGTCGCCGTCCACCGACCCGAAGTTGCCCTGTCCGTCGACGAGCGGGTAGCGGAGCGAGAACTCCTGCGCCATCCGGACGAGCGAATCGTAGACGGCCGAATCGCCGTGCGGGTGGTATTTGCCGATCACGTCGCCGACGACGGTGGCGCTCTTTCGGTAGGGCCGGGTCGGGCCAAGGCCGGCCTCGTGCATCGCGTACAGGATCCGCCGGTGGACCGGCTTCAGCCCGTCGCGCACATCGGGCAGGGCGCGCTGCACGATGACGCTCATCGAGTAGTCGATGAACGATTCGCGCATCTCTTCTTCGAGCGGTCTCTGCTCGACGCGTTCTATGCTCTCGGTGGTCATGGATTCCCGCTGGAACTGGCGTGTTCGAAGTCCTCAAGGACGCGGCGGCCGCGGGTTTCGGCAGGAGCCCGGCCGCACTCGGTGAGACCCGCTAATCTACAGGGTTTCCGGGCATTCCGCGACTTTTCAGACGCCACTCCACGCCTCGGGGGCCGGCGTTCACGATCGGGGTGTCTCCGGCCTGGGAGCGGACGCCCCATGAGTCGTGGATATGGCCGCAGACTACGAGGCGGGGGCGGGTCCGTTCGATGGTCTCGAGGACGGCGGTGCTGCCCATGTGGCGACCCGAGGCGTCGGCGTCGGCGTGGCCGAGCGGGGGAGAGTGGGACACGAGCACGGCTCCCTCGGGGCACGGCGCGAGGAGGCCGCGCGCCTCGTCTTCCGTGAAGTCGTAGCTCCAGGAGCCGAACGGGGTCACCGGCACGCCGCCGCCGAGTCCGAAGAAGGGCACACCGTCGATGTCGACGCCCTCTCCGTGCAGGACGTGAGCCGCCGGCCAGTTGCGGCACGCCGCGGAGAGTTCCTCGGCGGACTCGCCGTTACCGGGCACCAGGACGGTGGGGGTCTCGATCGCGGCCAGGACTCCGACGATCCCAGTCAGGCCGCGCCGCTTCACCGCGAAGTCGCCGGCCCCGATGGCCGCGTCGAAGCCGGCGGCCCGTTCGACGATCGACGCGGCGGCCGCGAGATCGGTGTGAAGATCGCTGAACAGCAGCAGACGCATGGCGAGTCGCTCCGTAGTTTGGGGACATGCGTGAACCGAAACTGCTCATCTACGGCGCCACGGGATATACCGGGCGGCTCGCGGTGGCCGAGGCGGTGCGATCCGGGCTGCGGCCCGTCGCCGCCGGCCGGGACCCGGAGAAGCTCGCCGCGCTGGCGTCGCCGGGGGCCGCGGCGCACGGCCTGGAGACCCGGGCCTTCGGGCTGGACGACCCGGCCGCGCTTGCGGGCGCGCTGGGGGACGTTTCGGTCGTCCTTCATTGCGCGGGACCGTTCTCGCGCACCGCCCTCCCGATGTACGACACCTGCCTCGCGACGGGCGCGCACTACCTCGACATCACCGGGGAAATCGACGTGTTCGAGGCGCTGGCGGCGCGCGGGGCGGAGGCCGCGGGGGCGGGCATCATGGTTCTGCCGGGCGTCGGGTTCGATGTCGTACCGAGCGACTGCCTCATCGCGGACCTCGCCGCACGGCACCCGGGCGGCCGCACCTTGCGGCTCGGCCTCGCGGCCCGCAGCGGCGCCTCCCGCGGCACCATGCGCACGGTCGCACAGGCGATCGGGCAGTTCCGGATCCGGCGCGATGGAGCGATCGCGACCGTGCGACCCGGCCAACTGCGTCACGCGTTCGATTTCGGCCCGCCGCCGGACGCCGCGCTGGTCGGGGTCCTGGGAGATGTGACGACGGCCTTTCATTCCACGGGAATACCGAACATCGAGACGTACCTGCAGGCGACCCGGAGCTTCACGCGCCTCACGCGGATCCTGCGCGGCTTCGGGCCGCTGCTGGCCACGCGAACGGGACAGGCGCTACTGAACCGCCTGCTCGACCGCGGGCCGGAGGGGCCGAGCGAATCGGCGCGCCGGACGGCGCACGCGATCCTGGTCGCGGAGATCGAAGACGCGGAGGGGAGGCGGGCGGCGGCGCGCGTGCGGACGCCGGATCCCTACGGCTTCACCGCCACGGTGGCCGTCGCCATCGCGTCACGCGCGCTCGCCGGCGACGTCAAGGCGGGCTACCAGACGCCGTCCTCCGCGTACGGCGCGGACCTGCTGCGGGAGTTCGATGGAGTGACGTGGGAAGTGCTCGACGATGAGCGAGGACTTGCCGAGCGGGCGCAACCCGAGGTCGCCGTAGGGCATCGTTGGAGGTCCCTGTGAAGCATTAGGCCAACTGAAAATCGGATTTTGAATTGGCTTAAGCGGATGCAGGGACACCGAAGCTCCCATGATCGCTGCTACTAGCAGCTAGGCCACGGCGCGGTAGTCCTCGATCTCCCGAAACCCCAGCCCCCCCAGCGCCTCCCGGATCTCGCGGCGGGCTCCGGGCGTGCCGACGGCGAGGAGCACGTACGGGCGGGCGGGGGCGGCGAACCCCGGGAGGTCCTCTGGGCGGAGGACGATGGCGCCGTGGATGTTCTGGCCGATCTTGCGCGGGTCCAGGTCCACGAACGCCTCCACCGGGCGGGCGCGACTCGCGGCGCCTCCCTGCTCGAGCCAGCCGCGCGCGAAGGCCTTGCCGACCTTGCCCGCGCCCCAGATGACGAGCGGCCGTCCAGCCGGCAGGCAACCGGCCGAGAGGTGCGCGACCTTCAGACGCCGGAACGCATCGCGGCCGTAGCGGTCCGACCGCTCCGAGAGCCGATGCGGGCCCAGGCGCCACTCGTGGAGCACCCGCGGCACGTTCGTCATGCGGCAGCCCGCCGCGGACAGCCGCAGGATGAGGTCGTAGTCCTCCGGTCCCCCTGAGTCGCGATAGCCGCCGACCGCCTCGAAGGCGTCGCGCCGCACCATCAGCGTGGGGTGGGCGATCGGACACTCGACGAACAGGTCCCGCTCGATCGCGGCGGGTTCGGTAAGCCCGTTGATCCAGCGCTCGTAGCGGAGGTAGCCCGAGCCGCGCCGCGGCCGCGGGAAGTAGCGGACGCCCGTGCCACACGCCGCGACACCGGGGCGCCGGGCAAGGAGACGGAGTTGCGCGGCCAGCCGGCCCGGGCGCGCGATGTCGTCGGCGTCCATGCGGGCGAGGAGCGGCGACCGCGCCTCACCCGACAGCCGGCGCAGGGCCGCGACGATCCCTGAACCGTCTCGATCGATGAGGCGGACGCGGGGGTCCCGGTCCGCCCACGCCTGCAGCAGCGGCCCGGTGCCGTCTCTCGACCCATCATCGAGCGCGAGCACCTCGAAGCGCGGCTCGGACTGGGCGGCGAGGCTCTCGATGCACGCGCCCAGGAAGGGTTCGGCGTCCCGGCACGGCAGCAGGATGGAGACGCGCCGCGCGTCCACCGGGTTCACGCCCGGGTTCACGCCCTGGTTCTCGCCCGGGTTCACGCCTGCTGTGTCCGGGTCACGCCGACTCGGCTCCGGTGACGGCCGCATCGCGCCCGAGCCGCTGCGCCCGCGCGCGGAGGAAGAGGCCCGTGAGCGAGGCCTCGGACTCCGCGATTACGTCGGGCGGGCCCGCCGCCACGATGCGGCCGCCGTCCTCCGCGGCCCCGGGCCCCATGTCGATGACCCAGTCCGCTTCCGCAACCACGTCGAGGTTGTGTTCGACGACGACGACGGCGTGCCCCTCCTTCACGAGTTCCCGCAGCACCGCGACCAGCGTGCCGACTTCCGCCACCCCGAGGCCGACGGTGGGCTCGTCGAGAATGTACAGCCTGCGGCCCGCACCTCCCCGGCGCGCGAGTTCCCGGGCGATCTTGAGGCGCTGCGCCTCGCCTCCGGAGAGCGTCGTGGCCGGCTGGCCGAGTCGAAGATACCCGAGACCCACTCGTTGCAGTTGCCACAGCCGGGCGCCGAGCCGGTCGTGCCGGATGAAGAAGCGAATCGCCTCGTCGACGGTCATGTCGAGGGCGTCACGGATCGAGCGGCCGCGGATCCCGATCTCCAGCACCTCCGGACGGTAGCGCGACCCTCCGCACGCTTCGCACGGTACGGAAACGTCGGCCAGGAAGACCATCTCCACCGTCTCCTCTCCCGCGCCCTTGCAGCGCTCGCAGCGTCCGCCCGGGCGGTTGAAGGAGAAGTACCCTGCCTCATAGCCGCGCGCGCGAGCCTCCGGGAGGGCGGCGTACGCGTTCCTCAGCGCGGTGAAGGCTCCGATGTAGGTCGCGGGATTCGAGCGCGGAGTGCGGCCGATCGGTCGCTGGTCGACGAGCACGACATCCTCCAGGAGTTCGGCGCCCTCGAGCCGGTCCCAGGCGCCGGCGGGCTCGCCCAGATGCGGCTTGGCGGAGGACCGGTCCGTGATCTCCCGCTCAAGGGCGTGGTACAGCACGCCGCGTACGAGCGTCGACTTCCCGGAGCCGGAGACTCCGGTGACGAGCGTGAGCGACCCCAGCGGAATGGTCACGTCCACGTCCCGCACGTTGTGCAGGCGGGCCCCGCGCAGGACGAGTCCGGGACCGCCGCCCCCCTGCGAACCGTCCCGCCGCGAACCGTCCCGCCGCGAATCGTCCCGCCGCGAATCGTCCCGCCGCGAACCGTCCTGCCCGGCGGCGGCCGCCCGCCGCGCGAGGGCCTGTCCCGTGCCGGTCTCCGCCGCGAGGAGGTCGTCCCAGCCGCCCTCGAACACGATCTCGCCCCCCTGTTCTCCCGCTCGGGGCCCCAGTTCCACGATGCGGTCGGCCCGTTCCAGCACCGCGGGCTCGTGCTCCACGACGAGGACGGTGTTCCCGCGGTCCGCGAGACGCTCGAGGACGCCGGTGAAGGCGTGGATGTCGTGCGGGTGAAGGCCGATCGTGGGTTCGTCGAGGACGTAGAGCGTGCCGACCAGCCGACTCCCGAGACAGCTGGCGAGGCGGATCCTCTGCATCTCCCCCCCGGAGAGGGACCGGGCCTGCCGATCCAGCGTCAGGTATCCGAGCCCGACCTCCGCGAGAAACGAGGTCCGGTGCTCGAGTTCGCGAAGGATCGTCGACGCCACCTTGCCTTCAAAGGGCGTGAGGTCGAGTCCCCTCGCGAGCCAGGCGGAGATCTCCGTCACCGTCCAGCGGGCCACCTCGGCGATGTGCCGCCCCGTGACGCGCACGTTCAGCGCCTCCGGCTTCAGGCGGTAGCCTTCGCAGTCGGAACACCGCTCGGGAAGCTGATACTGGCGCAGAAAGACGCGGATGTACGCCTTGTACCGCTTCTTTTCCTTCGAGCGGAGGAAGGGGATCACGCCCCGGAAGCGCTCCCCCGCGTACCTCCCTCCGTTCAGGAGGACGTCACGGCCTTCCTCGGGAAGCGCCTCCCACGGAAGGGCAGGGTCGAGCCCGGAGGCGGCGGCGAACTGTCTGAGGCGCCCGCGCTCGCGCCGGTAGCGGGGCTTCGACCACGGATCGAGGGCCCCCTCGTCCAGCGAACGGCCCGGATCCGGAACGATGAGTTCAGGGGCGTACTCCAGCACGGCGCCGAATCCCGTGCAGGTGTCACACGCTCCGGCGGGGCTGTTGAAGCTGAACAACTGCGGCGTGGGCCGCGGAAACGCGCAGCCGCAGGCTCCACAACGATGGGCCTCATCGAAGTCGCGGCGCTCGGGGGTCGAGGCACCGCGGGGCCACACGAGCGCGACGGCGGCGCCCCTCCCCTCGGCGAAGGCGGCCGCGAGCGAATCCGCGATGCGTTCCCGGTCCCCGGGACGGGACGCGACCCGGTCCACGACCACGAGCGCCTCGGGCGCTCCCGTCAACGCCCGCACATCGTCCCCCACTCCCTCTTCTTCCTCCACCTCCAGATCGATGTCCGGCAGGTAGAGCTCGCGGCCGTCGGCGAGGACGCGGACATACCCCCGCGCCCTGAGGTTCTGCACCAGCCTCGGGCCGTCCCCGCGCTCTTCAGGGGGGACGGGGAAGGCGATGGCGAGCCGCGCGTCGGGACCGGAATCGAGGAGCGCGTCGGTGGCCGACGTCACGGTGTCCGGCACGACGGCACGCCCGCACTCCGGACACACGGTCGTCCCCACGCGCGCCCACAGCAGTCGCAGGTAGTCGTAGATTTCCGTGATCGTGCCCACCGTGGAGCGGCTCGACTGCACCCGGTTGCTCTGGTCGATGGCGACGGAGGGGCTCACACCCTCGACGAGATCGACGGCGGGCTTCGGCATGCGCTCGAGGAACTGCTTGGCGTAGGTGGAGAGCGACTCGATGTACCGCCGCTGTCCTTCGGCGTAGATCGTGTCGAAGGCGAGGCTGGATTTCCCCGAGCCGGAAGGCCCCGTGAGGACGGTGAGGGCCCCGCGCTCGATGTCGATGTCGATGCCCTTGAGGTTGTGCTGCCGGGCGCCCCGGACCCGGATTCGCTCGCTCATGGAAGCATGATGGCCGGCGGCGACGGGGCGCGCCAACGTGATTGGACCGAAGGCTGCGAGTTCGTAGTATGGGGCATGCAAGCGCCGGACGGTCCCCTCCAGGAAGAAGAAGCGCTCGGGAAGGCGTACGACGCCCGTCTCATGAAGCGTCTGCTCGGGTACCTGAAACCGTACCGGGGCAGAGTCGCGATCGCGGTGCTGATGCTCGTGGCCGCCTCGGGTCTCGCGCTCGTGGGCCCCTGGCTGACGATGGAGGTCATCGACCACGCGATTCCGGACGGCGATTTCGGCGCCATCCGCACCCTTGCGATCCTCTTCTTCATCTCCCTCCTCCTCTCCGGGCTGCTGGAGTACGGGCGCACGATCCTGACCACGTGGATCGGGCAGAACGTGATGCTCGACCTGCGGCAGGAGATCTTCCGGCACCTGCAGCGCCTGCGGCTCGCCTACTTCGACCGCAACCCGGTCGGACGCCTGATGACGCGGCTCACGAGCGACGTCGAGGTCCTGAACGAGATGTTCACCTCCGGGGTCGTGACGATCTTCGGGGACGTGTTCACGGTCGCCTTCATCATGATCGCCATGCTGGTCATGGACTGGCGGCTCGCCCTCGTGACGTTCGCGGTCCTCCCCCTCGTGTTCGTGGCCGCCTGGCTCTTCCGGAAGAAGGTGCGCGAGGCGTACCGCGACATCCGGATCCGGCTCGCGCGCATCAACGCCTTCCTGCAGGAACGGATCACGGGGGTGCGCGTCGTGCAGTTGTTCCGGCAGGAGCGGGCGGCGACGCGCTGGTTCGGCGAGATCAACGATGACCACCTCGAGGCCCACCTGCGCTCGATCACGTATTACGCGCTCTTCTTTCCGGTCGTCGAAGTGCTCGCGTCCGTCGCGCTCGCGCTGATCGTCTGGTACGGCGGCAACCAGGCCCTCCAGGGGACGCTCACGATCGGGGTCATCGCGGCCTTCCTGCAGTACGCGAGACGGTTCTTCCGCCCCATCCAGGACCTGTCCGAGAAGTACAACATCCTGCAGGGCGCGATGGCGAGTTCGGAGCGGATCTTCCGGCTCCTGGACGAGGCGCCGGGGATCGAGGACCCGGAGAACCCGACGGAGCTTCCGGCGCGCGTGAGAGGCCGCATCGAGTTCGAGGATGTCTGGTTCCGGTACCTGTCGCCGGAGGAGGACGCGGCGGGGGTCACGACGCCCGCCCTGGCCCATGCGGCAGCCTGGGAGGGGGCGGAGGGACGGCTCGACGAGGACGCGCCGGACGACGGCTGGGTGCTGCGCGGCATCAGCTTCACGGCGGAGCCGGGACAGCGGCTCGCGGTCGTCGGAGCGACCGGCGCGGGCAAGACGACGCTGTTCAGCCTCCTCATGCGCTTCTACGAGCCTCAGCGCGGCCGCATCACGCTCGACGGGGTCGATATCCGGGACCTCCGGCTCGCGGACCTCCGGCACCGGATGGGCCTCGTGCTGCAGGACGTCTATCTCTTCTCGGGCTCCGCCGCGAACAACATCGCGCTCGACCGCGAGGCGGTAGGGCGGGACGAGATCCGCGAGGCGGCCCGTCAGGTCGGGGTCGACCGGCACCTCGCGCGACTGCCGAAGAAGTACGACGAGCCACTGAGCGAGCGGGGCGGGAACCTGTCGGTCGGCGAGCGCCAACTTGTGTCCTTTGCCCGCGCGCTCGCGGGCGATCCGCCCATCCTGCTCCTGGACGAGGCGACGAGTTCGGTGGACTCCGAGATCGAGGCGGAGATCCAGGCGGCGTTGGAACGCCTGATGGAGGGGCGGACGAGTCTCGTCATCGCGCACCGGCTCTCCACCATCCAGGGGGCCGACCGCATCCTCGTGCTCCACCACGGACGCATCGGTGAATCCGGCACGCACGACACGCTGCTCGAGAGCGGCGGCCTCTACGCGCAGCTCCACCGCCTCCAGTTCCAGAAGCCGACGGCCGCCGCATGAACGCCGCGCTGGACTGGGCGGCGGCGCTGGACCCGCGCCTCGTGCTCCTGGCCCTTCTCGCGGCGCTGAACCTCTGGGCGACCGGCATCACCGCGCTTTCCACGGCGCCGAGGCGGGAGAAGGTGCTGTGGGTCGCGGTGATCTTCCTCTGCCCCATCGTCGGCAGCGTGCTCTGGTTCGTGTTCGGCCCGAAACTCTGGGCGGAGAGGCGCTAACGGGTCACAGGCCGACGGCTGCGTCTCGGGCCGCGGGTCAGGACGGCCAGAGCGGGCGCAGGAGGTCCGCCGTGCGGTCGGCGGCGCCGGCGCCCGCCGCGACGAACGCGCGGGCCGCCCGGGCGTGGCGCCGGCGGCGAGGCGGGCGGGCCAGCCCGGCCAGGGTGTCCGCGAGCGCGCCGGCCGGGGAGACGAGCCCGCCGGCGGCGGACGCGAGGGCGCGGGCGTCGGCCCGGTCGTGACGCGGGCCGAAGACGACCGGCAGCCCGGCCGCGGCGGGCTCGAGGACGTTGTGGAGCCCGGTGCCCCCGAGGCCGCCGCCGACGTAGGCCACATCGCCCGCCGCGTACAGCTCGGCCAGCCGGCCGACCTCGTCGAAGACGATGACGGAGGCGTCGGGCCCCGCGGCGGCATCGCCGATCTCGCTCCAGCGGATGACGCGGTGCCCGCGGGCCGTGCACGACGCGACGAGGGCGTCGACGTGCGCGGCGGTCGGCTCGTGCGGCGCGATCACGAGCTGCCAGCCCGGGCCGCCGTCCCGCCGCACGGCCGACACGGCATCGAGCAACGCCCGCTCGTCCACGGGCCACGTCGAGCCGGCCACGAGTCGCGGGACCGCCCCGTGCGTGGCTCCGAGCGCAGCGCGGAAGGACGCCGCCGTGCCAGCCGCGCGAGCGCGGTCCGCCCGTTCGAGCGCCAGGTCGAACGCCGCGTCCCCCGTCACCGCCAGCGCCTCGGACCGGGCGCCGAGCGCTCCGAGTCGCCGCGCGTCCTCCAGGGTCGCGGCACCGACCGCGGCCAGCCCTGCATACGAGGCACGGAAGAGCCGGCGGGCGAGGGCGCCGGAGCGGCGGCTCCCATCGCGGACGGTGCCGTTGATGAGCGCGGCCGGCACTCCGGCCCGTGAGGCCGCCGCCACGAGTCCGGGCCATACGTCCAGCTTCGCGAACACGAGCAGGGCGGGCCGCACGGCGGCGAGCGCCGCATCGCAGTCGCGGGCCCGGTCGAGCGGCGGCGGGCCCGCATGATCCGGGTCGAGCCACGCGAGCGCCGCGCGGCCCGACGGCGAGCCGTGGGTAACGACGAGCTGCGCCCGCGCGCCGGCCGACGATCCGGACCGCGCACCCCGCAGATCCCGGATGGCCGGCACGGCGCCGAGCAGTTCCCCGGCGGAAGCGCCATGCAGCCACACGAGCGGCCCGGGCTCCCGCCCCCGTCCCCACGAGGCCAACTCCGCGGTGGCGAGCCGCCGTGCCACCACCGCCCGCGCGATGTCCGGCCGGGCGCGGCGGAGCAGGGGCGCCGCGGCGAGCGCGACCCCCGTCGCGGCCTCCGTAAACCGCGCCCCGGCGTTCACGGCCGCACCCCGGAGCTTTTCGCCCGCATCCCGTCTCCATATTCTCTCGCGTGCGCTATCTCGGGAACAAAACGAAGCTCGTCCCCTTCCTGCTGGAGACCGTGAACCGGTTCCAGGAGGCGCCCGGCGTCGCCTGCGACCCGTTCGCCGGCACCGCCAGCGTATCGTCGGCGCTCAAGGAGAATGGCTGGCAGGTCCATGCGGGCGACCTGATGGCGTCCTCCTACGCCCTCCAGGTCGCCCGCGTCCAGCTCGACGCGGCCCCGCGGTATCCCGCCTCGCTCCTCCCGGCGGCGGCCCGCAACGGAAAGCGGGAGATCGGCTACCACGCACTGCTCGAAGGGCTGGCCGAAGTCGATGACCGCGACGGCAACGGTGCCGGCGATCTCCGGGATGGCGAGGAGCCGGACGGCCGCGGGTTCATCGCCGAGCACTATACGAGCGACGGAACCGCGGGGCGGGAGCACGGGCGCATGTACTTCTCCGCGGAGAACGGACGGAAGATCGACGCGGTCCGGACGCGGATCGAAAGCTGGACGCGCGGGGCCTCCCACAGCGAAGCCGCGGCCCAGCTCCTGATCGCGACGCTCATCGAGGCCGCCGACCGCGTGGCGAACACGACGGGCGTGTACGCCTCCTTCGTGAAGAAGATGCAGCCGAACGCCCTGCGCCCGCTCGAACTTCGCCCCATCGATCCGACCCCGCGCCGGGAGGGAGCCGGCGCCTGCAGCGCGTTTCGCGGCCCCGCCGCCCACCTCCTCGAATCCATCGGTCCCGTCGATCTCATCTATCTCGACCCCCCGTACAACGGCCGGCAATACCCCGCGTATTATCACATCCCGGAACTCCTCGCGCTCGGCTGGGCGACGCCGCCGGAGATTCGGGGGAAGACGGGGCTCATACCCGACGAGGCGCAGCGCTCGGACTGGTGCCGGAAGCACCGGGCTGCGAACGCGCTGCGAGAGGTGCTCGAATCCGCGGACGGACGCCACATCCTGTTCAGCTACAATGACGAGGGGCATCTGGACCGCGCTGCCATCGAAGCGGCGTTGCGAGAACGCGGCCTGTCCGATACCTACGCGTTCCATCACCGGCCTTACCGCCGCTACCGGAGCGACGCCGACGGTCCGCGTCGGAGCTACCTGCGCGACGACGTGCGGGAACACCTCCACTACGTGAGGTGCGCGTGAGCGCCGTGCGCCGGGGGCGCGCGAGCCTCCCCGTCTTCCGCGCGCGCGCCGGCCTCGTGCTGCTCCTGCTGAGCGCGGGCGGCTGCTCGCCGGCCTACGTCCTGCGCGCGGGCTGGGAAGAGGCCCGCATCCTCTCGGCGCGCCGTCCCATCCGGGCCGTGATTCACGACACGACCGTGGCCCGCGAGACCCGCGACAAGCTGCGGCTCGTGCTCGACGCGAGAGACTTCGCCGAACGCGATCTGGGGCTGCGCGCGGGGGCGAGCTACGAGTCGTTCACGCAACTCCACCGCGACACGCTGGTCCTGATCGTGCTCGCCGCCCCGGAGTTCGACCTGCGCTGGAAGACGTGGTGGTTCCCCATCGTCGGCCACGTTCCCTACAAGGGATACTTCGACTTCGACGACGCCCGCGCGGAGGCGGCCGGCCTGGCCGAGGAAGGCTACGACGTCTCGGTGCGGCCGGTCTCCGCCTTCTCGACGCTGGGCTGGTTCCCCGACCCGATCATGTCGACGACGCTGCGCCTCGACAGCCTCGGGATCGTCGAGACGGTGATCCACGAGATCACGCACAGCACGTACTTCCCCACGGGCCAGGCGGACTTCAACGAGAGCTTCGCGAACTTCGTCGGGTACCGCGGCGCCATCGAGTTCTTCTGCGAGGCGGTGGCGGAGGAGAGCGCCTGCGTGCGGGCGCGGTGGAGGTGGGAGGACACGCGCCTGTTCGGCGACTTCTTCCATTCCATCCTCGCGCCGCTGGAGGAGGTGTACGCCTCCACCCTGCCCGACGACGCGAAGCGGGCCGCCAAGCGCGAGGTGTTCGAGGCGGCGGCCCAACGCTTCGAGACGGAGTACAAGCCGCGGCTGCACGCGCAGTATGGCTCGATCGACCCGGACGGTCTCGACAACGCGTGGATGATCTCGCGCCTGCTCTACTACACGAGGCTGGATGACTTCGAGCGCGTGTACGAGTCGCACGGCGCCCTGGTGCCCTCGGTCGCGGCGCTGATGCGGGAGACCGCGGACGGCGATCCGTGGGAGGCCCTGACGCGCCTTGTGGGTCCTGCGGACACGGATCCCGCCGAAACCGACGACTCCGCGACCACGGAAGGTTCGAGATGACGGAACCGTTCGCCTGCGTACGCTGCGATCGCGACGACGGGGCCCGGATCGAGCGTGTCCCGTTCCCGAGCGCACTCGGCGAGCGGATCGTGGCCGAGATCTGCGCCGCCTGCTGGGAGGAGTGGAAGCAGCGGCAGATGCTCCTCATCAACCACTACGGGCTCAAGCTCCACGAGGCGGCGGCGCGCGAATTCCTCTACAAGAACCTGAGGATCCACCTCTTCGGCGAGGAGGGCACCGCCGCCCCCATCGACACCGGCGCGGAAGGCTCCGTCGACTGGTAGGGCGCGCTCGCCCGGCAGCATCGATTCAGTGACGCCAGCGGCGCCATGCGGGAGGAGCGGGGAGGCCACGGCTGAACAGGGCTTCGAGGCCGGACTCCGACGTCAGGGCGCCGACATCCACGGCGCCCCCGGCGAGGGCGGACGGCGGAGGGTCGCGCAGGAGAGCGCGCACCTGCCCGCTCCCCGGCTCGCGCAGGATCACCATCGGCCGGTCCGTGTCCGCGTCGAGCGTGGCGGTGCCGGCCGGGCCCGACAGCGTGATGGAGGCAAGTTCCGCGGCCCAGCCCGTCTCGACGGGGAGCGAGAACGCGAAGGATGAAGAACCGTCGCCGTCGGCGACCTTCGGCATGTCGAAGCGATGCGAGAAGAGCGCGCCGCCATCGGCGGCCCATCCGTCGAGCCGGAACGCGCCGCCGCCGGGCCCCGGGAGCGAGGGCGGGGCATCGACTACGAAGGCGGGTTCGAGGAAGGGCGCGCCCTCCGCGCTCATCCCGCCCCAGAGCAGAAGCGACGCGACGGTCCCGCCGTCCGCCGCTGCCGCAGTTGCGGCCATCTCGTCGGACAGGCGGTGGTGGAGCGCCTTGGAGACGCCATAGTCGCCGATCCAGCGCAGATCGCCATGGCAATAGGACATCACGTCGGGACGGCTCGGAGCAATCAGGCGTCCGTTGCGGAAGTCGTATCCCCAGGCCCCGATGGATCCATCCGCGTAGGGATAGTCCGGGTCAAGGTCCGCCGTGACGCCGCAGGGCGCATGTCCGAGATTCATGTTGTGGCCGAGTTCATGCGCCATCGTCGTCGACCGGAGAATGGAGAAGCTGACCCGGCCGGGCCAGAAGGCTTTGCCGGCGACTCGAGACCCGCTCCTGGGCCCCGTGAGCATGCCCATGTAGTGGCCGCTCTCGCCCTCCATGGTCCAGATCGCCCGGGTCTCGTGGAGCAGTTCCCGGGGATCGTTGGTCGAGGTCGTCACGGGCGCATGGGCGTTCAACGCCATGCCCTGGACGGGGAGCAGCGTGCGGACGTGATGGAGCAGGTCGTGGTTGCCGGGGTCGGCCGCGATCTCGCCGACGGTCGCCACGACGGCCGAGTCCGGCGACTCGCTCCACAGGAACGGCACCAGCGTGAGTTCCAGCACGGGTATCTCCCGCACGTCCAGCGCCAGCCGGCCCGTCTCCGGAATCCGCCGCTCCACGCCCAGCCCCGCATCGAGCGTACCGTCCGGATCGATCTCCACCACCAACTCCAGTCCGGGCTCGAGGACCGCCCCCGGGATCTCCGCGTTGGCCGACTGCGCCAGATCGCCTTCCCGCACCGCCGTGGGAATGGGGGTGCTCCGGGCCGGGATCTCCGCCGTGTGCGTCTCGGCCCCATCCAGGTAGAAGGTGGCCCGGACCAGGGGCATGCCATGGTCCGTTTCGCTCGCGGCCGTCACGAACGCCCGCAGCAGCGCGCGCCTGCCGGCGACCAGCGGCACGGGAGACGCACGCGACTGCACGGCCTGCGCCAGGTACACGGCCGAGGAAGCCCGACCATCGAGGCACTGGCGCAGCCACTGCCTCGGGAGCCGCTCGCGCCATGTTTGGAAGTCCTCCGGCAATATGCAGAGATCCGTACCGGCGATGCCGAATGTCTCGAGATGGCGGAGTCCGGCCAGCGCCGGAGGGACGGGCCCGAAGAGGCCGGGATTGTGCGACAGGCGCAACTCGGTCAGTTCTGCCAGTCCGCCGAGTTCAGGCGGGATGGGGCCGCTGAGTTCGTTGTGGTCGAGTTGCAGACGCTTCAGGCTGACGAGATCTCCGATCTCTCGCGGGATCGAGCCCTCAAGGCCATTGCGCGAGAGGAACAGGAGCTCCACGTGTCCATCCGCGTCGACTCCGACGCCATGCCACTCCGCCACCGGAGCGTCGGTCAGCCAGTTGCTGTTCCGGGACCAGTTGGATCCGTTCGTCGCGTTGTAGAATTCCACCAGAGCGGGCACGTCGCGGCTCACGACGCGGAGTTCCATGACCCCGGCCGCGTCGCCGGACGTCGCGGTGATGACCGCGGTCCCCGGACCGACCCCCGTGACCAGGCCGGACGTGTCGACCGCCGCGATGCCGGGGTCGCTCGAGGACCATGAGATATCCGCCCGCGCTACCTCGTGGCCGTTCCCATCCAGCGCGGAAGCCGACAGCCGCAGCGTGTCGCCAGCCGCCAGGATGTCCGCAGTCGGCGAGACCGATACCGTCGTTGCCTCTTGCGCCACCGTGACCGCCGCCGTCCCCGACACCGACGCTCCCGCAGACGCCGTAATCGTGCTCCGGCCGTTGCCGATGGCGCGAACCAGTCCGGTAGCGCTCACTGACACGACAGAGGCATCGCTGACCGCCCATGTCACCGTCGCCCCCGGGATAAGGCGCCCGCGCGGGTCCCGGACCTCAGCCGTCAACTGTACGCTGTCGTTCAGAGCAACGAGGGTCGTCGTCGCGGGCGAGAGCGAGACTGATGCCGGGAGGGGGGCGTCTGTGGGCCCGGGCGATGACCCGGCCGGGTCATCGCCGCACGACGGGAAGATGGCCAGGACCAGGGCAAGCAGAGCCCCCAGCCGCGCCCCCCTCACGGCTCTCGGCGGGCGGGCCGGCGTTCCGGAGGCAGTCAGGGCTTGCTCGTGTTCCTGGACGCTCCCCGGGTGGGAGCGGGTCGCTCCGGATTTTCGATGGCCTCGTCGACGAGGTCTTTCGCCGAAGAATCGGCTGCGGGCCGGGCTCCCGGCGCCTGCGTCGTCGAGGCGCTGCTCTCGATACCGAACAGCTCCACCCAGTCGAAGATGGCCGAGGTGTTGTCGGAGCCCCGCGACAACAGCCGAATCCTCGTCACGCGGTCGAGGATGGGGTGCAACGGAGTTCCGTTGATGCTGGCTTCGGAAATCGGCGTTCGGAACAGTTCCGTATCTCCCGCCACGCCGATGAAGTCCTCTCCATCGTAGCCGAGGGTGAAGTCGGTTAACTCACCCGCCCCGTCGTGGATAGCGCCGGAGTAACCGGACCAGTCACTGATGACAACGAAATTCTCCTGCTGAGAATCGAAGACTCGGAGTCTGTAGTCGTAGCTCTGAATGCCGATGCTGAGATCGAGGATGGAGTACCGGTCGTCCTCGGTGTCCAGGTACACGGATACGACGCCCAAAGACTCGGCCCGGCCCAGGCGCGTCCGCAGAGTCCAGGACGTAAGGTCGAACCAGCGCTCCGCAACTGCGACCTGGCCCGCCTCACTTCTGGTCACGTACAGAATGCCGCCGACGATCGCGACGGTGCCGCCTCGCACGTTCCAGTCGGCGAGACTGGCGCGGGTGGCGAAGTCGTCCCGGAACCCGGCGCGGTCGTCGTCCTCCGGCTCCACGGTGATCTGGACGCTCTGTGTCGCGGCCAGCCCGTCCGGGTCGGTTGCCGTGACGGTGACGGTCGCGGTTCCTGCCGCTACCGCCGTCATCGTCAGGTCGCTGCCCGCGAGCGCGACGCTGACCACCGCGTCGTCCGACGATGCCGCCGCGTAGGTCAGCGTGCCTCCATCGGGATCACGGAAGAAGGGAGTCACATCAACCGTGATGGTCAGTCCGGCGGTGACGACCTGTGCCGGGATCGTGCCCGCCGGCACCGGAGCCACCGGCGGGGGCGGCGGGGGCGGCGGC
>VXQX01000004.1:0-42536 GCA_009838765.1 Gemmatimonadales bacterium
GACGATGGGGGGACCGGGGGGGCGGGGCGTGAGCTCTCGGGCGTACGACGCCGTCGTCATTGGGGCCGGACACAACGGTCTCGTCGCCGCCGCCTATCTGGCGCGGGCCGGGCTCCGCGTGGTCGTGGTCGAGCGGGGCGAGACGGCGGGCGGGTGCGCCGCCACGGAGGAGCCGTGGCCCGGGTATCGCGTGGACACCGGCGCGCACAGCCTGACCGGGATCGATCCGCGCGTCATGAAGGATCTCGGCCTTGAGACGGCGGGACCGGGGGGCGCGGGGCTCGACTTCATGTCTCCAGCTTCCTGCGTCGTGTCGCCGCAACCGGCGGGGGACGCGCTCATCCTGGAGGAGGATCCGGACCGGACGGCGGATCTGATCCGGCCCTTCTCCGCGCGGGACGCCGCCCGCTGGCCGGAGTTCGTGGCCGCGATGTCGCGGGCGAGCCGAGTCCTCGCCGTGTTGTACCGCACGCTGCCGCCGCGGCTCGCGGGCGCGGACCGTGGCGACCTGTGGGAGCTTCTTCGCCTCGGCGTGAAGCTCAACCGCCTCGGACGGCGGGATGCGCTCGAACTGATGCGGCTCCTCCCGATGACGGTGGAGGAACTGCTCTACGAGTGGTTCGAGAGCGGGGCGCTCAAGGGCGCGCTCGCGGCGGACGGCGTGCGGGGGATCTGCCAGGGGCCGCTGGCCTCGGGTACCGGCTACATGTTCCTGCACCACATGGTGGGCGCGGACGGGATCGTGCGGCGAAGACGCCAGGTGCGCGGCGGGATGGGCGCGCTCGGCGCCGCTCTTCAGCGCGCCGCCGTCGCCGCGGGGGCGGAGATCCGCCTCGGCCACGAGGCGGCCTCGATCCGCGTCGAGGACGGGCGCGCGACAGGTATCGCCCTCGCCGCGGGTGGCGAGATCGGGGCGTCCCGCATCGTCTCGTCCGCCGACCCCGGCCGCACGCTCCTCGACCTCGTCGACCCCGGCGAACTGGCGCCCGAGTTCGTCCGCGCGCTCGACAGCATCAAGTACCGGGGAGTCGTCGCGAAGGTGCACCTCGCGCTGGGCGAGCCTCCGCGCCTGCGATGCGGCGGCGACGCGGCCCAGTCCGCCGTGCTTGCCGGCGCCGCCATCACGGTCGCGCCGAGCATCCACTACATCGAGCGCGCGTACGACGACGCGAAGTACCGCCGCCCCTCGAAACGGCCGGTCCTCGATGCCGTCCTCACGACGGCGCTCGATCCGTCGCTCGCGCCGGAAGGGCGTCACCTCCTGTCCGTAGCGGCCCAGTACGCGCCCTTCCGACTGGCCGAGGGATCATGGAATGACGGGCGCCGGGAGGCGCTCGGGAACACGGTCGTCGAGACGCTGGCCGAGCACTTCCCCAATCTCGAGGCGGCGATCCTGCACCGGCACGTGCTCACGCCCGCCGGCCTCGCCGACCGGTTCGCGCTCCCGGAGGGGAACATCCACCACGGCGAGATGACGCTCGACCAGGTCTTCTTCGGGCGCCCGGTCGCCGGCTGGGCCCGGTACCGGACCCCGATCGACGGCCTCTACCTGTGCGGGGCCGGCACGCACCCCGGCGGCGGTCTCAACGGCCGTCCCGGCGCCGGCGCCGCCGCCCGCATCCTCCGCGACGGCTAACCGAGGAGGTCGGCGACGGCCTCGCGTTCGGCGCGAAGCTCCGCGTCGGTGATCTCCATGCGTTCGCGGCTGAAATCGCTTACGCCCAGGCCCTCGACGACGGCGTAGTCGCCGTCCGTGCACGTCACCGGCTGCGAGTAGACGACGCCCTCGGCCACGCCGTAGCGCCCGTCCGCGTGCACGGCCATGCTCGTCCAGTCCCCTTCCGGCGTGCCGTGGACCCACGTCCGCACGTGGTCGATGGCCGCCGACGCCGCCGACGCCGCGGACGAGGCGCCGCGCGCCTGGATGATCTCCGCACCCCGCTTCTGGACCTTCGGGATGAAGGTGTCGCGATACCAGGTTTCGTCGACGAGATCGGCGGCCGCGGCGCCCGCCACCGTGCACTGGCTGATGTCGGGGTACTGCGTCGCGGAGTGGTTGCCCCAGATCGTCATGCGCCGGATCCCCGTCGCGTGCGACCCCGTCTTCTCGGCGAGCTGGCTGATCGCGCGGTTGTGGTCGAGGCGGGTCATGGCCGCGAACTGCCGGCGGTCGAGCTTCGGCGCGCTCGCGGCGGCGATGAGGCAGTTCGTGTTCGCCGGATTCCCGACCACGAGGACGCGCACGTCAGGCGACGCGAGGTCGCTCAGCGCGCGCCCCTGCGGACCGAAGATCCTCCCGTTGTCGGCCAGCAGGTCGCCCCGCTCCATCCCCGGCCCGCGCGGCTTGGCGCCCACGAGCAGCGCGTAGTCGACGCCATCGAATCCCTCGTTCACATCCGCGGTCCCGAGAACTCCGTGGAGGAGCGGAAAGGCGCAGTCGTTGAGTTCCATCTCGACGCCGCGCAGGGCGTCGAGCGCGGGCGGAATCTCCAGCAGTTGAAGCGTGACGGGCCGGTCCGGCCCGAGCATGTCCCCTGCCGCGATCCTGAAGGCGAGGGCGTATCCGATATTTCCTGCGGCCCCCGTGATGGCGACCCGCGCTGGTGCAGTCATGTCATCTCCGCGCGTTGCGTGTGGCGTTGTGTGTGGCGTTGCGTGTGAACGTCGTGTGCGAACGTTGGTGAATGAGCGTCGGCAGGTGTCCATGGCATCTCGTCCCCGGCGCCGATACGCCCGGGGAGCGCCAAACTCACAGGAGCGACTCTCCAAGTCCAGCGCGGACCGGGCGGGCGCGGCGGAAGCGGTGCGGCGCGGCCTCGCGCACGGGCTCACGGCGTGGCAAACTTCGGCCCTTCCTGAACCCGAGGGGAGATTCCCATCCGCGACGACGCGCACATGACCCGCCTGATGGCGGTGCTGCTCGCCCTTTGCGCCATCCTGCTCGGCCTGCTCGTCGCGGCGGTCGCCGCGGGGGCGGGCCGCGCCACGCCACTCCCCCACCCCGAGTACGCTCCGATGCTCGTGGGGATCGATGCCGGGGAGCTCGGGGCGCCGGCGTTGGCCGCGTACGTCGCCGGCATCGCCATGCTCGGGACCATGTGGGTCGCGATGCTGATCGGGTTCCGCCACGGGCACTGGATCCGGCGGGCGGTCAACGCCTGGATGGTGGGCTACGTCCTCCTCTTCGTCGTCCTCATGTGGTCCTTCGACGCCTATGCCGCCGGCGACACGACGATTGTCCTCGGCTTCACGGCCCCGACTTCCCTGCTGGTGTTCGGGCTCACGCTCGCTCCGTGGGTCCCGCTGATCGCCATCACGTGGGCCTTCGAGGACGCCTACTTCGGCCTCGCGGAACAGACCCGCTTCGATGAGATCGTCGCGCAATCGAGAGAGAGGCGGGGGGCCTCCCGCGACGCCCGCGGCGCTCTCGGCGACTCCGGCCGCACCGGCGGCGGCGAGCGATAGCGATCCGTGGAGGCGAATCGCGCCCTGATCACGCTGCTCGCCGTGATCGCCTATCTCGCGCTCTGCGTCGGCGTGGGACTCTGGTCGCTCCGGCGTACCAGGTCGGCAAGCGATTTCTTCGTGGCCGGCCGGAGGCTGGGGTTGTTCGTGACCGCGTTCGCGATCTTCTCGAGCACGATGAGCGGGTTCGGGTTCGTGGGCGGTCCCGGCCTCATGTACTCGATGGGGACGAGTTCGATCTGGATTCTCGGGACGATCGTCATCTCCAACATCATCGTCCTCAACCTGGTGGCGAAACGCATCCGCCTCGTGGCCGAGCTTCGAGAATGCGTGTCGCTGCCGGACATCGCCGCGGCGCGGTACGGCTCGGAGTCGGTGCGGGCCTCCGTAGCCATCGTGATCCTGCTCGGCGTGCTGGGCTACCTCGCGACGCAGATCCTTGCGATGTCGATCGTGCTGCAGGGCGTGCTCGCGGACGCGGGGGTGCTCGAGAACCCGAGCCTGGCGCTCTGCGTCGCCATTTCCTGCTCCGTCCTGATCTTCTACTCAGTGACCGGCGGGATCGTGGCCTCCGTCTACACCGACGTGATCCAGGGCGCCATCATGGTGGTCGCTTCCGTCTTCGTCTTCGTCACCGTGCTCGGGACGTTCGACGGCGGGCTGGCCGAGATCAGCCGGATCGTGGCGGTCGACGACCGCGCGGCAAGCGGGCCGTGGGGAACGATCGGCCTCATGGGCGGGCTCGCGTGGTTCTTCGTGTTCGGCATCGGCGTGGCCGGGCAGCCGCACATCATCACCAAGTTCATGATGCTGCGGAGCATGAAGGAACTGCGCTTCGTGATCCCGGTCGGCGTCATCGCATACAGCTTCGCGGCGCTGCTCTGGATCGGGATCGGCTTCGCCATGCGGGCGCTGGTCATTACCGGCGGGCACCCCGCGCTCGCGACGCCGGACGCGGCTTCGCCGGAGTTCCTCCGGACGTTCACGCACCCGCTGCTCGCGGGCGTCGTCTTCGCCGCTCTGCTCGCCGCGATCATGTCCACCGCGGACGCATTCCTGAACATCGGGACCGCCGCCATCATGCACGACCTGCCCAACGCAATCCGCGGCCGGTCGCTCGGCAACGAACTCGCGTGGGCACGGGTCATCACGGTCCTGCTGGCGATCTCGGCTGCGCTGGTAGCGCTGTATTCCGGCGACCTTGTGGCGCTGCTCGGCGTGTTCGGCTGGGGGACGTTCGCGGCGGGCCTCGTCCCCGTCATCGCGATCGGACTCAACTGGAAGCGGGCCAACGTCCTCGCGGCCAACGTCGCCGTCGCCAGCAGCCTCCTCGTCAACTTCGGACTCCGGTCCGGCTTCGGCTTCGGCACCGTGCGTCTCCCCTACGGCGTCGACCACGGCGCCGCGGCGCTCCTCGTCTCCCTCCTCCTCTTCCTCTCCATCTCCTTCCTCACGAAACCCGACCCCATCGACCGCGACATCCAACGCGTGATGGAACTCTGACCCCGAAACCTGAACTGGAAACCTCCGGCGGCGGGGTGCGTACGCTCCGCTGAGAGTCCGGCCCGTTGCGCCGTCCCTAACCCCCCTGCGCCATCTCCAACGAGGATGCCTGAAGAAGCCGTCGCCCGACTGTCGGGCGTGACTCATCGATACGGAGCTGTCGTCGCGCTGGAGGAGGTGGATCTGGAGGTCCGGCGCGGCGAGGTACTGGCGGTGCTGGGGCCCAACGGGGCAGGCAAGACCACCGCGATCAGCCTGCTGCTCGGGAGCGTGGCCGTGCAGACCGGAGAAGCGACCGTCTTCGCACAGCGACCGGGGGCCCCCGAGGTCCGCGCGCGCCGAGGCGCGATGCTCCAGATCTCCGGCGTACCCGAAACGCTGACGGTCGGTGAACACATCGACCTTTTCCGCGCCTACTACCCCGCTCCGGTATCGGCTTCCCGGCTGCTCGCCATGGCGGGGCTGGAGGGACTGGAGCGACGCAGGTTCGGCAAGCTCTCCGGGGGACAGAAGCAGCGGGTGATGTTCGCACTCGCTCTGTGTGGCGACCCGCAGCTTGTGTTCCTCGATGAACCTACGGCGGGCCTGGACGTGGAAGCGCGGCGCGGGTTGTGGGATGAGATTCGCGCACTCAGCGAATCGGGGCGGACCACGGTGCTGACGACCCACTATCTCGAGGAGGCGGACGCACTCGCGGATCGCATCGTCGTCCTACATCGCGGGCGGGTCATCGCGGAGGGCTCGCCGGCGACCATCAAGTCGCATACGGCCGCCCGCCGGGTCCGTTGCGTCACCGGGGTTCACCGCGACCGCGTGGCCTCCCTTCCGGGCGTCGTGAGGTCCGAGACCCGGGGCCGGTACCTGGAAATCCTGACCGCACGACCGGAGGATCTCGTACGCGCCCTCCTCGATCTGGACCCGGACCTGCACGACCTGACCGTCGTCGGCGCCGGACTCGAAGAGGCCTTCCTCGCCCTGACGCGAGCACCCGACGCCTCGGAGCCTGTCTCATGACGACGGCAACACTCGCCAGACGCGGGCGCATCTACGTGCTGGAGGCCCGGTACCAGTTCCTGATGGTGCTGCGAGAGCCCGCCTTCGCGATCCCGACCCTGCTCTTCCCGCTGATCTTCTACCTGTTTTTCGGCGTGGTCATGGGCGGGAGAGGCTTTTCGGTCGCGGCACCCACGTACATGCTGGCGACGTACAGCGTCTTCGGCGTCCTGGGACCCTCGCTGTTCGGCTTCGGGGCCGGACTGGCGACGGAACGCGACTCCGGCGCTCTGCTGCTCAAGCGTACCACGCCGATGCCCGCGGCAGCCTACCTGCTCGCCAAGGTGGGGATGGCGTTGACCTTCGGGGCGGCCGTCGTCCTGGGGATCTTCTTTATCGGCGCCTACGGGGCCGGCGTGATGCTGTACCGCTGGCAGTGGTTCGCTCTGGCCGGGGTCGTACTCGCCGGGGTGATCCCTTTCTGCGCGCTCGGGTTGGCCGTTGGAGCGTGGTCGAAGAGTCGCGCCGCGGTGGCCATCACGAATCTGGTCTTCCTGCCCATGGCCATGCTGTCGGGACTCTGGATCCCGATCACGATGTTTCCGGCGGCCCTGCAGGACTTCGCCAACGTGTTGCCCGCCTATCACCACGCGCAGCTCGCACTTAAGGTCATCGCGATGGACGGTGGACAGGGGACGGCCCTGCACGTCGCCGTGCTTGCCGTGCAATCGATCGCCTTTCTCGTCGTCGCCGCGGTCGGGTTCCGGCGGACGGAGAGCGGCGCCGTCTCGATCCGTGGGGGAGGGATGTCATGAACACGGAGAACCGCACCGCCCTGCGAAGCGTTTGGATTCTCCTTGTCGCGGTGGCGGGATTCATCGGCGCGCTGGCGACGCTCCCAGTCCCGGGTGGCGTGGCCGCCCCGGAGCAGAAGGCGCCGGACGAGAGCTTCGCGATCGTGGACGTGACGTTGTTCGACGGCGAGGCCTTCAGGCGGAACCAGGATGTGTGGGTGGAGGAAGGACGGGTGCGGCGGGTCGGCGCGAAGCTCCGGCTGCCGGAGGACCTGCCCCGCGTCGATGGCCGGGGACATACGCTGCTCCCCGGCCTCATCGACGGCCACGTCCACACGTTCGGCGGGACGCTGGGCGATGCGCTTCGCTTCGGCGTGACAGCCGTGCTCGACCAATTCACGGACCCCGGCCTCGCGGCCGCCGCGCGGACGGCCCGAGACGAAATCGCGCGGACGGCCGAAGCCGATCTCTTCTCCGCCGGCATGCTGGCGACGGCGCCCGGCGGTCACGGCACGCAGTTCGGGCTGGCGGTGGAGCCGCTCACGGGCCCGGAAGGCGCCGACGCCTGGGTGCGGGCGCGGAAGGCGGAGGGTTCCGACTGGATCAAGATCGTCTCCGAGGATGGAGCCGCGTACCGCGGGGATATCCCCTCTCTGGAGCGCGAGACGATTGCGGCGCTCATCGGGGCCGCCCACGCCGAGGGGCTGCTGGCCGTCGTCCACGTCAGCGACCTTGAGGCGGCGCTTGAGGCGGTCTCGCTGGGGGCCGACGGCCTGGTCCACACCTGGTTCGACGCCGCGATTTCCGAGGAGGGCGCTCGCAGCTTCGCGGAGGGGGGCATCTTCGTCGTCCCCACCCTTTCGGTCATCATGGGGCTCTTCGGCGACTCCACCGGTCTGCGCATCCTCGACGAGACGGAGGAAGCGCTGGTCTCGCCGATGCAGCGGCAGACGTTGAGCAACCGGTTCGAGATGCCCGAAGGGCCGGACTCCGAGGTCGCGCTGGAGAACGTGCGGCGGCTCCATGCGGCGGGCGTGCAGATCGTCGCGGGCACGGATGCGCCGAATCCCGGGACGGCGACCGGCCTCTCGATGCACGGGGAGCTTCGGCTCCTCGCGCGGGCCGGCCTGGAGAGCCACGAGGTGCTCGCCGCGGCGACCTCCGTTGCTGCGGACGCATTCGCCGTCCCCGAGCGCGGCCGCATTGCCGAGGGCACCATCGCCGATCTCCTGCTGGTGCGGGGCGACGTGGAGGAGGACCTCGCGCGCACCGCCGACATCGTCACGATCTGGAAGGACGGCTATCCCGTCGTCCGTGAAACCGCCTCGACCGCCTCGTCGCCCGAGATCCCACCGGCACCCGAGGGGCCGGTCATCGTCGACTTCGAGGACGGGCTAGACTCGGGCTTCGGGTTCGGCTGGCAGGTGACGACGGACGCGATGAACGGGGGCGCCTCGACCGCGGATCTGGCCGTGGAGGACGGGGCGCTCGTCGTGCGGGGAGAGACCCGGGCAGGGTTCGCCTTCCCCTGGGCGGGCGCGATCTGGTTCACCGGCGCCCAACCGATGCAGGCGGTCGATTTCTCCGGCCGCAGCGCCCTGCGCTTCCGCACCCGCGGAGACGGACGGAGCTACACCGCGATGCTCTTCGGCGCGGGGGCCGCGGCCACCGTGCCGCCCACGGTCCCCTTCATCGCCGGCCCGGAGTGGGCCGTGGTCGAGATCCCGCTCGAGAGCTTCGCCACCGCCGACCCGTCGATCATCGCTGGCCTCGCCTTCGTAGCCCAGGCCCCCCTCGGATCGTTCACCTTCGAACTCGACGACGTAGAGATCCGCTAGCGCCCCGAGCATAGGCGGCGTGCCTGAATTTCTTGAAGATCGGTTGTTGATGTGCGGATTTTCAAGTATTATTGTTCGGTATGTTCATCGAGCGACCGATACCGGCACACCGCATCCGGGAAGAATTCTCGGTGCACCCCTGCGTCGCGCTGACCGGTCCGCGCCAGTGCGGGAAATCCACCCTCGCCGGGCGGATCGCGGCGGAAGACGCGGCGACCTCCTATTTCGATCTCGAAGCCGGGGTCGACCGCCGCCGTCTGGCCACCCCCGAGCAGACGCTCGGTCCGCTCGAAGGACTGGTCGTCATCGACGAGATCCAACGCTTGCCACCCCTTTTCGAGACGATCCGGGTGCTCGTGGACCGGCCCGCGAACCCCGCCCGGTTCCTGCTCCTCGGCAGCGCCTCGCCGCGGCTGGTCCGAGGCGTCTCCGAATCGCTCGCGGGTCGCGTCGGCCTCGTCGACCTGGGGGGATTCCACCTTGGTGAAGTGGATGCCGGGAAGTGGCGGACACTCTGGACGCGCGGCGGCTTCCCGCGCAGCTACCTTGCGGCGGATGACCGTCGGTCATTGCTGTGGCGACGGAGCTTCATACGCACCTTCCTCGAACGGGACATCCCGCAGTTCGGCATCACGATTCCGGCCGAACGGCTCAGGCGATTCTGGACCATGATTGCCCACTACCACGGACAGACGTGGAACGGAGCGGAGTTCGCCCGCGCCCTCGGAACCAGCGAAGCCACGGCGCGCAGGTATCTCGACATCCTCACCGGGGCCTTCATGGTGCGCGCGCTTCCGCCGTGGTTCGAGAACTTGAAGAAGAGACAGGTGAAGGCGCCGAAGGTGTATGTCCGCGATACCGGATTGCTGCACGAGTTGCTCGGATTGTCGGGGGAGAGGGAACTTGCGGGCCACCACAAGGTCGGCGCGTCCTTCGAAGGATTCGCGTTGGAACAACTGCTCGCCGGTCTCGACACGCGGGACGCCTATTTCTGGGCGACGCACGGAGGAGCCGAACTGGACCTGCTCGTATTCGGAGGCGGGAAGAGGTACGGCTTCGAGTGCAAGTTCGCCGACGCGCCCGGCACGACACGATCCATGCGCGTCGCGCTGGAAGACCTCGACCTCTCACACCTCTGGGTTGTCTATCCGGGCGAGGAAGCCTACCCGCTCGACGATCGGATCTCGGTCCTCCCCATTTCTCAGGCCGGGGCCCTGGCGGCCTCGCTCTCGCGCTGACCTCCGGCGGGGGTCAGCGGACGCCGACCTGGCCGGCGACGGCGGCGGTCAGCGTGTCCGGGTCGTAGCCGAGGCCGTCCTTGAAGACGATGCGGACGTTGCGGATGTCCGACGGGCGGAGTTCGATGTCGCCCTCTATCACGATCAGGTCGGCGAGCTTTCCGGGGGCGACGGTCCCCAGTTCGCCGTCGAGGCCGAGAATGCGCGCTCCGTTCGCGCTCACGATTCGGACGGCGACCGCCGGGTCGAAGCCCGCTTCGACGAGAATCTCGAAGTTCCGCTGGTCGCCGTAGCCGGGTAGCGCGCCCCAGGCCGGGTCCACTCCCGCCGCCAGCACGCCTCCCGCTTCCACGAAGGCGAGTTCGAAGTCGAGCAGGTTCTCGAACAGGTCGATCATCCACGGCATCTCCGTCGTCCGGAAGATCGACCGCCGCTCCATCTCCGCCGCCACGACGTGATCCGGAAGCGCCTCCAGGTCGCGCTCCGTGAGGTCGGGCACGAGCGGCGTGGCCTGCTCGGCGACGGCCAGCGTGGAGGTCATGGCGACGCCCGCGGCGACCATCTCGGAGATCGTCTCGTCCACGCGCGGGTCCTCCATGTCCAGTTCGGCGATGCTTCGCTGATAGTTGGGACTGCACCGGTCCGGTTCACGCGTGGTGTCGTACTCGGAGTTGGCCCACAGGCCGTGCTCGAGGTTGTCGATCCCCATCGCCGTGGCCTCGCGGAACCCCACCGAACAGAGGTGCGCCGTGACCTTCATCCCCTGCCGGTGCGCCTCATCGATGATCGTGCCGAGTGCCTCGCGCGTAATCTGCGTGTAGGCCTTGATCCACTCCGCCCCCTCCGCGGCCCAGTAGCGCACGTACCGGCGCGCCGCTTCCTCGTCGCGGATCGCGTACATCCCGAGATCCCGGAGCCGCTCATCGGGACCGGGGCTGATGACGTACGGGGCGGTGATGAGGAGTCGGGGGCCCGGCGTCTCGCCGCGCTCGATGGCGCCCTTGAGCGAGAGATCCTGGTACGGGGCGACGCTTCCCGTCGTCCGCACGGTGGTGACGCCGGCCCCGAGATAGAGCCGGGGACCGGAGTACTGCATCTGAGAGGCTCGTGGCGTGGACTGGTAGTAGAACATGTGATTGTGGAGGCCGACCATCCCCGGCATGACCGAGTGGCCTTCCAGGTCCAACCGCTCCGCTCCCGATGGGATCTCGACCTCGCCCGCCGCGCCGACGCCCTCGATCCGGTTCCCGCGGATGACGATGGTCTGCCCCGAGCGCGCGGGTCCGCCGGTGCCGTCGAACAGGAGGACGTTCTCGAGCGCCACGACGGGCGCGGAGACCCTGAGATGGGACCGGACCTCATCGGAGAGGGTGTCGCGGTCCTGCGCCGCGGTCTGACCGAGGCCGAACAGGGGCGCCGCGAGCGCCGACAGGATTCCGCGACGAAGCCATGCACCGCGAAGAGACGCGCCTTCGGGCATGATGTTCTCCTTGTGCCGAGTCGTGATCTTCCTCAGCGTAGATGCGGTCGGGAGGGCCGGAAAGACCCGAGCCCCCCGAGATGCCGTCGCTGACGCGGGAGGCCACATCGTGTGCGCTGCCAGAGTCCTGTTCGTCCTCGGTTGGATCATGGCCGTCTTCGCTCCCCTCGCCGCGCAGGAACGGTGGCTGGCGATCGAGGGAGGTACGGTGTTCGACGGCACGGGCGCCGTTCACGAGAACGCGACCGTGCTCGTCCGGGGGGACCGGGTGGAGCGCATCGGGCCCGTGGGACAGGTCGAGATCCCGGCCGGGGCCCAGCGTATCGATGCGAACGGCAAGTTCCTCACGCCGGGGTTCATCGACCTCCACTTCCATTACTCCCCGGGCCCGCATGCCTCCATCGACGGGACGGGGACCGACGCGAATCCCGAGCTGCCGCTCCTCTTCCTGGCCAACGGCGTCACCACGCTGCGGGAGATGGGGCAGTGGATCGCGGACAACGAGGACTGGCTCGGCACCGTGGAGGCGAGGGAGCTCCCGGCGCCGCGGCTCCTCTATTCCGGGCCGATCCTCGACGGGTTCAACACGGCCTATCCCACGATCTCGCGCATCCTGCTCGACGAGATGGACGCCCGGATCGCAGCCAACGAACTGATGGATCGGGGCGCGACGTCGCTGAAGGTGTACTTCCGGCTCTCGCTCGCGCAGGTGGCGGCCGTCATCGAAGAGGCCGACCGCCGCAACGTGCCGGTCCACGGCCACCTCGAGATCGTCGATCCCGTCGCCGCGATACGGCTGGGGCTGGACGGGATCGAACACACGAGGTCCCTGGGCCGGGCCCTCGTCGCGCCGAAGCAGGCGGAAGAGTTCCGGCAGGCGGTGCTGCGCGAGAGCATCCACCGGGGCCAGGGGGGATTCGCGCTGTGGGCGGCGCTGGACCCGGCCGGGCCGCGCGCGGACGCGCTCATCGACCTCATGCTCGAACGGAACGTCAACCTCGACGGCACGCTGGCCGTCTTCGAGCCGGAGTTCGGCGAGGAGGGCCGCGACGTGCAGTGGGCGGCGATGCGGAACATGGCCGCGCTAACGGTGCGCTACGCGAAGGCCGGCGGTCCCGTCACCATGGGATCGCACGGCCTGGTCGCGAACGCGCCGCCGGGGCTCGCCTTCCAGCGCGAGATGGAATCCCACGTGGAGGCCGGCATGACGCCGGCGGAGACGCTGATCTCCGCGACCCGGACGGGCGCCGAAGCGCTCCGGCTGTCCGACAGGGGCACGCTGGCGCACGGCATGCTGGCCGATATCGTGCTGTTCGACGCCAGTCCGCTGGAGGACATCGCCAACGCGCGCCGCGTACACGCCGTGATCCTCGGCGGCCGAGTCCTCGACCGCGACCGGCTGCTCGCCTCCGCGGGCGGTCTCGTCCCCTGACCTGGCAGCTACAGCTAGCCTGCGCCGCGCGCGGGGCCCTCGATGTGGACGGTCACGATGTCCGCGTCGTGGTATTTCTGGTGCCTCACGGACGTGGCCAGGTGCTGCAGAATCCGGAGCGAGATTTCGTGCTCCTGCGGTTCCGCCGTGCCGTGGCTGGCCAGGACGGCGATCTGGTCCTCGATGTTCCCCGCGCCGCCGGCCGAGATGAATTCCAGTTCCGCCCCGGTCTCCCACTTGCGGGCCACGACGCGCAAACGCCGGTCTTCTTCGCCTTCCTCCCCCTTCGCCTCCTCCAGCAGGAGCAGCAGCGTCTCCTCCGCCGCCTGCAGCAGCCGGTCGCTCATCTCCATGGGCCACCTGCGCCGGATCGAGAACTTGTCGAGGAAGTTCCGGATGGCGGGGAGCGCTTCCACGTTCAGCGTCGTCTCGACGCGCAGGGGCCGCGAGCCCGTGAACTCGAGCAGCGCCGTAAGGAGGATCGCGACCAGGCCACCCGCCGTCATCCCGTTCTCGAGCAGCGGCGCCAGCCCGGGGCTCAGGTACTCGTTGAAGAGCGCGCCCTCCTGGAACGCGACGCCGGCCCAGAACGACACGCCGACGATCGCCGCCTTGCGATAGTCGATGCCGTCCTGGATGACGACCCGTGCCCCGATGACGAACAGGATCGCGATCAACACGAACCCGTAGGCGGCGATGACCGGGTCCGGAATGGCGAGCACGATCGCCGCGATCTTGGGCAGGAACGCCAGCACGACGAAGGTCAGGCCGATGCACACGCCCACACGGCGCGCGGCCACGCCGGTGATCTCGGCCAGTGAGATGCTGGACGAATAGGTCGTGTTGGGGACGGTGCTCAGAAGTCCCGAGAGCAGGTTGCCGAGCCCATCGGCGGCGACCGCCCCCTGCACCGCGCCGAAGTCCGTGGCTCGGCTGCGCCGCCAGGACACGCGCTGGATGGCCACCGCGTCGCCCACGGTCTCGATCGCGCCGATCAGCGTCACGAACACGAACGTGGGCAGCAGCGCCCAGAAGGCGGGCCCGAGGCTGAAGCCGAAGCCCGGCCAGCCGGCCGCGGGGAGACCGACCCAATCCGCGGCCGCCACGCGCTCGAAGTCGTAGATGCCGAACGACACCGCCGCCACGCACCCGACGAAGATGCCGATCACGGGACCCCACAGCCGCATCACGCCGCTGGCCCGGAGCACGATGAGCAGCGTCGCGATCACGGTCGCGCCCGCCGTCACCGGCGCCGCCAGCGACGAGGCGCCCTCGGGGACCTGGCGCAGAAGGTCGAACAGGAGGGGCATGATCGTGACGGCGATCAGCATGATGACGGTGCCCGCCACCACCGGCGTGATGATCCGCCTCAGGAACGCGAGGTGTCGCGAGAGTACGAACTGGAAGAGGGAAGAGGCGATCACCAGCGAGGCGAGGAGGGCGGGACCGCCTTGGACGAGCGCCGTCACGGAGGCCGCGATGAATGCGCCCGATGTCCCCATGAGGAGGACGTACCCCGCCCCGATGCGCCCGACGCGCGCGGCCTGCACGGCCGTCGTCACGCCGCTCACGATCAGGACCGCGAAGCTCCCCCACGACAGGTAGTCCTCGGAGCCGCCGGCCGCCCGCACCACGATCGCCACCGTGATGACGATGGCCGCGATGGTAAGCACGACATACTGGAGCGCGAGACCGATGGCGATCCGGTACGGCGGAGTCTCGTCGGGCTCGTACTGGATCGCGTGGTTGAAGTCGCGGGGTTCTGCAGCCATCGGTCACATCCATCGTTGAGGAACGGAGATGCCGAACGCACCGGCCCGAAGCTCAGGCCAACGGCAGCGACCCGCAAGACGGTGACGGGCGCCTTGATCCGCGGAAACGTTGATTCTGAACGGGAATATGGTCTATATTGGTCCAGTTTCCTCGTCAGGGACTGAGTCGGTCATCGGATGGAAGGAGCAGGTCGGTGAACACGTCGGAGTTCGCACGCACATGGAGGATCGCCGAGGCGAAGGCGCGCCTGTCCGAGATCCTGCGTCTCGCGGACGAACAGGGACCACAGCGTATCGGCGTTCGGAGGTCCTTCGTCGTCGTGTCCGAACGACTTTGGCGGGAGAAGGCTCCGATCCGGCAGCCTCTCGGCCGGTGGCTGATCGACCACATGCCTCGCGGGCTGGATCTCGATATTCCCCGCGAGCGCGGGTCCGCGCGTCCGATTCCCTTCGTTTCGGATGACGTCGAGGACGACACCGAGTGAGCGGCGTGCTGCTGGACACCAACGTGATCTCGGAGTTGACGGAAGCGGTTCCCGCCCCACCCGTGGTGGCGTTCCTGTCCGCCCGAGACGACCTGTGGCTGTCTGCGCTTGTCCTGCACGAACTGGGGTTCGGCCTGCGCCTCCTGCCTCGCGGAAGCCGGCGAGACGCACTCAACGGCGTGCTGTCGGAGTTCATCCGGCGCTACGAGGATCGTGTTCTGCCCGTGGACGAGAGGGCCGCCGTATGGGCCGCCCGCTTTCGGGCTGAGGCTCGCGGGTGGGGTCGCCCGCTCGACCTGGGAGATGCGCTCATCGCGGGAACGGCCAAGGCGAACGACCTGTCCGTGGCTACGAGAAACGTGACGGATTTCGAAGGATTCGACCTGGTCGTCACGAACCCGTGGGAGTTCCCCTGACCCGCTCCACCACCGGTGCGGTCGACACCATGCATTGCTCGGCCCGGCCCACGACCGTGTCACCGAATCGCGAAAGCGCCTCGACATCCAACCCCGGCACGGTTAGCCCCCGCGCCACGTCCGGTGCTTCCCGGATCACCGACGCCCCGAGTTCGGCGACCCTTCTCCGGATCAGAGGGCGTCCCAGCTTCGCTTCCGCGGCAAAGGCTTTCCAGCGGTGGGAGTCCATCTCGGCGAGTTTGGCGCACCCCCCGATGGGCATGGCAAGCGCGCGCGACAGTTCCGGGTACTCGGTCGTCATGACGAGGTCGTAGAGCGGTGCGAGACGAGGTCCGGCGGCGTCATACAGGAGTGAGAAGTTCTTACCGTGCGCGTCGGCGTTGCCGATGATCAGGTTGAAGATCACGGCGTCGAGGAGCTTGAGAACGTCGACGGCGGGGCGGAGGGCAACCCGCCGGAGGAGCCCGAAGCCATCCTTCAGGCCCGGACCGCCCTCACCCGCGTATTTGACTTCGGGCGGTATCCGGAGTGCCTGGCAGAAATCCTCCTGATGGACGCGGCGGACTCGACCGTCCGGACCCGTCGACCGATCGTACCGGGCGACCAGCAGAAACGTTCGGTCCCCCACCCTTCGCGGCTCCGCGGATGCGACATCCAGGCCCACCGCCCGCGCGAGCCGCATCGCGAAGGCTTCGTTCTCCGTCGTGTGGGGGAAGTCGGGGATCGCCGGTTTCAGGATGTGGGTCGTGGGCTGCCCCGGCGCCGGAGGAGCGACCTGACCGTCGACCGTGACGACGGGCAGTTTCGACTGAGCGCCAGCGAGCGACAGGCGAAGGCCTGCCTCGCCGGCGAGCAGGGGGCGCCACGGCAGCCTGTCGAGCACCTCGATCAGTGCCGCATCGTCAAGCGGTTGAGGCGAATCGTCCGAGTCGAGGTCTGTCGGCGATTCTCCGGGCGGCAGGAGTTGGAGCGCTCCCGCCACATCGCCGCCGAGACGATCGAGAAGGGCGAAGTCGTTAAGGGGGGAGACGCCCAGCGATCGTGCCACGCGGTCCCGTTGGATCTCTTCCGGCAGGAGGCCGGCGAAGAAGGGGCGGCATTCGCGGCGGGAGTACAGCTCGGCACGCTTGGGCAGCGATGCGGACAGTGCCGGGGCCCGGTCGTCCCGCAGCCAACCCTCCGCGTACACGAACTCCAAGGCGGCGGGCCCGGGCTGCCTCAAACGGCCGACGAGCCGCCCATCCCACCAGATGTCGAGAACGCGGTTCATGTATCGCGAACGCTGGCGGGTGCGGTCGCGTCGACTCTGGGTGGGGGAACGATCTCGACGGAACAGCCGAGCGCCGCCAGCACCTGAAGGACTTTTCCGATCTGCGCGGTCGGTTTTCCCGCTTCAAGGTCTACGATGAAGCGCAGGCCCACCCCCGCGACACCCGCAAGCTCATGCTGGCGGAGCCCCGCGTGCTTGCGCGCGGTGCGGACGATTTCGCCGATATCGGAAGGTGTGACGGTTCGTTTTCTCATGATATTCCCGATCGGGAATATCAGGTGTCTCCAAGCCGCTTGTCAACCGTATTTTTCCCGATCGGGAATATTATCGGGCAGGCGGAACTAACGCGAAGCAGAATTTCCCGATCGGGAACACGGAGGAGGGAAAGCGTCGTATCGCAGATTTCGTAATGCTAAAAGCGGGCGACCGGGGTCGAACCGGCGACCTTCAGCTTGGAAGGCTGACGCTCTGCCAACTGAGCTACGCCCGCGAGGCCGTCGAATCTGGCGACCGCGCCCCGCGACGGGCAAGTTTGTCGCCCCCCGCGGCAGGCCGCTACCAGCACGCGCGGCTAACCGCGACGGAGTGTGACGAGGAATCCAGCGGGAGGATCCGGTGAGTGTCAGACATGTCTCGGAGTTCGGGCTCACACCGGTCGCCGCCGGCTCGGGCACCGAAACGCAGGTTCTCATCGGACCGGATCAGGGGCCGAACTTCGCGCTGCGCCGCTTCGTCATGCAGCCCGGCGGCGGGATGCCGCGGCACACGAACGCGGTCGAGCACGAGCAGTACGTGCTTGGAGGACGGGCCCGGGTGTCGATCGGAGACGAAACGCACGACGTGAAGGCGGGAGACGTTGTCTACATTCCCGCGGGAACGCCGCACTCCTACGACGCCGTGGGGGATGAGCCTTTCGAGTTCCTGTGCGCGGTGCCCAACCAGCCCGACAGGATCGAGATCGTCGACTGCTGATCTCGGGACAGGTCCCTCCGTTCTCGACGCTCACGCGGGGTTTGCCGCGGGCTGCTAGGCGGTAAGGACGACCCTCCCGACCACCCGGCCCGCCTCCAGGTCGCGCAGGCTCGCTTCGGCTTCATCCATGGGCCGCGTCGCGTAGGGGATCGGGTCGACGCGCCCGGCGCGGACGAGTTTCATCAGCTCCCCCATCTCGGCGAGGCTCCCGAGGTCGGACCCCTGGACGGCGAGGTCCTTGAGCACGAGCAGGGGGAGAGGAACGGAGAGCGAGCCCCCGAGCAGACCGACCACCACGAGGCCTCCGCTCTTGCCGGCCGTCCGGAAGCCGAGGGCGGCGGACGCCGAAGAGCCGGCGAAGTCGACGACCGCGGCGCAGCCGCCGTTCGTGAGCTTCTTCAACTGCCGGGACGCGTCGTCCTCGCGGGCGTCCACGACGTGCGCGGCCCCCGCCCGCCGCGCCGCTTCGAGCTTCGCGTCGTCCACCTCGACCACGATGAGTTCGACGTCGAAGAGCGCCTTCGCGAGCTGGATGCCGGCGAACCCGACGCCGCCGGCCCCGATGATGACGAGCTGGTCCTCGAGCCGGCGTTCCGCCTTGCGGAGCGCGCTGTAGGCGGTGAGGCCGGAGCAGGCGTACGTGCCGGCCAGTTCGGGCGCGACGTCTCCGAAGTCGAACAGATAGCGCGGGTGCGGGACGACGACGTGGTCCGCGAAGCCGCCGTCGAGGTGCGTGCCGAGGGCGCGCGGGCGGTGGCAGAGATGCTCCCGGTCGGCGTCGCAGAACTCACACGCGCTGCACCCGATCCACGGGAAGACGACGCGGCGCTCGCCGATGGAGACTTCGTCGGCGTCGGGCCCGGCCGCAGCGACTTCACCGACGATCTCGTGGCCCAGCGTGAAGGGCAGTTCGCGCACGGCCCGGATGTCCAGCTTTCGGCCGTCGCCCATCTCGAAGTAGCCCTGCCACAGGTGCAGGTCGCTGTGGCAGAGGCCGCAGGCGTGAACGCGGACGAGCACCTCGGTGCCCATGGGTTCGGGGGTCGGCCGCTCCGCTGGTTCGAGTGGCCCGCCGTACTCGCGGAACTGGTAGCTCTTCATCGCTCTCCTCAGTGTCGCGTCAGAACCTTCGCGAACGCATCCACGACATCCTGCATCTGGGCAGCCCCCGCCAGCAGCACCTCGTGTTTGATCCAGATCGTCGTGCGGCACAGCTCCTCACATACGGGCAGCTCGCGGTGGAGCGGGGTGCCGTAGCCGGGCTGCGCGGGGATGCCCTCGGCCCGGAGCGCCTCGATCACCCGGTGTTTGTCGAGGCGTTTGTCGCGCGGGCCGGCCGCGATCCGGGATTCATCGAGCCGGACCATGAAGATGTGGCAGCCGTGCGCGGTGATGCGCGGGTCCGGGTCCGGCGTTCGCAGGCCGTCGATCTCGGCGAGGCCCTTCGCGAGTGCGTCCATGGCCTGCCGGCGGATGGCCTGCTCGGCGGGGAGGCGTTCGAGTCCGGCGAGGAGCAGCGCCGCCTGGAACTCGATCATGCGGAGGTTGAGTCCGACCGCCGCGTGCTCGTGCGGCGAGCCGCCGGGCTCGCGGCCGCAATCGTGCCACGACCACGCCCGGCGGTACAGCCCCTCATCATCGGTGAGGACCATCCCGCCCTCTCCGGCGGTGAGGTTCTTGCTCGACTGGAAGCTGAACGCGCCCCCATCGCCCAGCGTGCCGACCGCGCGGCCCCGCCAACCGGCGAGCCACGCCTGCGCGGCATCCTCGACGACCCGGAGGCCGCGCCGCGCCGCGATCGCGTTCACGCGATCCATGTCCGCCGGGCGTCCGCCGATATGAACGGGCAGGATCGCCGTCGTGCGCTCCGTGACCGCGTTGTCGATCCGCTCCGGATCCAGATTGTGCGTCCCGGGCTCCACGTCGGCAAACACGGGAACGGCGCCCAGCGACCGGATCGCGTGGGCCGTCGCCACGAAGCTGTACGGGCTCGTGACGACTTCGTCGCCGGGCTGCACCCCGGCGGCGACGAGGGCGGTCTGAAGCGCCATCGTGCCGTTGCAGCAGGCCACGGCGTACCGGGCACCGTGCAGCGCGGCGAAGCGGGCCTCGAGCTCCGGGACGGCCGCGCCGCCCAGCCCCCATCGGCCGGACTCCAGCACCTCGGTCAGGGCACGCCGCTCCGCCGCCCCGGAGCGTGGCCACGCGGGCCACGGCGCCGTGCGGACCGGAGTGCCGCCGTCGATCGCCAGCCGGCCCGTCACGCGCTGCTCGTTGCGTTTCGTGGCACCGCCGGTTGTGCGTCCGGGGGACGTTGGTGACCCGCGGATCCCAGTCCCTCTGAAGCGTTAAGCCAATTCAAAATTGAATTTTCAATTGGCTTAAGCCCATGCAGGGGCACCGACACGACCACCCTGCCCGTCGATCCGGTGAAGAACCATCGTGACATCTGCAGCTCGCGGCCCGGTCCGTGGCGCGCCGGCTAGGAGACGGCCCGCGGGCGGCTCCGGGTGATGACCGCCGGGACGCCCGAATCCCGCGCGAGCTGGTTGAACGCGTCGAGCATCTCGCCGAGCACCCGGACGAGCGCGGCCTCCTCCACCATCCACTCGGCCTCCAGATCGCCCCACCGCTCCAGCACGCCGGCCCGAGGGGGAAGATCCGAGCCGTCCACCTCGCCCATGAGCGCGGTCAACTGCATGTTCAGCAGCCCCTCGTAGGCGACCATGTCCTGCTGCGCCGCACGCCGCTTCTGGAACAGGCGGTCCTCCAGCACCGTGATCGAATCCGCGAGCGCGGCGCCCGCCGCCCCGAGCGCCTCCGCACCGGAGACGCCGGCGTCGGACGCCTGGCCAATGACCGCGTTCACCTGCGCGCGGACGTCGCGGATATCGTTCAGTCCGGCGTGGAGGTCGACGATCGCCCCGAACACGGACTCCAGGAAGCGTCCGTTGGCTGCGAAGTCGGTCGCCGAGGCGGGGATTCGCGGATCCCCGCGCACCTCGAACGATTGCGTCTGCGGCGGCGCGTCTCCTGCCGTCAGTCGGGCACCGTACGTCCCGGGCATCACGCGATACCCCGGCGCGTCCCCGAAGAAGGAGTAGGATTCCGCGACCCGCGGGCCGCTCTCCACGCGCAGGTCCCAGAACACCCGGTTGTGCCCGGGGGCGGCGGGCGCGCGGGAGTGGCGGACCCCCGAGGCCATCATCGCCGTGTCCGTCGTGAAGGTGCGGATCACCTCGCCCTCCGCGTCGAGGATCTCCAGCACGATGGAGACGCCCTCCGACGCCGCGGATTCCGCAGACGCCTCCGAACCGTCCTCCGGCGCCTCCGCTCCCGGTGCTGCGGCGATCACATAGTCGATCGCGACGCCCGGCGGCTTGTTCTGCCCCGTGGTCGTCGGACCGACCGGACCCCCGAGCCCCTGACTCACGCGGTACGCCGTGGCGGGCGCGTAGAGATGGTGGGCGCCCGCGGCCTCGGCGGACACGGCGTCGGCCCGCTGGCGCAGCGGCGAAAGATCGTCGAGCACCCAGAAGCCGCGCCCCTGCGTCGCCACGGCGAGATCCCCCGCCTGCACCTGCAGGTCCGTGATCTGCGTGAGGGGCATGTTCAGGTCCAGGCTCCGCCACGAGGCGCCGTCATCGAAACTCACGTACATCCCGAGTTCGGTCCCGGCGTAGAGCAGCCCCCGGCGCCCGGGATCCTCGCGCACGACCCGGGCCCACGCGTCGGGCCGATCGGCTCCGATCCCGGCGTCGATGCGCTCCCAGCTCTCGCCGTAATCCACGGTCTTGTAGATATACGGCGCGAAGTCGTCGAACTTGTAGCGGGCGAGCGTGATGTAGGCGCCTCCCGGCTCGTGCGCCGACGGGTCGAGGGAATTCACCATCCCCTCGGGCATCCCGTCCGGCGTGACGTCCGTCCACGTCTCCCCGTTGTCGCGCGTGAGGTGGACGAGGCCGTCGTCCGCTCCCACCCAGATCGTCCCGGCCTCCAGCGGCGATTCGGCCATCGTCATGATCGTGTTGTAGACCTCGCCGCCCGCCGCCTCGTTTGTGAACGGTCCGCCCGCCGCGACGTGCTTCTCCGGCTCGTTCCGGGTGAGATCGGGCGAGATCTCCTCCCACGTCACCCCGCGGTCGCGCGACCTCAGCAGGTGCTGCGCTCCGTGGTAGATCACCTCGGGATCGTGCGGAGACACGACGACCGGCCCGTTCCAGTTCCAGCGGTAGCGCATGTCCTCCGCGTCCATACCGAGCTGGAACTGCGGGTACGCCTGCACGCTGCGCGCGGAGCCGAGTTCCGTGTCCAGCTCCGTGATGATCCCCTGGATCGACGTGGCGTACAGGTAGCGCGGGTTGTCGGGATCGAAGGCGACCCAGGCCGATTCCCCGCCCCCCGCGTCGATCCAGTCCTTCCAGCCGAGGCCGCCGGCGTGCGTCGCCCAGCCCAGCATGCCCACGCTCGTGTTGTCCTGCTGGCCGCCGTACATCCGGTACGGGAACTGGTTGTCCACCGCGAGCCGGTAGATCTGCGCCGTGGGTTGGTTCTCCTGCGTGGACCAGGTCTCGCCCCCGTTGAAGGTGACCGTCCCTCCGCCGTCGTTGGCCGAGAGCATGACCTCGCTGTCGAACGGGTTGATCCACAGGTCGTGGTGGTCGACGTGCGGCGTCTGGATTGTCTCCCAGGTCCGCCCGCCGTCGATCGACTTGAGGAAGGGCGAGTTCATCACGTAGACGGTCTCGCGGTCCAGCGGGTCCGCGTAGATCTCGATGTAGTACCAGGCGCGCCCGCGAAGCTGCCGCTCCGAACTCGTCAGCGTCCAGCTCTTCCCTCCGTCATCGGAGCGGTAGACGCCGTCCACGTCCTCGTCCGCCTCGATCAGCGCCCACACGCGGTCGGGGTCGGCCGGAGTCACGTCGATCGCCGTCTTCCCCATGAGATCGGGCAGGCCCGCATTGATCTCCTCCCACGTGTCTCCGCCGTCCGTCGACTTCCAGAAGCCGGAACCGGGACCGCCGCTCCGGATGTACCACGGCTCGCGGTCGTGGTCCCACATGGAGGCGTAGAGGATGCGCGGGTTCGTGCGGTCCATCGCGAGGTCCGAGGCGCCCGTGTTCTCGTCCACGTAGAGGACGAGTTCCCAGCTCTCTCCTCCGTCCGCCGAGCGATAGATCCCCCGCTCCGGCGAGGGCGCGAAGGGCGACCCCTGGGCGGCCACGTAGACGAGATCCGGATCTTCGGGATGCACCCGGATGCGGGAGATGACGCGGGTGGGGGCGAGGCCCATGTGCGTCCAGGTGCGGCCCGCGTCCGTCGACCGGTAGACGCCGTCCCCGTGCGAGGTCGTGACGCCGCGGATCGAGTGCTCGCCCATCCCGGCGTACACGACGTTCGGATCCGACTCGGAGACGGCCACGGCACCGACGGAGGAAGTCGCGACGAACCCGTCCGTTACGGGATTCCAGCTGATCCCGGCATCGGACGTCTTCCACACGCCGCCGCCCGCCGTCCCCATGTAGTACGTGAGACGGTCGTCGGGCACCCCGGCGGCGGCCACGGCCCGCCCGCCGCGGAACGGCCCCACGTTGCGCCAACGCATCGACTGGTAGAGCGCGGTCTGGTCGTCGGCGCCGCTCTCCTGCGCGAGGAAGCCCGCCGCCTGTGCCTGAACGAGAACCGTCGAGTGCGGCGGAGTCGCCCCGGACCCGCCCGGGACGGCGGCGCGCACGCCATCCGGGAGGCTTGCCGCCGCGAGCGCGAGGATCAGCGCCGGGAGCGGGGCCGGTGAGGCCGGACACCGCGACGGCGTGCGGCGCGGGGACAAGGGCATTGCAATCGATGGGATCCACTTGATTGACACCATGACGCGAACCTCCTCGGCGGCGACCGAACCCGGCGAACGGCCGAACCTCGCCGGCGCAGGAACGTTTGGATTGTTTCGGCGGTATGGAACCGATCGAGCCGGAGGTTTCGGCGCAACGATGGTCCACGCAACTTTTTTATGCAGCCACAGTCAATTGATTGGCATCTGTGGGACAACCCGGCCGTGACCGGGGACGAGGTGGATGGCTCCCCCAAGGTCGGCTACGCTACGCTGGTGACGGTCGCGGGCGAGAGCATCCTGATCGGATCGGGCTTCTACAGCTAGCGGCCCGTGGCAAGACCCGCGTCAGCGCCCCCCGGCGGTCCCCGGGCTGCCGGGGGGGGCGCCGCCCGCCCCCTGATGCGGAGGTCCCATGCGCGTGCTGCTGAAGCGTTTCGCCGGGCGTTTCGCCCTCACCATGTCGCTGGTCGTGCTGGAGGCGGTCGGCTGGATCCTGTTCCCGCTCTTCATCGGGCGGGCCATCGACAGTGTGCTCGCGGACTCGACGCGCGGCCTCTACGAATTCGGCGCGCTCGGCATCGCGACCATGCTCATCGCCATCGTCCGGCGCCTCGTCGACAGTCGCGCGTACGCGAGGATCTACGTGGGCCTGGGCGAGGAGATGGTCGGTGCCGATGAGGAGAGCGATACGTCGATCCGAACCGCGCGTCTCGGCATGCTCCGGGAGGTCGTCGAGTTCTTCGAGAACTCCCTGCCCGCGCTCGTCAACAGCCTGATCGGGCTCGGCGGCACCGTGCTGATCCTGTGGCTGCTCAACGTCCCCGTCTTTCTCGGGTGCCTCCTGGTCGCCGTCGCCACGGTGACGCTCTACGCCCTCACCGGACGGCTGACGACCCGCTACAACGAGGGGTTCAACGACCAGTACGAGCGGCAGGTCGACGCCGTGCACAGCGGCAATCCCCGGCGGCTGGGCGAGCACCTGCGCGCCATGATGCGCTGGAACATCCGGCTCTCCGACCTCGAGGCCGGCACCTTCGGCCTGAACTGGGTGTTCATGACCGGCCTCCTGGTCTTCGCGGTGGCCTCGGCGGCGGAACAGACGCTCGAGTATGGAGCGGTGTTCGCCATCGTCATGTACGTGTTCCAGTTCGTGGAGTCGATGCTGGGGATCCCGCTCTACTACCAGCAGTGGCTCCGCCTTCGTGAAATCTCGGGCCGGCTGGCCGGGGTCGGCGTCGAAGCGGGCGCCGCCGCCTAGACGGGAAACTCAGTCGCGGCGGATGGCCTGGCCGGGGAGGGCGTCTTCGATGAGTTCGGCGTCGCGGACGACGAACGTGCCGCTGACGATGACGTGCTCGATCCCGCCGGACGGCTGCGTGGGCGCCTCGAAGGTCGCGTTGTCGATGACCGTGGCGGGGTCGAAGACCGTGATGTCGGCGTCCGCCCCGACCCGGATCCGGCCCTTGTCCGCCATCTGCGGCACGTAACCCTCGAGCCTCTGCGCCGGCATCAGGGTCATCTTCCGGATCGCATCCATGAGCGTGAGGAGGCCTTCCTCGCGCACGTAGCGGCCGAGAACGCGAGCGAAGGTGCCGGCCCCGCGCGGGTGGCCGTTGCCATCCAGGAACGGGACGCCGTCGCTCGCCACCATCACGAGGGGGTGGGCGAGGGCGAGTTCGAACATCTCCTGCGGGATGATGTGCGCGATGATCCGGCCGCCCGTCTCGCGCCGCTCGTCGAACGTCTCCTCCGTGAGGCGCTCGCCGGTCGCATCCCATTCGATGTCGCTGTAATCGGACCCGAACCGCTCGCGCCAGCCGGGGTCGAAGATCGCGGCCCGGATGTCGGTGGAGGCGGCCGTGTAGGGATAGACCTCCGTCGTCACGTCCAATCCCCGCTCCTGCGCTCCCTCGATCATGCTCAGGAGCGTCGGCACCTGCGCGAGGCCGCTCGATCCGATGTGGACGATGTGCACGCCCGCGCCGGTCGACGCCGCGTTCGCGATCATCTCGTGTACGGCCTCGATCGAGCTTCCCGGTTCGACCATCCCGGCGTAGCGGATGTGGACAAAGTTCGTCACGCCTTCTTCCGCCGCGAGCTGGAACATCCGGTGGATCTCCTCGCGCCGGGCCCCGGGCGTGTACTGGATGCCGTAGCCGATCCCGAGCGCGCCGCGTCCCAGTTCTTCGCGCAGCCGGTTCTCCATCACCGCGACCTGCTCGAGACCGGCCGCCAGCCGGACCGCTTCCTCCTGCCCGCCGAGGGCGAGTCGGCGGGCCGCCCCATGCGAGGCCGTAGCGCCGTAGTGGATGACTGCCTGTCCCTCGCGTCGCGCGTACCACTCCTCGACATCTCCGGTGCCGCTCTCCAGCTCGAGCGCGGTCGTGACCCCGTCCCGTGCCTGAAGCCGGCTCGAGTAGCGATTCTGGCCGTGGGCGTGGAGGTCGATGAACCCCGGCGCCACGACGAGACCGGACACGTCGACCATCGTGTCGCCGTCCAGCGGAGACTCGGAAATCGCGGCGATCGTCCCGTCGCGGATCCCGACGTGGCGCACCGCGTCGAGACCGGATTCCGGATCCATCACGCGACCGCCGGAGAGCACGAGGTCGTAGCTCTGGGCCGCCGCCCCGACGCCTGTCGAGACCAGCGCGGCGGCAACGGCGATCAGCGTTCCGAATCTGATGGCGAGGATCTGTTTCATCCGAGCAGCCCCGGAAGCATGCGCGCGACCCACAGTCCGAGGAAGGTGCCCACGGCGTTGCCCAGCGACCCGATCAGAACGGCCGGGAGCACGAGATCGCCGCGGCCGAGGCTGCGCGCCAGCGCGAGCGCGGAGGTGCCGCCGCCCACGTTGGCCTGGGACGCCACGGCCGCGATGTCCACGTCGAGGCGGAGGAGTCGGGCCGCGCCGAAGGTGATGAGCCCGTGCACGACGATGATCGTGAAGGCGAAGACGAGGAGCGCGAGAGCGATCGGGCCGATGTCGGCGAGCGCCCGCACATCGCAGTGGGCCCCGATCACGCACAGGAAGAGGTAGACGGAGAACAGGCCCAGCATCCGGCTTCCGGCGAGGTCCGTGATGGTGCGGAACTGGGCGAGGATGAGGGCGATCACCGTGAGGATGAGGATGTCGGGGATCGGGAACCCCATGGCCGAGGTCCAGGCCTCCACTTGCTGCGAGGCCCACAGCGTTCCGAAACCGATCGCGAGGACGAGGGCGAGATCGACGGGGTGTACACGCTCGGTGTCTTCGTCGATGCCGAGGTCCGGGGCCCGGTCGGCGGCACCCGGGACCGCATCGGCCGACCCGCCCCAACTCCAGCCCGACTTCGGCCAGTGCGGCCGCAGCCAGCGGGGAATCGCGATCGTCGCGGCCATCCACACCGTCGTCATGATCGAGTCCACGGCCGACGCGCCGCCGAACAGCACGCCCTCGCGCATGACGTCGTACTCGAGCGCGACCGCGTTGAAGTTCACGCTGCCGCCCGTGTAGGTGCCCGTGAACATGCCACCCAGCGGCCCGAACAGGGGGCCGATCCGCTCCGGCCCGTCCACGAGGGCCATGCCCGCGATCACGCCGGCCACGGTCCCCAGCGACCCGATCAGGAAGAGCGTGATGATCGGCAACCCGGCGCGGAGGATGTCGCGCAGGTTGACCTTCAGCAGGAGCCACACGATCGCGAGCGGGGCGACCGTGCGGAAGATCGCGTCGTACGCCGGGACCGGGTCCGCCTCGGTCGAGGAGGTCGGAAGCAGGCCGAAGTTCGCGATGATCGCGGTGAAGATGATGACCATCAGCGCGGTGCCGCCGTGCCGTAGGAAGGTCCGGCGCACGAGCCACTCCGTCCCCGCGATGACAAGGCACAGGACGGCGACGATGTAGAGCGTCTGCGCGGTCACGGCGGGCCCCGATCGGTCACCGGCGGTTCAGTCGCCGGCACTTCAGTCGTCGGCATAGAGCGACTCCGCTTTCACGGCGGAGGTCGTGATTCCCTTGATGAAGGCGGAGGAGAAGCCGCGGTGCTCCATCTCGTTCAGGCCGGCGATCGTGCAGCCCCGCGGCGTCGTCACGCTGTCGATCTCGCGCTCGGGGTGACGGCCCTGGTCTCGCACGAGAGCCGCGGCGCCGAGCGCGGTCTGGGCCGCCATGCGGAGCGCCTCGTCGGGGTGGAAGCCGATCTCGATCCCGCCCTGGCAGGCGGCGCGCACCGCCCGCAGGAAGAACGCCACGCCGCAGGCGCAGAGGGCCGTGGCGGGGACCATGTGCTCCTCCTCCACGACGAGCGTGGCGCCGACGGCACGGAACAACGCCGCCACCCGGTCGAGGGCGCCGGCGTGGGCGGGTTCCGCCGCGAGACACGTCATCGACTCGCGCAACGCGACCGCGGTGTTGGGCATGGCGCGCACGATCGCCACATCGGGGCCCACGTGCCGCCGGATCGCCGCGATCGCCGCCCCGGATACGACGGACACGAGGAGATGGCGCCCGGCGTCCACATGCGGGGCGATCTCCATCAGCACCGCGTCGAGGGCCTGCGGCTGGACCGCGACGATCACCGTGTCGCAGGCGGCCACGGCGCCCGGGTTGTCGGACGACACGCCGAACCCCCGTTCCGCGAGATCCGCCACCCGCTGCGTGTGGCGGCGCGTGACGTGGACCTCCGCCGGAGCGTGCGAGCCCGCGGCCACGAGCCCCTCGGCGATGGCGCGCCCGATATTCCCCGCGCCCAGGATCGCGACGCTGGCGGACGATGTCGGGTGGCGCATATCCAAGCCTCTTCACGTGTTTCGCAAGTGTGGTCCGCGCGGCCGGTGGCGGCCGGACCCGGCGACCCGTGGCAAAACCGCGCTGCCGGCGCGGGGCGCATTGTCGCCCAAGGGCCGCGCGACCCGCAAGACGTTGCCGCGCGAGCGGCGCGCCGGTGTCGCCCGACCCGGCCGGCGCTGCGACATTGGCGGTATCCGAACGGAAAAAACGGAGGACGGAAGATGGATCGTCGGACGGTCGAATACGAAGCGAAGAAGCAGACGCCGCTCGTGGCGTACATCCTCCTCGTGGTGTTCGGCGTGGTGGGCGCCCACAACTTCTATCTCGGACGCCGCGGACAGGCGTTGGCCCAGCTCCTGTTCTCCGTCGTCATGGCCGGCGCCATGCTCTGGCTGTTCGTGGGTTTCGCGTCAGCCGAAATGGCCGATGTGTCGGGCGGCTTCGACGCCTTCGTGCGGCGCGCGTGGACCTTCTACGCCATCGGCACCGTGTGGGGCGTCGGCACCTTCGCCTGGCTCGTGGCGAACGCCATCGAGGTCCCGAAGCTCATCGCGGAACACAACGTCCAACTCCACGCCCGCATCTTCGGCTCCGGGTAGCCGCTCGCGCCGTTCCGGTGCAGGCCCCGACTACGCACCATCCAGGACATCGTAAAGCGCCTTCCGGTCGGAGATGTCGGCGTTGGGCGGCGCGTGTCCCGTGACGGTCTTCAGGTCGAGCTTGAAGGCCGGGCGCTTCCGGCTGTCGTCCCTGAGCTTCGTGCGCAACGCATCCTCTACGAACCGCGCAAGCGAAATGCCCTCGTGGGCGGCCCGGGTCCTGGCTCTCCTCAGGATCTGATCGTTCAGGTCAAGCGTGGTCTTCATCGGACTCTCCGTCAGTTGTCGTCCCAGCGGCGGATGGCGAGGCAGGCGTTATGCCCTCCGAAGGCGAAGGAGTTCGACAGGGCCGCCGAGACGGGGCGCTCGATCGGGCCGGCGTGCGCGTAGTCGAGATCGCACTCGGGATCCGCCTCCTCGAAGTTGATCGTGGGAGGGATGACGCCGTGCCGGCAGACCAGCATGGAGATCACGGCTTCGATCCCCCCGGCGGCTCCGAGCGGGTGGCCCGTCATCGACTTCGTCGCGCCCACCACGATCGACCGCGCGTGATCGCCCAGCACCTCCTTGATGGCCTGCGTCTCGGCCGCGTCGCCGACTGGGGTCGCCGTCCCGTTGGCGTTGATGTAGCCGATGTCCCCCGCCGTGAGCCCGGCGTCTTCGAGCGCCTGCTGCATGGCCAGCCGGGCGCCGACTCCGTCCGGAGCGGGAGCCGTCATGTGATAGGCGTCGGCGCTCTGCCCGAAGCCGGCGAGCTCCCCCAGGATCTCCGCGCCGCGCGCCCTCGCGTGCTCCAGTTCCTCGAGGATCAGCATGCCCGAGCCCTCCCCGAGCACGAATCCGTCTCGCCGGGCGTCGAAGGGGCGGCAGGCTCTCTCGGGATCGTCGTTGCGCGTCGACATCGACCCCATCGACGCGAAGCCGGCGACGGCGAGCGGAGTGATGGCGGACTCCGTGCCCCCGGCGATCATCACATCCGTCTCTCCCCTCCGGATCGAGCGGAAGGCGAGCCCGAGCGAGTGGCCGCCGGAAGCGCAGGCTGACACGGCCGCATAGTTGGGGCCGCGCGCCCCGTACAGGATCGACAGCAGCCCGACGGTCATGTCGGGGATGAACATGGGTATGAGGAGCGGCGAAACGGCTCGCGGCCCCCTGGCCAGGAGCTTCCTGTGCTGCGCCTCCAAGAGCGGGAGGCCGCCGACCGCGACGCCGACCACGACCCCCGTCCGGTCCGGAGGCAGGTGGGCGAGCCCGTCGCCGAACCCGGCCTGTTCCATGGCCTGCGTCGCCGCGGCGATGGCCAGTTGGAGGAAGCGGTCGGCGCGGCGCGCCCCCTTCCGGTCCAGGTACTCAAGGGGATCGAAGCCCTTCACTTCGCAGGCGAAGCGGACGGGCTGGCCGGACGGATCGAACTGCGTGATCGGCCCCGCGCCGCTCTCGCCCCGCAGGAGCGCAGCCCAGGTGTCATCCGCATCGAGGCCGACGGACGTGACCATCCCGACGCCCGTGATCGCGACACGCCTTTTCGCTTCCGTGTGGATCAAGCTGATCGTCTCCAGCCGCCTTCCCGTTCCGCACCTCACCGCGATGGGGGGAGATAATACAGTGAGGCGGAAGGCCTGACATGACCCGGCGGGAAGGCCGGGTTCAGGAGGGGGCGGGATAGGCTTTCCCCCGCTGCGCGGGAGTGGCCGTTGACCAAGCTCGCCTTCGAACTCCTGGTCCTGGCGGCAGCGCGGTAAGCGGCGGCACCAGTGGCTCCCGTGGATCCCGCCCCGAGGCAAACTTTCAGCTTGGAAGTACCTCATTTGGGCAATTGCGAACCGCCCAGCGATTCGTCAATTACCAAACCATGACTCATCGAGTCCGTGCACGGGTCCGGTCGACACAGTTGCGCCTTGGAGGCGCTCGGCGGCCATCCGACGTCCTTTCATAAGGTCGCGGGCGACCACTTTGATGTGCGGTCCGCCCGCGCAAGCTCGACGAGCCGCTCCCGATACTTCCGCGGATACCGTCGCGCTCTTGCTGCCACGACACACCTCCGTGGCTGGCCGAAAATGGGAGGTGGACGTGAAACCCGGGGCAACTCCAAGTGCACCCGTGAAGGATCAGTCGGGGGGACCGGGCTCCCCAAGTACGACACCGTCTGCCGCACTCAACCTACGGGAAGGAGAAAACTGATGCCGATGAGAGCGCCCTCGGATCGAACCATGATCTACGTTGCCCTAATCTCGGGGATTTGTGGCCTACTGGCCGCCGTGGTTCCGGTCGTGATCGAGCTAATCTCCACGACAACTCCCGTCTACTCCGGGGCCGGGTTCGGCGAATGGTCCCGGCGCGACACGGATACGGTTTACGAAGCGGGTTCGGACGGATTCGTTGTGGCGATCGGTTTCGGTAGCGATCCCACCGATACAGGTCGCGGCCTTGTGAAGGAAGGCCCGGACAACGCCAGCAGCAGCATGGCCACCCGAGCTCGATTCGGTCCCGGGTATCAGAGCGCCACGCTACCCGTCGCCAAGGGTAGGTATTGGACAGTAGACCGTAACCGTGGGAACGTTGAAGTCTACTGGATGCCGGTCATCCCGGCGACGGACTCCGCATCGGCAGTCCCATAGGCGTGCGGTGTCAACGATCGGCTCGTGAGAGAGACTAAACGGCGGACGAGGATATGCCACCCAGATCGTGGACACCCCACCTTTGTGACGTTTGACCTCCGGGCGGTGCTGCTCAGGGCGAAACCCGGCAGGCCGGAGGGAGGGTCGACATGGCGCGGTGAGGGTATACATCCAAGCTGAGGGCACAAGTGGTGCTAGCGTCAGAACAGCTCTCGAAGCCGTCCGTCGCCGATCCCCGATCCTGCAGCCGCGGCATGGTCTTCCCTCTGTCTTTTTTTGCGAGGAGACGCTGTGCACGCGCTGGCGCCGCCAGAACCAAGAACAGAGCCACCGGCGTGAGCCCTACGCGGTTCAGTCGGATCATGGCGCTCCTGGGCACTCTGGTCTGGTCACGCTCGGCGCGAACCCATCGTATCGACCATGGTTCTGACTCTTAAGCGAATGGCAGCAGGCGCGCTATTACTCAAATGGGGTAATTCAGACGTATGGATGGGAAGTTGGCGGCAGCCCCCCGCCGCGGCCCGTGACGCGGAAGGCCTGACATGGCCCTTCGGCGATGCTGCGTCCGGTAGGCGAGCGGAGGGGGGCTCCGCTCGTCGGAGGCGGGGATGGACGGCTATCAGGGCTGCCAGCCGCCTGGCTCCGACGCGCCCGGCTGCGGCCGGGCCGCGAACAGGTCGGTGTGGCTCTTCACAGTCATCGAAGAGAAGCACCCGTTCTTCGAAGGCGTCCTCGAGCATGGCCCCGATGTCGAACAATAGCCTATCGCGGCGGCGGGCTCGGGCGACCTGCGGATCAGTTCGGAGACGACGTTCGTGTCGAGCAGCGTGCGCATTGCCCGCGAACTCACTCGATAGAAGGCTTCTCGCGCCCTGACTCCCGCGGCGGCAACTCCAGGTCCACGCCGTTCTCTGGCCCGAAGTGGGAGCGGATGATGCTTGTGAGGTCTCGGGATCTCCCCGCCCGCCCGACGGCATCGAGCAGAATCTGATTCACTTCCTCCTACAGCGAGCGGCCGTTGTTCGCCGCCCGCACTCGCAGGCGGGTCCGTATGTCGTCATCGAGGTTGCGGATCGTGAGGTTCGCCATGCGTCATCCCTCCCTGGTTGGAGCGAAGCCGTTCCGCATATGCGTTGCAGCGGGCAGGCACAGACTTGTTGAGGCAAGGGTGCGATTCACCGAGAAGTTGGTCGACGTAGATGAATGTCCCGATACGGAACCGGCCCGCTGCGGAGCGAGTATGAAGTCACGCATTACTTCGAGGAGCAGGTCCGCCGCAAGCGGCTTCGGAAGAGGAAGACGATGAGACTGCACTATTACCCCGAGACCGACAGCCTCTATCTCGAGTTCCGGGAAGGCCCGGGTACGGAGACGCGCGAGGTGGCGGAGGGAGCGCAAGTTGATCTCGACGCCAAGGGTCACGTCGTCGGTTTCGACATCGACCACGCCTCGACCCGTCTGGATCTCTCCACTCTCGAGACCAACGCCCTGCCTCTGCGCTCCTGTCGCATCGCCTGAAATCCGGCCGGTCGCGGGCCGTCGGAGAGGAGGACGCAGCCGAGGAACGTAGCGGGGACGTTCGTCTCCGCCATGTGCGCTTGCGCGGGTGGAGCCGCAGCCTCGCGCTCAAGTGGACTCAGCGGCCCCCTCTCGCCCAGCGGCCGTACGCGTCCCGGACCACGGCCTCCGCCAGCTTTCCGCGGAAGGAATAGGTCCGCTTGTCACCCAGGATCTCGACCCACATCGCGTCCGTGGCGATCCAGTTGTCCCAGAAGAAGGCTCCGTTCACGAGGCCTGGATGGGCATCGCTGACCTCGAAAAAGGCCTTGAAGATATTGGCTTGGGTCTCTTCGCCGTCATCCAGCCCGTTCCGATTCTCATCGACCAGCGTCGCGAGTTCCCTCTGCCTTCTGGGGTCCCCCGGATTCGCCGGAGCTTCGACCACATCGATGGCCCCGTATTCCAGAAAGACAATGGCCCGCCCCGGATTTCGATCAGCAAGCGGAAGCAGGTGATCCCTGAAAATGGCCTCGTAGCTCCCTCGCAGTTCCAGGACACTCGAGACGGTAGCAGGGGGGGCCGGCGTGAGCGGGAACCATGCGCTGATCCCCACGATGTCGAGGTCGAGATCCTCCCAGAGATGGCCTGCGCCCGATCCCTGTCCGAAGTGGCCCGAGAACCGGAGCGTTGTGGAGCTCATGTCGTACGTTAGTCGACCGGAGTAGACCGCACGCACGCGGTCTACCATGGTCCGCAGTTCGTCCCCGAAGTCGTTCGTGTAGTACCCGGAATTCGGGCGACTTGGGTCATGGTGGTCGGGCCGCGAGCGAAACAGCCGATCCGTCTCGGTCCCGAGAGAGAACAGAGCGACGTCCTCATCCTCCGCAATGGCGGCGAAGTGCTCCGCCTGCTGTGTGTAGGTCTCCCAGAATTCGGCGGTGAACCGCTCGTGATCCGGATGATCCGGCCGCCACGGCCAGTCTTCGGGTGCGATCAACCCCTTCGTCACATCCGGCGGCACGCCGCCCGTATGCGGAGGTGCCGGATCCCCAAGCTGCCAGCGGTAGACCGGTCGGGACGACCTTTCAGCCTCATGAGCCTGGAACGCCAAGGTCATGTACACGTTGAACCCGTGTTCGCGGAACTCGCGGATGGTTTGTCGGAGCGTCTCGTCACGCCAGGTCGGGATTTGACGGTTTCGATCGGTTTCCCGGGAGACTGTGCTGTCCATGCTGTCTTCGTAGTGCAGCGCCACCGAGATCAGCACCCAGTTGACATGCAAGCTGCGAAGCCAGTCGATGAACTCAAGAGGGATGAGAGACCCCTGCTGGCCCTGGTCCTCCCAACGCTGGGCCACGCGCCGGTTCGTACCGTAAAACCCCGAAATGGAGACCGCGCGCATGGGAAAATCGAAGATGTTGACGCCGGGGCCCGGTTTGGGAGGGGGATTGGCCACGGTCACGTCTGCGGTGCCGCGTACGCTCCCCGTGGCGGCCGCGATCGTCGCCGTACCTTCGGCGATGCCGAGCAGGAGCCCCGTTCCGTCCACCCTGGCCACGGACGGATCGCTCGTCGACCAGCTGAACTCCGTGCCTTCGACTGGGTGCGCGTTCGCGTCGAACGTCTCGGCAACCAACCTCAGGGTGTCTCCGACCGCTGTCGTGACCGCGGGCGGCGTCACCACCACTGATCGCGCGGACTGCACCACGGTCACCAGCGCCTGGCCGCTAACCTCGTCCGCCGCTGCCGTGACCCTCGCCGCGCCATTGCCGACGGCGGTCACCAACCCCGCCGAGTCGACCGCCGCGACGACCGTGTCCGCGCTCGCCCAGGATACCGGGGCGCCGACCATTACGCGCCCGATCTGATCGCGCACTTCGGCCGCCAGCCGGACGGTGTCCCCGAGGGCCGAGAACAGAATGCTGTCGGGCTCGACCGTCACGGTCGCCGATACGCGGGCCAGGACGGTGAGTGCGGCCCGGCCCACGACTCCGGACGATGTGGCGGTGAGCGCCACGTCCCCGGCCCCAACCCCCGTCACCAGACCCGCCGCGTCTACGGTTGCCAGCAGCGTGTCGCTCGATGTCCACGCGAACTCGGCCCCCGTCACGAGGTGGCCGTTCGCGTCGGTCGCCTCGGCCGCCAAACGCAGCGTATCGCCCACGACCAGCGTGTCGGCCGATGGCGTGACCGCGATTGCGCTCGCTTCCTGCGCCACGGTCACGGCCGCCGTGCCCGACGCTGTGCCCGCCGTCGCGACAATCGTGGCGGTCCCGTTGCCCACGGCCGTCACCAGCCCGGCCGCGTCCACCGTCGCCACCGCGACTGCTCCGCTGGCCCAGGTCACGGTGGATCCCGCCATCGGCTGGCCGTTCTGGTCGCGCACCTCGGCGGCGAGCTGCACGGTGGCGCCCAGGGCCGCTAGCCGAGCGGTCGAGGGGGTGACCGTAACCGTGGTCGGCCGCGGCGCGGCGGGTGTCGGTGCAGCAGGCTCGGCTGTCTCTCCCCCGCAGCTGGAGGCCCACGCCGTGGCGGCCAGCATGACCGCCGTCGGGACGCAAGCCTTCGGGCCCCTCACGGCCGAGCCGGCCTTCCCGTGTTGTCGCATCGGATCATTGCGTCTCCAAGGCACCGTTCCGGTCTGGGCACGCGGCGCAGAAGGCCACGCACCGTACGAGCAGGATCAATCGACCACGGTCTTTAGTTCGGCGAAGGGCTGAAGGCTCACCATTACTCAAATGAGGTAATTCCGACGAATTGGAGCGGTGTAGACGGCAGCGCGGCCTTGGGCAGCCGGCTCCCGCCGGAGGCGTTCGAGCACCTCGTGGCGCTTGGATCAGCGTTGGTGGACCTCGAACTTCTTCAGCCAGAGTTCCCCAGTGCCACTCCTCGCCTCATTACCCAGCTCTATGGCGGTAAGGTAGTGGTGAGCCGGCACATAGCCTTTGTCCACCAGATACTGGAAGAAGGTCAGCAGGTCGACGGAACCGACGTACTGATCTTCGTGCCTCAGGAAAGCTATGAAATCGGCGACGTACCGCGTCTTTCCTTCGGAGTCGCGCCAAACTCGATCCGGCCAAACGTAGAGATCCCACAGGGCGCCATCGAGCCTTACCGGTCCTACATAGTATTGCGGCGGGGCGGGCCCGGAGTCGTGATCCAACCAGATCATCACCTCGTGCGAGACGCCGGATTCGCTGGGTGGGTTATCTCGAGTGATCCAGAAGTCGAACGACAGGTTGTATCGTCCCTCGGCCGTAAGATACGCCTCGTAGTCAACTTCAAGGCGCTCAACGGCGCCAATCTGCTTCGGTAGCTCCGAGGTCGTAGACCTGCGACTCCAGGGCTTTCGGCCGTACACGACCTCCGGGTAGGCTTTCACGCGACCTTCTCTTTCCGGCCAGCGCCATCGCCAACCGTACTCTACCTCTCCGCCGGGAAGAGTCCTACGCATGATGCACTGCTCGTAGTCCGTCGTATCCTGTCGATTCCAGACATTGTTCGAGTAGCGGTATTCGCCCACAAACCAGTCTTCCCAGCCATCGCAGGCCTCGGCGTCCGGCGACACTGGCGTCGGATCCGAAGGCGGGGGCGTCGGATCGAACGGCGCGGGTCCAGGAATCGTCACGTGGGCCGTGCCCGACACGGAGTCCGCGGCCGCCGTGATCGTGGTGCTCCCAACGCCGGCGGCTCGCACCACACCGGTGGAGTCGACGCTCACGATCGTTGTGTCACTCGATTCCCACGTGAAAGTGACGCCCGGTACCCGATGCTGGTTTAGATCGACCGCGGTGGCCGACAGCCGTAGCGTGTCCTCAAGGGCGAGGAGCGTATCCGCCGCCGGCGAGAGCTGCACCTGCGCCACCTGCTGGGCCACCGTGATCGCGGCGTTGGCGGTGAGACTTGCGGCGGCCGCCGTTACGCTTGCACTGCCGTTGGCTATCGCCGTGACCAAGCCCCCGTCGGTCACGGCCGCCACTGAGTCGTTGCTGGACGACCACGAAACCGTCGCGCCGGCCATGGCCTGGCCGTTCTGGTCGAGTACCTGCGCCCGGAGCTGCGCGGCTTCTCCCAAGGCGTTCAAAGTCGCCGACCCCGGTGAGATCGTGATCGAGGTCGCCACTGGGCTGGGGACTGCCGGTGTCGGCGGCGGCTCCACCGGAGCAGAGTCGCCGCCACATGCCAGAACCAGAGAGAGCAGCAGCAAGCGGAACGGGGTCGCGCGGGCCGTGCGTGACCTCAGGGCCCGACGCGCGGCCGTTTTCGACGCTGTCACGGATCGCGACGCTTCAGGTCGCTCGGCGTCTGGCCCTCGCGCACGGCTGAGACTCGGTCTCCGAGATCGCTCGGTGGACATCTTGCAGCCTCTCGGTTTCGACGTTCAGCGCGTCCCGGTAGCAGTCACGACGGAGCACCGCCAGCCGCCTTGCATCGGCCGGCGCAGCTCCCGACGGCATCCACCAACCGCGCCGTGTGGGCCAGGATCATCGCGACCCATCGCAGTCCTCAGCGTCGGCACATCGCGGGAGCCTCGCAATTGCTCAAATGAGGTAGTTCCTCGCTGGCTGCTGCAGGGAGACGATCAGGCGACCGCGTGGGAGTCCGGCCGCCCAAGTGGAGCTTGCCGCAGGGATCCACGCGGGCGTTTCCTCTGCGGCTGGGCTGGGTCCACGACAGCAACGGCGGCCGCTTCGCCACCTTTACCTGTCGGGAGGCCGGGGTACCTGGAGGTCCTTGCAGATCTTTCTGGCGAGGTCCGGGTTGATCTCGTTGTGCCGGGGAATCGTCGAGACCTTCTTGGCCGTCCGGTTGATGTAGAGGGTGTGGTTCCCGCCCTCACGCAGGAAGGCGCACCCGTGCTGTGCCAAGTGTCGCAGCAAGTCACGGCGCTTCACGCCGTGACGGTGATGGGCTCTCTGATGACCTTGCTACCGCCGGCGTCCTCGCGGGCCATTTCCCGGTTGGCTTCGATCACCAGGGCGACGGCTTCGCGAAGGTTCGACCGAGCTTCCTTGAGGGTAGCGCCCTGGGTGTTGGCACCGGGAAACTCTTCGATGAAGGCAATGTAGCCTTCAGGAACCCTGCGGAACACCGCCGTGCATTGCAGGTCCACAACAGGCCTCCTGGCGACTTGAGTTGCCGACTAAGCGTTTCGGATCGCGGGGCGATTCGTGTTCCGTTGACTCTACCGAGTCGCCGGTTTCGGGGCTACTTGCGCGTCGGATCGCAAGGGGGGCTCGGCACTGGGAAGCGGCAGGCCAAGTCGCTACGCCACCGCGGCACCGCTAGCTCTTCTAGCGGAGGGGGTGGGATTGGCTTCCCCCCGCTCCGCGGGACTCGCCGAGCTCGCTCACTTCGTTCGCTCGGTTCGAACCCACGTGGGCTTACGCCCTACTTCCAGCGGAGGGGGTGGGATTCGAACCCACGTGGGCGTAAGCCCGCCGGTTTTCAAGACCGGTGCATTCAGCCGCTCTGCCACCCCTCCGGACGGCGCTGTTGCCTGCGGATTGAGGCTCCGCGCGGAACCGGCGTACCGCCGTAGAAGCAAGATAATGCGGCCGGAGTGGCGAATCCATTAAGGATGCCAGGGCGCGTCAGGTGTCGGGGGTGAGGGTGATTCGGTAGCGGACGACGCGCTGGATGCCGAGGTCGTCGCGGCTGACGGCCCACACGTCGTCGCCGTCGAACACGGGGAAGGGGTTGGAGGAGAAGTCTTCGGGCGGATTCACGGCTCCCAGGTAGGTTCCGTCGGCTTCGAACACGTCGAAGCGGAGCGGAGAGCGCCACACGATGGGCGTGGAGAACGGGCTGTCCGGGTCGTGGTTCTCGTTTTCGACCTCCCGCGCCTCGGTCGAGACTCGCACCCATATCCGCCCGTCCCGCCCCGGGTAGAGCCCCGTGAACGGCGGCTTCCTGTCCGGAATCGGCGGTCCGTCCCACGTCCATCCGGGGATGCTCCTGCCGATGCCGCGCTCGGTCTGGCTGCGGGCATGATCCGCCTCGCCGGGGAACACGCGGGCCGGCTGGTACGCACGCTCGATTCGGAGGACACCCCGCGGAAGGCCCAGATCGATCGCATAATCCGACGAGATGCCGCCGACGAAGTGGCCGCTGGGGTGGACCGCCCAGATCGCTCCGGGCGTGAAGGGGACTCCGTAGGTCACCCGAGCTCCCTCTATTTCTCCGGTGACCGTTTCAGCCTCGAACGCCGCATGGGGTGGTGCAACGGTGTCGCGGGGGATCCCGTCCGCATCGAAGACGGCGAGACTTCGCCCGAGGTCGGCCGGCCGCGACATGTTGCGGGCCGCCACGTACGTCCTGCCTCGACGGTCCGCCCACAGCGGACGGCTCGAATAGAAACCCGAGAGGTAGGGCCATTCCTCCACCGACTCTCCATCGGCGCCATAGACCTGCAGGCGCGCATTGCCCGGATCGCGCACGACGACCCGCCGGTCGGGGAGCAGGGCCATCGCCTCCGGCCGCTCCAACTCGCCCGGGCCCTGTCCGGGCCCTCCCAGCGTCCGCACGTAGCCGCCCTCCGGGCCGAAGACGCGGACTTCCCGGGCCTGCTGGTCGAACACGTAGACGTTGCGGTCGTCATCCACCGCGATGGACCCGATGCGGCCGAAGAGATACTCGTCGCGGCCTTCCACCTCGCCGATCGACAGCTCCGGAACGAGCGTCGCGTCTCCGCCCCACACGCTCCCCGACAGGGTGCGAACGACGACCGTGTCGCCGATCGTGTCGGTCACCACCTGCGGACCGCGGGCGACCTCGGTGCCGGTGCCGCACGCGGCGAACGCCACCGAGAGTAACGCGAACCACGAATCTCTCATCGATCGCATCACTTGCCTCCTGGACCCGGCGCGCGCTGCCTCCTGGACCGGACACCCGGGCGCGCCTCCCCTGGAAACCAGGGATCGTAGAAAGGTTGTCCGACGCTACGGCGACCGGCACCTTCGAGCCTCAGGTTGAAGAGTAGCCTCAGATGGGCCGCGGCTCCATCGGCAACCGCGTGAAGGGAGAGAGAGTGATGACGAGGATTGGCTGTATGCGGGTCGGACTGGCGGGGTTCATGGCGGCCGCAGCGATCGCGGTCTCGGACGGCGGTGTGCAGGCTCAGGAGTCCGGGCTCGTCGGGACGTGGGAGGCCACGGCGGAAACCCCCGGCATGCCGGGGGCCCCCGCCATGACGCTGACCTGGACGTTCGAGATGGCGGAAGATGGCACCTACACGGGAAGCTGGACGATCAACGCCGCAGGACAGAGCCGAACCGGGGAAATGTCCGACGTCTCGGTCGACGGAGACGCCTTCGGCTTCACGGTGCGCATCGAGGAGCAGGGGCAGGCGGCGGCGATGGCCTTCGAGGGGACGGTGGCGGGGGACGAAATCAGCGGCACCTTCGGGGCGGGTCCGGAAGGAATGCCGGCAATGATCACGGGGACCTTCTCCGGAGCCCGGGCCGAGGGAGACGGCACCTGGCGCCAGCAGGCTGCGGAAGGCGAGAAGCGGGCGACCGGTCTCGAACCGGCGACCTTCAGCTTGGGAAGCTGACGCTCTACCAACTGAGCTACGCCCGCACACTGCCGCATGTTGCGGCTGCCGTACGTCGTTGCGGCGGCCGCGTGCCGCAATGGGGCGGGAGGGACTTGAACCCCCGACTTCTGCGATGTGAACGCAGCGCTCTGGCCAGCTGAGCTACCGCCCCTGTCAGTCCCCTCACGGGGCCAGCGATGTTACGCGGAGGTCCCGTCCCGTGTCAAAGCTGTGGGCGGTGCTGCTGGGGATCGGTGCGGGCCCCTCGGCGGATCTTGCGGCGGGTCAGCTCCGCCAGGGCGTGAGCAGCTTGAAGAAGGCGTCCGTGTTGTCCTGCACGAACTCCGTGAAGCGCTTCTCGGTGTTCGCCCGGGTGGAGATGTAGCACTGCCGGCACGTGTTCTGTTTCGTGAACTTCTCCAGCATGTCCTCCTGCCGGTCGAAATAGGCCATCACCATCGCGCACGGCGTGAGCCGTCCGTCCGGGTTGATGACGAGGAAGCGGCGTCCCGCCTGGCACCCGGGGATCCCCCCCTCAGTCAGAAACCGGTGGAATTTCCACAGCACGCGCGGCGTCGTGTAGACCGGATATCCGGCGGCCCGCAGGTCGATGACTTCCTGCAGGCTGTCCGCCAGTCCCTCCAGCCCGTCCCCCTCGATGAGTCCGTCCCGGTCCTGCACCCGCAGGTGCGTGTAGACGGAGAAGTTGATCGGCACGCCCCAGTCCTTCGCGACGCGCACCATGTCTCCGATGTCCCGGTAGTTCCACGCGGTGATGCACACGTTGAGCAGAATGTCGTCCGTGTCCGTGCTCTGGCGGCGGATCTCGGGAACCACGCGGGCCATGCGGTCGAACAGTCCGGGAATGCGACGGAACTCGTCGTGTCTTTCGTCGGGGAAGTCGAGCGAGGTGGACAACTGGTGCATCCCGCTGTCCTTGAGACGGAAGAAGCGTTCCGGCGTGAGGTTCGACGCGTTCGTGACCACGATCATCCAGGGCAGCCCGCCCTTGTTCGTCATCGCGTCGACAATGTCGTACACGTCTCCGCGCGCGAGCGGTTCCCCTCCGGAAGCGTGCGACACGACGGGCCGAAGCTCCCGGCAGATCGCCGCGTACTCCGCCGCCCCGAGGCGCTCTTCCTTGATCGGTCCGCCCCAGTTGCAGTGCCAGCAGTTCGCCGTGCAGGCGTGCGTGATCTCGAACGAGACGGAGAGCGGCTTGTTCTGAATCCGGTTCCGGATGCCCCGCGCGAGCATGCGTGCGGCCATGGCTCCGGAGATGTTCGGCATCCGCTCAACCCTGCCTGGTGCCAGACTAGAGGCGCCTCGCCTTCCAACGCTTGACCCCCTCGGGGATGGCCTTCACGAGGTACATCGCGAAGACCACGGCCACGCACGCGATCAGCACCCCATTCGGGATCGGAATCGTGGCTCCGAGGAGAGCGAGAAGGTAATAACGGGGGAAACGGGCGACCACCAGCGCCGCGACCCACTTCCACATGGGGTACTGGATCGAGAACGCGAGGAACTTGAAGGGGAAGAAGGGGATGGGCGCGAAGCCGGTCGCCACGATGGTGGCGAAGGGCCACCTCATGAACCAGGAGATCGCCTTCCGGTAGAACCTCTTGCGCTTGTAGGCCCGGATGTTCTGAAGGTTGAGGAGGGGGACGAAGACCCGGTGATCCATGACCCCCGCGATGGCCGTGCCGAGCGTGGCCCACGCCGCGGCGAGCCACAGATCCGCGACCTTCCCGAAGTAGATGAGGACGGGCTCGTGGGGGAAGACGGAGATCGCCGTGTTGGCCGGGATGGAGTAGAAGGCGAGATACAGGTAACTGTCGGATTGGAAATCGCGCAGGAGGAGGATCGACGTCGCGAGACCGGTCGCAATCATCAGCCCGCCGCAGATCCAGACCGCGGGACCGAGGTGCGGCCGCCCGTGAGCCCCGGGGCCGCGGGCCGGCCGCCCCCCCCCCCCGGGCGGACGGGGCGGGGACCGCAAACCGGCGACCCACGACGCTGT
>VXQX01000004.1:42546-44821 GCA_009838765.1 Gemmatimonadales bacterium
GCGGGTCTTTGGGGCGGGGGGCGGGGGGGGCCCCCCCACCCCCCCCAGCCCCCCCCCCCCGCGGGGGGCGGGGGGGGCCGCCCCCCCCCCGGCGGCGGCCGCGCCCCCGGCCGCGCCGCCGACCCTGTCGATCTGGTCCTGCCCCAAAACCGCTCTCCACCGTAGCTTTGTGTCCTGCGGCATGGCCGTGTCCCGCTGAAACTACCGTCACCCGGCTCGCGGTGCTCCAGGGGGGCGCGCGAAGAGGAGGATCCGATCGGCGACCGGCGCAACGACACCCGGATGGATTGCCCGGAGTGCGGCGATCCCGTGGGGCGGTCCGACCAGACGTGTCAGACGTGCGGCGAGCCGTTGTCGTTCGCACCCGATGAGGTCCGCGTGCACTGCGCGGTCTGCGGCGACGCGATCGGCGCCTACACCGAGACCTGCCCGGGCTGCGGCGAGACGGGCTATCCCGCGCTCCGTCCGCGCCGCGGCCGCAAGTGGAAGGGCTCGCGCCCGGAGGGTTTGACCCGGACGTGACCGAGGGCCGCGCACGGCTCGACCGGACGTGCATCGTCCTCCACGAGCCGCAGGATGTCGTCAACGTCGCGCTCGTGATTCGCGCGATGAAGAACATGGGTCTCTCGCGTCTTCGGCTCGTGAACCCCGCGGAGTTCGATGCGTGGCGCATCACCGGCATCGCGCACGACACCGAGGATGTCGTGGAGCGCATCCGCATCTTCGACGATCTCCCGTCCGCCCTCGCCGATGCGAGCTACGTGCTCGGCGCGACCGCCCGCCGCCGCTCCACCCGCCACGAGTGGTGGAGCCCCGAGGGCGCCGCGACGGAATTCGTCGGTCCCGCCGGGGGGCGCGGAGGGCGGCTCGCCGTCGTCTTCGGCCGCGAGGACCGGGGGCTCTCCAACGAGGCGCTCGACCTCTGCCACGGACTCGTGTGCATCCCCACGAACCCCGACCACACGTCGATGAACCTCGCCCACGCGACCGTCATCATTCTGTACGAACTGCGGAAGGCCGCGCTGGGCCCGGCCGACTGGGAGGCGCGCGATCTTGAGGGCAAGCGCCGGCGCCGGACCCCGCCGGCCCTGCACGGCGAGATGGAGGAGTTCTTCGATATCTGGGAGCGGGCGATGGGGGAGGTCGGCCTCTTCCACGGCATCGAGGCGGCGCCGAAGATGCGGAGTTTTCGGAACATCTTTCAACGGGCGGACCTCGACCGGCGCGAACTCGGTCTCATCCTCGCGGTGGCGTACGAGGTGCTGAACTTCGCCCGGAGAGAGAAGAAGCGCGCCCGTGAGCGCGCGGACGGGGAGGCGGACGCCAGCTAGCCGTCGGCTAGATCCGCTGGCGCAGCTTGGAGACGAGTTCCTCGTTCGAGTCGGTCTGCCGCATGAGGCCGAGGACTTCCTGCATGGCCTCGACCGGCGGATAGGTGCTGAGTTCGCGCCGCATCGCCTGGGCGACGAGGAGTTCATCGTCGTTCATCAGACGTTCCTCCCGCCGCGTCGCGCTGGAGTTGAGATCGATCGCCGGGAAGATCCGGCGGTCCGAAATGTCCCGGTCAAGAACGAGTTCGCTGTTCCCCGTCCCCTTGAATTCCTCGAAGATCACCTGATCCATGCGGGAGCCGGTGTCGACGAGCGCCGTCGCGATGATCGTGAGCGATCCGCCGCCCTTGCTCTCCGGGACGCAGCGCGCGCTGCCGAAGAAGCGCTTCGGCTTCTCGAGCGAGTTCGCGTCGATGCCGCCCGTGAGCGTGCGCCCGCTTCCCTCCTCCGTCGTGTTGTACGCACGCGCCAGCCGAGTGATGGAATCGAGGATGAGGACGACGTCCTGCCCCATCTCCGCGAGGCGCCGCGCGCGCTCGAGGGTGATCTCGGCGACCTGCACGTGGCGTTCGGCCCGGTGGTCGAAGCTCGATGCGGTGACCTCGCCGAGTCCCGTCGCCTCCATCTCCGTGACTTCCTCCGGACGCTCGTCGACGAGGAGGATGAGGATCGTGGAATCGGGGTGGTTCTTCGAGATGCCCTCGGCGATCGCCTGCAGAACCATCGTCTTGCCGGCCTTGGCGGGCGCGACGATGAGAGACCGCTGACCCATCCCCATGGGGCAGATGAGGTCGATGATCCGGTTCGTGTAGTCGGGCTGGCCGCGGCGCTCGAGCCCGCACTCCAGCCGCAGACGCCGGTCGGGGTGCATCGCGCTCAGCCGGTCGAACTGCCGGCGGCGTCCGAGTTGGTCCGGGGGGTGGCCGTTGACGGTGTGGAGATGC
>VXQX01000088.1 GCA_009838765.1 Gemmatimonadales bacterium
AAGGCGGAGGGGGCGCCAACCCGGTGCGTCCCCGCACCCTCGACGAGTAGTCCGCCTTCACAGCCGAACGCGAGGAAAACGGCGATCAGCAGCAGCGGCGGTGTGGCGGGCCGACGGAGGAAACGCAGGTACCAACCGGTGTGGGAACATCTGCGCATCCGGCCTCCCGGGTCGAAGACAGTCTCGCTCCCGGGACTCGCTCCCGGGACTCGCTCCCGGGACTCACTCCGAAACTGGTAGTACCTCGCCGTACGTCGTGCAACTTCCTGTCTTTGGGGCGCGCGGGGAGCAATGACTGTCCGGTTCGGTAGCACGTAACGTGTTCGGTTTGAGCGTTGTACCGGGGGAGTGGCGGGCGCAGCGAATCGAGGACTGCGGAGGAGCGTCGGGCCGAGTACAAGCCCGGACCGATCGTGCGCCCACGCGATGCTGCGATGTATCTTCCCCGCGTTCCGCCAGTCGATCTCACCCGGGAGAGTCGCTCGATGCGCATCGTCGCCGCCGCTTTCGCCGCCCTGCTCACCGGCAGTGCGGTTACCGTCGCGGCCGCACCGGCCGCCGCCCAGGAGCGGGAGCGGGGGCTGCTCGACCCGCCCCCGATGGATGACAGTCCCGGCATGCGCGTGTACGCCGCCTCGTGCGCGGAGTGTCATTCCGGGGAGCGCACGGTGCGCGCCCCCGGCCTCACCACGCTCGGCGCGATGACGCCCCGGGCGGTCCTCAGCTCGCTGGAGGGAGGCCGCATGCGCCGGCACGGCGAGGATCTCACGGCGGACGAGCGCCGCGCCGTGGCGGAGTGGCTCACCGGTGACACCCTCGTCGAGACCCGCCTGCCGTCCTCCGCCTCCTGCGAGCGCGCGCCACGGGACGAGGGCGTGGTGCACTGGTCCGGCTGGGGCGGCGGCGGCGGCGAGACGGGCTTCGCGGATGCGGCCCGCGCGGGGCTGACCGCCGCCGATCTGCCGAACCTCGAACTCGCGTGGGCGTTCGGTTTCCCGGACGTGAGCCAGGTGCGCTCGAAACCGGCCGTGATCGACGACCGGATCATCGTCGGCTCGGCGTACGGCGAGGTGTATTCCATCGACCTTGAGAGCGGCTGCGTACACTGGGTGTTCGCCGGCGACGCCGCCGTGCGCGGCGCGATCGTGATCGGCGACGGGCCCGATGGTGGGCAGTCCGCCTTCTTCGCCGACTTCCGCACGAACGTGTACGCGATCGACGCGACGAGCGGCGCCCTGCAATGGCGCGCCGTCGCCGGGACCCACGCGGATCACGTCGTCACGGGGAGCGTGGCCGTCCACGAGGGCCGCGTCTTCGTCCCGCTCTCGTCGATGGAGATCATCAGCGCCGGCGATCCGGCCTACGAATGCTGCACGTCCAGCGGAGGCGTCGTCGCCTTCTCGGCAGAGACGGGCGAACCGCTATGGGAGTTCCGGACCGTGGCCGAGGAGCCGCGGCACGTGGGTGAGAACGAGGTCGGGACGCGGCTCTTCGCGCCCTCCGGGGCGCCGGTGTGGTCGAGCCCGACGGTCGACGCCGCGCGCGGCCTCCTCTACATCGGGACGGGCGAGAACTACACGCGGCCGACGACGAGCGGGAGCGATGCCATCACCGCGCTCGACGTGGAGACGGGCGAGGCCCGCTGGACCTTCCAGGGGCGGGAAGACGACGCCTGGAACATGTCCTGTCTCTCTGCCCGCTTCCAGAACTGCCCCGCGCCGACGGGCCCCGATCACGACTTCGGCATGGCCCCGATCATCGTCACCGCCGAGGATGGGTCGCAGCTCCTGATCGCCGGGCAGAAGTCCGGCATGGTGTGGGCGCTGGACCCCGGCTCGGACGGCGAACTGGTGTGGGCGCGCCGGGTCGGGAAAGGAAGCTCGCTCGGCGGCATCCACTGGGGCCTCACGTCCGACGGACGCCGGGCCTACGTGCCGAACGTCGACAACCCGTTCGCCATCATCTCGGACCCGCGGTCCGGGGCCTCCACGCAGATGAACGCCGAGGATCCACCCACGCCCGGCGTCTACGCGCTGGAGCTCGCCGCCGGCGAAGTTCTCTGGCACGCGCCCCCGGATCCGTCCGTGTGCCAGGACCGGGCCGGTTGCATGCCCTTCTTCTCCGCGGCCCCAACCGCGATCGAAGGGGCGGTGCTGGCCGGGAGTCTGGACGGCCACCTGCGCGCCTTTTCGACGGAGGACGGCTCGCTGCTCTGGGATGTCGACACGGCGCGCGAGTTCGAAACGGTCAACGGCGTGCCGGGCCGGGGCGGCGCCCTCGACGGACCCGGACCCGTCGTCGCGCGCGGCTACATCCTCGTCAACTCGGGATACGACATGTTCAGCCAGATGCCCGGAAATCTCCTGCTCGCCTATCGGGTACGACGCTAAGCCTTGCTTCGGAGGTCGCCATGCGCGTTCGCTGCTCTCGACCGATCGTCTCGATCCCCCTCGCCGTGCTCCTCTCGGTGCCCGGACTCGCCGCGCAGGAGGGGCGGCCGCTTGAACTCGAGGACTACTACCGGCTGAAGGATGCGGGGAGCCCGGCCCTCTCGCCCGATGGGTCGCGCGTCGCCTACGTCGTGACCTCGGTCCTCGAGGAGGAGAACCGGCGCCACAGCGGGATCTGGCTCGTGGACGCCGACGGTTCCGGCGAGCCGACGCGGGTGACGAGCCCGAGCTTCAGCGCCTCCTCGCCCCGCTGGAGCCCGGACGGCCGCTACCTCGTCTTCACGTCGAATCGGCCCGACCCGGGCGGGTCGGACGCCGGGAGCACGTGGTTTCTCCGCATGGACCGGCCCGCCGGCGAGGCGTTCCGGCTCGAGGGGCTGCGAGGTTCGCCCGCCTTCAGTCCGGACGGCCGCTGGATCGCGTTCACCCGGCCGACGCCTCCCCCGCCTCCCGCGGAGCCCGTCTGGGAGTCCGACTTCGAGCGCCGCACGGTGGAGCGGTTCGACGGCCGCGAGTACGACTGGATGAACTATCGCTTCGACCGCCGGGGCTACCTCGCCGACCCGCGCGACCCGAACGCGACGCCTCCCCGCGAGGTGTACCTGCTGCCCGCCGAGGGAGGAGAGGCGTGGCAACTCACGGAACTCGGCTTCGACGCCTCCGGGCTCGCGTGGAGCCCCGATGGCCTGCGGCTCGCGTTCACCGCGGACGCGCACCAGCGCGACGAACACTCCTACGAGCGGTCGGACGTGTGGGTCGTCGACCTCGACGGCGCCGTGAACCGGCTCACCGACGACGGATACAACTACTCCTCCCCGGCCTGGTCCGCCGACGGCGCGCGGCTCGTTGTCCGGGGCAACGAAGGTCTCGACATCATCATCCGCGAGGCCCGCGACCGCGGGGCGCCCTCCGACCTCTTCGTGTTCGACGCGGAGGACGGGACGCGCCTCCGCAACCTCACCGCGGAGTGGGACCTCATCCCCGGCGGCCCCACCGTGAGCGCCGACGGCGGACACGTCTACTTCTCCGCAGGCATTCGCGGCAACACGCACCTCTTCCGCGTCGACGAGGGAGGGGGAGCGGTCGAGCAGGTGACGACGGGGGACCGCCGGCTCGGGAGCTTCTCCTTCTCGGAGGACTTCTCGCGCGTCGCGTTCCGGGCCACGGCGCCGACGGAACCGGGAGATGTCTGGGTCGCTGGCGTGGGCGCCGCGGCGGACGACGAGGTGCGGTTGAGCGAGGTAAACGGCGACCTGCTCGCCGGGATCGCACTGTCCAGCCCGGAGCGGCTCTCGTTCCGGAGTCGCGACGGGACCGAGGTCGAAGGCTGGATGCTTCCGGCGCGCGGCTACACGGCCGGGCAGGGCCGATTCCCGATGGTCCTCCAAATGCACGGCGGACCGCACGGCGCCTACGGAAACACCTTCTCGTTCGACCAGCAGCTCCTGGCGGCGCAGGGCTACATGGTGCTGTTCACGAACCCGCGCGCCTCGACGGGATACGGCGAGGACTTCCGCTGGGGAACGTGGGGAGGCTGGGGCTTCAACGACTACGACGACGTGATGGCGGGCGTCGACCACGCGCTCGACCGCTACGAGATCGACACCGCGCGCATGGGCGTGACCGGCTATTCGTACGGGGGATTCCTCACCAACTGGGTCATCACGCAGACGGATCGCTTCGCCGCCGCCATCGCCGGGGCGTCGATCTCCAACTGGGTCAGCGACTACGGCGTGGCGGACATCCCCCGCACGAAGGAGAGCGAGTTCTTCGGGCCGCCGTGGGAGGAGCGCGGGCTCGAGCACCTGATGCGCTCCTCGCCCATCATCTATGCGAAGGGCGTGACGACGCCGACCCTCTTCGTCCACGGAGAATCGGACCACCGGGTTCCGGTCGAGGAGGCCGAGCAGATGTACGTGGCGCTCCGGAAGCAGCAGGTGCCCGCGAAGTTCGTGCGCTATCCCGACTCCTACCACGGGGGATGGACTCCGTGGCGCATGGTGCACCGCATGTGGGTCCAACTCGAGTGGTGGGAACAGTGGCTCCGTCGGGTGGCGTCTTGAGTCCGCACGCCGGGCGTCGCGCGGCGGGTGTGCTGGTGGCGGGTGTGCTGGCGGCGGGGCTCCTCGCCGCCTGCGCGACGGGGCGCGGTCCGCCGGCGACGCCATCGGCGCCGGCGCAGCCCTCCACCGCACCTCCAATCCCATCCGCCGACGCCGCGCCGCCCTCCGCCGAGACCGGCGCCCCGGTTCCGGCGACGACCGCGAGACCGCCGTCCGGAACGGTGCGCTTCAACGACTCCCACTTCCATCTCCTGAACTACATCCAGCGCGGCCCGACGGCGCGCGCGTTCCTGGACATGACGGCCGGGCGGGTCGGGCGCGTGGCCATGTTCGGAATCCCGCTGCAGCAGAAGTGGGACTACTTCCTGTCGGGCGACCGCGCGCCCGACTATTACCTGCGCACGAACGCCGACCTCTACTACTACTCGTTCGTGGACGCGGTGATCGCGCGGGAGTATCTGTCGCTGCCCGAGGTGGACCGCAGCCGCGTCGACCCCATGATCACGGGCTTCAACCCGTCGGACATGTACGCCTCCGACCACATCGAGCGCGTCCTGCTCACCTTCCCCGGCGTGTTCGCCGGCATCGGCGAGTTCACCATCCACAAGGAGTTCGTGTCCTCCAAGGTCGCCGGGCACGCGGCGAGCCTGCGAAATCCCGCCCTCGACCGGATCCTGGATACGGCGGCGGAGATCGGCCTCGTCGTCATCCTCCACAACGACGTGGACAACGTCCGCCCGGGCGATCCGCCGGATCACGCGGCGGAGGTGCTGGACCTGTTCGCCCGCCATGCGGAGACGACGATCATCTGGGCCCACACGGGCCTGGGCCGCTTCGTCGGGCCTGCGGCCGGGCACGTCGCGTGGCTCGACGGATGGCTGTCCGACCCGCGCTACGACCACGTGGCGCTCGACATCTCCTGGGACGAGGTGGCCCGGTACGTCGTGGGCGACGACGCGAGCGCCGCCGCGTGGGCGACCCTGATCGGCCGGCACCCGACGCGCTTCCTGTTCGGCACCGACGCCGTGGCCCCCGCCGACTGGGAGAGCTACGTCGCCAACTACACGGTCTACGACCCGCTGTGGGAACGGCTCGACCCCGACGTGCGCGCCCAGGTCGAACGCCTCAACTACGAGCGCATCTTCGACGCCGCCATCCCCCGCGTCCGCGCCTGGGAACGGCGCCAACTGGCCAGCCGTCCCGGAGGCTGAGCCCCAGATTCGATCCTCTCGATGGTTTGCAACATGGCCCCTCAGGTGCATTGCAAAATGCCCCTTTCGTGACGTTGCAAACGGGTACCCCATAAATGTTGCAAAAGGGTACCCTGACAGATATCATTGGGTCGGCGCGACCTGATCCTGTCCCCGTCGCGTGATCCATCGAACCGCCGGAGGTCGAGCATCAGCGCCTACCTTCCCCGCGTTGCCGACGAGGAACTGAAGGAGCGCCTCTCCTGGTCCGGGGCCGTCCTGATCGAGGGTCCGAGGGCCTGCGGGAAGACCGAGCTGGCACAGCAGGTGGCCGCCAGCACGCTGTTTCTCGATACGAACAAACGGGCTCGGGACATGATCGCGGTCGACCCCCGGCTGGTGCTGGAGGGGAAGACCCCTCGGCTGATCGATGAATGGCAGGTGGAGCCGGTCATCTGGAACCACGTCCGCCGTGCCGTCGACGAACGCGTTGGCAAAGGACACTTTATTCTCACCGGATCGGCAGTCCCCCCGGACGATGCAACCCGGCACCCCGGGACCGGTCGAATAAGCCGCCTTCGCCTTCGCCCCATGTCACTGTTCGAACTGGGTCATTCGACGGGCGTGGTTTCACTGCGGGATATGCTCGACGGCTCCCCCAGCCGAAGTCCGGAAGTGGTTGCGTCGGCCGACCAGCTCGCGCGATTGGTGTGCGTCGGCGGGTGGCCGGAGCACCACGGCACCACCGAACACAAGGCGATGAGTGCCTGCCGAGACTACTTGGAGAACATCTGCCATACCGACGTGCGGCGTGTGGATGGCATCCGGCGCGATCCAGATCGGGTCCGCCGTTTTCTTCAATCATTGGCGAGAAACGTCGCGACATGCGCTACGATCTCGACCATCAAGCGAGATGTTGCCGGGCCGGACCAGGTGATGAAGAAAGGCACTGCCCGTGACTACCTTACTGCTCTCGAACGTCTGATGGCCGTGGAAGATCAGCCGCCGTGGTCACCTCGGCTGCGTTCGCGATCACGATTGCGACGTGCGCCGAAGCGGCACTTCGTTGACCCTTCGCTCGCGGTGGCGGCATTGCGCGCCGGGCCACAGCATCTCCTCCGCGATTTCGAGTGGTTCGGGTTCCTGTTTGAATCGATGGTTGTGCGGGATCTTCGGGTTTATTCGCAGGCCATGGACGCCGATGTTTACCACTACCGAGACAACACCGGCCTCGAAGTCGATGCGATCGTGGATGCCGGGCCGGATCGGTGGGCTGCGTTCGAGATCAAGCTGGGGACGGGCCGGATCGACGACGCCGCACGAAGTCTGCTCAAGTTCGCGGACAGGGTCGACACGGACCGCTGCGGCGAACCGGCCGCGCTCGGCGTCATCGTCGGGAACGGCTACGGGTACAAGCGGCCTGATGGCGTCTCCGTGATTCCCATTGGTGCGCTCGGGCCGTGACGTGAGCGATGGCGACGCGACCGACCGTACCTTGACGCGCAGGAGCGTGCGTGCGATTTCGGCATCGCTTCTTCCGCTTTGCGACCCAAAACGGCAATTGGATCAGGGGACGACGGCATGGCTGTGACGACGACGGTGCCGCGGTGGCGGCGGCGACTCAAGGAGGCGCGCGAGATTTACGAGGGGCTGTACATCGCCCCCTACCGCGCGACGATCCACCGCGAGTACCTGCGGCAGCACGACGCGTTCATGCTGATGGGCTTCTCCGACCTCCTCGGCGTGCCCAACCCCGTGCAGTTCTACATGCTCGAGCTGTATCCGTCGCTCATCGAGGAGTTTCACGAGTGGCACGTCCGGGTCGGGATGGAGCGCGGGCCCGAAGGCGGCTTCCGCTGTTGCTGAGCGACGAGGATTCGCGGCGGGCCGCGACGTCGTCCGGGGCGTCGCCGGGCGGGCCCACGCGGGCCCCGCTGCCGTTTCCGGACCGGCCGGTCCTCTTCTTCGGCGGCAAGGGCGGGGTAGGGAAGACGACCATGGCCGCCGTGGCCGCGCTGGACATGGCCTCGCGGGGGCGGCGGACGCTTCTCGTGTCCACGGATCCGGCGCACTCCACCGGGGACGTGCTCCAGGCGAAGCTGGGGGACCGGCCGCGGCAGGTCGCCGAGGGGTGCTGGGCCATGGAGGTCGATCCGGAGCGGGAGGCGGACCGCTACATCGAGGCCGTCAAGTCGCGCGTCGAGTCGGCCGCGCCCCCCCGGCTCCTGGGCGAGGTCTACCGGCAGATCGACATCGCGCGCGTCTCTCCCGGGGCCGTGGAGTCGGCCGTCTTCGACCGCTTCACGCACATCCTCGAGGCCGAAGGGGACGCCTACGACCGGATCGTCTTCGACACGGCGCCCACCGGCCAGACGCTGCGGCTGCTCTCCCTGCCGGAGCTGATGACGACGTGGATCGGCGGGCTCATCAAGCGCCGGCGGAAGGTGGGCGCCCTCTCGCGGATGTGGAAGAACGTGGCGGGGCCCGAGGCGGACGATCTCGATAACGATCCTCTCCTGCGGGCGCTCGAGGAGCGCCGGGACCGCTTTGAGGAGGCGCGCCGGGTCCTCACCGACCCCCGCCGGACGGCCTTCGTGTTCGTCGTGATCCCCGAACGCCTGCCGATCTGGGAGACGGAGAAGGCGGTCAAGGCCCTCGCGAAGCACGACGTCCCGGTGGGAGCCGTCGTGGTGAACCTGGTGCTCCCTGAGCGCGATGGCGGCGCGGCGGAGGACCCATTCCTCGCCGCCAGGCGCGAACGCCAGGCCGCCTATCTTGCGAGGATCTCACAGTCTCTCGGAGATTGGCCCGTCCTCCGCGTCGACCTTCAGGACTCCGATCCCGTGGGCGTAGACGCACTTGGGCGGATTCCCGTACTCGATACCGCCGTACTCGATACCACGGAGGAGGTTGTCCGATGAGCGCGATCGTCCTGCTGGTGATTGGTCTGTCGGCCTTCCTCACGGGAGTCCTCATCTACTCGCGCTTCATCGCGGGCAAGGTCTTCAAGCTCGACCCGGACTTTGTCACGCCGGCGCACGAGTTCCGGGACGGCGTCGACTACGTGCCGACGAACAAGCACGTGCTCTTCGGGCACCACTTCACCTCGGTGGCGGGGGCGGCGCCGATCGTGGGCCCGGCGATCGCCGTCATCTGGGGCTGGTTGCCGGCCTTCCTCTGGGTTGTGCTCGGGACCGTGTTCGCCGGGGCGGTACACGACTTCAGCGCCCTGTGGATATCGAGCCGCCACAAGGGCCGCTCGATCGGGACGCTGACCGAGTCCATCCTCGGCCAGCGCGCCCGCGTCCTCTTCCTCCTCATCATCTTCTTCCTGCTCCTGATGGTGAACGCCGTGTTCGCCGTCATCATCGCGAACCTGTTCATGGCCAACCCCGGCGCCGTCGTTCCGGTGTGGGGATCGCTCGTCGTGGCGCTCATCGTCGGCTTCCTCATCTACCGTACGGGGACGGGGATCCTCGTCCCGTCGCTCGGGGCGCTCGCCACGCTGTACGTGCTGATCTGGTTCGGGCAGGACATGCCGTTCACGCTGCCCGACTTCATCGGCTTCAGTCCGACCGAAGCGCAGATGGCCGCGGCGGGAGGGGACGCGGCCGCGGCAGGGGAGGCGGCGACGGCGGACGGGAGACGCGTGGGATGGATCGCCATCCTCTTCGCCTACACCTTCGTCGCGTCAGTGCTGCCGGTGTGGCTGCTCCTGCAGCCGCGCGACTACGTGAACGGACATCAGCTCTTCGTCGCGCTCGGCATCATCAGCCTCGCCGTGATCGTGGTGAACCCGGAGGTCGTGGCGCCCACGGTGAACACGGACCTGCCCGCCGGCACGCCCGGCTGGCTGCCGCTCCTCTTCATCACCATCGCGTGCGGCGCGATCAGCGGCTTCCACGGCCTCGTGGCATCCGGTACTTCATCGAAACAGCTCGCGAATGAGGCCGAGGCCCGCTACGTGGGCTACGGCGGCGCCATCGGCGAGGGCTCGCTTGCCGTCACTTCGATCATCGCGTGTACGGCGGGCTTCGCCATCTACCTCAGCCGGGACGTGGGCGCGACACAGGGTCTGGCGCTCTGGCAGCAGCACTACGGGAGCTTCGAGGCGGCCACGGCGGGCGCCACCACGGCCTTCGTAAACGGCGTGGGCGTGCTCGCGGGCGGCCTTGGGATTCCGGAGAGCGTGGCCGTGATCTTCGCCTCGGTCGTCGTGATCAGCTTCGCCGCGACGACGCTCGATACCGCGATCCGGCTGCAGCGCTACATCATCAGCGAACTCGGCGTCGAGTACAAGGTGAAGGCGATCCAGAACCGCTGGGTCGCGACCGGCATCGCCGTCGCCAGCTGCGCGCTCCTCGCCCTCTCGGTGGACCGGGGCGCCGGCGGCATGATGATCTGGCCGCTGTTCGGCACCACGAACCAGCTCCTGGCCGGCCTCACGCTACTCATCGTGTCGCTCTACCTGATGGGGAAGGGACGCCCCTTCTGGGTGACGATGATCCCGATGTCGTTCCTCCTCCTGATGACGACATGGGCCATGATCATCAACCTCGAACGCTACTTCGGGTCGAACGACTGGATGCTGCTCGTGATCGGGGCCGCGATCTTCATCCTCGAGATCTGGCTCCTGCTCGAGGGCGCCGCCGCCATCCGCCGCGTCCGCGCGGCACGGGCCGAGGCGTGAGTCGGAGCGCTGGCAATCGATGTCTCCGAACAACTGACTGAGTAGAGGGGAGCGTGATGAGGGTTGCCGAAGCAATAGAGCTGATGACCAAGGCCATGCTGCAACGCGTGGTCGACAGCTTCACAAAGGATTTCCCGAAGCCTGATGAGGAGCGGGCACGGGAGATCATTCTGCGGAATACCGGTGAATTGACCGATCCGCAGAGAATCGAGGCAGTTCTCCAGTTTGATGGGCGTCTCCAGGATCAGATCCGCCAGACATGTGTCCTCGAAGCCTTGATCGGTTCACCGGACTGCAGCGCATCGGAGCTGGATGTCGTTGAACGCGTAACTCAGCTTCAGCAGGAAGTGCTTGACGCTGCGGCCTCGCCTCAGGCGTTGCGATACGAAGACACTCGCTCCGTCGAGGTATTGAGGGACGTGATGCGGGTTGCAATTGGGGACGCTGTCGTCACCACTCAGGAACTGGAGCTCCTGAGAGTGCTTCGCGAGAGCCTGGGCCTCTCTCCCCTGACCATGCGGATCATCCAGGCCCAGCTGGAGCATTTTCCCCGCCAAGGGAACGTCCTCCACACGGCGGTGGAATGCCGGGAGGCCCTTCTCAGTCTCCAACGCTGTGGGATCGTCTTCTACTGCAACCGCGCCAATGGAGGCTTGTATGTGATACCTGAAGAGATCGTCCCGTCGGTCCGGCGCGTCCTCGGTATCGAGCTAAGCCCCCACGCTTGGGAAAAGCTGCTCTCCAAGCTTACGGTAGCCCACTTGGCGACGATCCTCCGATCAGTGGGATTGCCCGAGTACGGCACGAAGGAAGCACGCATCGAGAGAGTCGTCTTGGGCGGCGTCAAACCTAGTGCGGCGTTGGAGTCTCTCTCGAACGAGGATCTTTACAATCTCTGCGGGTCAGTTCCCGGGTTGAAAGTCAGCGGCAGTAAGTCTACGAAGATCAAGAGGATCATTCGTCACTTCGCTCACTTGGTGATAAAAGATGTGGCTGAGGAGACGCCGGTCGGTGAGCGATATTATCAGTACTTGGTGGAGTTGGCGGCCCGCGACCGAGCGAACCTGCTGTCAAACGGAATCATCACAAAAGACCGGGAGATCGAGGGAGCCTTTGAAGAGGGTACCCGCTTTCTGTTCAGCGAGAAGCTCGGCCTCGAGCTCCAGCACATGAAGGGAACCGATCACGCGGATGGCTGTGTTGTGTTCGGCAAAACGAAAGAATTGCTCCTCTGGGATAACAAGAGCAAGGAGACCGTCTACACCTTTCCGCCAAGCCATCTTAGGCAGTTCAAGCGGTACATTCGCGACGCCGAAGAACGTGTCTCTTGCTTCCTGATCATCGTGCCCGCAGTGGCGGATGAAGCCATGGCAAACGCGTTCCGGCTGAAGTCGGAGTGTGGAAGCGACACTGATGTGGCCCTAATATCGGCTGAGGATCTCGTGTGGGTCGCTGAGGAGTGGCGAGTGCGTAGTTCCAAGGAATCGTTCAACCTGGAAGTGTTGAACGCCACTGGTATCCTCACACGTACCGACCTCGACCAGCGTATGCGGCTGTTCCTATAGGAATCAGGCGGTTGGAGCCACCGACGTGCCGGTTCCCAGGATGTCGCGGGTGATCGCCTCGTGATGGCGGTGGTGGACGTGTTCGCTGGTACTGGGCGTTGAGGTGGATCGGTGCGCCGGCTCCGGTCGGGTTGATAGCCCGTTAAGGCTTGGATCTAGACTGGGAGTTGGAAGCGTGTCGGGGCCAGTCTCGCCGAGTTCTGGAGTCCGGATGGCTCGGTTCCGATGAACACGACAACTCGCGAAGGTCTGCTGGCCGAGGAAAAGAGGTACCTCTTTGCCAACATCGTTGCACTTCGGGAGACCTACCCGGATCGATTCCTCGTGATCAAGGGCAGCAAGGTTCACGGTGACTTTGCCAACTGCGACGAGGCTGTCGACTTCGGTATCGCGAGCTTCGGGAAGGGACCGTTTCTCGTCAGGTCGGTATCCGAGCCGCGCGGTGCCGTCCTGAGCATCCCCAGTCTGATGGCGGGGATACCGCTAACCGCAATCGAGTGAACAGCCCCAACGCGAGGGCAGCGGCGGGACTGAAGCAACGGAACTTCACCTACAACGGGCCCGGCCGGAACGTCCTCGATCTCAACACCGACTCTGCCGGCGCAGCCGGGACAGGAGGGTTCCCCGGACACGTAAAGCGCTCCCGGAGGTTCAGACGGCGAGGATGTCGCGGATGATCGCTTCGTGATGGCGGTGGTGGAGGTGGAGGAAGCGGAGCCACTCGGCGGGCGTGAAGTGGCCCAGGACGTGATGCGGGAGCGTGAGCCGGCACGCGTCCAGTTCCGCCAGTCGCGGTTCGAGATCCGTCGCGAGCCCGCTTAGCGCCTCGAAACCCGCCCGAAGATCGGCGCTTTCCAGACCGGCAGGTAGCGTGAATTCGGGGGCCGGGCCCCGGCCGCGCGGGATCGATCCGTGCGCCAGGAGCGCCACTCCGAACTCATGCGGGAACCGTTCCCTCGTCTCCGGGTTCGGTCGGGCCAGCGCCTCTACGATCCAGTCCAGCACGTTCTGGTCGGAGAAGAGCAGGTGCTCGAGGTGATCCTGGACGCACCACGCCGAGACGTCGGGCGCGGAAACGCCCAGCCGGTCAGCGTCGGCGGCTCGTTCGAGGCAGCGGCGGATGCTGGCGCGGATCCCGGCGAGCGAGCCCGGCGCGGTGCAGGAATCCGTAGGTGGCTTCACGACTCGGGCGACCGGCGGAGTCGGCCGCCCGGGATGGGCGACCGACCCCGGCCTCGTCTCCTACCAGTTCATGGCGAGGTTGAGGGTCACGCTGTTCGCCGGACCGGACGCGGCGCCGTAGGCGTTCCGGCCCGCCTCGGCGTTCAGCCAGAGGCCCGAGCCGACGTTGAGACGCCCGCCCATGTGGTAGCCGTACAGGCTCTGCCCCGACGCGTGGAGCGGCATCAGCGCCAGCGGACCCTGGAACGGGCCCGCGCCAGGCCGGCCCGGCCCGGACTGCCCGACTCCCGGCTGCTCCGATAGAACCAGCCGTGCGTACGGCGTGAAGGTGCCCCGGCCCGCCAGCGCGTCGACGCCGTATCCGATCTCCGCATCCAGCCGGCGGCTGCCATAGCCATAGCCGTACCCGTTCGGCGTCAACCCGGTCGCGCCCTGCGCCCAGAGCCGCGCCAGGCCGCTCGCCGTCGACCCCCAGGAAGGACTCGCGCGGAGCGACAGCCCCCGTCCCGCTCCCTGCGGGTTTAGGGTGATGGATCCGCCGAGGCCCCACTCCTCGTATTGGCTCTGTTCGTGCGCCACGAGCTTGCGCGCGTGCACGGCGATCGTGAGACCCCGCTCCAGGTCGAGGAAGGCGAGACCGCCCCCCAGCTCCATCCCGAAGCCGGTGTCCACGTCGCCCCCGTCGCGTCTCATGCCGACCCGCAGGTTCGGCTGGATCATCTCTCCCGACGAGAGCGTGTAGCCCCTCGAGGCGTCGAGCATCACGCGCACGCGACTCGCGTCGGTCGTGAGTTCGCTCCGACCCTCGACCTCCTCGGAGTTCACTTGCGCGACGAAGCCATCCGTCCGCAGCGAGAGCTTGAAGTCGTCCGGATCGCCGGCCCCCATCAGGTCACCCTGCGCCCCCAGTCCGACCATGCGCATTGAGATGTCGCTGGAGGGCTCCCGTTCTCCGCTTCCGGAGACGTCGAGGCGGCCGAACCCGTATCCGAGTGCGCCCCAGAGGGAGAGGCGGTCGCTGAGTGCGAGCCGTGCGTAGGGGAAGGCGCTGGTCAGTCTTGTCGACACATCGCCCGCGTCATCATCCCCGGCCCGTCCCAGATCGAATCCGCCCGACCCCAGACTGTGGGACACGGCGAGCCCGGCGAGTACCGATCCGAGCCTGTAGTCGGCGCCAAGCGCGGCGGTGACGATTTCGCCGTGACCGGACCCACCGCCCTCGCGGGCCGAGAAGCGCGTGAACTCGCCCGCGCCCCAGAGCGAATAGTCGCCGCCGCCCCCCGCATCCTGCCCGGGGGAGATCCGGAAGGAGGTCTCGCCGAGAAGTCCGCCCATGGACGTGGGGAGGAACGACGTTGGCGCCATACGGCCCGTGAGGGAAGTTGCGGGCGCGAGGGCGTTGAGACCGCCGAACACCCCGCCCCGCCCTCGCAGCGCGGCGAGGTTGATCGCGCGCCCGCCGACTGTCACCTCGTCGCCGCCGCGATCCGCGTGCGACACGCGGTTTCCGATCATCTCCATGGCCTGGCCCGCCACCGACCGACCGAACCGGTTGAGCCAGTCGGCCGCGGCCATCTCCGCCTCGGTGGTGGAGAAGTTCCGATAGAACCCCGCACCCACGATGAACTCGACGCCCTGGTAGATGGGGAGGTCGCTCTTGAAGGAGACGGCGTAACTCACCTTGGGGGTTCCCGTATCCTCATCCCCCTGTATCGTCGGATCGTCCCAGAAATACTCGACGAACCCCCCGCCCCCCTGGGCGGCGGCGATGACTTCCCTGACGAACGGCTTCCCCCGGGAGTCCGTGTTGTCGATAGCCGTCCGGCCTTCACGCCAGGGGTCCGCGCCGTGGAAGATTGCATAACCCTCGGGAGTTAAGACGAACAGATAGATCGGGCCGGACTTGAACGGGCCGCCCTCCTCTCGCATCAAGGCCTTCCATTCGGACGCGCGCTCGAACCCGACTTGCCCGACGAGCTCGATCAGCCAGTCGAGAGAACCATGCACGAACTGCTTGAGGCTCTCCCGATCCACCACGTCGGCGGCGGTGACCTCCGGGAGCGGGACGGAAGGGAGCGGCTGCCCGGCGCCCGACAGATCCTGGTAGTATCCTCCGACCACGACCAGATCCGCTCCGGCCACCTGCGAATGGTACTGAAGGGCGTAGCTGTCCTTGCAGCGGGCGTCGTCCGGATCCTGCGGGTCGTCCCAGCACCACTCCACGAAGCCGCCCCCGGCCGCCGCGGCGGCGAGTATCTGCTGGACGACTTTGGTCCCGTTATCGTCCGCCACCTCGAAGACGTTCGTGCCATCGATGTGGGGGTCTTCGCCGTGGATGAACACCTGTCCATCGGGGGTCATGAGGATCAGGTACATGTTCCCCACGTTGTAGTCGCTGCCCTCCGTTCTCACCGCCTGGATGAGTCGGGACCCTTCGTTGATGTCGGTGATGGCGGCGGAGACGGCGGTCGCCCAGGTCACGAACCCCTTCAGGGTCTCGCGGTCGACCACCTCGCCGGCGGTGACCTTCGGCACCTGTGCGCTCGCGGAACGCGGAGCGAGCCCGACCACGGCAAAGCCGAGCAGGGCCAGGAGCATCAAGAAAGACGTTCGGTTTCGCATGCGGTCGTCCTTCCCCGGGTGGACAGGGCGAATCATGGGTCGAGGTCGACCTCGATCTCCACCGCGTCCACATTATCGGCGGTCAGTTCGTCGTCGCCGGTCGGCATGCCGTTGATCTTGAACATGTAGGCGACGACATCGACGTACTGCTCGGCAGGCAGCCCGCCCGGATTGTCCTCCGGCATCGTGGCCACGATCTCGTCCACGAGGTCCTTCACGGACGCTCCGACCCAGGACTGGATGAACGGCCCCCCGAAATCCTCCTCGAAGTGACATTCCGCGCAGATGTTCCAGAAGACGTCCTCCCCGCGCGTGGCCTGTTCCTCGCTGAACACGCCCTGGGTCGTGTTGGCCGCGGTCGCGGCCTCCTCGGCCTCCGCCTCCTCGCCGCCCTCTTCCTGGCCTGCGAGGCTTGCGGCGCCGAGGATGACCGCGAGGGCCGCCAGCGGGGCCGACCGGCGGATCGCTCTCCACGGGGCGATGGTCGGAAGATGGTTCGAGATGTGGTTCGATATGCGCATCGGGATTCCCCTGCGTTGAACGGTGCGAGAACGCCCCAACCTGAATTCCGAAGCCGGGCCGGAGCAAGTATGCGCCCTTACGAGCGTTCCCCTTGCGAACCTCCGCCGTCCGTCGTGGTGGTGTCCTCCTCCGACGCCTCGTCGTCCTCCGGCGGCCGGGGGCGGTTCATGCGCAGCGACACGCCGCCGAAGAAGGAGGAGCCGGAGCGCTTCACTTCGTGCTCTCCCTCGTACAGGTAGTCGAGCAGCGCCTCGTTCCACGAGAGTCCGGCTTTGGCCACCAGCTCCATCCAGGGGCCGTACGCCGTCTCGTCCGGGGCTTCCGTCGTGCCGGACCAGATCGTGATGCGCGGGTCGTATCCGAACCGCGACTCGCCGCTCGATCCCCTGAGCGGCATCTCGATGAGCACGCTGTCGGTCATCGGGAGCCGGAACACATCCGGATCGTAGGCGGCTCCGTAGCGGCGGTAGCGCGCATAAGTGCGCTGGTTCAGCTCGAACACGTCGCGGTTCGAGTTGATCCCGCGCGTGATGTAGTCGCGGATCTCGAACGCCGCGTCGCGGTGCCGGGGGTATTCGGGACTGTCGACGTAGCCGAACCCCGGCATGAACCAGCCCTTGTTGAGACCCCAGTTGCGCTCGGTCACGCGCCCCCGCCGCACGAGACCCGAGTATTCGCTGAACAGCTGCACGACCTGGTGAGAGGGGTATCCGTGCGGGTTCAGGAAGATGTCGGGCAGCCAGCGGCCCCACAGCCGGTTTCTTACGGGCGCCTCCGGGTAGATGGGGTGGTCGTCCCGCGACCCCGTCATCACGTCGATTCCCAGCGACGCCAGGTAGCCGGCGTGCAGGATGAAGTCCGGCGTGATCCGGTACAGGTCGTAGGCGAGCTGGGCGCCGTCGGGGTTCGTGAACGGGTGGATGATGACGTTCACGTCGTTCAGCTTCGCGCGCTGCGCCGGATCCGTGAGGAGGAGTTCCGCGTGCCGCAGGACGTGGCTGGTCGAGGAGACCTCGTTCGCGTGCTGCCGCGCGGAGTGCATGAGCGTGGGCTTGAAGGTCGTCGCCTTCACGCGCGACCAGTGCGAGGCCGCGATCGGGGGCATGAGATCCGCCGCCCAGATGTCCCGGCCCAGGTAGGATTCGCCGACCTTGTACATCGTCACTTCCTCGAAGGCCTCGGCCATCATGGCCAGGATCCCGTGACCTTCGGGGGGTGGCATGGGCGTCTCCCACTGGACGAGCCGCTCGCCGCCGTAGCTCCAGCCGTCGGGCAGGAGGCGGCGCCAGTCGGGTAGCGCCGGCGGTGTCCCGTTCGCCGCGAGTCGGGCGGTGCGGCGGGACTCGGGGTCCTGCTCGTGCGTCCATTCGGCCCAGACCTCGAGGGAACCGAGTCCGGCCCAGGCCAGCGAGGAGGCGTAGAGGCCGGCCGCGCGCAGCGCCTCGACTTCCCGCACCGTGGCCTCGACCTGCTCGGCGGAGACCATGCTCCGGTCGACCTGCCGCGGCGAGGCGTAGTTGAGGAGGCTGTCGCGCATGTCGGCGTCCGTGTCGACGCGGACGCGAAGCCCGAGGTGCGCGATCCCGGGCTCGCCGGCGCGGACGATGGCCAGCCTCGCGGACGGGCGCCCGAGGCCGGTCTTCGGGATGTCGAGCCGCATCGTGTCCGCCGCGCCCGCCGCATCCTCGAAGGCGACGACCACCGCGGGCCGGGAGGTGGCGAATCCGGTGAAGCGCACCCGGAGTTCCGCTGGCCGGCCGTCGCCGCGCGGCCGCATGACCGGGAGGATGCGGCCGGGGAAGGTCAGCCCCTGCCCGCGCGAGTTTCGGCCGATGAGGTCGAAGAACTCGATCGTGCCGAAGTAGATCTCCTCGTGGAGGGCGTCCATCGGCGCGTGAATCTCGTTGTCGATCTCGAGCCGGTAGTTGGGCTCGCTCATCTCGAGTTCGACGGTGAGCTCGCCGAAGTAGGGCGCGTCCGCGCTGCCGCCATCGGGGATCCCGTCGTGCCGGTCCATCACGTAGTCGTAGATGGCGGGGAGAACTACGCTCTGGTAGTGGTCCCAGAAGGCCTCGGGGTCGGTGACGATCCGTTCGTCGACGAGCGTGCGGTCTCCCGCCGCCGCGTGAATCCAGCCCGTGGTTACGCGGACGTGCTCGTAGTCTCGGAAACGGTCGAAGTACGGACGCAGCACGCGGCGGGGTTCGAATTCGCCGGACAGCATCTCGGCCCCTCCCGGGTCCAAGACGGTCACCGCGTAGGTCGGTCCAGCGGTCGTCTGCTCGAAGCGGATCCGCTCCAGATCGAGGCCGAGTTCGCGGGCGAAGACCTCATCGACGGGGAAGATCTCGTGCAGCCAGCGGACGGGCGTGTGGATCGCCTGCTGCGGCCACTCCTCCGGCGGGTCGTTGCGGCGGAAGCGGATGACGATCTCGCCGACGTCGCGTCCCTCCAGTTGCGGAAGCACGATCTCTTCGAGCCAGGAATAGCCCTGCTTGAAGGCGGAGAGGACGCGGACCTCGACCGCGTCGGCCGGAGCCCCCGCCTCGATGAGGGCGTCCCGGGCTTCGCGCTCCAGCTGGCGGCGGATCTCCGGCGGCTCGCTGAGGCGGGCCTCCACCCGAATGGGGCCGCCCGAGCCGGCGGATCCGGCCGCCGGGAGCACCTGGGCGCGGAACAGTTCCCGGAAGCGGTCGACTTCCGACGGCAGCGCGAGCGTGTCGGCGAAGATCACGGCCGCCCGCTGGACGTCGCGGTCGTCGACCGTGACGTCGACGGCGGCGGCATCGGGGAGGCCCAGCGCTTCCGCCGCCCGGGCCTGCACGTACGCCCCAAGGCCGGGGTCCGCCTTCTCGACGGAGAGCAGCACGTCCGCGCGGGCGATCTGCCGGTCCGCGAGCTTGTCGGCGATGCGGCCGAGCTTGTAGAGGCCGATCGCCGCCTGGCCCACGGGCGAGTGGCCGGACAGGGCGTCCCACAGGCCGCGCTCGACGTCGTCGACGGTGGGGCGGTCGTCCCCGCGCTCCGCGAGGTGCGGAAACGTCCGGGCCAGCTGATCGAGCGCGCGCTCGGCCCCGGCGGCGTCCGCGCCGGAGACGACGAGGGCCGGTTTGGACCCGAAGGCCGCCGGGACCACCTGGATGAGCCCCTCGCCGGGGGCGAGCGACCCCGCATCGATCTTCGCGCTGTCGGCGAGCTGCCGGGTCAGGGTGTTGTCCACCCCGGCCAGGACCAGCGTGGGCCGGGCGGCGGCCCCTTCGATCGACGAGGCCGAAACGACGAGCGGCACCGTGATCCCGGTCGATTCGAGTCCGAGCCTCCCCGCCAGCTCGGGCAGGCCATCGACGCCTCCCTCGCCGGGCGCGAGCATCGCCTCCACGCGGTTGGGGAGCACCCCCCCGCCGAGCAGCCCGTCGGAGGTGTAGAGGTTGGAGAGGTCCATGTCGTTCTTGCCGCCGCTGCCCGGCCGGCCCGCGATCGGACCCGGGGCATCCGGCGCCGCGCGCCCGGCGATCCGGATCGTGGGGCCGCCCGCCAGCCGCGCTTCCACCGATCCGAGCCCCCGGTACGCCAGACGTGCCGGGGAAGGTTCCGCGGCCGACTCGTCCCCGCCCTCGGCCTCCGTCTCGTCCGGCTCGCCCTGGTCGGGCGCCACGTCTCCCGCGGCGAGACCGCGGAGGAGTTCCGCGGCCTCGCCCAGGTCCGCTTCATCCACCTCGATCTCGGCGATCACCCGTCCCACGCCGGCCTGGCCCGCTCGGACTCTCGCCTGGGTCAGGCGCACCGCCGCCTCCGCCACGCCCCCCGCCGCCAGCGTCTCGGCGAGATCATCGCGGACGCGATCGAGCTTCGCGGTCGAGAGCGTTCTCGTATGCGGCAGGACTCCCGCGAACAGGCGGGCCGCCGCGTGCAGCCCCTCCTCGTCCCCGCCAACCACCAGAACCCACGTGCGTCCGGCCTCTTCGCGCACCGCCACGGCCCCTTCTCCCGAGTCGAGGGAGGCGGGGTCGATGCCCGGCGCGCGCAGCCCGGCGCCCTCAAGCCCGCTCCGTCCCACGACGATCCCGACCTGCCCGCCCTCCGGGTTCCGGGACAGCGGCAGGTCCATCGCCATCGTCTCGAAGCCCAGCCGCGCCGCGACCTCGGCCGCCGCCGCGAGGACGCCCGGCGAGGGATCTTCCCCGAGCACGAGCGCCGCGTTCACGAGATCGGGCACGCTGTCGCCGTTCGTATCGAGCACGAGCGTCCCCAACTCGAACAGCGTGGCGAGATCCGGCGTCTGCTGGGCGGCGAGCCCGCGAGCGGCCGGAAGCGCTGCAAACACCGCCGCGAACGCCAGCCCGACCCCCACGACTCTCGGCGCCTTCATCATGTTCCGTCCTTCGCTGATTCGACCTTGACGTCGTTCGCCAGCACGCCGACGCCCTCCACCTCCACCTCCACCCGGTCGCCTGGAGAGATCGCCGAGGTCTTCCCGGGCGTTCCCGTGTAGATCACGTCGCCGGGAAGCAGCGTGAAGTAGCGGCTCGCGTAGGCGATGATCTCGGGGATGGAGAAGATGAGATCCGAGGTGCGCGCGTCCTGCACGACCTCGCCGTTGAGCCGTGTGCGCAGGCGCAGGTCGTCCCACGCCGAGCCGGTCACGATCCGCGGCCCGAGCGGCCCGAACGAATCGCTGCCCTTGGCCCTCAGCCACTGCAAATCGTCGCGCTGCCAGACCCGCTCGCTCACGTCGTTGCCAGCGGTCACGCCGAAAACGCAGTCGCGCGCTTCCTCCGGGCTCACGTGACGCGCCGCGTGGCCGATCACGACGACGACTTCTCCTTCCGCGTGGACGACCTCCGCGTCCGGGGGAATCTCGATCGCTGCGTTCGGCCCGACGATCGAACTCGGCAGCTTGGCGAACAGGGGGGGGTCGGTGGGCTCCGGGCGAGTCCCGATGGGGCTGTTGTCGAGGTGGCTCCGGTAGTTCAGGCCCACCGCGATGACCTTTGACGGGGTCGCCGGCGCAAGAAGGTGAAGCTCATCGAGCCGCATCCGCCGCCCGGTGCGGACCTCGCCGCCGAAAGGAGGCTCCGCCAGTTCCTCCACCATGTTGCCCTCGATGGTTCCGTCCGCGAGGACCTCATCCTCCACGACCCCCCAGCGGGCGCCACGATCCGCAGCGGTCGCGGCGTCCGGGTTGTCCGCGGCGCCCGGCGCGAGATAACGGACGTACGCGGTCACAGCCACGTCCCGACCGCCCCGGCCCGGACCACGATCAGCCTTCTCCGGCGGGAATGTGGTCAGCGAGTTCGACCTCGAACACCAGCGGCGAATAGGCGGGAATCGCCGGCGGCCGGCCCTCGGTCCCATACGCGAGATCATACGGCAGCACGAGCTTGCGGCGCTCGCCCATCCGCATGCCGGTGACCCCCTCCACCCAGCCGTCGATGAGGGAGGTCGAACCGAGGATCAAGGGGTACGGTTCGGGCGGGTCGTGATCGTGGCTCGAGTCCACCTTGCTCCCGTTCGGAAGCCAGACGGTATAGTGTACGCCCATCTCGTCGCCGTAACCGGCCGGCGGCCCGCTCCCCCCCTGCAGCACCTGGATGAAGAGGCCGCTATCGGTCTCCTCCATCGCATCGAGGTCGACCGCGAGTTCCTCGGCGAACGTCATCTCACGGAGATCCGTGATCACACCCTCGGGCGTGCCGGCCGACTCGGCCGCCTCGGCCGCTTCCGGTGCCTCCTGCGCACCCTCCGCGTCGCTCTCCGCGTGCTCTCCCGCGTCGCCCGCGCACGCGAGCGCGAGCGGCGCCAGGAGCAGGGCCGCCGCGGTCCGAAACCCGTTCGATATCATATTGCGCCGCATGGAGTGCCTCCGAGACTGGAAAGTGGCGAATCGCCCGAATGTAGCGGCGTTTCAACGCCGACTGCTAGTATCCGGACATGACAACGTACGCGACGATCCGACCCGCTTCCCCCGCCGTGCCCCCGGCTTTGCTCGTCCTCCTCGCCGCCGCCTGCGGCCCTCCCCCGGCGGACGAAGACTCCGCCGCGGTCGCGGAAACCGATCTCACCCCCGCCAGGGAGCTCGTGGCGCGATCGGCGGCCTTCCACGACCCGGACGGGGTCTGGGGAAACCGGTCGATCTCGATGTCGTGGGTCGGGACCGACGGAGAGGGTGGGGAACGCGTGGCCGTCGACCTGGAGTTCGGCGCGGATGAGCGGGACTTCGCCCTCTCCGGCCGCTATCGGGGGTCCTCGATCGAATACGAGACGGCGGCCGATGGCTGGTCCGCGACCGTGGACGAGGTCGCGCAGGCGGACCTCCCCGAGGCGGACCGCGAGCGCATGCGCCTCCATCGCGAGGACGGGATGTTCTGGCGCAGCTATTACGGGTTCCTGGCGGGTCTTCCGATGAAGATCTCCGACCCCGGCTCCCACCTCGACCCCGACATCATCGAGACCGCCTTCATGGACCGGGAGGTCCACGCCGTCCGGGTCACCTACGACCCCGGTACCGGCGGCGACACGTGGTACTTCTACTTCGACCCCGCGACCGCGCAACTCGTGGGTTGCCGCTTCTACCACGACGAGAGCGTGAACGACGGCGAGTACATCGTCTTCGAGGGGTTGGCCGAGGGCGGCGGACTGCGCCTGCCGCGGCTGCGGGGCTGGTACATGAACGCCGACGGCCGTCATCTGGGAACCGATGAGGTGGGGATGATTCGGGTTGGCCGCTGATCCGGTTCGGCCCATAATCCCGGCCGGGATCGCGCGGCCCCGCCCGGCGGCCCGCCGCTCCGGCGTCGCTCTCGCCGCCCTCGTCGCCGCTCTCGCCGTGGTGCGGTGCTCGGATTCGACTCCGCCCCCGCTTCCGCCCCCGCCGCCCCCCATGCCGAGCGGGGACTGCGTGCTGTCTTTCGTGATCGACGGAGATTCCGTCCGCTGCGCCGATGGCCGGGAGATCCGGCTGCTCTCCATCGACACCCCGGAAATGGCGCAGGAACCGTGGGGCGCCCGCGCCCGCGACGAGTTGCTGCGCGTGGCGCCGGTGAGCACGACGCTCGGGGTCGAGTACGACGCGGTTCGCGTGGATACCTTCGACCGGGACCTCGCCTATCTCTTCCTTCCGGGCGGGGACATGCTGAACGAACACATGGTCGCGAGCGGGTACGCGCTTGCGTTCATCATCCCCCCCAACCGCCGATACGCGGACCGCATCGAGGCCGCGGAGGCCGCCGCCGAAGCCGAGGGGCGAGGGTTGTGGGGCGAATGGGGGTTCACCTGCCGCCCCGCCGACTTCAGACGAGGGCGCTGCTGAAGCCGGCGGAAGACCGAACAGAGCGTCGGGCGCGCCGGTCCGTCAGTCGAGCGACGACATGAAGCGCGACTCGACTCTCAGGTAGCTCGCGCCACCCCCGGGAACTTCGGCGAAGATCTCGCGCCATTCGGGCGTGCCGAGGACTGCCGGGAGCTTCTCGTCCCGCTCCTCCTTCGAGGCCCAGCGGATAACCCACGTGACGTTCGCGGGACCGAGTTCGTCCTGCTCCGCGCCCCGGACCTCGGCGGGGATCCCCGATTCGATCCAGAATCCGACGAGGTCCAGATGCTCGCGCAGATAGCGGATGTAATCGCCCTTCGCGACCTCCGCGTACTCCTCGAACCGCGCCGGGTCGAAGTGATAGTTGCGGATCTCGTAGATCGCGCCGTCCCGCGCGGGCGCGGCGGCTGGCCCCGCTGCGGCGACACCGAGGAGGAGGGCGGCGGCGAGCGCACCGAGCGCGAGGGTTGGCGGGGTGCGTGCGGAACCGGTCATTCGTGCCTCCGATCAGCCCGTCGTGCGGGCCAGCGTTACGCCAGGGCCTCGACGAAGCGGTCGATCTGCTCCGTCGTGTTGTAGATGTGGGTCGATACACGGATCGCGTTGTGGCCGTCCCGCTGGTGCTCGTCGATGTGGGACGCGATGCTCGCCTCGAAGTCGCCCACCGCGGCCACCGCGTCGAGGCCCACCTTCTCGAAGATCGTCGATCCGGGCGCGCTACGGTCGCGGGCGCCGCTGAGAAGCGTGACGCCGTCCACCTCCGCGAGGCGCGACTTGAGGTGATCCGACAGGTGGCGACAGCGCGCCTCCACGGCCTCGAGCCCGACCGCCGCGACGAAATCGACCGCCGTCCCGATCGCGGCGCGCACGGGGAACGCCGCGGTGCCCGGCGGGCCGAACTGCGGCTGTTCCGGCGTGGCATCGGGGGCAAAGGCCGTCCGGATGCGGTCGCGCGCATCGCGCCGCACGCAGAGGAAGCCGGTCCCCGCCGGCGCCAGCATCCACTTGTGCAGGCTCACGCTGTACGCGTCGCAGCCGAGGGCCGTCACATCGATGGGGAACTGGCCCACCGCCTGAGCGCCGTCCACCAGGCTCGCGAGTCCCCGCTCGCGCGCGAGCCCGCAGATCGCCTCCACGGGATAGAGGTGTCCGCCGCGGGTGACGTGACAGAATGAAACCGCCCGCGTCCGCGGCGTGATCGCGTCCTCGAACCGCGCGAGGATCTCCTCCTCCCGGGGCAGGGGGCTGGGGATGAAAACCTCGTTCACGCGAATCCCGTCCCGCGCCTGTCGGAACTCCCACGGACGGCGGCCCGCCGGGTGTTCCTGGGTCGTGATCAGGACTTCGTCGCCGGGGCTCAGCGCGACCCCGATGCTCTGGAGGTAGAGCGCCTCCGACGCGTTTCGGGTGAGCGTGAGTTCGTCCGGCCGCACGGAGAACAGGTCGGCGAGTCCGGGCACGACGTGTTCGGCGATCCGGGCGCTCAGCTCCGAACGGCCGCGGGCGGGAAGCTCGGCCATGGCCCGATACCCCGCGGCGACCGCATCCACGACCTGCCGCGGCGGCATGCCGATGCTCGCGTTGTTCAGGTAGGCCGTGCCGGGTGCGACGAGGAAGTGCGCGCGGACGTCGTCCCAGTCCGCGTCGTCCGTCCCGGTCGGGGCCCGGAGGGGCGGAAGTTCCGCCGACGATGCCTCCCCATCCCAAGCCGCGCAGGCGGGGAGGCCGAGGGCCGCGGCGCCGGTCGCCCCGAGGCGGAGCCACTCCCTCCGGTCCATCGGTCCATGGCGGTCGTCTTCGGTGCTCGCACCCGTCACGGGCAGCACGCGGAACTGCGGGTGAACGACATCGAGTTCCCGCTGGGGAAGCGCAGCGTCAACGCCTCGCCGTCGATCTCGACGCCGGTCGGTTCGAGCGGTCCGTCTCCAGCCCGCGCGGACATCGCAAGCGGGCTCGCCGGCAGTCCCGCCATCGTGCGCCCGTACGAGAGGTGGTGAAGGTGCTCGAAGGTGAGCGTCTCTCCGTCAAAGGTGTAGCGTCCGCCTTCGCCGGATCCGCGCCGGGGCTCGCCGCCGTCCATGACGAAGAAGAGGACCTGCCACTCACCGTCCGTGAAGATGATGCGCCCGCGGACCGGATGCCGCGCGCCGGTCGAGAGGATGTATTCGTTCGCGGCCCAGGCCCCCGCGAGGGCGTCGGCCTGCGGCGATGGCGCCTCTCCGGCGTCGGGTCGCGGAGAACCGAGGAGACTCCCGGCCAGCGTGGCCAGGCACAGGGCGGAGCCGAGGAGGCCAGAGGGGGATGTGGACATAGGCTGCATCTCCGGGTCGCCGGGGATCGTTGGCCCCGCAACGTGACGCGGCCCGTCGCGAGCGACAAGCGGCGGCCCGCCGGCCACGGACCGCCGGGGTCGCCCGGCCTCCGCCATCCCCGTACCGTGAGGTCGGCGGCCGGAAGACCGGAGGCGCAACCGAATCGAGAGGGTCGAACGATGCGAACAGAGCGGCGAGCGTGGAGCGTGGTCCGTGGACTCCCGACCGTGGCGGCGGCGGCTGTCGGGGCCGCGTCGATGGCTCCGGCGGAGGCCCGAGCCCAGGAGGTCGGCCCGCCGAACGGGTCGCTCGTCGTCGTGGGCGGCGCCATGCGGAGTCCGGAGATCGCGAACCGCTTCGTGCAACTCGCCGGCGGGACGGACGCCCGGATCGTCGTCATCCCGACGGCAGGCGGGGCCGAGTCCTACGGGCCGTCCTTCGGGGGCGTGAGGCCCTTCCAGGCGGCGGGGGTCCGGCACCTCACCGTCCGCCACACGAACGACCGGGACGAGGCGAACAGCGAAGCCTTCGTGGCCGCGATCCGGGAGGCGACCGGCGTCTGGTTCACGGGCGGGCGCCAGTGGCGTCTGGTCGATTCGTATGCGGGGACGCGCACGGAGGACGAGTTGTGGGCCCTCCTCGAACGCGGCGGCGTGATCGGCGGCTCGTCCGCCGGTGCAACGATCCAGGGGTCGTACCTCGCCCGCGGCGACACGGCGACGAACACGATCATGATGGGGAGTCACGAAGAGGGGTTCGGCTTCCTCCGCAACACCGCCGTCGACCAGCACCTCCTCTACAGGAACCGGCACTTCGACCTGCTGGAGATCATCGAAGCCCGGCCCGAACTCCTCGGCATCGGGATCGACGAGAACACCGCGATCGTCGTGCAGGGCGACCGCTTCGAGGTCATCGGCGAGTCGTACGTCGTCATCTACGACAACCAGCGCACGCTCGACAGCGGCGGCCGGTTCTACTTCCTCGCCCCGGGCGACCAGTACGACATGGCGGAGCGCCAGGCCTACCGTCCGGCCGGCACCCTGGCGCCGCTCGGACGCGTCGAGCGGCGTCCCTGGCCGCCGAGCCGGCGGGAGCGCTGACCGGTCGTTTCCGCGGCTGACCGCCCGAAACGCTTGCCGACCCTCGTCCGGACGGGAGTCCGGTGAGGCGAGGGCTCGTCCTCGTCGCGCTCATCGCGGCGGGGGAGGGCGTCTTCCTCCTTCCCTTCGTCCTCGCGCGCGTCTTCCGCCCGACGCTGCTCGACGCGTTCGGCATCACCAACCTCGAACTGGGGACCGCCTTCTCGCTGTACGGGATCGTGGCGATGGCGGCCTACTTCGCCGGCGGCCCGCTCGCGGACCGGTTCTCGGCCCGGCGGCTCATGGCGCTCGCGCTGCTCACGACCGGACTCGGCGGGCTCGTACTGGCCGACTTTCCTCCGCCACGGACGATGAACCTGCTGTGGGCCTTCTGGGGGATGACGACGGTCCTCCTCTTCTGGGCCGCGATGATCCGGGCCGCGCGGGAGTGGGGCGGACAGTCGGCCCAGGGCCGCGCCTACGGCTTCCTCGACGGGGGTCGGGGTCTCCTGGCGGCGCTCGTCGCGACGCTCTCGGTGGCGGTCTTCGCCTGGCTCCTGCCGGGCGAGGCGTCGGCGGCCACGCCCGAGGAGCGGGCCGCGGCCTTCCGCGGGGTGATCCGGGTCTTCACCGGCATCACCCTCGCCAGCGCCGTCTTCGTGTGGCTCGTCGTGCCCGACAGCACGCCGGGCGCCGACACCGACGACCGCCCGAAACTGTCGCTGGAGGGGGTGCGAGCCGCGTGCCGCATGCCGGTCGTGTGGCTTCAGGCCGTCATCATCATCTGCGCCTACACGGGGTACAAGGCCACGGACGACTTCTCGCTCCTGTCCCGGGACGCGCTCGGCTTCAACGACATCCAGGCCTCCGGAATCGGCACGCTCTCGTTCTGGATTCGCGCCGCGGCGGCCATCGCGGCCGGCTTCCTCGGAGACCGGATCGACGCCTCCCGCGTCATCGTGTGGGGCTTCGCGATCCTCATCGGCGGCTGCCTGCTCATCGCCTCCGGCGTCCTCGTGCCCGGGCCGGCCTGGATGCTCATCGCCACCATCGTGACCGCCAGCGTCGGCATCTACGCGCTGCGCGGCGTCTACTTCGCCCTGCTGGCCGAGGGCGCCGTGCCCCTCGCCTACACCGGGAGCGCGGCCGGCCTCGTCTCCGTGCTCGGCTTCACCCCCGACGTGTTCATGGGGCCGCTGATGGGCGTCCTGCTCGACAACTCGCCGGGTCTCCCCGGCCACCAGCACGTGTTCGCGGTCGTCGCCGGCTTCGGCGCCATCGGCCTGCTCGCCGCGCTCGCCTTCCGCCGCGTGACCCGCGACTCTACGCCGCAGGACGGCGAGGTTCGCTGAAGGAGACCCGCATCGAGATCACGGTGCCTTGACAGTAATGTGACTGGTCATTCATGCTAGTCACATGCAAACGATCAACGCATCCGATTTCAAGGCCCGCTGCCTCGCCATCCTCGACCGCGTCAGCGAAACGGGGGAACGCGTCGTCATCCTCAAGCGAGGCAGGCCCGTGGCCGAACTGTGGCCTCCGACGCAAGGGCGGGCCGAACACCCGCAAACGGAATTGAAGGGAACCGTGACCGTCGTCGGCGACATCGTGGGGCCGGCCGTTCCGGAAGACCACTGGGAGAGTCTCGGTCATGACGGCGCTGCTTGACACGCACGTCCTGATCTGGTGGCTGAACGACGTATCGAGACTGTCCCCGCGCCAGCGGCGAGTCGTCAGCTCCGCGCACGCCGAGTCGCCGTTGCTCGTATCGGACATCTCGCTCTGGGAAGTGGCGATGCTCCAGGATCTTGGCCGAATCCAGCTCGCCATCCCGTTGCGCGAGTGGCTGGAGAAAGCGGTGGCTCCGCCTCTCGTCAGGCGGCAGGGGATCTCTCCCGCCATCGCCACGGAACTCTCGGCCCTGCCCGCTTCCTTCCACGGGGACCCGGCCGACCGGATCCTCGTCGCGACAGCACGAGTATTGGGCGCCAAGCTGTTGACCCACGACCGCAGGATCGTCGAAGCGGACTTCGTGGAGACCGTCTCATGATTTGCAGACCGTGGCAAAACCCCGCGTGATGCAGCGCCGCTCAAACACAGCGGGGCTTTCGCCACGGCCTGCTAGGGCACGAGAGCGGGCTCCCGCTTCCTGAGCACGAACAGACCCTCGCGCATGCTCGACACGATGATGTTCCCGGAAGGGAAGAACGGGTAGTTGCTCCAGGATCCCGCGAAGCCCGGCGCGTCCGGGCTCCCCGGCACCGTGTCGAAGAAGCCGGCCGGCACCGGGTTCTCGGGGTCGGAGATGTCGAAGATCCGGAGTCCGCTCACGTAGTTCGACTGGTACATGAGGTTGTCGCGGATATAGAGGTTGTGGTCCGACGCCGCGTTGTCCTGCACGAACTCCCGCACGAGCACCGGATCGTCCAGATCCGCCACGTCCCACACGAGCGTCCGCGTCCCGGTCGTCCCGCCCGACAGCTCGTCGAGTTCGTCGTTCAGGTAGAAGTAGCGCTGGTCCTCCGACAGCCACCCCTGGTGGGAGTAGGCCACGTTCGGGTAGGCAGCGTTCGAGATCGGCGTCGGGTTGTCCTTGTCGGTGACATCTCCGATGCCGAGCTTCGTCGCGCTCGCGTTGAAGCACACCTCCCTGCCGACGTGATCCTCGTCGGGACCCTCGTAGATCACGCACTGCGCGTCGTGCGTGTAGCCGCCCGATCCGGCGTTCCCCGTCTCGGGGTCCGCGAAACAGCCGGCGAAGGTCGGGTTCCGGGGGTCGCGGATGTCGACCATGTGCAGCGCGCCGCCGCACGTCTCGCCGCCGCCGCTGCCGCCCACGACGTAGGCGAAGCCCGACGCCTCGTTGATGACGACGTTGTGCGCGGAGGCGAACTCGGCGTAGTGCGCGTCCTCGTCGAACTCCACCGGGGGACCGGTCACGTCCCGCAGCCGCGTGAGGTCGAAGACCTGCATCCCGTGTTCGCCCGCGTTGTCCGCCACGATGAAGGCGTGGTCGGCATGGACCTTCATGTCGCGCCACAGGTTGGGCATCGCGCCCTCGGTGAGGGGGAGGTTCCCGAGATAGACGGGATTCCCGGCGTCCGTCACGTCGATGAAGGAGGTTCCGTCGAACCGCCCCAGGATCGCGTATTCGCGGCCCGTCTGCGGATCCACCCAGCCCCAGATGTCGCTGACCATGATCCCGCGCCCACCTCCGACATCCCGAGCCGGGAGGAAGGAGACGAGATCCACTTCGGAGCAGTCGAAGCCGGCGACCGTGCCATCGTCGGAGCATCGCATCTCCTCGCCCCGGACGGCGGCCAGACCCAGGCTGGTCTCGTGGATGGGAGCGGCCTCGCTCCACGCGCCGCCCGCGTCGCGCTCGAATACGAAGCCGATGCCCTCGAAGAACTCCGAACCGGGGGCGCCGACCACCGCGAAGCCGTCGCCTCCGGCCACCGCGTTGCCCATGAAGCCCATGAGCCCCCGGGTTTCGGCCTCCAGCACCGTCTCCTCGGTCCACGCGCCGTCGTCCCCCGCGCGGAGGACGTGTGCGGCGCCCGAGAAGGCGTTCGTGCCCGGCGCTCCGGCCACGAGCCGCCCTCCCGCCCCGGCGAGGGCATAGCCGAAGAAGGCCGCCGGAGACGGCGACGCGGCCCCGATCTGCCCGGTCTGGGACCACGCCCCATCGTCGTCCGCCGCGAAGCGGAAGACCGCGCCCTGCGCCTGGTTGGCGAGCGGAGAGCCGAGGTATGCCTCACCGCCCATGAGCACCGCGGACAGGCCGGCCACCATGCCGCCGGCCGGGGCCAGCCGGGCGACCTCATCCCATTCGGTCCCGCTGCGGCGGAACACGTAACCGGCCCCCGCCTGCGGTGGCGCGGGCGGCGTGAACTGGCTGAGCGCGAACGGCCCGGGCGCGCCTACGAGCGCCAGGTCGCCCTCCACGCTGACGGCCGCCCCGAACCGGGCGTCCGCCGGGGCATCGGACCCGGTGAGTTCGACGGACGTCAGGCCCATGTCCGACTGGACGTAGGCGAAGGCCGAACCCCCGGCGCCGCGCCCCGGCGCGCCGATGACGCCGAACTGCCCGCCGGCCCCCACGGCCACGGAGGACCCGAAGGCATCGCCCGGCATCGCGTCCGGCGCCTCCAGCCGCTCCCGGGAAGTCCACATGGTGCCCTCGCGGATGAAAACGTACGCGGCCCCCCGGCTCTGGTTCTCCTTCGGGGCGCCCACCACGAGAATGTCGCCCTCGACGGCGAGCGCCTCCCCGAAACCGTCTCCGTACACGCCGCTCGGCGCCGGTATGGCGGCGACCTCCATCCAGCCGTCCGCGCCGCGCCGGAATACATGCACGCTGCCGGGTTCGGAGCCCGGCATGGGGAACGCCGCGAACTCGCCCGGCCGCGAGACGAAGATCTCGTCCCCGGAGACCGCGGCCGCCGCGCCGAAGCCGATGATCGGAGCCCCGGCGGCATGGTTCAGGCCGCCCGCATGAGTCTGCGCCGCCCCCGGGGCCGCCAACGCGGCAACGAGGAGGGCGACGGAACCGGAAAAAGCGAAGTTACGTGGTCGCATGTTACGGACTCCCATGGTCATGTAAGAGGGTCGAGCGCCGGAACGTATCTCCGCTCACGCGCCTAGCGGAAGCGGATGCCGATGCCGAACTGGGCCTGCCACTGCGAGGCGCCGATCTGCGGCAGGTAGGGCACGGCGGCGCGCACGCCGCCCGTGTCGCTGGTCTGCAGCGGCCCGGCGTAGCGGGCGCGGAGCGGGTCGTCCGGCTCGGGCAGCATGTTCTGAAGGTCGAAGTCGTGTTCGATCCGGTCCTCGACGGACAGCAATCGCACGACGGGGTTCACGGTCTGGACGTGTCCCCAATCCCGGTTCACCAGGTTGAGGACGTTGAGCACGTCGAGCGTCACCGTGACTTCGGCGCCGCCCAGCGGGACGGGCTGACTGAAGCGGAAATCCAGTTGGTGCGACCACGGCGTGCGGCAGGCGTTCCGGTGCAGAATCCGCGAGCGGTTCGCCTGCAGGCAGGGTTCCTGCGCGACGAGTTGCTCGAAGAGGAGGCCGCTGACCGGGGTTCGTCCTCCTCCGGGGAAATCGAACGCTCCCTCCGTCACGAAGATGAGGTCGTTGGCGAGGTCGAGCGCCCGGCCGTATCCCGGATACGCGTCCCCGTTGATGTCGTCCGCGTACACGTATGAGTAGGGCCGCCCGGACTGTCCCACATAGAGCACGGACAGGCGGCCGCCCCCCAACAGTTCCGGCATGGCGGCGGTCGCGCTCGCAACGACGCGGTGCGGCCGGTCGAAGAGGGAGGCCTGCCGCTTGGGATCGTTCGGATCGCCCTCGACCGCCGTGTAGCCGAAGTTCGCGATCGCGTCGAGCGAGGAGAGGCTGCGCACGTCGGCGGAACGGTTGAAGGCGTAGCCTGCGTCGACGGACAGCCGGTCGCCGAACCGCTTCCGGAGCCGCGCGCTCAAGGCGTACGAGAAGTTCACGGGCCGGTCGCCGATCTTGATGACCTGTCCGAAGCGCGGGTCGACGCGGCGCGGGAGGAAGATCGGCTCGCGCTCGCCCGGCGGCTCGCCCGGCGGCGGATCGACGAACTCGCTCCCGGCGCCGGGGTCGGCGAAGGTCTCGCGCGTCCCGAACCCGAAACCGTAGGTGAAGCCGTTCGCATCCGTCCGGTCACCCGCGGGGTAGGCGGGGCCGATGTTCAGGTCCTGGAACGCGATCTGGTTCACCGCGCGGGTGTAGATGCCCTCGAGCGAGAGGACCAGTCCCCCCGGCAGGCGCTGGTCGACCGCGAACGAGGCCTTGAAGTCGCGCGGAAAACGGAAGCCGGGGTCGAACAGCGTGACGATGGGAACCGCGGATTCGCCGCCGGTGCCGTCCACGCAGAGAGTCGGGGGAGGCGCAAGAGGATCGAACGTGGGCACGATCCCGGGGTCGGGAACGCCGAGATTCCGCCGCCGGCAGGTCAAGAAGACGGACGAGAGCCCCGTGTTCTGATAGGCGTTCGCGAGCCACGCGAAGGGCGGGCGGCCCGTGAACAGCCCCATCCCGCCGCGGATCTGGGTCGTGCGGTCGGCGCCGAGACCGAGGTTGAAGCCCGCCCGCGGGGAGAAGAGGACGGCCCCGCCCGGCAGATCGCTCGTACTGAAGCCGAACGAACGCTGCACCTCCGGGTTGTGCGCCGGAGCGTCCGGCATCAGCGGCACATCCATGCGCAGGCCGAGCCGAACGTTCAGCCGCTCCCCGATCCGGGCCTCCTCCTGCACGAAAGCCGAGAGTTGGTGTACGTCGAAGTCCGACGTGCCCGCGTCCTCCGAGAGCGGCACGTGGACGACGTATTCCGACGGGGCGTTCGCCTCCAGGTCCGCCATCGACCGGAAGTAGTAGCTGCCGAGGCTGCCCGGCAGGTACTCGCGCCGGATGGAGAAGCGCTCGAACCCGCCTCCGAGCGTGAGATGGTGGTCTCCGAGCGAGAGCGTCAGCGCGTTCGTGATCTGCAGGATGTCCTGGTCGAGGTCGCCGTCCGGCCCGGAGTAGTTGGACCCGAGGCGCAACTTGCGTCGGAACCCCGCCCCCGGCACGCCGGCCTGGAGGTCGATCTCGACCCGGGGATAGAGAGAGTTCGCGGCCTCGCGGTCGCGCAGGAACTGCGCGTTCACCATGAAGTCGTTCGAGAGCCGCGGAGCGAGCGTCGCGAGCCACTGCGCCCCGAACGACTGGTTCCGCGACTCGATCTCGCGTCCGGTGGACGACATCTCGTAGGCGTCGCCGGGGAGTCGGTTCGTGGCTGGATCGTCCGCCGCGTAGGCGAGGCTGTAGCGGAACATGAGGGAGTGCTCCGCGTCGGGTCGGGCGTCGACGCGCGCGAACAGGTTGGCGAGGCGGTTCTCCAGCGTGTAGGGACCGGCCTCGCCCGCGTCCGCGCCGTACCCCTGGAGGATCCTCGACACGCGGCGGACCGAATCGGGGTCCAGCTTCGTGTGCGCGATCTCGTCGATGCCGACCGTAAAGCCATCGGGCGGCCGCGTCCGGCGCTCGAGTTCGCCCGCGACGAAGAAGTGCAGGCGGTCGCGCAGGATCGGCCCGCCGAGATCGAAACCGGCGAAGGCGTTCTCCAGATCGCCCGGCGCGCGCGGGACGCCGCCGATGACCGCGTCGCCGACGAGCCCGTCGTTGCGGAAGAAGCCGAACGCGGAGCCACGGAAGTTGTTCTCTCCCGAGCGCGTGACCGCGTTCAGGACGCCGCCGGTGAACCCGGACTGGCGCACGTCGTAGGGCGCGGTGAGAACCTGCAGTTCCTCGATCGCCGCGAGCGGGATGACCCGTCCCCGCGCCTGTCCGCCGGCCACCCCGGTGGGCGAGAGCCCGAAGACATCCTGGTTGAGGGCTCCGTCCACCTGGATGTTGTTGAAGCGGATGTTCGATCCGGCCACGGAAGTCCCCAGCTCGTCCGCCGCCACGAGCGGGGAGAGTCGGGCGAATCCCGTGAAGTCCCTCGAGATCGTGGGGAGCGTCTCGATCGTCTCGCGGTCGACGATGGTCGTCGAGCCCATGCGGGTGGGGTCGAACTCCGGGTCCGTCTCGACGCGCACGGAGAGTTCGGGCAGGGGAACCGCAGTCTCGGAGAGTTGAACCTCGAGCCGCAGCCGCTGTCCGGCGATGAGCGCCAGGCCCTCCCGCGTCACCGGGCTGAGCCCGATCCGCGCGACCTCCAGCGTGTATGGCCCGCCGGGCCGAAGGTTGGCGAGGCTGAAACGGCCCTCATCGTCGGTCAGCACGTTGTGGGCGGCGCCGGTCTGGGTATGGCGGAATTCGACGCGGGCTCCGGCCACCGGGGCTCCGTCGGCGTCGATCACGCGCCCCGCCACGCCGGCGGTCGTGGCGCCCTGCGCGGAGACGACGGACGGGTGCGCCGCGAGGCCCGCGAGAAGGCCGATCCACGCAACGCCGACAAGACGACTCAAGACGATTCTCCTTCGAAAGAACCCAACAGATAACGCTCGGGCGGCGGATGTTGTATTGTCGGAGCCGTGCGTACCAGGAACTCCACGCTGACCTTTCGCGCAATCCTGGGCCCCCGAGGCCTTGAGCGGGACCAGTCGATCGAGATCGCTCCCGACGGGACGATCCACGCGATCCGGGCGGTTCGCGCCGGCAGTGTCCCCTATGACGGCGGACTCGCCATCGCCGGCATGCCGAACGCGCACTCGCACATCTTCCAGTGCGCGCTGGCCGGCTTCGGCGAAGAGGCACGAGGGGACGACTCCTTCTGGAGTTGGCGCCGAGCCATGTACCGGCTGGCCAACTCGATCACCCCGTCGCAACTGTTCGACATCGCGCGACATGGGTACGCCCGCATGCTGCGCGCCGGCTTCACCCACGCAGTCGAGTTCCACTACCTGCATCACGGTCCCGGCGGCGCGCGCGGACCCGAAACGACGCAGGCCGTACTCGAGGCGGCAGCGGAGGTCGGGCTTCCCATCAGCTTGCTGCCCGTCTACTACCGGACCGCCGGTTTCGACGGGGCCGCGCCCCACGCCGGACAGCGACGCTTCGCACACGACTCGGTGGACGACTTCATGGCCGGGATCGAGGCGCTCGGCGCGGCGGTGACCGGCGTGGCGCCGCACTCTCTCCGCGCCGTGCCCACGGCCGACCTCGCGGAACTGGTGGCGGCGGTCGATGCGATGCTGGGCCCCGAAGCGCCCCTGCACATCCACATTAGCGAGCAGGAACTCGAGGTCGAGGAATGTCTCGCGGCGCACGGCAGCACCCCGATCGATCTCCTCGCGGACACGGTGGAACTGGGCCCGCGCTGGAGTCTCGTGCATGCGACGCACGCCACGGCGCCCGAGCGCGCTGGGCTCCGGAGCGTGGGGGCGAGGGTCGTCCTCTGTCCGATCACGGAAGCCCACCTGGGGGACGGGATCTTCCCCGCCCGCGAGCACTTCCTCGCCGGTGGCGCGGCCGCGGCGGGCTCCGACGCGAACGTTCGCATCTCCGCCATCGAAGAGGTGCGGCAACTCGAATACGGCCAGCGCCTGCGGGATCGGCGAAGGGCCCGCCTGGCCACCGAAGCGGGCGCGGGGTCGGTCGCGTGGTCGTGGCTGGCGGAGGGCGGCGGCGAGGCTGTGGCGCCCCGGCCCGGCCCGGTGGTCGCCGCCGCCGCGCCGATGCGGCCGGGGCGAATCGAACCCGGCTACCGAGCCGACTTCGTCGTACTCGACGGCGAGGGCCCGCACACCCTGGGACACGATTGGGAGACTCTCATGGATGCATGGCTCGTGGGGGGCGATGACCGCGACATCGAGGCCGTGTACGTGGGAGGAGAACGACGCGTGGAGCGCGGTTCGATGGCGGGCGAGGCCGAGATCCGATCCGCTTTCGGTAAAACGATGCGGGAGGTCCGGCGGACGAGCTGACCCCGGCTTCGCGCCCGAGCCGCCCGCCCGGCGTTCAGGCCGCCGCCCGCTCCAACTCCATCGACCATTTGCCGCGCGTCGCGAGACCGTTCATGCGTGCGCGGTGCGCGAACGCCGCCTGCGCAGCCGGCCCGTTGTCCGCGGCGCCGCCCCAGGCCTGCAGCGGGGCTGCCTGCAGCGCCCGCCCGTACGAGAAGCTGAGGTTCCACGGTGTATCGAACCCCGCGTTCATCGCGTTCAGGTGGGCGGTGGCCTCGATGTCCGACTGCCCTCCCGACAGAAAGACGATGCTCGGAACCGACGAGGGCACCGCGCGCTTCAGGCAGCGCACCGTCTTCTCGGCGACCTCGTCGACGCCCGCCTGATCGGCGCAGAGCTTGCCCGACAGCACCATGTTGGGTTTCAGGACCGAGCCTTCCAGCAGCACCCGCTGGTGGAAGAGAGCCATGTACACCTGCTTGAGCGTGGCTTCGGTCGCCTCGAAGCAGCGGTCGATGTCGTGATCGCCGTCCATCAGCACCTCCGGCTCGACGATCGGCACGAGTCCCTGCTCCTGGCTGAGCGCCGCCATCCGGGCGAGCGCGTGGGCGTTCGCCCCGATGCAGTAAGCGCTCGGGATGGAGCGGTCTCCGCCCCGTCCGATGTCGATGACGGCGCGCCACTTCGTGAAGCGGGCCCCGAGTTCGTAGTACTGCGCCAGCCGTTCACGCAGCCCATCGAGTCCTTCGGTCACCTTCTCGCCCGGAGCCCCAGCGAGCGCATGTGCTCCCCTGTCGATCTTGATACCGGGAATCGAGCCGGCGTCGGAGATGAGTTGCACGAGCGGCGTGCCGTCCGCCGCCGGCTGCCGCAGCGTTTCGTCGAAGAGGATGATGCCCGAGATGCACTCGTTCAGCGCGTCGCTCGTCCGAAAGAGCAGCTCCCGGTAATCGCGCCGGGTCTCCTCCGTCGATTCGACGCCGATGCCGTCGAATCTCTTCCGGATCGTGCCGGAACTCTCATCGGCCGCGAGGATCCCCTTGCCCTTGGCCCCCATGTCTGCCGCCACCTGGACGAGCTGCTGCCTCATAACGGTTCCTCCGCCGGACTTCAGTGTTGGACGCGAGCCATGCGTCGGATATTCCGGGGCATGAGCAGGGGCGTCAACGGGGTTGCCCCCGCGACGCCCCTCGGACGCTGGATCGGAACGGAGCAAGGGCTCCGGATCAAGTCGGGTCGACGGGATCGTCCTCGAGCGTCCAGACCACCGGCGTGACCGGCGTGGCCGTCTGGTTGAAGATCAACTTCTCAAGTTCGGGGCCCGGCTCGGTGGTTTCCAGGTGTACGGCCCGGAAGTCGTAGCAGCCGGCCTCGACCGTGAAATCCCGCTGCTCGCCGGCCTGGATCGTCCCGTCGACGGGATGATCGGTGCGGAAGAGATCCGCGCCCCAGTCGGTTGTTCCGCACGGTCGCGCGAAGAAGAAGATCACGGGGCCGAGCAGCCGGTTCACCACGCGCACCGTGGATGGACTGTCGAACACGGGCTCCGGAGCTACGGGGTCGTCGTCACCGCAGGCTGCGAGTGACAACCCGATCGCCGCGACGGCGAAGATTGCATACCGCTTCTGTTTAACGCACCACATCTTGCATTCCTCCATGGCCGCCGTGCCGGGCGGCGCGGCGACTGCCGGGTCCGCGCGCGATCCGCGCCTGCATTCGGCCGGAAAAAAAACCTCCGGGAAAGATACATCGGAGTGGGGTGCCGTCCACCCGCCACGTAGCGTCTCGTTCGTGCTGCACCGATCTTACAAGAGAGAACGTGCGAACCCCCTCGCGAGCGACACGACCCGGCGACGTGAGCGACGTGAACGACAGGCCCTCCGTCTGGTTCCATACCTTCGGGTGCAAGGCGAACCAGTACGATACCGAGCGGATGCGCCAGGAACTGGAACTCCGCGGCGCGGAGACCGCGCTCAGCGCGGACCGGGCGGACGTCGCCGTGATCAACACCTGCACCGTGACGAACCAGGCGGACGCCAACGCGCGGCGGCTCGTGCGCCGGCTGCGCCGCCAGCGTCCGGATCTCCGCATCGTCGTCGCCGGCTGTTCAACCTCCTTTCGTGAAACCGAGTACCACGCGCTCGCTGAGGTGGATGGGGTCGTGCCCGGACACGACCCGTCCGCGGTTGCGCGACTCGTACCGCAACTCGGAGACGTCGCCGAGGCCGATCCGGTCACCGCGGGCCGTTCGGCCGGTTCGTTCGCCCCACTGCGACGGAACGCCCGCGGCACCCGCGCGTGGCTGAAGATCCAGGATGGGTGCGACCGAAAATGTTCATTCTGCGCGACCCGGATTGCGCGCGGCGCCTCGGTGTCGCGCCCGGTTGACGAGGTCGTGGCGGAGGCCGCGACCCTCGCCCGGGCGCACCCGGAACTCGTGATCACCGGGATCCACATCGGCCACTACGGGAAGGACCTCGACGCGGATCCCGGGCGCGATGGCCCCCGCGCTCCCGCCAGTCTCGCGACACTGTGCGAGCGGTTGCTCGAGGACGTCCCCGCCCGTATCCGCCTCTCCTCGATCGAGGCGACGGAGATCGACGACCGGCTCGTGGACCTGCTCGAGGCAGCGGATGGACAGCTGGCGCCCCACCTGCACGTGCCGCTGCAGAGCGGGTCCGACCGGGTGCTTCGCCTCATGCGCCGCTGGCACACGCGGGAGGCCTATCGCGCCCGCGTGCTCGCGATCGCCGAGCGCCTGGCCGCAATCGATCCCGGCGCGTTCGGTCTCGGCGCGGACATCATCGTCGGATTCCCGGGCGAGGGGGAGGAGGAATTCGAGGAGACGCGCGCGCTCGTGGCGGAGTTGCCCTACACGTACCTGCATGTATTCCCCTATTCGGTGCGGGACGGAACCGTGGCGGCGAGCCTCCCGGACCGGGTACCCGGCGACGTGGCGGCGGCGCGCTCGCGGACGCTGCGGGACATGGGCCTCCGCAAGGGCCGGGCCTATTCGGAAACGCGCGCAGGGACGATGGCCGACATCGTCGTGGAGGGCCGGGACGACCGCGTTGCCGGCGTGACGGGCGATTACTTGCGGGTCGAACTTCTCGGCGACGCGACTCCCGGCGACCGCTTCTCCGCACGCCTGCGGGGGCGTGGCGGGCGGCTCACGGCCGAAGTGCCGGCCGGCGCGCGGGCCGCGGACGTCGTCCAGCCGTCGGTGGCCACCCTTCGCGGTCGGAGCGGCGCCTCAGCGCTCCGAGTGCCCGCCGGGGATGGTGCGCGGACTCACGAGCGACTCGCCGCCGTCGACGACGATCACCGTACCCGTGATCCAGTCTCCCGCCGGTGAGCACAGGAAGGCGATCATCTGCCCGATGTCGTGAGGATGCCCCAGCCGCCCGGCGGGGATGAACCGCTCGGCGAACCCGGCCCCGGAGCGCCCGCCGAACATGTCGACTTCCTCGCTTGGAGGGGCCTCGAACGCCTTCTTCACGCCGTCCGTCGGAATCGGGCCCGGCGCGATCGAGTTCACGTTGATCCCGTCCCGCGCCCACTCGATGGCGAGCGTGCGGGTGAGCGCGTCCACCCCCGCCTTCGCCGCCGTCGCGTGCGCCATGAGCGGCCAGCCCCGGTAGTAAAGCGTCATCGAGATCGACACGATGCGCCCGTACCCCTGCTCGGCCATGACGGGGTAGACCGCGCGACAGGCGTGGAAGGTGCCGAACAGGTCGATCTCCACCACGGCGCGCCAGCCGTTCGGCGACAGCTCGGCCGTCGGCGCGTAGAAGTTGCCCGCCGCGTTGTTCACGAGGATGTCGATGGACCCGAGCGCGTCCCGCGTCTCGCGCACCGCGCGTTCGAGCGCCGCCGGTTCGCGCACGTCCCCGACCGTCGGGAGCGTCCGCACGCCGTGGATCGAAGCCAGGCGCTCCGCCGCCCGCACCACCCGCTCCTCGTTGCGGCTGAACACGCCCACGGAGGCGCCGGCCGCCGCGAGGCACTCCGCGATCCCGTACCCGATGCCGCTCCCGCCGCCCGTGATCAACGCGGTGCGGTCGGCGAGCACATCCGGTGCGAAGAGCGCGCCGCCTCCCGGTTTCTCGTCCATGGCCACCGCTCCTAGCGGAACATGCTGCGAGCGACGAACCACACGTTCGCGGGCCGCTCGGCGAGCCGGCGCATGTACCACGGGAACCAGGCCCTGCCGTAGCTGATCAGCACCCGGAGCGGGGTCCCGTTGCCCACGAGCCTCCTCTGCTCGCGCCGTCCGATCCCGTAGAGCATTTCGATCTCGAACCTGCCGCCATCGAGACCCGCCGCCGCGGCGTCGGCCGAGAGGGGGCCGATCATCGCCGGATCGTGCGTCCCGAGCCCGAGGAATCCGTCGCCCCCATTCCCGAGATGGTCGATGAGGCGCCGGGAGAGGGCGAGGTAGCTCTCGTCCACGTCCCGCTTGTCCGGAAAGGCGATCTCGGCCGGCTCCGCGTACGCCCCCTTCACGAGCCGGATGCGGGGACCGTATTCCATGAGCGATTCGAGGTCGTCCGCGGTCCGCCGGAGGTAGGACTGGATGCAGAGTCCGACGTTCACGTGCCGGCGCCGGACCGCGCGGTAGAGAGAGAGCGTCGCCTCCGTATAGAACGACCCCTCCATGTCGATCCAGAGCGTGCCGCGGCCCTCGGCGCGCGCCGCGAGTTCCGCCACGTTCTCGACCGCAAGCTCCGGATCCTGGTCGAGTCCGAGGTGGGTGGGCTTGATCGAGACCTCGAGGTCGAGCCCCATCTCCTCCCCCAGATCCATCGCCCGCACGTATTCGGCGACGGATTCGCGGGTCTCCTGCGCGGTCTCGACGTTCTCGCCCAGCGTCGTGACGAGGGTGGGAACGCCTTCCTCCCGCAGACGGGCGGCCTCGCCGAGCGCGTCCTCCAGCGTCTCGCCCGGCATGAACTTGCGCACCGCGCGCCGCACGAAACGGCGCTCCGGCAGACGCTGCGAGAGCCATCGGTTGGTGGAAGCCCACAGCAGCGCCTTCCGCATCGTCTCCATACGCGGCCGGTCCCCCCTCGAACTAGCTTCGCAATCCGGACTCGCCCGACTCGGAGACGTCGAACCCGATCCACATCCCCGTGACCGCGTGAGCCGGAACGGGGCACACGAGCGCGTACTCGCCGGTCGCGGAAGCCGTGAAGCCGACGCTCTCGGTGCCGCCGCCGGGGGCCGTGGCCTCCGTGATCGAAGTCGCGTTCGAGGTGACCGCGCCCTCGAAGACGGGCGTCGCGTCGTCGAAGATCGCGGGGTAGCTCGCGGACCGCGGGAGGACGCTGAAGCTGTGGTAGTTGACCGGGTCCCGGTTCTCGAAGTTGACGGTAACGGTGTATCCGACCGGCACGACGATGGTGGCCTCGCCGTTCGCGTAGCCGTTGAAGTTCCAGCGGTTGTTCGCGTCCGTCGAGCCCGCGACGAGGTCGATGGTCACGGTGCGCGCCCCGTCGTCCACCGAGATCCAGTCCACGGCCATGGGACCCGAAGCCGCCGCGTCCGCCTCCGCGGCGGGAGCCGGGGCGGGGGCCGGCGCCGGCGACGGCTGGTCGCTCTCGCCGCCGCCGCAGCCGAACAGGACGAGCGCGCCCAGGGCCGGAAGTGTCGATCGCTTCATCATTCTATTCCACTCCAGATTTCTGCTGTGATGAGATTCGCAGGAAATGCGTCAGAGGCGTCCTCCGGCCCGTCGCGTTCCTGCGGCGTTCGTGCCGGGCGGAGCGCCCGGAATATACAGGATCTCGATCCCCCGGCCACGGCAACTCGCCGCCGGACCGGCCCGAAAACTGGCGCGAGTCTCCGATGCGCCCCATACTGGTGTACTCTCGGCAGTTCGCGTACTTCCGGGACACGACACGGGCATTCAGGCGATTCCGGGGGATCCCCGTTCGATGGTCGCCACGACCCTCGCGCCGGCCGGCAGCTTCCGCCGGCGCGGGATCCGTTCTCCGAACGACAACCCCCCTTTCTCGACACGGTCGATTCCGCCCCGGAGAGTCTCGAAGTCGCGAATCCGATCCGGCTTCGCGGAATACAACGAAGAGCTGGTGCATTGACGAACAACACATCACAGCCTCGCGGCGGCTCCCCGCGCGGGGGCGGAGGCCAGCCCGGAGGCAAGGGGCAGCCCAATGGCCGGGCCAAGGGGTCCGGCGGCCGCGGCGGAAAGGGCCGGAACCGGCGGCGCCGTTCGCGCGGTCGCCGCAACCGGGGAGGACAGGGGTCCCGGCAGCAGGGCTCCCGGCAGCAGGGGCCCCGGCAGCAGCGGCCGAGCCAGCACGATGCGGCCGCCGAGATTCCGGAAGGTCCGAAGGACGGCTACCTGGGGCTCATCGAGCGGCTGGGCAACGGCACGGGGTTCATCCGCCGCCGGCACGCCGGGTATACCCCGAGCGACGACGACATCTACGTGAGCCCGAAGATCGTCTCCCGCTACGATCTGCGGACGGGAGACGAGATCTGCGGCCAGGCCGGCCGCGCCGCGCGCGCGGGGGGGGGGGGGGGGGGGGGGGGGGGGGGGGGGGGGGGGGG
>VXQX01000089.1 GCA_009838765.1 Gemmatimonadales bacterium
TCTATGATCCTGGGTGGGTGAGTGAGAGGCGGCGGAGGCATGGGTCCGTCTCCCCCGCAGGAGAGCGTCATCCCGCCGATCAACACGAGTAACGAACCCAGCCTGAGGCGATCCGGAACCGTTCCCGCCCCGGCACGCGTTCCTGACGGCACCATATCGCTTCCTAGTCCCATTCTCCGGCCCGGTCCCCCTGCGGCCAGGTGATCCACCTGCATCGAGGCTGTCCGTCGAGGATGTCTCCGATCAGTCGTCCGCAGTGCGGCTGGGGATCCGTCTCCCGTCTCCGGGGCGTCTTACACCGAGTTGATTCTCCAGCGGTCCGTGCCCGCGATGCGACTGGCCGAGAAGCCGCTGACCGTGATCCCCGTGCCGGCACAGATCGAGCCTCCAAGACAAGCGGTCCCATCGCTTCGGACTTCGAACTCCGCGCCGCCGGAGAGTGAGCACTTCTGGCCCGGCCCGAGCTCCTGGTTGACCGCACAGGCAGCTACGTTCGTCGGTGGAGGCTCTTCAGGCGCGGGCGGCTCGGCCGGTCCCGTGACGCTTTCCTCGCCACCGCAGGCCAGGGCCGCGAGGACTACCAGCGGGCTCATTCTAGTCAGCATTATCTCCTCCGTTCAGCCCGAAATCAGGCGTACAATCCGAACGCTCGCATCGACAGCGACCAATATGTGCCGGAAACGGCGGGACCGGTGTCCTCTTTTTTGTGGACACCGGGAGCTTCGTCAGACTGAAGGAGGATCGGACCCCAAGCGGACTCCGTGTTGGCGCCGGGATCCCGTCAGGGCCTCCAGCGACATGATCCTCCGCACGAGTTCGGTCTGTTTATGAATCGCGAGCTTGCGGTAGACCCGCCGGACGTGCGTGCGCACGGTGCTCTCGGCGCAGCCCAGTTCCGCCGCGATGCCGGCGATGGTCTGGCCGGCCGCCAGGTCCACCGCCACGCGACCCTCCGCCGGCGACAGGCCCAGGATCCTGGCAGCGAACGCCGGATCGATCCGAGGCCGGACCGCCGGGTCGACGAGCAGCACGAGCGCAGCGACGTCGCCCACATGACGGTAGGCGCCGTCTGTCCGCACGGGCAAAGCCTCGAGGACCAGCGGCGTGCGAGTCTTCCTGCGCGTGATCTTCATCGAGCCCCCGGCGGACCGGGCGCCGGATCGGGGCACGGCCGCGGCCAGCAGGCGCTGCAGCTCCGCGTCCTTCCACCGGCGCGGCGGCGGCCAGGGTGCCACCCCCGTCCCGGAGCCCGTCGGCTTCCAACAGGATCTTCCGGGCGCGGTCGTTCGCTTCCAGGATCCGCCCGCGCCGATCCAACTGAAGGAAACCGGACCGTCCGTTGTCGAGCAGGGCGGTGAGCGACGCGCTCAGAGCTCCGGCCTGGGTTATCGCGTGCCGGACGCGTGCGAACTGGCGCAGGTGGGGCGCGAGACGCTTAAGGGTCCGGATCTGATCGTGCCCCCAGCTTCCGCGCTCGGTGGAGTTCCCCAGCGACAGGACGACCGCGCCCCCGTCCAGCCCGTCCAGCCCCATGTAAAGGCCATGCTGCGTTCCGTAGGCGCATCGAAATTCGTTGTATACGATGGAGGTCTTCTTTTCCCGGGTCGTATACAGATCGGACCTGTAGGCCACGTCTCCGTCCCGGATTCCGTGGAGTCGGGGAATCGCTTCATCCCGCCAGAAATAGTCGCGAAAATACAGCTCCTCGAAGTCATCCCGACGTTCGCGGCCCACGAAGAAACGACTCAGATAGACCTCGGGGCTTGGCGGACCCATATCCACGTAGGAAAGGCTATGGCCATTCGTCCCGATCACTTCGTTGATCGAAGCCGCCGCCGTGACCCACCTGTCATCCGTCAGCGCAGCTTCGTACAGCAGCGTCAACGTGCGCTCGAACGCATCCTGCGTGGCCATGCGCCTTACTCCCGCAACACCTCGTTTCGTCGGCTGCCGATCGGCCAGGCATCGGCTGCCTGCGGAGTACGCATCGGGATCAGGAACCCGGGCGGACCCTGCGAGCGGCGCCGACAGTCGCCAACATACCACCCAAACTCGGGAGCATCATTCGATCTGTCCACCTCACGCTCCTCCCCGGCGAGCCCGCGCCGGCGCGAGAAGCCCGAAGGCGGCGCCGGAGACGATGAGGCCGATGACTGTGCGGTCGAGCAGGACCGGCGCGGCGTCCGGAGAGGGGGAGTGGTCGATCAGCCGCCAGACCCTGTCAAGTCGGCGACGGAGGGGAGGCCGGGGAGGCCGGTGGCGGCGCGGACGGCGCGCAGGATCGCTTCGGCGACCATGTCCGCGGCGAGCGCGCCGACCCGCGCCAGGCCTGCCTCGTCCTCGTGCGTGCCGGTGGCGAGGCCGAACAGGGTGTCGCCGTCGCTCGGGGTGTGGGCCGGGTAGATGGCCCGGGCGAGTCCGTCGTGCGCCATCTGCGCGACCTTCGTGATCTCGGCCTTCGAGAGGCGCGCGTTCGTCGCCACGACGCCGATGGTCGTGTTCTCGACGGAGCCGTCGTCGCCCGGCGCGTCGTCCGGCGGCCGTTCCTCGCCCGTCCGCAGCAGCGCGCGGGCGTCCGCGAAGCCCGTCCCGTCCTCGGTGCGGACCCCGGCCACGACCTCCCCGGTGGCCGGATCGATCACGTCGCCGACCGCATTGACCGCGACGACCGCGGCCACGGTGAGACCGTCCTCGAGGGTGATCGAGGCGGTGCCGATTCCGCCCTTCATCGCGCGGCCCCGGCCCCGGAGCTTCCCGACCGTCGCCCCGGCCCCCGCGCCGACGCTGCCCTCGGCCGGCGCGGTTGCGCTCGCCGCGCGGGCGGCCTCGTAACCGCATTCCGGCCCCGGCCGAACGGACCCGCCGCCGATGCCGAGATCGAACAGGATCGCGGCCGCCACGATCGGGACGACGTGATCCCCGGCCCGGTACCCGACCCCGCGCTCCTCGAGATACCGGACCACGCCCGACGCCGCGTCGAGGCCGAACGCGCTCCCGCCCGAGAGCACGATGGCGTGGGCTTCCTGCACGCTGTTCACCGGATCGAGGAGGGCGATCTCCCGCGTCCCGGGAGCCCCGCCCCGCACGTCGACGCCCGCCACGGCGCCATCCTCGGCGAGGACGACCGTACAGCCGGTGGGCCGCTCCTCCAGCGTGAAGTGCCCCAGCGCGAGCCCCTCGACCGCCGTGATCCCGGCCCCCGCCGAAACCGCTGTCCCCTGCGTCTCCTGCGCCACACACCCTCCCGCCGCGAGGAATCCGCCGAACGCCCCGACCGCCGCGAGCGCAACGCCACGCGCCACGTTCGGCCCGGCAAACTCCGGTCTCATCCGCGCCGCCTTTGCACCGCCATGCTATCCGGCGAACTCGTACACGAGGTCCCCCTCGGGCAGACCCTCGACTCGGGGCACCCCGACGCAGCAAGAAGTCCGAGCAGGAGCACAACCGAGACCCTCCCCCGAACGGAAAAAGCCGAGGAACCAGCAGTCGAAAGTGTCATGCGAGCAATGTAGCACCGCCCCCCCGGCGACGGATCGGCTGCGGCCGATTCGTGCGGCACTCGCCGGCGGAGTCGGACGAGCGCCCGAGGCGTGCAGGCGTTACGCTGCCGGCATCAATTCCGTTTGACACCCCTGTTCGAGGAGCTGAACGCCCGCCAGAGAGACAAGACCTTCGGAAGTCTTTGAGAGGTATTTCGGGTCGGAGTACGGAGTGGAACTGCCCGAGCTTCCTCGCCATGGATACAGGCCGTTCGTGTTCGAGGACGAGCGTGAGGGCGAAGCGAGTGGCGACCGTTGGGCAGCCCAGGGCTCTAGCCGTTACGAGCGGAGTTCGGGGCGGTTGCGGTAGTCTTCGAGGGCCTCGGGGTTGGCGAGCGCCTCGACGTTTTTGACGGACTCTCCCAGTACCACGGCGCGCACGGCGAGTTCCGAGATCTTGGCGCTCTTCGTGCGCGGGATGTCCGCCACCTGCAGTATCCGCGCCGGGACGTGGCGGGGCGAGGCGTTCTCACGGATCTCCCGCCGGATCCGCGCCTCCAGCTCCTCGTCCAGGCTCCGGCCCTCCGCGAGCCGCACGAAGAGGACGACGCGCGTGTCGTTCTCCCACGGCTGTCCGATGACGATGGACTCCAGCACCTCCGGCATGCGGTCCACGAGGCGGTAGATCTCCGCCGTCCCGATCCGCACCCCGCCCGCGTTCAGCGTCGCGTCGGAGCGGCCGTAGATCACCGCGCCGCCGTGCTCCGTCCACTCCATCCAGTCGCCGTGCCGCCACACGTTGGGATACATGTCGAAGTACGCCGCGTGGAAGCGGCTCCCGTCGTCGTCTCCCCAGAACCCCGTCGGCACCGACGGGAAGGGCGCCTTGCAGACGAGTTCCCCCTTCCCCGCCGCCATCGACCGCCCCTCTTCATCCCACACATCCACGTCCATGCCCAGCGACGGCGCCTGGATCTCGCCCCGCCACACAGGGAGGAGCGGGTGCCCGACCACGAACCCCGCGCACAGGTCCGTCCCGCCCGAAATCGAGGCGAGGTGGACGTCGGGCTTCACGTCCCGGTACACGTAGTCGAACCCCTCCGGGACGAGGGGCGACCCCGTGGAGAGCATCGTCCGCACCGAGGAGAGATCGTGCGTCTCCCGCGGCCGGAGGCCCGCCTTCCCGAGCGCGTCGATGAACTTCGCGGACACGCCGAGCTGGGTCATCCGTACTTCGTCCGCGTAGTCGAACAGGACGTGCGGCCCGGGATGGAAGGGCGAGCCGTCGTAGAGGACCGCCGTCGCCTCGCTCGCCAGCGCCGAGGACAGCCAGTTCCACATCATCCACCCGCAGGTCGTGTAGTAGAAGGCGCGGTCGCCCGGCCGGATGTCCGCGTGCAGCCGGTGCTCCTTCAGGTGCGTGAGGAGGATGCCGCCCGCCCCGTGGACGATGCACTTCGGGACGCCGGTCGTGCCCGAGGAGAAGAGGATATAGAGAGGATGGTCGAACGGGAGCCGCCGGAACTCGATCTCCCGCGGGCCCCAGGGGCCGATGAAGTCGTCGAAGCTCACGGCGTGGGGGATCGCGGAGATGTCCGGGTCCGGCTCGGTGTGGGGGACGATGATCACACGCTCCACGGAGGGGAGGCGCCGCACGATCTCCGGCAGGCGGTCGAGGCTCGAGTGGCGCTTCCCCTGCCAGAAGTAGCCGTCGGCCGCAAGGAGGACGCGCGGTTCGATCTGGCCGAAGCGGTCGAGCACGCCCTGCACGCCGAAGTCGGGCGAGGCGGTGGAGATCGTGGCCCCGACGCTCGCCGAGGCGAGCATGTACACGATGGACTCCGGCATGTTGGGCACGTAACCGGCCACCCGGTCTCCCGGCTCGATTCCGAGCGCGTCCAGCGCCTGCGCGAGGCGTGAGGTCGTGTCGTAGAGCTCGGCCCACGTAAGGTCGCGGCGGACGCGATCTTCGGCCCGGAAGAGGAGCGCCGGCCCGTCGTCGCGGCGGCGGAGCAGGTTCTCCGCGTAGTTCAGCCGCGCGTCCGGATACCAGCGCGCCCCGGGCAGACGGTCGAAGTCGACGACCACGCGCTCGCCGCGCTCCCCGATGACGCCGCAGAAGTCCCACACCGCGTTCCAGAACGCCTCCGGCTCGCGAACCGACCAGCGCCACAGCGCCTCCGGGGAGTCGGCATCGGCCCCGCACGCCTCGTTCGCGTAGCGCGTGAAGCGCGCCACGTTCGTCGTCGCCGCGAAGTCGGGATCCGGCGTCCACAGCGGCCGCCCCGCGCCCGTCGCGCCCGTCATTTCCGGCTGGCTTCCGGTCCGCGGTGCCGTCATGCCCGTTCCTCCGACACCCGGAAATACCGGAAGGCGGGCGGCATGAGTTGCGCGAGGAGCCACCCGAAGAAGACCAGCGACAGCGTGCCGAAGACCGCGAACCCGATCCCGCTCCACGCGGACACCCAGTCCGGCGGCACGTAGGTTTCGCCTGGCGCGTGCACCGCCCGCGTCACGCCGACCGCCGTCCCCACGACGTGCAGCCAGAGCACGAGCGCCGCCACCGAGACGTTGAGCCCGATGAGACTCCAGCGCATGGCCGGCGTGTGGAGCGTGTCCCACGCGTCCTCCCCCTCGCGGGCCTGGAAGTGCTCGCTCAGGATCCAGATCATCGCCCCCAGCAGGATCATCGTGTCGATGCCGATCATCGCCCCCATCGCGTGTCCCGTGACGACATACGTCCCGTGGATCACCGCGTTCAGCGGCGGGATCGAGATGAGGATGGCGCCGAGCAGGATCGCGCACGTCCACCACTTCGCCGCCGCGAACGAGCCCCGGGCCGCGCAGAAGGCCGGGTCGCTCGGCGTCCGGAGCGCCCGCCACAGGTCGAACATGGCCCGCGCAAGGACGATGATCTCCATCATGCTCACGACGAAGGCGATCCACTTCACCGACTCCCGCCCCGGCAGGTGATAGGTGTGGTGCGCGAAGTTCGTGAACGAGTTGAGCAGTCCCACCGCGAACAGCATGTACGCGGTCGTCGATCGCCCGTAGGAGGGATCCCCCGAGATCCGCTCGCCCAGGTAGATCACCGAGCCGTAGACGAAGAGGTTGAAGCTGCCGACGAGGGTGCCCGTCGCCTTCCACTGGATCCGCATGTCCTGCACCGGATCCCCGAAGATTCCCGGGATCAGCCACATGTGCTGTTCCACGAAGGTGACGATGAAGAAGAGCAGCCCCACGCCCCACATCGTCACGTAGACCGGCCGCTCCCAGAAGCGCCGCCCGGCGAGACGGAAGAAGTTCCAGGCGTAGCAGATCCAGCCCGCGAGGATGAGGAGGGAGAAGAAGGGGTGGAAGCCGACGTATTCGCGGCCTGACCCGATGCCGAGGGCGAGCGTGAGAAGGATCCCAAGGCCGGCGGCCGCCCAGGTCAGGACCTGGACCCGGAGCCGCCAGCGGTCGCCGATCGTCGGCGGACCCTCGTCCTGGAGGAAGCGGTACACGACGGCCACGCCGCCCAGGAAGACCCACGCCGAGGCGAACACCGTGTGGATCGGGCGCAACTGTCGCAGGTCGAGACCCACCTGCTGGAACCACGGCGCGAGCGACGGGACGGAGTAGAACGCGGCCAGGATGCCGCCCGCGAGCGTGATCGCGATCGCGATGAGCCCGCCGCGGATGAAGGTGAGCACGGCGAACTGGTGCGCGGGGTGGCCGGCCGCGAAGGGCTTCACGGGTACTCCCACCACGGCAGCGCGCCCCAGTCGAGGCGTCGGCCCGCCGCCAGCGCCTCCGTCGCCGCCTCCAGTTGCTCGCGGTTCGCGCTCAGGAACTCGAGGAACGCCGTGATCGCGGCCCGGTCGGCGGCGCCGAGCGGCGGCACCGGGGGCGGCATGCCCAGCAGGGGACGGCCCTCGGCGAGCACCTGATCGAGCGAGTCTGACGCGAGGGACCCGACGACGAGCGACAGGTCCGGCGCCCCCACCGGCGAGTCGCGGAACGGGAAGTGGCACGCGCTGCACGGCCGGATCCGGTACGCCTCGAACCCGGCGGCGACTTGGGCCAGGTCCCGACCCGTCCCGCCGGCCGGTCCCGCACCGCCAGCCGCTCCCGCGCCGCCGGACACTCCGGCCCCGAGTGCCGCCTCGACCGCGCGCTCGAACGCCGCCTGCGCCCCGGCGCCCTCCCCCGGCGTCCCCATCCGCAGTTCGCCGCGGCCGATCTCCGGCCGGTCCATCTCGCGCAGGAAGGCCGCCATCGCCGCCGTCTCCGCGTCGCTGAACCCGAGCGGCGGCATTTGCCCGCTCCCTACCGTCAACAACGAAACGAGCCGGGTCGAATCAACCCGGCTCGCGGCGTGCGTCAGATCCGGCCCGAGGAATCCCCCCTGACCGTAGAACTGGTGACAGGTTTGACAGGCATGCGCCTGCCAGAGCGCACGCCCCTCGCGCGCCGCCACCGACAGCGGTTCGCTGCGCACGTCCGAATACACGAGCCCCGTCTGGACTCCGAAGGAGAGCACCAGCACCGCCAGCAGCAGCTTTTTCCGGGCCGGCGTGAACATGGAAGGCGCATGAGAGGGTTGAAGTCGCGTGATCCCGAACCCCGAGATGATCTTTCCCCAAGGCGACGGTCGTCAAGCGCGCCCAGGAAGCTTGACCGCAGTACCTTACCAAAATAGGCTTGGTCGTAAGGTGATGAGATCCACGCGAGGAGGAGAATCCATGCTCGTCAAGGTAACGGCGAAGCGACAAGTCACGTTTCCGGCGCATGTCCTGGACGTCATGGGCGTCCGACCCGGCGACCGTCTCGAATTGCTGGAGGGGCCCCACGGCTTCGTCATACGACCACACAAGATCGATCTGTCGCGTTTGGCCCCGCTGAGGGGGGAAATCGACCCCGACATCGAGCCCTTCAACATACACGCCTTCCGCGCCCAGCCCCATGATCCTTCGCTACGGGATTGACACATCCGTCCTCGTGCGCCTGCTCACGGGCCGGCCCCGGGATCGGTTCGCCCACGCGGTGCGGCACCTGACGACCCTGGCCAGCGACGGCGCCACGGTGGTGGCTTCCAATCAAGTAATCGGTGAGGCCTACGTCGCCCTCCAGTACCACTTCGGCGTGCAGAAGCCGGCCGCTCGCTCCGCCCTGATCCAGGTGTTGGGCAGCGGCCTGGTCGCACCTTTGAACGGCCTCTCGGTGATGAGGCTCCTGGACGCCTCGGGCGGCGCGGGGCTGCTTGATCGGCTCATCGCCGACGACTACGCGCGTTCAGATCTGGACACCTTGACCCTGGACAAGGCGATGGCCAGCCTCGCCCGCGCCAGGTTCCTCGACGCCTGACGTTCCCGCGGGAACGTCTTCAGGTCCGGGACGGGCTTTCAACCGGCGGTCAGTTGATGCGCTTTTCGCGGCCGGTCCATTCGCGGTCGCGGAGGATGTACTTCTGGACCTTGCCGGTGGAGGTCTTCGGGAGAGGGCCGAACTCGATCGCGTCGGGGCATTTGAAGTGGGCGATCCGGTCGCGGCAGAACTCGATGATTTCCCCCTCCGTGGCGTCGGCTTCCGGCTTAAGCGTGACGAAGGCCTTGGGGCGTTCGCCCCATTCGTCGTGGGGGATGGCGATGACGGCACACTCCAGCACGGCGGGGTGCCGGGCGACGGTCTGCTCGACCTCGATGGTGGAGATGTTCTCGCCGCCGGAGATGATGATGTCCTTGGCCCGGTCGCGGAGTTCGACGTAGCCGTCGGGATGCCACACGGCGAGATCCCCCGAGTGGAACCAGCCGCCGCGGAAGGCCTCGTCGGTGGCCTCGGGCTGCGCGTAGTAGCCCTTCATGACGATGTTCCCGCGCATCACGACCTCCCCCATCGTCGCGCCGTCGCGCGGCACGTCCCTGCCCTCCTCGTCGACGACGCGCATGAGGTCGGAGGTGACGAAGCCCTGGCCCTGGCGGGCGAGCAGCCGGGCCTGTTCGGCGGGCGGGCGTCCGTCCCAGTCCGCGTGCCAGGCGCAGGTGGCGGTGGGACCGTACGTCTCGGTGAGACCGTAGGCGTGGATCGGGTGGAAGTTCAGCGCCTTCAACTGCTCCAGCAGGGTCGGCGAGGGCGGCGCCCCGGCGATCATCGTCCGCACCGCGTGCTCCAGTGGGCGGGCCGCAGGATCGTTGACGAGCATGATCTGCACGGTCGGCGCTCCGCAGTAGTGCGTCACGCCCTCCGACTCGATCAGCGCCCAGATGCGGCCGGGATCGACTTCCCGCAGGCACACGTGCGTGCCGCCGACGGCGGTCACCGCCCAGGTGAAGCACCACCCGTTGCAGTGGAACATGGGGAGGGTCCAGAGATAGACGGCGCCCGGCGTCATCTCCATCTCGATGAGTTCCCCGATCGCGTTCAGGTACGCGCCGCGGTGCGTGTACACGACGCCCTTGGGGCGGCCCGTCGTCCCCGACGTGTAGTTCATCGAGATCGGGTCTTCCTCATCCGCGGGGCCGGCCGCGAGCGGGGGCGGTTCGGCCGAGCCGGAAGCGGACGCTGAAGCGGACCTGGTATCGGCATCGGGGCCGCCGGCAACGAAGGCCTCGTAGGGATCGTTGGGCGCCCCGGTATCGTCGATCCGCACCACCGTCACCCCGTCGCGGCGCAACGCGTCCCTGTCAACCAGGTTCTCAAGGGCCCGGTCTACGAACAGGTACCGCGCGCCGCTGTGCTCCAGGATGTAGGCGATCTCGCCCGCCCCGAGCCGCGTGTTGATCGCAACCAGCACCCCGCCCGCGGCCGGCACCCCGTAGTGCGCCTCGAGCAGGGGCGGCGTGTTCGGCGACAGGAAGGCCACCCGGTCCGCCGGATCGAGCCCGGCCTGCAGCAGCCCCGCCGCCAGCCGCCGCACGCGCAGCTCGAACTCGCGGTAGGAGTAACTGCGGCCGCCGTGCACGACCGCCGCCTTGTCGGGGTACACGAACGCGCTCCGCCGCAGGAACTCGAGCGGCGTGAGTCCGGTGCGGTAGGGGCTCCGCCCGCTCACCGCGGCCCCGCCCCCCGCGAGTCAGTCGCTGGCGGCTTCCTGTCGCTCACTCGCCGCCCGCGCCGCCGGCTTCGGCCAGCAGCCGCCGGTACACGTCGCGGGCCTCCTCGAACTGGGCGTAGACGTGGTCCTGCTCCGACTGCGACCGCCAGCCGGGCCACTCCCGCGCCTGGCGTTCGAGTTCGTCGATCCAGTCGAGGCCGTACTGCGCGCCCGCCGCGTCACGGATCGCCTCGCCTCCGACGGTGAACCAGACCGGGTTCGTGAACCCCTGCGGGTAGGCGGCGTCGAGCGGAAACCGTTCCTCGGGCTCTCCCTCGGCCCGCAGGTGGATCCAGCCGCTCCCGTCGATCTCGATGTCGCCAGAGTAGAACGCCGACATGCGATCCTCGGTGAGTTCGAGGTCGAGGACGTCCTCGCCGTCGCGCACGAGCCAGGCGCGGGTCAGCGGCACGATCGACCGCACGCTGGCATCCACCTCGACGCTCGTCGCGTCCGCGCCCAGACCCAGGACGGAACCCGGGATCTCCCCGTTTACCGTGAGTTCGACGAGCGGCCCGTTGGTCACGAACGCCGCGGCGCCCCGGAGGCCCTCGAACCATCCATCGGCCGTCAGGCGCCCGTCCGGCGGGCGCACGTACGTCCGCATGGCGCCCACCAGCGGCGTGGCGTGCAGGTTGCTGATCGAGTCCTCCCCGCCGGTGGCGCAGATGCGCACGTCGTTGCTCCACAGCGCGTAGAGCGGGAAGAACCCCGCCCGCTCGGCCGTGGACCACTCGAGCGCGTCGCTCGTCCCCAGCACCGCGTCGACCATGAACCCCTTCCCGCCCATCAGCCCGAACGTGAGCGGGTCCACGTCGCCGAAATAGGGGTGCACGTAGCCCGTCGTCGCCCCCTGGTCCTTCGCCTTCCGCATCATGTCCGTGTTCGACGGATACAGGCTCTCGATCGCCGTCCCCTCGTATCCCGTCGTGAACGGCGAGATGAGGTGGTCGCGCATCCCGAACATGAACACGTGTCCGTAGAACGGCGGCCGGTACTCCTGCCCCACGATGACGACCATGTCCTCCGTGTCCGCCGACACCGGGTGCTCGCCGCCCCCGGGCACGAAGAACTGGTGGTCCAGGATCCGGTTGTCCTTGTTCGCCACCTGCTCGTTCACGATGTCCTGGTCCTCCGCCGCGGACATGAACATCAGGTTCTCGAGCGTGTTGTGGAGGTTCCCGGCGTAGTTCATGTGGACGTGCGTGGAGCCGTTGTGCCAGCCGTCTGCCGAGAGGTCCGCGAACCGGTGCAGCGTGACCTCGAGCTCCACCGTGGCATCGGCTTCGATCGCCACCTTCATGCGCTGCGGCTCGATCTCGAAGCCCTTTACGATGGTGAGGTCCGCTTCGCCCGGCGGGAGCGCGACCGTGAACGTTCCGTCGGTATGGAAGGCCGGATAGCGCCCGCGCTGGCCGATCCGGGCGTACTCGTCGGGCGGGGCGTGGTACTTGCCGTCCGGCCCCAGGAGGGTGACGCGGGCCGCAACGGGATCCCTCCCGCTCGCGTCCGTGCGCACCGTCACCGAGAGCATGCCGGTCGGCCCCGCGTAGGTGCGCTCCCCGATCTCGATCCGCCGCCGGCCGCCGCCGTAGGTCTCGATGAGTTCGAGTTGCGGGAGGCCGTCCTCGTTCGTGATGTAGGCGATCGTCTCCCCATCGGGAGACCAGCGCGGGTGGAAGGCGTCGTGCTCGAAAAAGGTGAGCTTGTACGGCTCTCCGCCCGTCGTCGGCTGCACGTACAGGTTGTTGAACTGGTCCGCCGCCCCCGCCGTCGACGAGTAGACGAAGCGCCGGCCGTGCAGCGACACGTCCGGCCGCGTGCGGTACAGCGTCTGCTCCCGCAGCACCGTCTGCGCCTCCAGGATCCCGTCCGCGCGCGCCGGCACCCGGATCACGTTGCCCGAGCCCAGCGGCACGTCGCGGTTCGAGACGAGGAGGAGTTCCTCGCCGCCCGGCATCCATGCGGGCGAGACATACATGTCCATGGGCCCGAAGTAGAGCCGGTTGTTCCCGTAGGAGTTGTCGCTCGTGACCGCGATCTCGGGCCCCGCCCAGTCGCCGTCCGCCACCTCCCGGATGTAGACGTTGAAGAACCCGTTGGGCGCGCTCGACACGTAGGCGAGGCGCGTGCCATCGGGAGAGAACACGGGGTCGGCGTACACGAAGCGGTCGTCCGTGAGCGCGCGCGTCTCGCCCGTCTCCGTGTCGAGGATCTCAAGCTGGACCCGTTCGCCGCCGTAGTCGGCCGTGTACGCGATCCAGCGGCCATCGGGCGAGTAGGAGGGGGACGAGTGGTACGTGCCCCCGCGCGTGAGTTCGGTCGCGTCGCCCGTCTCCACATCCACTTCCCAGACGGAACCGGCCATCCCCACGGCGATCGACTCGCCGTCGGGCGACCAGGTCGGGAACCAGGGCGTCGTCCCCGGCGCCGGCGGCAGGTAGTAGTTGTGCATGTAGTTGCCGCCGTGCCGCACGCCGGGATAGGCGCCGAACGCAGGCGGCGGTTCTTCGGCGAGGAGCGGCGCCACGGGCCGAGCCGAGGCGGACTCGAGCAGCCCCGGCTCGCCGGCTACGCCGGGCGCGCCATCGCCGGGTTCGCAGCCGAGTGTGACGCCGACGGAGAGAACGAGAACGGGAGCGGGGCCGATACGCATCGCAGCTCGCAGGCTCGGGGACCGGTGGACAGGGGCCCCCAACTTGTCCTATGCCTACCACGCACGGCAACGCCTAGGGCAATTGTAGCAGGACGTGATCCCGCGGCGTCAGGCGACCTCGAAGCGGAAGTCGTGCTCCATCGTATCCGAGGGTTTGTCACCACGAAACGCGTTTGCCTGCGTCCGCCTCACTCGGGACGATGCACCATCGTCCACGAGTGACACGGATCGAGAGAGTCCGTCCCGTAGTGACTCGAAGAGAGTGGTGCGCGCCGCCTCCTTAGTGAGCCGACGCCCTCCCATCCGAACGACGATTATCGCCTCGGCGGCCAACAGTGGGGCAACACCGGCCCACGCTTCGACGAGGAAATTCTTGTACTTGTCCGCACTGTAGTGGCGTCCGTCATTCGCCGGCAGGCGGTCAGTGGGCTCTCCTCCAAGAAACCATAGTCGTAGCCACTGATCTTCACGATAGTTCGTCGTGTCCAAGTAAGGAGGCGAGGTAATGATATCTGTCACTACTCCCCCGAGATTCGAAAAGCGCTCCCCCGCCTCTCGCGCATCCGCTAGCTGCACGCTTCCACGTCGCAGGGGCGGACGCGACTCATAGCGGTACTCCGTCATGTATCGGAGGATCCGAAAGACATCTCTTCGGGGTGGTGTCAGCCCGTTCTTCCGCCACCAGCTCACCGAGTAGCGAGGTTTAGTACTGATCGTGCGCGGCATCCGGTTGCTGAAGCAGTTGGGGGTCCGATGGGATTCCCCGTGTAGGCTGCCCAAAGCAAGGGCGGCGATGAAGCGGTCAGTCTTGTCGCGGCGCCAATCAAGATGTTCGCGCATGAATGCGATTGGGGCATATGTACGAGGATGGAAGCACAATTCGAAAAACTCGGCGATCGCCCCGTGCATACGGGGGGCATCGAATCCAGCGCTTTCCTCTTCCAACTCCGACAATCGCGTGGACACGTCCTGTTGAGATGGCGGATCCGCCTTGGCGCCCGCCACACAAGCGGCCACCGGGTGTACATCGCATCCGGCCGCGTCTCGGCCCCGCAAAAGACTCTCAAAAACGGTCGTGCCTCGGCCGCAAAACGGATCGAACACGACTCCGGAGAAAGGCGTCGCTTCCAGCTGAGCGGCCACGAAGGCTTCCGGGAACATGGCGAAGTACGGACAGATCGCATGAAAGCGGTGTCTCATGCAGCTCGAGCCTCCGCGATGTATGTCCGCATCCAAATGGTCGTTTCGTTCAGTTCTTCGAAAGCCTCCACACTTATTCGCTCATCGCTCACCAACGTCGATGCGTCCGCTACGCGCCTCGGCACTCTCAACCTATGCAGCAGATTGCCAACCACTAGAACGTCGTCGCGGACCCCCTCGTCGGCTAGAGCGAAAGGAATCACGTGGTATGCGATCATTTCAGTGACCGGTTGGCGCTTGGCGAACCAACGATTCTTGAATACGCTGTTCACATCCCGCTTGATCGATTTAGACTTCCAGTCCGCACCGGTCGCCACTTGGGCCGCGACCAGAAGGAAGCCCGGCAAGCCATCGCGCGTCTCTTTCCACGCTAGCACATCGATCTCACCATCCTTCGGGCTACTCGGCGCCGACGCGTCGGCACTCACTCTTCCATCCTTCAGCGTACGCCAAATCTCTTCAAGCTTAGCGATGAACCCCGACCCATCCGGTCGCGGAAACCCGAAAGACCATGCGGATCCTCCAATTTCACCCGCTACGGCTGCAGTGGCGTAGTACTGAAACCAGCGCCGCCAAGCGTCCACCTCGTCGGGAGACGGGTATCGCTCGAAGTCCTGCAGGAGCGGAGACACGGACCGAAGGTTAGCCAGCAAGAGCGACAACACGTACGCCGTCCCCGGCAAGTCAAGCTTGTTCACGTCCAGCGACAGGATCCCCGCAGTGAAGTCAAGCTCGAAGGGATAAGCCTCCTCCAGCACATCGAGGCGCGTTGCGATCCTGCGAAGCGCAGCATCGGCGATGGACTCATGGCCACGCATCTCTTCGTCAACGTCGTGGTATTCCGACTCAGCCTCAATGTCAGCCGCGTTCACAATATCGGCTGGTGAAGACTGTCCGTCCGACGAGAAGGCGGCCAGCAGTTCGAGATAATCCGCCGCAACGTCCGAATCGTGCATGGCGTCGAGTGGAAGGTCGATCCCGATCGTCATCCGTCATCCCGCGCGTCTGCATCGCGCATCTTAGATCTCATTCGCTCGTGAATAGTTTCTGCGGCCTCAAGGTTGTCCTGCGCGATCTTGAGCAGCACGTCGTTTCGAACGTCGAAACCTCGGAGGTTCTCCAGTACTCGACGCAGTTCTCGCCGTGCCCGCACTAGTGCAGCTTCAAACTCCTCCCCCGCTGGTTTCAGGCTGGCCACAGCCTCTCGGAGTGACCCCGTTTCCCGCAGGATAAGTAACGACTCACTGTTGACGAGAACTTCACCCAAGAGCTTGAGATCCGGATTCTGGGACTGCACAACCGGTCGAATCCCGTCTTCCTTCGATCCGTATATCCATCGGAGCACTTCGCCCAGTTCATCGACCTGGGCTTCTACGATTGGATTGGTCGTCGGCTCATACCTGGACCATGAACCTGAGACGCCCAGAAACTGGCGATACGTCGCACGGGCAAGGGCCGTATATAGGTGCGAGAAACTGAACCGCGGCGTGTTGCGATCCTCGACGGTGAATACGCCCGCCGCCTCGGCCTGCTCAAGCACGTAGACGGCGTGAACCATGCGTTTGATCGTATCGTGCCGGTCTCCGATATTTCGGGCGATCTCATCAAGGGGGACCTTGCCCTCACGATACCACCGGGCTGCGAACATCGCTTTGGCGTATGCATCCCAGCGATGGGCACCGTTGATGTGTTTGAAGCCGATGAACGCCCGCGCCGCATCGCGATCCGGCACGAAATATACGGACACGCTGCCAAGCTCCGACCGATGTCGTTCTGATATCGGCGGAAGCGGGATTCGTACTCCGGTGCGATTGTGAACGCGTTGAGCGAGAGCTGGATCCTCAAGAAGCCTTATCGCCGCGAGGCGACGGTTACCCTCAAGTACGCGGTGGGGAGGGCCTTCTTCGAGGGCGATTAGCGGCTCGATGTCCAAGTACCCGTTCGACGCAATCGACTGCGTGAGTTCGGCTAGATCTGCCGACACGTGGAGACTCGCGATAATCCGTTCGTCGGACAAGTCGCGGCCGAGTTCGAACAGCCGGGGATTCCCCCGGTCCAACTCAAGGTCGCCTACAGACACCCGCCGAACCTGAGTACCTGCCTCGCCCGGCGCGCTGCTGGACATATCGGTCACGTGTCGATCCGATCGTGGTGGATGTTCTCGGAATAGCTGGTGCGACTCATCATCGGATGATACCACCGACCATCAACACCCTGTCAACGTAGCCGCACTAATGTCCCGGCGCCGGCGGTCGAATCGCGACGGGACGAGCCGTCGATCGCTGCGACCCTGGGGCTACCCCAAGTTTGTACCGCGGTCAGGCTCCGGGGAGGCGGTAGGCGACGCCTCGGGCGACGGCCTCGTCAACGGTCTCGGGGTCGATGAGCACCGTCACGGAGACCGTCAGGGCCCCCGCGGCGGCGATGTTGAGCGAGAGCGTCGTGGCGGCCGTCGAGTCGGGAAGATCGGCGATCAGGAGGAGGTCGTCGTCGCCGAAGGCGTAGTAGAAACCTTCAAGCGTGCCGCCCGCGCTTTCGACCGTCTGGCGCAACGCTTCGCGGCGTCCGGTGCCGCCCTCGGCGATGAGGCCCTTGAGGCCGGACTGCGTGTAGCTCGTGCGGAACATGTACTTGGCCATGATTCTCCGTATCGGTTTCGTATGGTTGGGTGGGTTCTCTGTTCGGTCAGCAGGTAAGGCAGTTGTTGTTGTTGTGCGAGCCCAGGCTCTCGAGAAGCGCGACGGTCTCCGGGAAGGGCGAGACGCGCTGCACGGGACCGTTCGCCATGTCGGCCGTCGTCTGGCCGCGGCGGCTGACTACGGTGACGTCGCCCCCCACTTCGACGAGATAGTGAATCATCTCGTTGTCACCGCGCGACGCCGCGTTGTGCAGCGCCGTGTAGCCGTTGTGGTCGCGGACGTCCACATCCGCGCCGAGTTCCTCGACGAGGTACTTCACGGCCGGCAGCCAGCCCTCGGGCGTGTGGCGGTGCGCGTTGCCTGCGAACCCCTCGCCGTAGCCCACGCCGGAGGCCGCGTGGATCGGCATCACGCCCGGCCCGCCCGGCGGCACCGGCGGCAGCCCCGAGGCGTCGGGCGCGTTCGCCCGCGCCTGGTCTGCGGCCTCGGCAGCCTTGATCAGCTTGGCCCTCACGTCTTCCGTGAGATTGTCGAGATCCCTGTCCGGGTACTCCTTCCGCTCCTCCTCCGGCAACTGCTCCCGAATGTCCTGGAGCAGCTTGAGGCGCTCCTCCTGTGGGAGTTCGGCGTAGGAGGAGTCGCGCAGCGCGTTCAGCGCCTGTTGCCGCAGGAACTCGTCCGGCGAGAGTCGCTGGCGCCGGGGGGGGGCCTTGGTCGGGATGTTCGGGTCGGCCCCGTACTCGACGAGCAGCCTCATCGCCTCGACGTCCGTCGCGTAGGCCGCGCGCCAGAAGGCGGTGGCGCCATTGGTGTCGACGAGGCCGCAGTTCCGGTTGCCGCAGCCCGTGTAGACCATGTACCACGGATGCCGCGTGATTCGGTGGTTGGGGTCCGCGCCCGCGTCGAGGATGGCCCGCGCGACCTCCAGGTAGTTCGCGCGCTGGAGCGGACGCTCCTGCGGCTGCGGGAAGCGCGTGCGTGGCTGCCAACGGGCGTTGATCACGGCCCAAAGCGGGGAGACGCCGTTGAGTTCGGCGGCGATGTTGGGGTCGGCTCCGCGTTCGAGGAGCATCAGTACGATGTCGAACTGGCCGTTGATCGCGGCCATCACGAGCGGACTCGTGCCATCCGCCGCACTCACGAGGTCGATGTCCGCTCCGCCGTCGAGGAGGGCGACGGTCGACTCCACGTACCCCTGGCGCACCGCGTGCAGGAGCGGCGTCAGGCCCCCGATCTTTTCGACCGGAGGCAGGAAGAGACGACTGAAGCCGCTATCCTCTTCCTCTTCATCTTCATCTTCCTCGGGAAGGCCCTCCGCGTAGACCTCGCGTCCCGCGCGCACGGCAGCCTGGAGTTCGCCGGGCGTCGGCGGGCGCGCCTCATCTCCCTCGCCGGCGAAGGCCTGGAGTACCTCCGTCTCACGCTGCCGCGCCAGGCGGTCCAGCTTTTCCTGTTCGATGATGTCGATGACGAGCGACGTGACATCGGGGTCCGCGCCGCCCTCCAGCAGCACGCGGACCGCACCGGCCCGGTTGCCGGCGGCGGCGAAAGTGAGCGGCGTCTGGCCCCACTCCGCCTCGACCGCGTCGGGATCCGCGCCCGCATTGAGCAGAACGGCAACCGCATCAGCGTCTCCCGCCGCCGCGGCGAGGTGAAGCGCCGTGGCGCCGCTGTTCGCGGTCGGCGCCATCACGTCCGATCCCGCGGCGACAAGATCCGCCAGGATTGCCGCCGAGCCCCGTCGCGCGGCGAGGTGGAGCGGCGTGTACTTCCCGATCCGCGTGACGGCCGCCACATCGGCCCCGGCGTAGATGAGCATGTCGGCGAGCTGCGCGTCTCCCCTGTCGGCCGCCCAGTGCAGGGCGGTCATCCCGTCTCCCTGCGCCGCGTTGACGTCGAGGCCCTGCCGCAGGAGTGCCCGCACGGTCTCGACTTCGCCGCGCATGGCGGCGTCGGCGACGGGCGAGTCGGGCGGCGAATGGGACGGCGTCCCCGCCGAAACGAGGACGGCCGCGCAGAGGGCCGCGAACCCGTGCCGGAGCCTGTCCGCCCGCACGGTCAGCTCCCCGCGTCGGTCGTGGCCGGGTCGGCCTGGTTGAGCGCCATCGCGCCCGTGCTGTCGCCGAACTCGTGCATGTCCTCCACGCCGAGGCCGTGCAGGACGGACAGCATCGCGTTCGCCATCGGCGTCCCGTCCGGCGCCTTGATGTGCAGGTTGCCCTCGAGCATCCCGTTCCCGTGGCCAAGCAGGAAGAGCGGCGCCCGCCGGTGGTTGTGCAGGTTCGCATCGGCCATCGGCGAACCCCACAGGACCACGCTCTGGTCGAGCAGGCTCTCCTCGCCGTGCATGGTGTTCTTGAGCTTGTCGATGAGGTACGGAAGCTGCCCCACGCGGAACTGGTTGATCCTGTTGAACTCCAGCACCGCCTCCTCGCGGTTCCCGTGGTGGGACGCCGGGTGGAAGGGCCGGTCCGACTCGCTGTCGGGGAAGACACGGTTCTGCGCGTCGCGACCCGTCTTGAACGAGATCACGCGCGTCATGTCGGTCTCGAGGGCGAGCACCTGGATGTCGAACAGCATCTGCATGTGCTCGGTGAACGAATCGGGAACGCCGGCCGGCGCCTCGGGCAGAGCGCGCTCCTCGCCGCTCGAGTTGCGCCCCTCGACCATCTGAATCCGGCGCTCAAGCTCGCGCACGTTCGTCAGGTACTGGTCCATGCGGCGCGCGTCCTCGGCGCCGAGGGTTCGCTGAACGGAGGAGATCTCGCCCGACATCCAGTCGAGGATGCTGCGCCGCGTGGCCCGCCGCGCCGCCCGCTCCGCCTCGGTGCCGCCCGCGCCGAAGAGAAGGTCGAAGGCGACCCGCGGATCGCGGATCATGGGCAGCGGTTCGGTCGGCGACGCCCAGCTCAGCGAGTCGGTGTACGCGCAAGAGTAGTTGTACGTGCAGCCGCCCGCCTGATCGAGGTTCTCGATACAGAACTGCATCGACGGCATCGGCGTGTCCTGCCCGAAGCGCTGTGCGTAGATCTGGTCCATCGAGGTGCCGCAGAAGATGTCCGATCCCTGCGTCTGCTTCGGATGGGCCTGCGTGAGGAACACGGCGCTCGAGCGGAAATGGTCCCCGCCGATCTCGGGCGGCGTGAAGGCCTCGGCGTTCCGCACGTCCGTGTTGCTGATGATCGTCAGGTGCTCGCGGTACGGCCGCAGCGAGACGAGCGCGCTCTCATCGATGATCTCGAATTCGCGTCCCGCCTTTTTCGGTGCGAAGAGGAACTTCGTCGCGCCGTGCTCGCGGTTGCACCCCGCGAGACCGTGCACCTCCTCGATCGCGATGAGCCGCGTCCCCTTCCCCTCCGCCAGGCTCTTCGCGCTCGTCGATCCCCACAGACGGCCCGCCGGAACCATCGCGTCGAGGAACGGCAGGGCGAGCGTGGCCCCGACACCCCGAATGAAGGTCCTGCGAGGCAGGTGCTGTCCGGTGATGAATTCCATGTCTTTCCTCTCGGAACGTCGAAGGCGCCGCCCGCCCGCGCGGGCCGTCTAGCGGCGGTCTTCGGAAACCTCCTCGGAAACTTCCTCTTCTACCGCAGTCGCGGGCATGGCCCGCTTCATCTTGAAGGCATCGCCATTCACGACGCCCATGATCAGCGACGAAAGCCTGTAGTCGTCCCCTTCCGCGTCCTCCACGATCGACCGGACCCAGGGCTGGTCGTAGTACTCCACGCGGCGGCCGAGTGCGTACGCGGCCAGGTTCTCCGTGAAGTTCCGGAGCAGCGGCAGCGGGCGCTTGAGGAGCGCGTCGACGAGTTCGGGCGGCGTCTGTACCGCCGTCCCGTCGTAGAAATCGCCGCGCGTGTCGAGCGGCATCCCGTTCTCGCGCAGGCGCCACTTCCCGGTCACGTCAAAGTTGTCCAGCGCGAGGCCGATCGGGTCCATGAACCGGTGGCAGGAGCGGCACGCGGGACTCGCCCGGTGCATCTCCATCCGTTCGCGCGTCGTGAGCAGGCGGCCGTCCATCGACTCTTCCGTCTCATCCAGATCCGGCACTCCCGGCGGGGGCGGCGGGGGGGGCGTCCCGAGCAGGACCTCCATCACCCACTTCCCGCGAAGTACGGGAGACGTGCGGTTCGCGAGCGAGGTGAGGACGAGGACGCTGCCGTGGCCGAGGATCCCGACGCGCTCGTCGCCGGGATAGCTCACGCGCTGGAAGTCGCGCCCCGCCACGCTCTCGAACCCGTAGTGGTGGGCCAGGCGCTCGTTCACGAACGTGTAGTCCGCCCGGAAGAAATCGAGCAGGCTCCGGTCTTCGCGGATGAGGCTCTGGAAGAGGAGCTCGGTCTCCCGCTTCATCGCGTCCGCGAGGTTCTCGTCGAAGTTCGGGAAGAAGTTGGGGTCGGGCCGGACCTTGTAGAGGTCCTGGAGCCGCAACCACTGCGACACGAAGCGCGAACTCAGCGCCTCGGAGCGGGGGTCGGCGAGCATTCGTCGCGCCTGCCGCTCCAGTTCGCCGGGGTCGGAAAGCCGTCCCTCGACCGCCGCGGCGCGCAGTTCCTCATCGGGCGGAAGGCCCCAGAGGAAGAACGAGAGCCGCGACGCGAGGTCGATGTCCTCCAGCGCATAGGCCTCACCGCTCCGGACGCCTTCGGGCTCGCGCTCGAGCCGGAGGACGAAGAACGGGCTCGCGAGGATCGCCTCGAGCGCCATGCGAACGCCGATTTCGAACCCGCCCTGCTCGACGCCCATGTCGTAGAACGTCATCAGGCCGTCGACTTCGCTCGGTTCGAGCGGCCGGCGGTAGGCGCTGCGCGCCAGTTCAGTCAGGATGCCGCGGGCGCAGGGCCGCTCCTCGCCGGACGACGTGGGTCGGCAGGTGAAGATGCGCTGGCGCACCGGCGACTCCGACACGCCGGTCGGGTTGTGCGGGCCGCCGATGATCAGATCCTGCAGGTGCGGCAGCGTCGTGACCCCGCCCCCGCCCGAACCGCCGCCGGCGTTGGACCACACATGCGGCCGGATCAGGTCCTCGTACGGCCCTTCCTGCCGCCGGATGAAGGCCGCGGAGACGCGGTGCTGGCCCGCCCGCACGAAAACCGGTTCGGTCTCGACGGGCGTGAAGCCGCGGTCGTCCGCCCCGCCGCCGCGCCGCGTGTAGTGCAGCAGCGCGACCCGCTCGCCGTCGATCGAGATGTCGACGTCCTCCAGGCGGGAGTTCGCGCCCGAGGTGAAGACGAGCGAGAACGTGTACTCGCCGTCGGCCGGGAAGGTGTGCTCCACGACCATCCCGCCGCGCGTTCCGAACGGGGCCCCCTCCACGTGGTCCCACGGGTGCTGCGACACATACTGCGAGTTCTTGTACGTCGTGTTGACCGCCGGGGCGTGGCGGTCGCCCACCGCCATGCGGCTGATCTCGGCCGCCCCGTTCAGGTAGGCGTCGAGGAGCGTCGGCGAGAGCGCCTGCACGTCGGCGATGTTGTCGAAGTTGGCGCTCATCTGGTCGTTGGGGAGCCACTTCCCGGCGTCGACCTCGAGCCCCAGCAGATCCCGGACCGCCCGCTCGTACTCGGGGCGGTTGAGCCGCTGGAAGGTGCGGCCGCCGGGGTTCGGGTTCCGGGCCGCGGCGTCGTCGACGATGGTTTCGAGCGTCTCAACGAGTTCGAGCAGCTCATCTTCCGGAGGACGACGCACGCCGGGCGGCGGCATCATGCCGGCGCGCAGCTTGCGGATCATCTTTTCGGCGGTCTCGGCCTCCTCGTCCGCAGCATCCACATCGAACGATTCGAGGGTGAGGTTCCCCGCCAGGCGCCGACTGTTGTGGCAGTTCGTGCAGACGCCCTGGACGATGTCGTTCGGCCCCGCCGCGGCGGGGGCGGCGGTTGCGGGGGAAGGAGCGCTCGCGTGGACGAACTCGGCCGCCGAACCGACGCCGGGCTGGCCCGCGGCCCCCGCTACGGCGGCCGCGGCGGACGCCGTCCCGGCTTCCTGGGCGGTGAGGCCCGCGGAGGCCGAAAGCACCAGCACCAGGGTCGCACCCACCATGCGAATCGCCATCGCTCTGTACGCTTCGTATCCGGGCATCGGGGACCGATCTGAGTTAAAAGATGTATCCGCCTAACAGGCTAAGCCCCAATCCCGCCGTGTGGCAAGGTTGCCGGTCGGCTCCCGGCGGCCCGTCCCGCACTCTCTCACCGATCGCGCCAGCGGACCGATTCGGGCGTGATTTCGCCCACGGTTCGGGCACCGAGAAGCGCCATCGTGCGCCGGAATCCCTCGTCGAACCACTTGAGGACGAGGTCCACGCCCCGCTCGCCGCCCGCGCCGAGCGCGTAGAAATAGGCGCGGCCCGTCAGACAGGCCGTCGCCCCGAGCGCGACGGCCTTCGCGATGTCGCTGCCGCGTCGGACCCCGCCGTCGATGAGCACATCGAGCCGGTCCCCGACCGCGTCGGCGACCGGTTGCAGCAGCTCCAGCGTCGGGGGCGCGTCGTCCAGCTGCCGTCCCCCGTGGTTCGAGATCACGATCCCCTCGACGCCCGCCTCTGCCGAGCGTACGGCGTCCGCGACGGTCTGAATCCCCTTGATGACGATGGGGCCGTCCCAGATCGAGCGCAGCCAGTCCACGTCATCCCAGGCCAGCTTCGGGTCGAACTGCTCGTTCACGTACTGCGCGAGACCCATGGCGTCGACGCCCCCCGCCCCGCCCATCGCATCCCGGCTCACGGCGCTCGAGAAGATGATCGGCTCGGAGGTGAGGAAGTCCCACGTCCAGCCGGGTTTGCGGATCCCGTCCACGAAGGTGTCGAGGCCGAGTTGCGGGGGGAGCGTGAAGCCGTAGCGGACGTCGCGCTCGCGCCGTCCGAGCACCGCGACATCGACGGTGAGGAGGAGCGCCTCGTAGCCCGACTCGCGGGCCCGCTCGACGAGTTCGGCGACCAGGCCGCGGTCCTTCCACACGTAGACCTGGAACCACCTCGGACCGGAACTGACAGCGGCCACTTCCTCGATCGAGCGCGTCCCGAGCGTCGAGAGGCTGTACGTGATCCCGGCGCGCGCCGCCGCGCGGGCCACGGCGAGTTCGCCCTCCGAATCCGCGATGCGGCTGAACCCGGTGGGGGCGAGGATGAGCGGCAGCGGGTGGCGCCGGCCGAGGACCGTCACGCCGGGATCCACGTTCGTCACATCCCGCAGGACGCGGGGCCGGAACTCGAGCCGGTGGAAGGCGTTGCAGTTCCGCGCCTGGGTGCGCTCGTCCTCCGCCGCCCCGTCGATGTAGCCGAACACGCCGCGCGGGAGCCGCCGCCGGGCGACCTCCCGCAGGTCTTCGACGCTCGCGCAGCGGCCGAGCCGGCGCGCGGCGGGGCTCAACTCGAGCCTCCTGAAGCGGACTACGGAGCGCAGAGTTCCCAGCATCGAGACCTCCGGGACTCCGAACGCGGCGGCAAGGAGCGTCCCGCCGGCAAAGCCGATGATCGCGAGCACCGGCGGCCAGATGTCCACGAGAGACGCCATGGCAAGCCCCCCCGGGAGCGTGTCGGCGAGGATCTCGATGACGGCCCCGACGAACGCGCCGGCGAGGGCCCACATGAGAGCCGCGCGGAGGATCCCGCGGATGTGTCGTCGCCTCTTCTTCACGGCTCCCTCCTCACGCAGGCGTCGGCTTCGATCTCGACCCGGTATCCTGACCCGATGAGACCCGCCTGGACCAGCGTGTTGGCGGGCCGGATGCCGCCGAAACGGTGTCCGTGCGCGCGGGCCACCGGCTCCCAGTCCGCCAGTTCCGGCACGAAGACCCGGGTCCGGACCACGTCTTCGAGGCATCCGCCCAGCGCCTCGATCGCCCCCTCGATCTTGTCGATCACGAAGTGCGTCTGCGAGGCGGGGTCGTCCCCGCCGATCAGGCGGTCCCCGTGCGTGGCCGTCGTTCCGGAGACGGCGATGCGGTCGCCCACGCGCACCGCCCGGCTGTAGCCGGCGAGATCCTCCCACGCCGTGCCGGAGTCCACGCGCGTCCGGCCGCCGGTCCCGGTCCGGAGGGGGTAGGGCGGCGGAAGCTCGTCCAGATGATCGCTTAGGTCGCCCGCCGCCGTCAGGTAGGGGGGCCGCCGGTACTCATCGCCACAGTCTCCGGGAATGGGGTCCAGCGCCCCGCTCGCCGCCGCCAGCGTTTCCCGGTCCGCCGCGTCGAGCTGCAGCGACGAGAGGCGCAGGTTGTCGGCGATGTGCTCGCGGCGCCCAAGCCGTGCGCCGATGATCACGCCCGCCACGGCAGGCCGGTCGAGGATGGCGCGCGCCGCGACGTTCGCCATCGAGACGCGGTGCTTCATCGCCACCGCCCGGACCGCCGCGAGCAGCACCTGAAGGCGGCCCCAGCCGCCCGCCGCCTCGACGAAACGGCGGTACTTCATCTCGGACCACGTCTTCACGCCGTCCGGCCCCGGGTCTTCCACGTCGAACCAGCGCCCGGTCAGGAGGCCGCCCGCCAGCGTTCCGTAGGCGAGGAGGTGGACCCCGTGCCGGAGACAGACCTCCGTCATCGCGCCGGCGGCGCGTCCGTCGAGGAGGGAGAACGAGACCTGGTTCGAGACCACGTCGATGCCGGTTTGGCACACCATGTCGAGGTGGACGGCGTCGAAGTTCGTGAGGCCGAGGTGCCGGATCAGACCTTCTTCCTTCAGTTCCTGGAGGGCGAACAGGCAGTCTGGCCAGCTCGGATCCGGGTAGTGCCAGGCGTGGAACTGCAGGAGGTCGATCGCGTCCGTCCGCAGGCGTCGCAGCGACCGCTGCACGGCTTCGCGCACGGTCGCCGGCGTGTGCGGACCCGGCGCGGGCGTCCACTTCGTGAGGAGTTGCAGATCTCCGTCGCGGTGCGGGGGCCTGGACGCGCAGGCGCCGGCGATCTCCTCGGCGGAGCCGTAGTGGTCCGCCATGTCGAACGTCGTGAAGCCGGCGGCGGCGCAGGCGTCCATCGCGGCCGCGGCGTCGTCGACATCGATCGGACCCTCCCGTTCCAGGTCGGCGACCTGCCACAGTCCGGTCAACACCCGCGAGATCTCCAAGCCGGGAGCCAGTTCCCGGCGCTCCGGCCTACTCAGGAGGCAGCTCGCGGAAGAGGCGGTCGACGTCCGCACCGGAGGCCCGCAGCGTTCCCATCTTGCGGAGGTAGATGAGCGATCCCAGCGCCATGACGCCGATCCAGAGCGGCGTGGAGCGGAAATACCACGCCGCGACGTCCGCCGTGAGATCCTTCCACAGGTGGGTCGCGAGGAACGCCCCCAGCAGCACGATTCCCGCCACGCACACGCACGTCCGGGCCGCCGGACCGCGAAGTACCCGGAAGTTCGCGGCGACCTCCGGATTCCGCCGCGGGAGGACGAGCACGGAGACGCACATGAGGATGAAGTTGACGAGCATCGACGTAACCATGATGTCGACGCCGAGGAAGAAGTCACCGGCGAATTCGCTGCCGACGATCGCGACGGAGGCCAGGGCCGTCGACAGAAGGATCGCGGCGTGCGGCGTGCGGTGTGTCGCGTGCACCCGGGCGAGGCCCGACGGAAAGATCCCGTCCTCGGCCCACGCAAAGACGAGCCGCGAGACGGAGAGGATCATCGCCGGCAGGTCGTTGATGAGGGCGATCGCGGCGCCCGCCACGATGAGCACCGTCCACCAGGGCGGGAGCACGTAGCCGAGGAGTCCCGGGGCGGTGAGGTCCTGTTCCTGCGCCCGCGCCCACACGAACTCCCACGGGACCGTGTGATAGACGGCGGCCGTGAAGAGCAGGTAGTAGGCACCGACGATGAAGACCGCGAGGCCGATCGCGAGAGGGAGCGCGCGGTTCGGATTCCGTGCCTCGCCGCCCGCCTGCGCGATCGCGTCGAAGCCGACGAAGCTGGCGAAGAGGAGGCCGGAGGCGGCGAGGAAACCGGCCGGGCCGAGCGGCGGAGGCGTGGCCGCCGGCACCGCGACGCCTTCCCGCGCGAGCAGCGCCGCCGCGAAGTCGCCCTGGTCGAACGAGAACCCGGCCACGATGACGATCGCGCCGAGCGCGAACATGACGATCATCAGCGGCACGACGGTGCGTTCGTAGGCCCGGAGGCCGCGCAGGTTCACCCACGCGAACGTCCACAGCATCGCGAGCGCCAGGGCCACCCGGACCGCGCCCGTGTCCAGCGCCGCGGCCAGCCCCTCGAGTCCCATGGCGCCCGCGATGTCCCGCAGGAACGGGACGATGAGATAGGAGACGACGCCGATGACGATGGAGAGGCCGAACCACTGCGAGAAGCTCGCCACGAAGCCCCAGTACGGGCCGAGCGCCCGGCTCGCGAAGACGTAGCTGCCGCCGGCCCGCGGCATGGCGGAAGCGAGGATCGCATAGGCGAGCCCGGCGAGGACGGCCGGGAGGGCGCCGAAGGCGAACGCCGGGAGCACGTTTTCCGCGATCCCGGGCACGTTCCGCTGGATCATGACGGGGACCACGTTGATCCCGGCCCCCAGCATCGAGCAGATGCCCGTCGCCGCGAGGCCCCACAGTCCGAGGTGGCGCGCGAGCCCCGTTTCGCCGGCCCCCGGGGCCACCGTGCCCCCCGTGTCTCCGGCTGGCGGCGTCAGACTTCCTCCCCCGCGAGGAACATCCACGTCTCGACGGCCGTGTCCGGGTTGAGCGACATGCTCTCGATCCCCTCCTCCACGAGCCAGCGTGCGAGATCCGGGTGGTCCGATGGTCCCTGCCCGCAGATCCCGATGTACTTGCCCGCCTTCCGGCAGGCGCGGATCGCCATCGAGAGCGTCGCCTTCACCGCGGCGTCGCGCTCGTCGAAGATGTCGGCGATGAGCCCGGAGTCGCGGTCGAGGCCGAGTGTGAGCTGCGTCATGTCGTTCGACCCGATCGACATCCCGTCGAAGTGCTCGAGGAACTCGTCCGCGAGCAGGGCGTTCGAGGGAAGCTCGCACATCATGATGAGCTGCAGTCCGTCCTCTCCGCGGGAGAGGCCGTTTTCCGTCAGGAGGTCGACGACGGCCCGCGCCTCGGACACGGTGCGGACGAAGGGGACCATCACCCACACGTTGTCGAGCCCTATCCTCCGGCGAACGCGCCGCAGCGCCCGGCATTCGAGTTCGAACGCGGGACGAAAGCTCTCCGACACGTAGCGGGACGCGCCGCGGAAGCCGAGCATCGGGTTCTCCTCGCGCGGCTCGTAGCGGCGGCCACCGATGAGATCCGCGTATTCGTTCGACTTGAAGTCGGACAGGCGCACGATGACGGGCTCGGGGGCGAAGGCCGCGGCGATCGTGGCGATCCCCTCGGTGAGTTTCTCGACGTAGAACTCGACGGGATCCGCGTATCCGGCGTGCTGGATCCGGATCTCGTTCCGGAGGTCGTCCGGCAGGTCGTCGAAGTCGAGCAGGGCCTGCGGATGGACGCCGATCATGCGGTTGATGATGAACTCGAGCCGCGCGAGGCCGACCCCGGAGTTGGGGATGGAGGCGAAGTCGAACGCCCGGTCCGGGTTCCCCACGTTGAGCATGATCTTGAGCGGGATCTCCGGCATGGCGCCGAGCCGGATCTCTCCCTCCTCGAAGTCGAGCAGCCCTTCGTAGACGTAGCCCGCGTCGCCCTCGGCGCAGGACACCGTCACGTCGTCGGCGTCAGCAAGCTCCGTCGTCGCATCGCCGCAGCCGACCACCGCGGGGATGCCGAGTTCCCGCGCGATGATCGCCGCGTGGCAGGTGCGGCCGCCGCGATTCGTGACGATGGCGGCGGACTGCTTCATCATCGGTTCCCAGTCCGGGTCCGTCATGTCCGTGACGAGCACATCGCCGCGCCGGAAGCGCGCGATCTCCGAGGCGGACTCGATGACGCGCGCCGGACCGCCCCCGATCCGGCCGCCGATGCTGCGCCCCTCGGCGAGCACCCGGCCCCGCTCCTTGAGCGTGAAGCGGGAGATCACTCCGCCCGCGCGACTCTGCACCGTTTCCGGGCGCGCCTGCAGGATCCGCAACGCACCGTCGATGCCGTCCCGGGCCCACTCGATGTCCATGGGGCGCCCGTAATGGTCTTCGATCAGAAGCGCCTGGCGGGCCAGTTCGTGCACCTCGTCGTCCGTCAGCGAGAAGCGAAGGCGGTCCTCCTCCGAGACCTCGACCGTCTCGACCGACGCGGCTTCGTCCCGGACCGCCGCTCGCGATCCGGACCGGGATGCGGCCCCCGATCCGGCGTAGACAAGCTTGATCGCCTTGCCTCCCAGGTTACGGCGCAGGATCGCGTGACGGCCGGCCCGCAGGGCGGGCTTGTAGACGTAGAACTCGTCCGGGTTCACTCCCCCCTGCACGACCGTCTCGCCGAGACCGTACGCGCTCGTGATGAACACGACGTCCCGAAAGCCGGACTCCGTGTCCAGCGTGAACATCACTCCGCTCGAGCCCCGGTCCGCGCGGGCCATGCGCTGGACGCCGACGGAGAGCGCCACGTCGCGGTGCGCGAACCCCTGGTGGACGCGATAGGCGATGGCCCGGTCGCTGAACAGCGAGCCGTAGACGTGGTGGACGGCCCGCAGCACCGCGTCGACGCCGCGGACGTTGAGCAGCGTGTCCTGCTGCCCGGCGAAGGAGGCCTCCGGGAGATCTTCGGCCGTGGCGGAGGAGCGCACGGCGACGGAGATGTCGCCCCCGGACGCGCTGCCGGCCGACCCGTCTCCGCCGGCCCCGAGTTCGCGGTAGGCGGTGCCGATCCGGGCGGCGAGTTCCGGCGGAAGCGGCGTATCGGCGATCCAGCCCCGGATCTCGCGGCCCGCCCGGGCGAGCGCCCCCAGGTCCTCGACGTCCAGCGCATCGAGCGAAGCGTGGATGCGTTCTCCGAGTTCGCCCGAGAGGAAGTCGCGATACGCCCGGGCCGTGATCGCGAAGCCGCCGGGCACGTCCACGCCCGCGGCCGAGAGATGGGAGATCATCTCGCCGAGCGACGCGTTCTTCCCCCCGACGGATTCGAGATCGGCGAGTCCGATAGACTCGAATGGCGCGATGTACGCGGACACGGCGACTCCCAACCCCGGCCTCCCAGCGACCCTGAGCGGTTGTCTCCGGCCGAGGCAGGCCGGAGAATCAGTGTACGATGACCCAGCGAACGGTGTTCTTCGTCTCCGACCACTCGGGCGTCACGGCCGAGACCCTCGGCCACAGCCTGATCGCGCAGTTCGACGCCCTCGACTTCACGAAAATCACCGTACCATTCGTCTCCACCGTCGACAAGGCGAAACGCGCCGCCCGGAACATCAACACGACGGCCCGCGTGCAGGGGTCGCCGCCGATCGTCTTCAGCACCCTCGTCAAGGAGGACGTGCGCGACACGGTGCGGGAGATCGTGGAGGAGACCGACGCCCTCTTCCTGGACTTCTTCGACTCCTTCCTCGGCCCGCTCGAGAAGGAACTCGGCCACAAGTCGCAGCACGCCATGGGCGTATCCCACGGCATCCAGAACTACCGGGAATACGACCGCCGCATCGAGGCGATGAACTTCGCGCTGTCTCACGACGACGGCTCGAACCCGCAGGGATACGACCGGGCCGACCTCGTGCTGGTCGGCGTGTCGAGATCGGGCAAGACCCCGACCTGCCTGTATCTCGCCCTCCAGTACGGCGTGTTCGCCGCCAACTACCCTCTCACGGGCAGCGATCTGGAGGAGCGTCGGATTCCACCCCCTCTCTTCGACCACCGCGACAAGATCTACGGGCTCACGATCGAGCCCCAGCGCCTCGGGGAGTTGCGCAGCGCGCGCGGCATCGGCCGGCGCTACGCCTCGCCCCGCCAGGTGAGTTTCGAGATCCGCCAGGCGCAGTCGCTGTTCGAGCGCCTCGACATCCCCTTCGTCGACGCGACGCGCTGCTCGATCGAGGAACTGGCGAGTCGCATCCTCGACGCGACCCGTCTCGAGCGGCGCACGACATCGTGATTGACTCCCCGACCGGACTTCACGACGGACGAGCTGACGGTCAGTCGTTGCCGGCGATCGAGCGGCGGATGGCGCGGGCGGTGATCCCGGCGCGGTAGTCGACGAGGCGCCGTCCGTTCTCCACCGTCCGTGCCAATGGTGAGAGGTCGACGCCGTTTATCGAGAAGAGGCCGGCCTCACGCCGCTGATCCGCGCGGATCGTGCTCGGATCGACCGTCGCCATTATCGATGAATAGTGATAGTCGTCGTGATACTCGTTGCGGGTCGCCACGCACTCGTCCGGCTGCTGGAATATCCCCAGCTCCTCCTTCAGATAGTCGCAACTGTAGATGTCTTCCGTATAATATTCCGGGATGAAGTGGACGCGAGCCGGACGGTCCGCCCAGGCCGCGTTGAGGGCGGCGGCGACGTTCTCCATCCCGCTCACATTTCCCCCGCTGTCCCCAATGAGGATAAGATGCTCGAATCCGTGCGCGGCGAGACTGCCCAGGACGTCCGTGAGCATGGCCTCGAACGTCTCCTGCCGGACGCTGATCGTGGCATGGTAGCGCATGTGTCCGGACGGTGGATCGATGCTCCCTTCCGGGACAAGCTTGATGACCGGGGCGACGAGCGCGTTCCCCAGTTCGCGCGCGATCGCCTCGGTCGTGGCGCGCAGCACGAAGTTGTGCTTGCCGCTGGCCAGGTAGGGGCCGTTCTGTTCGATGCCTCCGGTGCCGATGATCGCCGTCGTCATCCCCTCGGCGAGCGCGTCGCGCACCTCCATCCACGTCATCTCCTCGATCCACACAGTGTCGAGACGGTCGATCGGGCGCGGCGCCTCCAGATCCTGAGCGTGGAGCGGGGCGGCGGCGACGGGCGCCAGAGCGAGAAGAGCGGAAGCGGCGAGGATTCTGCTGAACACGGCGGTCTCCCGGGATCCGGTGTGGTGTCTCCCCTGCGGGCTACGGCGGGCAGCGGGTCATCCCTTACTATACGGTGAAGTCAGGGCAAGATTCGAGGTCCGCGTCCGAATCCCGGGAACCGGAGGATGCCATGAGATCAGTTCCATACGCCAACATCCGCGCTTTGAGGGCCGGAGTCCGGCCGCGGCGCATCCTGCCGGCGAGCGTCCTGGTGGCCGCAACGGCGGTGGCGTGCGGCGACCCGGCGTCGGAAGGGGAGCCGTTCGACGTGGTGGAGACGACGATTCCGGAGATGCAGGCGGCGATGGAAAGCGGGCGGGTCACGTCGCGACAGATCGTCATGGAGCACCTGGCCCGGATCGCGCGCTACGAATGGCAGCTCAACGCGGCGGTCTCGGTCAACCGGAACGCGCTCGCGGAGGCCGAGGCGCTCGACGCGGAGCGGGAGGCGGGCAACGTGCGCGGGCCGTTGCACGGCATCCCCGTCGCGCTCAAGGACAACATTCACACGACGCACATCCCGACGACGGGCGGCTCGCTCGCCTTCGAGGGGTATTTTCCGCCGTACGAAGCCACGCTGACGACGAACCTGCGCGAGGCCGGCGCGATCATCATCGCGAAGGCCGGGCTGACGGAGTTCGCGAACTTCATGGCGGGGCCGCCGAACCAGATGCCGGGCAACTACAACGCCCTCACGGGCTACGGCCTCAACCCCTACGATCCGCGCCGGGACCCGCGGGAAGGCCGCAACGATGGGCGTCCGGCGCTCACGACGGGCGGCTCCAGTTCGGGCATCGGGACGGCGGCCAGCTTCTGGTCCGCAAACGTGGGTACGGACACGGGCGGGTCGATCATCAGCCCCTCGAACGCGAACATGCTCGTGGGCATCCGACCGACCATCGCGCGCGTCAGCCGCTGGGGCGTGGCTCCGGTGACGCTGGACCACGACATGGCGGGACCGATGGCCCGCACGGTGACCGACGCGGCGATCATGCTCGGGGCGATGGAGGGGGCGGCGCCCGACCCGAACGATGCGGCCACCGCGCGGTGCGAGGCACCACCGGGCCGGGACTACACGCCGTTCCTGAACGCCGACGGGCTGGAGGGCGCCCGGATCGGGATCCCCCGGGCCTTCTACTACGAGCCGGCTGAGGTCGGAGGGGAGACGATCGGCGGCCTCGGCGACGAAGCGGCGGCGCTCATGGCCGAGGCCATCTCGGTCCTCGAGGCGGCGGGCGCGGTGGTCGTGGACCCGGCCGAGATCCCCAGCTTCGTCGACCCGGATCCGGACGCGAACTTCAACACGTGGCCGCTCTGCATCGGCGGGCACCAGGCGAAGGGGTCGGACGAGGGGTGTTCGGTCAACTTCAAGTACGGGATGAAGCGCGATTTCGATGCCTGGCTCGCATCGCTCGGACCTGCGGCGCCGGTCGGGACGCTGACCGAGCTTCGGGAGTGGAACATCGCGCACCGCGCGGCCGGGTCGATGAAGTACGAGCAGTCGCGCTACGACATCTCCGACGAGATGGACGTGGAGGCGGATCGGGCCCGGAACGCGGCGGACATGGCGAAGGACTCGCTCCTGAGCCAGGCGCGCGGGATCGACGCGGTGCTGGAGGCGTACGACCTCGACGCCATCTTCACGCCGGGGAGCCGGGGGGCCGCACTCGCCGCGCGGGCGCAGTACCCGCACATCGTCGTGCCCTTCGGCTTCGTGCCCAGCGCGCCGACGCCGGCCTTCCCCGAGGGCTTCGACGCGCGGCCCGCGCCGTTCGGGATCGGGTTCACCGGCGCGGCCTGCACCGAGCCGCGGCTCATCGAACTCGCGTACGCCTTCGAACAGGCCACGCTGCGCCGCGTGCCGCCGGAGCGCTTCCCTTGACCTACACCGCGCGGGACCTGATCGACCTGTTCGACCTCGAGCCGGTCGAGCGGAACATCTATCGCGGGCAGAACCGCGACATCGGCTCGGGCCGGATCTTCGGGGGACAGGTGCTTGCCCAGGCGCTCGTGGCGGCGCGCCGGACGGTCGACGCCGAGGACCGCTCCGCGCACTCCCTGCACGGATACTTCATCCTCGCCGGCGACCTGGAGACTCCGGTCGTCTACTTCGTGGACCGGCTGCGCGACGGGCGGAGCTTCACCACGCGGCGCGTGACGGCGATCCAGCACGGCCGCGCGATCTTCAACATGTCCGCCTCCTTCCACAAGACGGAGGACGGCATCGAGCACCAGGAGAAGATGCCCGAGGTGCTGCCGCCCGAGGCGCTCGAATCGGAGATCGACATCATACGGCGGCAGGCCGGCCGCGTCCCCGAGCCGCTGCGCTCCGTACTCACGCAGGATCGGCCGCTCGACCGCCGCCCCGTGGCCCCGCTCGACCCGTTCCGGCCGAAACCCGACCGGCCCGTCCGGCGCGCCTGGATCCGCACGGTCGGAGACGTTGGCGATGACCCGCTCGACCACCAGGCCGTCCTCGCCTATGCCTCGGACTACGGACTCCTGCGCGCCGCCCTGGTGCCGCACGGACGCACCTTCTTCGACCGCGACCTGATGGGTGCCTCGCTCGACCACGCGATCTGGTTCCACCGCCCCTTCCGGGTCGACGACTGGCTCCTTTATGTGACCGAGAGCACCGTCGCGAGCGGCGCGCGCGCGTTCACGCGGGGGAGCTTCTTCACGCGGGAGGGGACGCTCGTGGCCTCGGTCGCCCAGGAGGGCGTGATCCGAACCGGCGGCCGGCCCGCGCCGCCCGATGAGCCCGCTCCTGCGACAGAGCCTGCTGCAGCGGAAGAGCCCGCAACCGATGAGGGAGACGACACATGACACGGCGAACCACACAACCCGGTACCCTTCTCTGCCTCCTCGCGGTCAGCGCGGTCGTCGCCGCGTGCGGCGGCTCCGGCGACGAAGCCGCCGCCGCGAACGCGGGCGGCGCGGCGGCGGAGGTGGAACCCATCAACGACCTGCCCAGCCCCTACGAGCGCCTGGAGCCCTGGGCGGAACTGCCTCCGGGCGCGGTGCAGTGGGGGCAGGTCACGGGCGTCGAGCAGGGACCCGACGGCCATCTCTACGTCATGCACCGCTGCTTCGAGAACAGCTGCGCGGACCGGCCCGAAGACCCGATCGTGAAGTACGACATGTCCGGGCGGGCGCTCGCTTCCTGGGGGGCGGGGCTGTTCAACTATCCGCACGGATTCCACATCGACCACGACGGGAACGTGTGGGCGACGGACGCCCGCGGAAACGGAGAACTCGGGCACCAGGTGTTCAAGTTCAGCCCCGACGGAGAACTCCTGCTCACGCTCGGGCAGGCCGGCGTCGCGGGCCTCGGTCCCGACGTGTTCAACCAGCCGACGGATGTCCTCGTGCTGCCCGGCGGCGACTTCCTCGTCACCGAAGGGCACGGCGAAGGCAACGACCGCGTCGTGCGCTTCAGTCCCGAGGGGGATTTCCTGGATGCATGGGGAGGACCGGGCTCGGGGCCCGGCCAGTTCAGCACGCCGCACGCCATCGCCCGGGATTCGCAGGGACGGATCTTCATCGGCGACAGGGCCAACAACCGCATCCAGATCTTCCTCGACGATGGAACGTTCCTGGAGGAGTGGAGGCAGTTCAGCCGCCCGAGCGGGATCTTCATCGATGACGACGACACCATCTACGTCGCGGACTCCGAGAGCTGGGGGCCGAACAACCCGGGCTGGAAGAAGGGGATCCGGGTCGGGAGCGCGCGCGACGGATCGGTTTCCTACTTCATCGAGGACATCGAGTCCACGACGATCGAGCACAGCGGGGCGGAAGCGGTCGGCGTGGATGCGGAAGGCAACGTCTACGGCGGCGTCGTACGCCGCCGCATGCTCGAGAAGCATGTGCGAATGAGATAGAGCCTTCCGGCGTCAGCCCAGCGCCGCGTCGATCGCGGCGGCATGCCTTCCGAGGAAGGCGTCGAATGCCGCGACCAGGGCGTCGCAGTCGTCGTCGTCGTGTGCGAGCGAGACCGTGACGAACCCGCGGCGGGCCACGTAGAACCCCGCCAGCAGCATCTCGAGCTGAAAGAGGTCGCGGGCTGCGATCGGCGTGTGGGCGACATCGGCGCGGCGGCGGATCGGCGTCCGCTGGAAGTGAACCGTCATGATCGAACCGCGGCCCGTGACCTGCACGGGCGCGTCCCGCGCCGCCGCGACCCCGTTGAGGGCGGCGCGCAGGGCGTCTCCCCGCACCGTCAGCCGGCGCACCGCGTCGGGAGTGAACACGTCGCGCAGCCCTGTGAGGCCCGCAGCCATGGTCAGCGAGTTGTTGTTGTGCGTGCCGGGGTGGCTCAGGTGATTCTCGCGCCGCGGATCGAAGCGGTCCATCAGGTCCGCGCGCCCCCCGAAGGCGCCGAAGGAAGCGCCGCCGCCGAGGTACTTTCCGAAAGTCGTGAGGTCGGCGTGGATGTCGAGCGCCTCCTGCAGGCCGCCCGGAGCGAGCCGCGAGGTCTGAACCTCGTCGAAGATGAGCAGGACGCCCGCTCGGCGTGTCGCATCGCGCAGCGCGTTCAGGAACACGCGGGTCCCGGGAATGCACCCGCCGCCCGCGAGCATCGGCTCCACGAGCACGCAGGCGAGTTCGGTGGCCCGCTCGGCGATGAGCGATCGCGCGGATTCGGCGTCGTTGTAGTCCGCGACGGTCCACGGGAAGGGCACGTTGAGCCGCCGGTCCGGGCCGGTGAAATTCAGCGGCCCGCCGTGGTAGGCGCCGTCGAACGCGAGCACGCCCTCACGATACGTCACGGCGCGCGCCAGGCTGACCGCCATGAGGTTTGCCTCCGTCCCCGAGTTCGTGAAGCGCACGCGCTCGACGGACGGGAAGCGACGGCAAATGAGTTCGGCGAATTCCTGCTGGTTCGGGCTCGGCCCGCCGAGCGTCAGGCCCCTCCCCGCCGCCTCCGCGATCGCGTCGCGGATGGCGGGGTTCGAGTGGCCGTAGAGGCCGGCCGTGTAGTCGTTGAGGAAATCGACGTAGACGTGCCCGTCGAGGTCGTGCAGCCGCGACCCCTCGCCGCGGACGATGGTGACGGGGAAGGGGTCGTAGTGGTTGACCGTTCGCGTGTCTGCCCCCGGCAGGTAGTTCGTCGAGCGCTCGAAGCTCGCCTGGCTCAGGGGATTTGCCGCCGCGTAACGGGCCGCCGCGTCCGCGGCGAGTTCCTCCAGCGTCCGCGTCCCGACCGGACCGGTCGTCATCGGTTCCATCCCCCGCTGAGGTTCTGCTACGTTGCCGGCGCCGCCCGGCGCCCGCCGGGTGAGCGGGCATACTTAGGGAAGGATACGAAAGATCGTGGAGAGACGAAAACTCGCGCATACCGGCCTCGAGGTATCGCGTGCCTGCATGGGCACGATGACGTTCGGGTCGCAGACCGATGTCGATGCGGGCGCCGCGATGGTGGACCTGTGCTTCGAGCGGGACGTCGACTTCTTCGACACCGCCAACGTCTACAACCAGGGACTCTCGGAAGAGATCCTGGGGGAGGTCCTCGCGGACCGGCGCGCGGAGATCACTCTGGCGAGCAAGGTCCGCAACCCGATGGGAGACCCCGTCGAATACACGGGCCTCGCGCGCGACGCGATCCGCCGCGCGATCGACGATTCGCTGCGGCGGCTCGGGACCGACTATCTCGACATCTACTACCTGCACCTGCCGGACTATGAGACGCCCATCGAGGAGAGTCTCGCTGCGCTGGAGGAGCTTCGCGTCGAGGGACTCATCCGCTATCCGGCGACCTCCAACTACAGCGCGTGGCAGATGTGCGAGATGTTCGCGATTTGCGAGCGCGAGGGGTGGGCGAAGCCCTGGGTCGCACAACCCATGTACAACCTCGCGGCGCGCGGCATCGAGCAGGAGTACCTCGCCTTCACGGGTCGCTACGGGATCTCGAACGTCGTCTATAATCCGCTCGCGGGAGGGCTCCTGACCGGGAAGCAGCCGCCGGGAGCGCCGCTGCCGGGGACGCGCTTCGACGGCAACCGCATGTACCTGGACCGCTTCTGGCACGACGAGTACTTCCACGCCGTCGCCGAGGCCGAGACCATCGCCCGGGAGGCGCAGCTGACGCCGGTGCAACTCGCGCTGGGGTGGCTGCGGGCGCAGGAGGGCGCGGACTGCATCATCGTCGGGGCCTCTCGCATCGAGCACCTGGAGGAGAACCTCGACGCCTTCGACGCGCCGCCACTCGACGACGAGGTGCTCGCCGCCTGCGACGGCGTGTGGGCGCGGCTCCGGGGCCCGACGCCTGCCTACAACCGCTGAGTTCGGAGCGCGGCACGAACCACCCCGGGGGCAGCGTTACGCGCCTCGGGGCGAGCCCTCCAGCAGACCCTCGAACGGGCGCTCCTCGGCGCCGTTTTCGGTGCAGACGGCGTAGTGCGTCTCCGCGGAGCCGTACATGGCGACGCCGGCCGTCTCCCCCTCCTTGTTGAGCAGGAAGAAGCGGACGTCGAAGCTCGGCAGGCCGCGCGCGTTGAGGAGCCTTGCTTCCACGGTGTTCGACTTGATGCGCTCCAGGGTGGCCATGCCCGCGTCGAGCGGGCTCATCCCCTGGCGCATGAACTCGACGGCGAGGAAGGAGGAGAGGTTGTACAGGTTCGCCTCGCCGCGCCCCGTCGAGCCGACGGCACCCACGTCGTTGTCCACGTACAGGCCGGCGCCGAGGATCGGGGAGTCGCCGGTGCGGCCGGGGATCTTCCACGAGAGGCCGCTCGTCGTGGTGACGCCGCAGATGTCGCCGGCCGCGTTCACTGCGTTGCAGTTCGTCGTCCCCCAGAAGGAATGGGCCGGAATCAGGCCGTCGTCGACCATCGAGAGGCCGGCCTCGAGACGCTTGCGGGGGTCGAGCCAGTGGCCGGGGTCGATCCGGCGGCGCCATTCGAGCCACAGGGCGCGCGACGCCTCCGTATTGAGGTCGTCCTCGATCTCGAACCCGAGTTGGCGCGCGAACGCCTGTGCGCCGGTGCCCACCAGCAGATGGTGGTCGGTGAGTTCGGCCACCGCCTTCGCCACGAGCGACGGGGTGCGCACCCCCTCCAGCGCCGCGACGCCGCCGGCCCAGCGCCGGGGCCCGTGCATGCAGCATGCGTCGAGCTGGACGACGCCGTCCGCGTTGGGCAGCCCGCCGTAGCCGATCCCCATCTCCGTCGGGTCGTTCTCGGGAATGTTCACGCCCGCGATGAGGGCGTCCAGCACGTCCTCGCCCTCGACGATCCCGCGGTAGGCGCGTTCGACCGAGCTTTCGGGCCCGCCGTTGTTGAAGCGGATCCCGCTGAGGTCGGAGACGACGATCGGCCGGGCGGCCCGCGAACCGTGGACGGCGGGAGCCCCGAAGCCGTCGGAGGCCCGGGAAGGGCGACCTTCGGCGGCCAGAGCGGCGGGCGTAGCGGCCGCGGCCAGGCCTGCGGCGGAGGTTCGAACGAAGTCTCGACGGTCCATGTTCATGGTCTCAATCCTCTTCTCGATCGTCGGCCTGAGGGCGCGTGCTGCGCCCAACATACGAAGGTCCGGATGGCCGCGGGCGCGAGCCCATGTTATCATGATCGGAGATGGAGATAACAAGAGGTTGGGGAGTGAGTGCCGCATGATGATTCGGACACAGATTTCGGTAGACCGCGAACTCTACGAGCGCGTGAGGGAAACCGCACGGCGAGAGGGGATTTCAATCGCGGAACTTTGCCGGAGAAGTCTGGCCGAGACTCTCTCGAGGCTGCCCGACGAGCAGCCGTGGATGGCCTATCTCGGGACGGTCGACGGGGAGCCGGGCGACAGCGCCACGGTCGATGAGGTGGTCTACGGGCGGGCGACACCGTAAGCCTTGAAGGGGCGAAAGGTGTTTCTCGACACCGGCATCCTCATCGCGGCCCTCAACCGGCGGGACCAGTACCACGCGCAGGCGCGTGCGCTGTTCGGCGGGCCCGTGCCGCGCTGGCACACGTCGGTGCTCGTCTGGTCGGAGGCCTATTCCTGGTTCCTGCATCGCCACGGCGAGGAACAGGCCCGTGCCTGCCGCCGCCTCCTGGACAACCTCGACGGGCTCGCAGTGCTCGAGGGAACATCCCGGCTCCACCGTGACACATGCCGGGTCCTCGACCGGCTCAGGGGGGCCCGCCTGACGTATGTGGACGCGTCCAGCCTTGCCCTGATGGAGCGCCACGAGATCGAGATCGCGTGGGCGACGGACCATCACCTCGGCCTCACCGGGGCGGAGGTGTTCCCCCGGTCGTGAGCCGCCATCGGCGCCGCGCGTTCCCGCGGGAACGTGGGGAGAGCCGCAATTGGACGGAGCGAAGATGAGTATTCGGGTCTGCGTGGGAGGGGCGACGGGGTGGACGGGCGAGAGCGTCGTGGCCGCCATCCGCGAATCAGACGAGTTCGAACTGACCGGGGCGGTGGCGCGGCGGGCGGCGGGACAGACGATCGGCGAGGTGCCAATCACGGCCGACGTGGAACAGGCGCTCCGCGAGCCGGCCGATGTCTACATCGACTACACGCACCCGAGCGCCGTCTACGCCAACATCATGTGCGCGATCGAGGCGGGCGTCGCGGCGGTGGTCGGGACCTCGGGGCTCACGGGCCGGGAGTACGGGGAGATCGACGAGGCCGCGCGCGCGGCCGGCGTCGGTGTCATCGCCGCGGGCAATTTCTCGATCACGGCCGCGTTGCTGAAGCACTTCTCCGGGATCGCGGCGCGTCACGTGCCGCACTGGGAGATCGTCGACATGGCGTCGGCCGCAAAGCCCGACTCACCCAGCGGCACCGCGCTGGAACTGGCGGAGTTTCTGGGGACGGTCGCTACGAACGAATTCGCCCGTTCGGTCGAGGACACGCTGGGCTCACGGGAGGCGCGCGGGGCCACGATCGGGGGCGCGCAGGTCCACTCGCTGCGGCTCCCGAGCTACGTCATCTCCGTGGAGTCCATCTTCGGCCTCCCCGGAGAACGGCTCTCGATCCGGCACGACGCGGGATCGAGCGCCGAACCGTACGTGGCCGGCACCCTGCTCGCCGCGCGGCTGGCGCCGGAACGCGTGGGCCTCACGCAGGGACTCGACCGACTGCTCTTCGAGTAGCGGATTCGACCTGCGGGCACACGACGACGTTCCCGCGGGAACGTCGTCAGCCGGGCGGACGGTTGGCGACGATCGCGATTCGGGCGCCGTCGGGGCTCACCGCAAGGCGGGTGATGCCCACGACGCCGACGTCCGAGAAGTCGGCGATCTCCATCCAGTCCGAGCCCTCCGACCAGGCGAACAGCCGGCCGTCATCTCCCATGAGGATCTCGCCCTCAGGCGTCCACGCGTAGTCCTCCCGCCCGGCGAGCGTACGCGCGATCCGCTCGCCGGTACCGGCGGCCGGATCCAGACGCTCGATCCACCACTCCTCGTCCGAGATCTTCCGCACGAAGGAAATCTCTTCCGTCCCCGGAATCCGGTGGATGGACCGCCCGGGGCTCTCCGCCACGATCCGGATCTCGCCCGTCAGCGCATCCCCGACCTGGAGGGTGGGAGGACTGCCGAGGATGAACATCGCGACGACGTGTTCGTTGGCCCACGCGTGATATCCCACAGGCTCGGCGGTGGCGAAGATCGGTCCCAGCGGCTCGCCGGAGAGGTCGTAGCGCCACAGATACTGCTTGCCGCGAATCTCATGGATCGCGGAGAAGGCGTCCTGCCCCGGGACCTGGAGCGCCGAGAACTCGCTCGCCTCCTCCGTGTGCGTCAACCGCTCGGAGGCGCCGGGCTCGGCCCCGGATGCCGCCGCGAGCCACATGATCTCGGTCTGCCTGCGGTCCAGCGCCGCGGTGTGGAGGATCGCCGAACCGTCCAGTAGGAAGCTGGGCTGGTTGTCGTACGCGTCGCGGTCCGTCGCCCGCCCCAGGCCGGAGACCGAGAGCGCACCGCCCTCGCGGACGAGCATCCCCATCCAGATGTCGGTGGAGGGAGACCCCGCCGCCGTCGGCGTGTAATCCGCGGGTGCCGGCCCGATCTCCGGCATCGGCCCGTCCGGCGGCTCGGCCGGGAAGGAGACCGCCGCCCCGGGCTCGCCACTCTCCGGCGCTTCCTGGTCCCCGGGAGCGCAGCCCGCCGCGGCCACCGCCGTGAGTCCTCCCAGCACAAGCCCCGTCGCGGCTTGTGCCGTCCGCCGCAGTGACCGCTGGATCATTCGTTCCGTCCTTAATCCATCTGTTGGCGTGGATCCCGTCCCCCGCACATTGTGACAGGACTGAGTTGTGGGGAAGGGCCGCGCGAAGAGGCCGGCGGATGGCACCAAAGAGCCGGAGTGGGGAGCCCTGATCGAATGATGTACCGCTGCCGAACCCCCGACCGGCGCCGGATCGCGAGGATTCCACTGGCATTGGCGAGCTTCGGAGCCGTGCTGGCCGCTGCGTGCACGGACGGCCCCGCCGAGCCCGACCCCTCCCCGCCGCCACCCCCGGTCCGACCGGAACACGTGGCGCTGGG
>VXQX01000015.1 GCA_009838765.1 Gemmatimonadales bacterium
TATAACAGTCAGGGGTGGTGCTGGGCGGGCTGTCGCTCGACATCGTGCCGGGCGAGGTGCTCGCGGTGGTGGGGCCGAACGGCTCGGGGAAGACGACGCTCTTCCGCACGCTGCTGGGGGTGCTGGCTCCGGTCGAGGGCGAAGCTACGCTGTCCGGCACGGGGCCGGCCGACTACCGGCGCCGGCAGGGGATCGGCTACCTGGCGGAGGACACGGTGCTCCCGCCGGGATGGACGTGCGACGGGCTGCTCGCGCTCGCGGCGGCTGCGGCCGGTCCGGAGGCCGATGTCGAGCGGGCGTGCCGGCTGGCCGGGGTGGACTACGACACCGACGGTCCCGCCGACGCGCTTTCGAAGGGGATGCGTCGCCGGCTGGCGCTCGCCATGGCCCTGATGCGGCCCACCGGGCTGCTCTTCCTCGACGAGCCCGAGTCGGGACTGGACCCCGGGCAGCGCATCCGTCTCCGCCGCCGGATCGAGGAGATCCGCGGCCAGTCCACGATCCTCGTCGCCAGCCACGACCTCGGCGAACTGGCGATGATGAGCGACCGAGTGCTCCTGATCGACCGGAAACGCGCCCGCATCGTGCAGCCACCGGAAGGCGGGTTCACGCGCGAGTTCCTGGAGACGGAGTTCGTCGGACTGGAAGGGGCGGTGTCATGAACGGGACCATGAACATCATCAAGGCCTCCGTGCTGAACGCGTTGCGCCGACGGTGGAAGCTCGCGCTGGTCGTGTTCCTGTTCGGCGTCGGCCTGGTCATCTTCACGCACGCCTACGACATGACAGCCCTGGAAAACGTGCGGATCAGCGGGACGCCGGTCGGCGCCGACGGCGGCGAGCCGACCCCCGAGGAGGTCGAAGCCATGGCGCGCCGGGCGGGCATGTTCGTTCTCTTCGCCCTGTTGATGAGCGCCTTCGCCTTCGGCACGATGCTCCTCGCCTTCCTGATGCCGGGCGGGATGGTCGCCAACGAGCGACGGAGCGGCGCGATCATGCTGTGGGCGCAGCATCCCATGCCGCTGCGTTCCTTCTACCTGCGGCGATATGCCGGCGTACAGGTCGCCACCGTCGCCGCTCTCGCGATCTTCGGCCTGACCTGGGCGGTCGTCGTCCCCCCCGGGACCCGACCCGCCCCGGGATTGGGAGGGGTGGTGAGCCTGTGCCTCACCGGCGTGCTCGCGTGCGCGATCAGCTTCGCGATCACCGCGCTGGGCATCCGCCGCGCCGCGCTCATCGGAGTCCTGTACTTCATGCTCTCGGGGACGCTGGCGGGGGTGCAGGTGACCAGCTATGAGATGGGCAGGAATTCAGAGACCTGGTCGGCGGCGGAGTCGGTCGGGGCCGTACTGCCGTTCCTCATCTTTCCCAGTGGAGTCATCGACGATCTCGTCGCGGGGTTCGGGGCCGCGGCGGCGTGGGACTGGGGGGCGACGGGACTCGTCCTCTATCACTTCGCGCTGTGGACCGGCATCGCGTGGCTCGGACTGCTCAGGATCGAGAAGCGGCCGCTGAAGCTGTGACGCAGCGGCCGTAACGCAGCTGCCGAGGCGGTCGGCCGAGACTCTCTTGTCCTTCACTATTTCCCTTAAAGTGACCGACAAAATATCTTGTTGTTCATGAGCGATACGCAAAGCCCGCAACTGGGCCCGGTCCACTACCACGCAGGCGCGTTTCCGCCGCGTGCGGACAGCTTCGACTGGCAGGTTCTCCTACCCCATGTCGGACCCGCCGCGGCGGCTGTGGCCCGCTACGACGGCATTCTCCAGGCCATGCCCAACTCGGGCGTCCTGTTGTCGCCGCTGTCCACCCAGGAGGCCGTTCTCTCGTCGCGCATAGAGGGGACGCAGGCCTCCATGACCGAGGTCCTCGAGTTCGAGGCCGGCGCCGCCGCCGAGTCGCCGGAGCGGCGGGAGGACATCCACGAGATCCTGAACTACCGCCGGGCGATGCTCGAGGCGGAGCGGATGCTGGAGACGCTCCCGGTCTCGCGCCGCGTGATCTGCCGCGCCCACGAGGTACTTCTCGACAGCGGGCGCGGCGCCGGGAAGTCGCCGGGGGAGTACCGCCGCGTCCCCAACTGGATCGGTCCCCCGGGTCGTGGTATAGAGGAGGCTCGCTTCGTGCCGCCCACCGCCCGCGAGATCCCGGACGCCATGAGCAGGTGGGAGCGGTACGCCAACGCGAGCGCCGATGACGTGCCGGACAGGTTGGTCCAACTGGCCGTGCTGCACGCCGAGTTCGAGGCGCTGCATCCGTTCCTGGACGGCAACGGCCGCGTGGGCCGCATGCTGATCCCTCTTCTGCTCTGGCAGTGGAACATGGTCGAGCGACCGCACTTCTACGTCAGCGGATTCCTGGAGGCCCACCGAAGCGACTACTACGAGGCGCTCCTTTCGGTGTCACGGGACCGGGACTGGACGACATGGACCCTCTTCTTCATGAAGGCCGTGCGCGCCCAGGCGGAGGAGAATCTGGCCAAGGCACGAGGCATTCTCGGGCTCTACGACGAATTGAAGGCCAGCATCCCCAGGATGACGCGGTCCCGGTACGCAACTCCGGCGGTAGACTGGTTGTTCAGGCGACCGGTCTTCTCCAGCACCGACTTCGTACGTAGCGCCGACATCCCGAGACCCACGGCGCGTCGGTTTCTCACGGTGTTGCGGACGAACGGCGTCCTGAGAGAACTCGTCCCGCCAGCGGGACGGAGAGCTGCGCTGTGGGTGTTCCCCGATCTGCTCAATCTGGCCGAGGGACGGAAGGTTTTCTGAACCCCCGGTGAGCAGCCACGCTTGTTGTCGACCACATTTTAGCCATAAGTGAGCGGCAATCGGGCTTGATGCGCGCACATGATCGACAAGCGCGACGCGGACGCGCTGTAACGCGGCTACTGCTGCAGGCGGAGGACGAAGAGGCCCTCGTCCCAGCTCGAGGCTATGAAGATGCCGCTCTCGAACCAGGGATAGGTGGACCAGGAGCCGTCAAAGTTCTTGTCGTTGTGCGCGGGCACGGTGTCGAAGTACCCGGCCTCGCGCGGGTTCGCGGGGTCGGAAATGTCGAGGATGCGCACGCCGAACGCGTAGTTCGAGTGATAGATCCGGTTGCCGTGCACGTAGAGGTTGTGGTCGATCGCCTCGGTCGGACCCAGGTGCTCCTTGGCCAGGACGGGATCGTCCAGGTCCGTGAGATCCCATACGAGGAGGCGCGTCCGCGACACGCGGTTGTTGCTCTCGTCCAGTTCGTCGTTCTGGTAGAAGTACCGGTGGTCCTCGCTCAGCCACCCCTGGTGGATGTAGCCGTGGTCGGCGTATGTGGCGGTCGACAGCGTCATCGGGTTCGCCTTGTCCGTCACGTCCGATACGACAATCGCGGTCTCGTTCGAACCGATGCAGATCTCGCCGCCGGCGTGCTCCGCGTCCGGCCCCCGGTACACGACGCACTGGACGTCGTGCGTGTAGGCGGTGCCGAGGGATCCGGTCCCCTCCGGGGCATGGCAACCCGCGAACGTCGGGTTCTTCGGGTCCGAGAGGTCGATCATGTGCAGACCGCCCCCGCAGGTCTCGCCGCCGGAGTTGCTGCCGACGGCGTAGGCGAAGCCGGTCTCCTCGTTGATCGCGATGTTGTGGACGGCGCTCACGTCCTCGTAGTGCGCGTCCGCTCCCAGTTCCCGGAACCCCGTGACCGCCCGAAGTCGGGTGAGGTCGAGCACCTGAACGCCGTGTCCCGTGATCTCGGCCACGACATACGCGTGATCCTCGTACACCTTCATGTCGCGCCAGCCGCTGTGCGAGGTCACGGAGGGCATGAAGGCGATGGGGCGCGGTTCGGTCGGGGTCGAGAGATCGATGATCGCGAGCCCGTCGTGGCGGCCCACGAGCGCGTACTCCACGCCCGTCTGCGGGTCGGTCCACCCCCAGATGTCGTTCACGACCCATTCGTCCGTAGATCCCGCCGGCGTCCGTCCCGGGCTCAGGTCCGGCACGGATACCTGCGCCGCGAGATCCACGCGGTCGCACGGGAACCCGCCGGCCCAACCGCCCTCGCAGGGCACGATCTGCGCCGCGACGGGAGGCGGAGGCGGCGGAGGCGGGTCGGGAGG
>VXQX01000027.1 GCA_009838765.1 Gemmatimonadales bacterium
GAACATCGACCGGCATGTGGCCGCGGGGCGGGGCGGCAAGGTCGCCATCGAGCAGGCGGGGGTGGAGGTCACCTACGCGGAGCTGGCGGGGCGGGTGGCGCAGGCGGGGAACGCGCTACTCGGGCTCGGGCTCGCGCCGGGCGACCGCGTGCTCATGGTCGTGAAGGACGGTCCCGAGTTCTTCTTTTTCTTCTGGGGGGCGATCAAGGCGGGGATCGTGCCCGTGCCCGTGAGCTACCTCATGCGGGCGCGGGATCTCGCGTTCATCATCGCCGATTCGGAGTGCCGGGCCGTCGTCTACACGCCGGAGTTCGCGGCCGAGGTCGTGCCGGGGCTGGCGGCGGCGCGCACGGGCGCCCGCGGGCTCGCGCTCGAGGCGGAGGGCGGGGTGCTCGACGACGTCGCCGCGGCCCCTCCGCAGCTGGAGGCCGCGCCGGCCGGGCCGGACGACGTCGCGTTCTGGCTCTACTCCTCGGGCACCACGGGCCGTCCCAAGGGGGTGCCGCACCGCCACCGCGACATGCCTGCGACCTGCGAGCACTACGCCGTGGGGATCCTCGGCCTCGGCGCGGAGGACCGCTGCTACTCCGCGGCCAAGCTCTTCTTCGCCTACGGGCTCGGGAACGCGATGACCTTCCCGCTGTGGGTGGGAGGTACCGCGATCCTCGACGCGCGGCGGCCGACGCCCGAGACGACGTTCGAGACGATCGAGACGCTGCGGCCGACGGCGTACTTCGGGGTGCCGACGCTGTATGCGGCCCAGCTACAGGCGCTGGACCAGGCGCTGGACCAGGCGCGAGCGGCCGGCCCGGGTGCGGCTCGCGGCGGTGCGGCTCGCGGCGGCGGGGCGGGGCGGGGCAGTCCCGACCTGAGTTCGCTCAGGCTGTGCGTCTCGGCGGGCGAGGCGCTGCCCCCGGACCTCTTTCACCGCTGGAAGGAAGCGATCGGGCTCGAGATCCTGGATGGAATCGGCTCCACCGAGGCGCTCCACATCTTCATCTCCAACGCCCCGGGACAGGTGAAGCCCGGGAGCACGGGCCGCGTCGTCCCCGGCTACGAGGCGCGGATCGTCGGCGAAGGCGGCGCCCGTGCGGGACCGGGCGAGGCGGCGCCCGGCGAAGCGGGGCAACTCGAGATCCGCGGCGACTCGACGACCCCCGGCTACTGGAACCGTCCGGAACTCGAGGGACGGACGATCGTCGGTGGCTGGCTCCGCACCGGCGACCAATACGTGTGCGACGCCGAGGGCTGGTTCCACTACCAGGGCCGCGCCGACGACATGATCAAGGTGGGTGGGATCTGGTGCTCTCCGTTCGACATCGAGGCCCGTCTCGTGGAACATCCCTTGGTGCTGGAGGCGGCGGTCGTGGGCCGGGAGGACGACCACGGCCTCGTGAAGCCGGAAGCGCACGTGGTGCTGTCGGAGCCGCTCCGCGAGAGGGCGGGGGCACCGCCGGCCGCCGACACGCTGAGGGCCGAACTCGTCGCGCATTGCCAGGAGGCTCTACCGCGCTACATGTACCCCCGCTGGATCCGCTTCGCGGCCGAACTTCCCAAGACCGCGACCGGAAAGATCCAGCGCTTCAGACTTCGGGCCTGAGGACGGCATGAAACGTCGCGCGACAGGGTACCGCAGGGCGCTCGCCACGGTTCTTGTCGGCGCGCCGGTCTTGTGCGGGTGCTCGATGCTCTTCATGACGAGACCGCCCCGAGCCCTCGGATCGGTGGCACAGGGCGACTGCACTCGCAGCGTTGCAGCGCCCGTCATTGATGGCGTCGTCTCGCTGGGCCACCTCGGCCAGGCCGCGGGGATCTGGGGAGAGTCGCGCGCCTCGTTCGACACAGATGAGGACTACGACCGGAACCGCATCGGCTCCGCCATCATCGCGGGCGCGTTCGCCGTTTCCGCGGTCCACGGCTTCAAGTGGAGCAGCGAGTGCCGGCGCCGGGCGGCCCTCAGCGAGCAGGCGATCCGCGACCACCTCCGCGCCGTCTCAGGGCTGAGTCAGGGCCAGAGCCACCCGAACGCGCCGCCGGTCAGGAGGCCGTAGACGACGCCGTCGAACATGCTGCGGGCCGTGGCGGGCCAGCTCTGGAAGGTCCAGATCGCGTCCTGGGCGTGCGCGAGCGCGCGACGAGTTCTTCGACCGCCACGGTAACCGTGACTGTAGCGGCCAGGGCGGGTGCCGTCGGCTACCGGCGCTCCAGCACGCAGTAGCGGTACAGCGTGAGCGTTTCGCGCCAGTCCTCGGGATACTCGGCCACCATCTCGCCCAGCCCGTACTCCTCCGCCAGTTCCGAGAACGAGCCCGACTCGGCCACCTCGAACGGCGCCTGCTTCTCGAACACCGTGAGGTCGGGGAAGCCGGTGGGGAAGGAGGCTTGCATCGCCCGCTCCAGCCCTTCGAGCCGCTTGCGGTCCTCGTCGGAGTCGAAATCTCGGCGCTGCAGGTCCACCGCGAAGTAGTCGAAGGCGATGCGGAACGACGGGATCGCCGCGGCGAGCCGGTTCAGGAACGGCATGATGCTCGCAGGGGGCAGATACATGGTGTTGCCCTCCCAGACCATCAGCGTGGGCGCGGCGAGGTCGAAGCCGAGATCGGCCAGGCCGCCCGCAACATCCTCCTCCAGGTAGTTGGCGAAGAGCGACGGCGGCTGTTCGAGCCCGTTGTCCGCCAGGATGTGGCGCTTGAATTCGAGGACCGCCTTCTGGTCGACCTCGAAGAAGGCGACGCCCATGTCGTGGTAATGGTGCGCGCGCATGTCGAAGCCGCCCCCGAGCAGCACGACCTGCCGGGCCCCGTCCACGATCCCGCGCTCGACGAACCGGTTGAAGTAGCGGGTGCGGAACCGGACCATCGTGGTCGAGGGCGGGAACACAGCGTCCACTTGCCGGGCGGCCGTGCGCGCCCGGTCGTTCGAGAACCACGGGGCGTAGGGATCGTTGAAGAGGGGTTGCGGTTTCTCCGGTTCAAGCGCCCGGATGGACGCGATGACGAAGGCGGTCGCGCCGATTTCGTTGATATCGATCATGGGTCGGAGACCTGGGATGTATGAGGTGAAGGAGGTGGCCTGGAGGACCTCAGGCAGTCGACACACATAATACTGGTTGATGATCGGAGGGAAACCGGGGAGAATGAGGAAGGGAGGGGTCGCCCCATCGGGTCCGTGGGCGGCCGCCGGCATACGGCATTCGCAGGGAGGGAGACGCCATGTCCGCACGACGTTGTTCCGCGCCAGCCGCCAGCCACGCCGTGGCCCTGGTCGTCGCGCTCGCGGCCGCGCCGCTCGCGGCGCAGACGACCATCGGCGTGAGGGCCGGCATCGGTCTCGCCTCCCTGTCCGGGGACGCCACGGAGACGCGAGGCGCATCCGCGTTCGACGACCCCAGAGGCGGGATCGTAGTCGGGGTCGACGCGGGGATCCCGCTGAGCGGCGGCCTGGGCGTGCGCCTCGGCATGGGACTGGCCCCGAAGGGCGGCGCCGCGGAGGTGCCGCCGTCAATCACGACGAGCCGGGCGCTCACCGAGTCGAAGGCGGAGATGGATTACCTGCAATTCTCCGCGCTGCTCCGCGCGGGCGCCGATGCCGAAGAGGGGCGTCTCAACTTCGGCATCCTCGCCGGGCCCTGGATGGCCTTCAACCTCTCGTGCCAGGTGGCCGTGTCGTCCGTAGATCCCGGGCCGCTCCGCCCCGAGGTCCCTCCCGGGACTCCCAACCGTGTCGGCGCGGGACGCACCGGCGTGGCGGGGCGGACGGTGAGCGCGCAGGACGCGGAAGTGGCATGCGGGGAGGGCGGCGTCAGCGAGGTCAGGTCGAGCGACTTCGGACTCGCCGTCGGCGGCGGCTTCCAGGTGAGACTGACCGATTCGCTCGGCTTGGCGTTCGAGGTGATGTACGCCCTGGGTCTCTCCGAAATCGACGATGAGGGGCGGAAGACCGGCCACCTGGCCCTCCAGAGCGGGCTCGTGTTCGCTATCGGGTGAAGCGACCCGGGAAGAGGTAGGGGATGCGGGTTTCGCGGGCGTGTGCCCTTGCGGCGCTGCTGACGATGGCGCTCGCCGCCGGATGCGGCGAAGGGGGAGATTCCGTGGC
>VXQX01000050.1:0-3890 GCA_009838765.1 Gemmatimonadales bacterium
GGTCAGCTCGTCGCCGTCGGGATCGCTGAAGTAGCCGCCCAGCGCGGCCACGGTCGCCGTCTCCTCAACGCCCACGTTGAGCGCCGGAATCGTCCCCTGCGGCACAGGCTGCCGGTTCGGAGTCGGCGGCGGCGGAGGAATGACCGGCGGCGGTGGAATGACCGGCGGTGGAATGGTGATGGGCGGAATGTCCGGGAACGGCGGCGTGACGACCTCTACGGTGTCACCGCAAGCGCCGAGGGTCAGGACCGCCCCGACCGTCAACAGCCTTTTGGTACCCTTTCTCATTCTTCACTCCTCCTCAGGATGAAGTCCTTCGGGTGTATGGCTGACTCGATCGATCAACATACCACCGTCAACGAACGATGAACCACACCCCAGCCCGCAAATCGGGCTGAAACATACCGACGCTCTCACAGGGTGGCAAGAGCGCGGGAAGCCGCGAAAACGCCTTGTTTTGTTCGATGTTTCCTTCGGTCGAGCAAGTCCGTGAAACCGTCACTTCGGCTCACGCATTTCCCGGGGGAATTCGAGGCAGGCCCCGCCACACTCTCCACACCCATTCCCCCATGTAGTCTGGAGTATGGCGTCGACCGCCGCCTGCCGTCAAGGTCTTGAACCTTCGAGCGTTGCTGCACCGCGTGCTGATACGGCCCCCTACCCCGATCATATGGCCGGGGTTCCGCTCGCTTTCCGGCTCGATTCCGGGAGGAGCGAGGCGAGGTGCCGGCCGGTGTGGCTGCCGGGGGTCCCGGCCACGAGCTCCGGCGGGCCCTCGGCGACGACGAGGCCGCCTCCCGCCCCGCCCTCCGGGCCCATGTCGATGACCCAGTCGGCCGTCTTCACGACATCCATGTGGTGTTCGATGACGATGATCGTGTTGCCGCGGTCGGCGAGCCGGTGGAGGACGCGGAGGAGGAGGCGCACGTCCTCGAAGTGGAGGCCCGTGGTGGGCTCGTCGAGGATGTAGACGGTGCGGCCGGTGCTCGTCTTCGCGAGTTCGGTGGCGAGCTTCACGCGCTGGGCTTCGCCGCCCGAGAGGGTCGTGGCGGGCTGGCCGAGCGTCACGTAGCCGAGGCCGACATCGGAAAGCGTGCCCAGGCGGCGCTTCACCGACGGCACGGCGTCGAAGAATTCGAGCGCCTCGTCCACGCTCATCGCGAGCACGTCGGCGATGCTCCGTCCCCGGTAGAGGACCTCGAGCGTCTCGCGGTTGTAGCGGCGTCCCCGGCAGATGTCGCAGGGGACGTACACGTCGGGCAGGAAGTGCATCTCGATCTTCACGAGGCCGTCGCCGCGGCAGGGTTCGCAGCGCCCGCCCTTCACGTTGAAGCTGAACCGCCCCGGCGCGTAGCCGCGGATGTTCGACTCCGGGAGGCGGGCGAAGAGTTCGCGGATGGGGGTGAAGAGGCCGGTATAGGTGGCCGGGTTCGAGCGCGGGGTGCGGCCGATGGGGCTCTGGTCGACGTCGATCACCTTGTCGAAGAGGTCGATGCCCTCGATCGCGTCGTGCGCGCCGGGGACGAGCTTCGAGCGCTGGATCTCGCGCGCCAGGCGGCGGTAGAGGATCTGCTCGACGAGGGTGGACTTGCCGGAGCCGGACACGCCGGTGACGCAGATGAAGATCCCGAGCGGGAACTCGACGTCGATCGCCCGCAGGTTGTGCTCGCGGGCGCCGCGCACGACGAGCCGGCCGTGGTCCGGGGCGCGGCGGCGTTCGGGGACGGCGATCTCGCGCTCGCCGCGCAGGTAGGCGGCGGTGAGCGAACGGTCGTCCGCCAGGAGCCGGTCGATGTCGCCGGAGACGACGACTTCCCCGCCCTCGCGCCCGGCCCCCGGCCCCATGTCGACGATGTGGTCGGCGCGGCGGATCGTGAGTTCGTCGTGCTCGACCACGAGCACGGTGTTCCCGAGGTCGCGCAGGGCGGCGAGCGTCTGCAGGAGCTTGCGGTTGTCGCGCGGGTGGAGGCCGATGCTGGGTTCGTCGAGGACGTAGAGGACGCCGACGAGGCGGCTCCCGATCTGGGTCGCGAGGCGGATGCGCTGGGCTTCGCCGCCCGAGAGCGTGCCGGCGGACCGCGCCAGGGTGAGGTAGCCGAGCCCCACGTGGTCGAGAAACTCGAGCCGCTCGACGACCTCCTTGAGGATGGGGACGCGGATCTCGGCCGCCTGGCCGCCGGCGGCGCGGGCGGCTTCGAGCCAGCCGCCGAGGAGGGGGCGGAGTTCGGCCACGGACTGCGCGGTGAGCGCGGGGAGGGAGAGCCCCTCCAGCGTGACGGCCCGGCTCTCCGGGCGCAGCCGCCCGCCCTCGCAGGCGAGGCAGGTGGAGAGCGTCATGTACTCCTCGAGCGAGAGGCGCACGCGCTCGCTCGTCGTCTCGTGGTAGCGGCGCAGCGTGGCGGCGACCGCCCCCTCCCAGCCGACGTCGGTGTCGCCGTAGAGGATCGCCTCCTGCTGGTCCGCGTTCAGCTCGCCCCAGACGGTGTTGAGGTCGAAGTGCAGCTTGCGGGCGAGGCGCGCGAGGGCGTGGCGGTGGGCGCCATGACTCGGGACGCCCAGGGGGAGGAGGACGCCCTCGAGGATGGAGATCCGGTCACCGCCCACGATGAGGTCGGCGTTGGGCACGCGCTGGGAGCCGAGCCCGTCGCACTCCTGGCAGGCGCCGAAGGGCGAGTTGAAGGAGAACTGCCGGGGCTCGAGTTCCGGCATGCCGAGCCCGCACGCCGGACAGGCGTAGCGCTCGCTGAACAGGTGAGCCTCGTCGCCGTCGTCCGCGCCCCCGTTGGTGGCCTCGCCGGCGCCGTTGTGAAGGGCGACCTCGACGACGCCGTCGGCCATGCGGAGGGCGGTCGCCACGGAGTCGGCCAGCCGCTCGCGGTCGGAGGCGCGCACGACGAGCCGGTCGACGACGACGGAGATGTCGTGGTTCCGGCGCCGGTTAAGAAGGGGTGGGTCGGAGAGGTCGACGAGTTCGCCGTCCACGCGGGCGCGCACGAAGCCGTCGCTGAGCGTGCGCTCGAACAGGTCGCGGAACTCCCCCTTCCGTCCCCTGACGAGCGGAGCGCGGACCTCGATGCGGGCGCCGGCGGGCCAGCCGAGGATCTGCTGCGCGATCTCCGACGGGGACTGGGGGCGCACGGGGCGGCCGCACGAGGGACAGTGGGGGGTGCCGGCGCGGGCCCACAGGAGCCGGAGGTAGTCGTAGATCTCGGTGACGGTGCCGACGGTGGAGCGCGGGTTGCCGCCGGCGGTGCGCTGCTCGATCGCGATGGCGGGCGAGAGTCCCTCGATGACGTCGACGTCGGGCTTCTCCATGACGCCGAGAAATTGCCGCGCGTAGGCGGAGAGGGACTCGACGTAGCGGCGCTGCCCCTCGGCGTAGATGGTGTCGAAGGCGAGCGAGGACTTGCCGGAGCCGGAAAGCCCGGTGACGACGATGAGCCGGTCGCGCGGGAGTTCGACATCGACGTCGCGGAGGTTGTGCTCCCGTGCCCCCCGCACGATGAGAGCGTTCGAGTCTTCCATAGCCCGGCATCGTAGGCGCGGGCGGCGCTCCCGCGCCAGTTTCGGAGTGCGGTGCGCGCGCGAGGGCCGGTCCGGCTACGTTGGTGCGGCGGGCCGTGGCGAGCGCCGGGATCCGGAGCCCGGTTGATGGCCCGTTGATGGCGCCGGGCATGGTTAGGGCGTCACGCTACTCCGGGTTCGAGGTGGACGTTGTTGATCCGCAGATTCACACGTAACGAGCGCGACGCGGCCTTGGTGGCCGCGGTCGTCCAGGCGCTCGAGCCACGCTTCGAGGCCATCGATAATCGCCTGGACGCCATGGATGGCCGCCTGGACGCCATGGATGGCCGCCTGGACGCCATGGATGGCCGCCTGGACGCCATGGA
>VXQX01000050.1:3900-37405 GCA_009838765.1 Gemmatimonadales bacterium
TGGACGCCATGGATGGCCGCCTGGACGCCATGGATGGCCGCCTGGACGCCATGGACCGCCGCCTGGACGCCATGGACCGCCGCCTGGACGCCATGGATGGCCGCCTGGACGCCATGGACGGCCGCCTGGACGCCATGGACGGCCGCTTCGTGTCGATAGACCACCGTTTCGAAGCCGTCGACAACCGCTTCGACGCGCTGGACGTGAAGTGGGAGGGCCGGTTCGTCGCTCTCGCCAACGAGATGTCCAAACTGCGGGCTGGTTACGTCGATGTCCGCGAGCACGTCGCCCGTCTGCATGAGAACGTCAACGCGCGGATGGATGGGTTCGAGGCGCGACTCGACACGATGGACGGGGACATCGACGCGCGATTCGACGCCATGCGCAAGGACATCGCCGCGCAGTTCGCGACCCTCTCCGAGACCGTGGTGCACGGGTTCAGCCGACCGGAGCCCGCCTGACGCGGGCGCTGCCCCCTTACCTGGGAATTACTCGGGTGATGCGGCCGTTGGGGTCGACGAAGATCAGGGGGCCGGTCCAGATGTCGTCTCCGTAGGGGATCTTCGGCGCCGCCTCGATAGCGCGCGCGAGGTCCGCCTCGTCGAACGCGGCGATGGCCAGCGGACCCGTGAAGTGGGTGTCCGGGGCCGACGTCTCCGAGGCGGGGTCCCGGAGCAGACCGACTCTCGGCCAGAGGGTGCCGAAGCCGAGCACATGCCCCATTTCGTGAACGATCACTTCCTCCAGGTCGCGGGCCTGGAGCTGATCGAAGTCGGCGGCGTCCATCGAGATCCGGCCGTACAGGGGCAGCGATGTCGCCGTCCGGACCCAGCAGGGCCCGGCGCGTCCCAGGGTCCCGAGCGAACCGTCGATTTCGACCACCGCCACCACGATCATCAGGTCGTCAATCGTCTCCACGTGGCGCTCGAATCTCGGGTCGCCGCCGCACCCCAGCGTCCGGTTCATCCGCGCGTCGGGTAGGTCCGTGGGCGCCAGAATCGCCATCCAGCGCTCCGCCGCCCGCTGGAACGCGGTCTCCAGGGCCCGGGGGTGGCGACCTCGGTGTCCGACGAGGCCGCCTCGTACGTGAGGGAGTCTCCGTCCGGGTCGCGGAAGAACGGGGACACGGCGACGGATTCCGTCTCGCCCACGGCGAGCGTCCGGGGCGGGAGCGTTTCGACGGCCTCCGGCGCGCGGTTCGGGACCGTGACCTCGAAGCTCTGCTGGGCGGTGAAACCCTGCGGATCGCGCGCGGTCACCGTGATCGTGGCGAGCCCCCTTGGCGGCGGCGGTGACCGTGACGGAGCTGCCGGACAGCGAAACGGCGACGACGCCCGCGTTCGATGACGCCGCCGTGTAGGACAGGGCGTCGCCGTCGGGGTCGCGGAAGTGGGCCGACACGTCCACCGTCGCCGCCTCGCCCACGGGCAGCGTCGGCCCGGGGATCGTCCCCACCGCCTCCGGCGCGCGGTTCGGCGCGGGGACGGGCGCCATGACGTCCGGCTCCCCATCGCCGCAGGCGGCGGCCCACACGAGAGCGGCCACCGCGAGCGCGCGGACGCCCCGCGATCTCACTCTCGGCCCGACTCCCGGTCTCACTCCGGCGCGGGCGAACCGCGGCGGGAACCGGCGAGGAGGCCGACCGCCACGGTGATCGCCGTGCCGATGAGGACGAACCACGGCCAGGCGACCGCGGCCCGCGCCCCGATCCATATCGCGGTGACGGACCCGATCCCGACGGCGATCCCGAGACGGGCCGAGCGGCTCGTGGCCCGGCGCGAGAAGCGGGCGAGCGCGAACGCCCCCAGGAGCCCGCCGTAGACGAGCGACGCGATCCCGAGCGACACCTCCACGGCGGTGCTCTCCTCGCTCAGGGGGATGAACCCGATCGCCGCCGCCACGAGCAGCACGGTCCACAGCACGGCCGCGATCCTCCCCACGCGCAGGATCCGCCGCTCGTCCGTCTCCGGACGGGCCGCCGCCCAGAAGTCGTACGCCGCCGTCGATGAGAGCGCGTTGATCGAACTGGACAGCGTAGACATAGCGGCCGCGAACACGCCCGCGATGAGGAGCCCACGGACGCCCGCGGGGAGCGCTTCAACGATGAATCCCGCGAAGATCTCGTCGGCCCGGACGAAGGCGGCTCCGTCGTACCACGCCCAGAGGCCCAAGCCAACGAAGAGGAAAAGGGTGAACTGGAAGAGGACGGCGAAGCCGCTGCCGACGAGCGCACGGCGGCTCGCGGCGAGGTCCCGGCAGGCGAGGAGGCGCTGGACGATGAGCTGGTCCGCGCCGTGCGAGCCCATGGAAAGGAAGGCGCCGCCGAGCAGTCCGGCCCACAGCGTGTAGGGTCGCCCGAAGTCGAGCGCGGGGTCGATGGCGGTGAGCTTCCCGGCCTCTCCGGCGCGGGCGAGGATCTCGGACCACCCGCCGGGCACGGCGCCGCCGAGGACGACGAGCGCGATGAGCCCTCCGGCCAGGTAGAGCGCCATCTGCGAGGCGTCGACCCAGACCACCGCGCGGATGCCGCCGATGAAGGTATAGATGAAGGTGACGGCCCCGATGACGAGCACGGAGGCGATGAGCGGCCACCCCGTGACGAGCGTGAGCGGGATCGCCGTCGCGAACAGCCGCACGGAGTCCGCGAGGAGGCGCGTGATCATGAAGATGCCGGAGGTCAGCCGCCTGGTCTCCGTCCCGAACCGGGCCTCCAGCAACTCGTAGGCCGTTCGCAGCCGTCCCTCGCGATACGCCGGCAGCAGCCAGGCGGCGACCGCGATCCGCCCGAGCACGTAGCCCGCCGCGATCTGCACAAAAGTGAGCGAACCGCCGTACGCGATGCCGGGGATCGAGAGGAAGGTGAGCGTGCTCGTCTCCGTCGCCACCACGGACAGGAGGACGACGACCCATGGCAGGTCGCGGCGGCCCAGGAAATACTCCTCTCCGCCGCGCGCGCCTCTGCCGAGCCACGCCCCCCAGGCGGTGATCCCGCCGAGGTAGATGACGAGGATCGCGAGATCGAGAGAGGTCAGCGGTCCGGGCCCGGATCGCGGGGTCGTACCGGGCGGTCGCGGATCGAGGTCGCGACGGCGTCGTGCACCGCGCGCCGCAGCTCGATGTGCTTCCGGTTGTCCCGGGTCGGATTCACGCGGTTCGTGAGCAGGACCACGAAGAGGTCCAGCTCCGGATCCACCCAGAAGCTCGTGCCGGTGAAGCCGGTGTGCCCGAAGGCGCGTTCACCGAAGTAATCTCCCGCCGACGAGCGCCCGGAGGGGGTGTCCCAGCCCAGCGCCCGGCTCGAGGCAGGGGCAGCCCGCGCCGTGAACCGCGCCACGGTCTCCGGCGACGGGGAGTCCAGACGGGCGGAGAAGGACCGGGTATACGGCCCGCGCGCGGGCCGGGCGGCGCCGCCGAGATCCCGACCCTCGCGCGCGGCGGCGAGGATCCAGGCGGCGAACTTCGAGAGGTCCCGGGCCGACGAGAAGAGTCCCGCGTGTCCCGCGACGCCCTCCAGCGCGTGGGCGTTCTCGTCGTGCACCTCCCCGTGCACGTGCCGGTGCCGGTAGACGGTGTCCACCTCGGTCGGCGCCGTCCGGCGGTACAGCGAGCGGGGCGGGTCGAACCAGGTCTCCGCCATCCCCAGCGGACGGAAGACGGACTCGTGGAGGTGGTAGTCCAGCGGCTGTCGCGCGATCTCCTCGATCAGGAACCCCAGCGTCATGAATCCGATGTCCGAATAGACCGTCCGTCGTCCCGGTTCATAATCGGGTTCGAGGGCGGCGATCGCCTCGCGGTACGCCTCTTCTCCCCGGAGGGTGCGCCAGAAGGGAAGGAAGGGCGGCAGCCCCCCCTGGTGCGTCAACAGCTGGCGGACGGTGACGTCGCCCTTCCACCCCTCCGACCACTCCGGCAGGTGTTCTCCGATGCGGGTGTCGAGGGAGAGGTCGCCGCGGTCGACGAGCTGCATTACCCCCGTCGTCGTGGCGACGACCTTCGTGAGCGACGCGAGGTCGTACAGGCTCGAATCCGTCGCGGCGGCCGCGGACGGCAGCGTGGCGGAGGAAGCCCAGTCCAGGTTTCCGTAGCCGCGGAGCCGGACGACCCGGTCCCCCCGTCCCACGGCGAGCACGGCGCCGGGTGTCGCGCCGCCGCGGATCGCCGCGTCGATGATCCGGTCCACGCGGGCGAGAGAATCTCCATCCATACCCACGTTGACGGGCCACTCCTCCCACGCGAGCCGGATGCGCCCCTCCGCGAGCGGCGGGCCCTGCGCGTCGATGGGCGCTGGCCCCGTGTCCGCTTCCGGGCTCTCCCCTTCCGGGCTTCGGCCAATGGCCAGGCCATCACCGAGGACGTGGCGGGGCGGCAGGGAGATCGGGAGGCGGCCGGAGATCGGCGCGCCGAGGAGAGCGCGCGCGGCGGCTTCCTGCGAAGCGTCGGCCCCGCCCCACGCGATGAGGTACGTCTTCGCGTCCGGCACGGAGGTGAGCAGGTAGGGGCTCCCGAAGGAGACGAGCATGGCGGTCCGGCCGTCGTCGTCGAGGCGGTCGAGGAAGCTGCGGACCTCTTGCGGGAGGTCGGTGGAATCCGAGGCGGCGCCGGGCCGGACGTAGGCGGAGAAGATGACGGCGTCGGCGGAGCGGGCGCGCCGGAAGAGCGAGTCGTAGACGCCGGGGTGGGCGTCGAACCCGATCCGGGCGCGGCGGACGCGCACGGCCCGGCCGAGCTCGCGGTTGAAGACGCGTCCCGCGGCGAGGTCGTTCGGCCCGGCGAAGGTGACGGAGAGCACGGAGCGCGACTCGCGGGGATCGAGGGGCACGGCGGCGGCCTCGTTGCGCACGAGGGTGATGGAGCGGGCGGCGACCCCGCGGGCGAAGGACTTGTGCCACTGGGTGCCGACGAGCCGGGAGATGGCGTCGGGATCGACCTCCGCGCCTTCGTGCAGGCGGGCGCGCGCCTTCAACTCCAGGACGCGCCGGACGGAGGCCTCGATGCGCTCGGCGGCGAGCCGGCCGGAGCGGACGGCGCCGACGACGGCCGCGATGGCCCGCAGCGGCTCGCGCGGCATGAGCAGGACGTCGCTCCCCGCTTCCAGCGAGCGGATCGCGGCTTCGCTGGCCCCGTAGTCGTCGGCGATGGCGGCCATGTCGAGCGCGTCGGTGAAGAGGACGCCGTCGAAGCCGAGGTCGCCGCGCAGCAGATCCGTCATGAAGTACGGCGAGAGCGTCGCGGGCGGGGCGCCGGCGCCGAGGATGCCGGGAGCCGCCACATGCGCCGTCATCACCCCGTCGACGCCCTCCGCGATCGCGCGGCGGAAGGGGACGAGTTCGAGGCTGTCGAGGCGAGCGCGGTCGCCGGGAATGACCGGGAGGGCGACGTGGGAATCCGTCCCGGTGTCGCCGTGGCCGGGGAAGTGCTTGGCGGTGGTGAGCAGGCCGGCTTCGCGCGCGCCCCGGATGAACGCCGCGCCCAGCGCCGCCACGCGCTCCGGATCCTCCCCGAAGGAACGCGTGGCGATGATGGGATTGGCGGGGTTGTTGTTGACGTCGAGCACGGGCGCGAAGGCGATGTGGACGCCGAGGGCCCGCGCCTCGACGCCGGTGATCCGGCCCGCGGAGTAGGCGTAGTCCTCGTCGTCGGCGGCACCGAACGCCATCGCCGGGGGGAGGACGGTCGCGCCGGGCATCTCGAGCATGTTCGGAAGCGCGTACACGCCGCTCACGCGGAAGCCCGCGCCGGCCTCGAAGTCCGCGGCGACGAGCAGGGGGACGCCGGCGGAGGCCTGCAGCCGGTTCAGCCGCGCGGCGTACCCGAGGGGGGTCCCGAGCGAGATCACGATCCCGCCGATCGCGTCGTCGCGCACGAGGGACTCGATGCGCGCGAACTCCTCGTCGTCGCGCGGGGCGTAGCCGCCGCTCATCCACACCATCACGAGCTGTGCTACCCGGTCGCGCAGGCTGAGACCGTCGAGCGTCTCCTCCACCCAGGCCCGCGCGTCGGCGGAACGGGCGGACCCGACCGGACGACTGTCGGGGGAGGCGGCAGCGGCGTCGGCGTCTGCGGGGTCCGGACCGCGAGCATCCGACCCCGGGCGAGCCGAGCCGACGGCACCGACGGCCGCGGGACCCGAACCGGCGTGGTTCGACGAGGAGCGGCAGGCGAACGCGCTGAGGGCGAGGAGCGCGGCCAGCCCGAGAGCCACGACCGCCCGTCCCCGTACGACCGACCGACCCCGCGCAACGGCCCGCACCCGCCCGTCCCGCTTTCGGGGGCCGCTCCGCGTCTCTAGTCTCCGCACCATGTCGACCTCCGCCCGCCCCGCGTCTCGCGCTCGCCGCCCCGAACCTATGCGGCGCGAGATGAATCCGCTCGCCGGTTTCCTCTCCCTCCTTCTTCTCCTTACCGCCGCCGCGTGCGGAGGAGCGGGAGCGGGCGAGGCCGAAGCGGGCGAGGCCGAAGCGGGCGCGGCGGCGGAATCGGCGAGAGCCGACGCACCCTCGGCGGCGGTGCGTCCCGGCATCGACGTGCTTCTCGCCGATTCCTCCCATCTCATCGACGGACGGCGCGTGGGGCTGATCACGAACCGGAGCGGCGTCGGGCGCGGCGGCGCGAGTTCCATCGACCTGCTGCACGGCTACGCGGACGCGGAACTCACGGCCCTCTTCGCGCCCGAGCACGGGATCCGGGGCACGGAGGCGGAGGGCTCCGCGATCGACGACGCGACGGACGAGGGGACGGGGCTGCCGATCTACTCGCTGTACGGCGAGACGCGGGCGCCCACGCCGGAGATGCTGGCATCGGTCGACGTGCTCGCGTTCGATATCCAGGACATCGGCGCACGCTACTACACCTACGTATCGACGATGGCGCTCGCGATGACGGCGGCCGGGCGCGCGGGCATCCCCATGATCGTCCTTGATCGCCCGAATCCGATCGGAGGCCTCACGCAGGGTCCCCTGCTGGACCCCGCCTTCGCGACCTTCGTCGGCCTGTACCCGGTGCCCGTGCGGCACGGACTCACGGCGGGAGAACTCGCGCGCCTGTACCGGGGGGCGTTCGGCGTGGAGGTGGAGTTGCACGTCGTCCCGGCCGCGGGCTGGTCCGCGGACCGCTGGTTCGACGAAACCGGCCTGCCCTGGATCGCGCCCTCGCTCAACATGCCGTCGCTGGAGAGCGCTACCCACTATCCCGGCACCTGCCTGTTCGAGGGGACGAACTTCTCCGTCGGCCGCGGGACGCCGACCGCGTTTCAGGTGCTGGGCGCGCCGTGGCTGGACGGAGAAGCCTGGGTGGCGGAGATCGCGGCCGTCGCCCCATCGCTGCCGGGGGTCGAGATCCGGGCGGCCTCGTTCACGCCCGAGTCGCCGAGCGACGGAAGGTTCGGAGGGGAGGAGATCTCGGGGATCCGCCTTACGGTGACGGACCGTTCGGCCTACGATCCGGTGCGGACGGCGGTGGCCGCGCTGCTCGCCGCGCGCCGACTCTCCGGGGATGCCTGGGAGTGGAGGGTGCGGCACTTCGACCGCCTCGCGGGCTCGGACCGCCTCCGGATCGCCATCGACCGCGGCGCCCCGCTCGACCACATCACCTCGGAATGGGCGGCCGACATCGCCGCTTTTGAAGCGCTCCGCCGCCCGTACCTGCTCTACTCCCGCTGACCCGCGGGCCAGCGCCGGCAACCGGGCAGCCGGAGCCGCGAGACGTTCCCGCGGGAACGCGCGCCGGCGACGACCCTACCTGGGGACGATGATCCGGGCGGCCAGCGGCGAGACCTTCGCCTCCATCGGGGTCTCGCCCCGCGGATCGCCGTCGATCTCGATCGCGACGGGCGGGTCGGCCTCGATCCGGACGCTGCGGGCCTGGAAGTAGATGATCTTGTCGTCGCCCGAGAACCGGTTTCGCGTGACGCGCCAGAGGATGCGGGCGACCTCCGGGAGGTTGCTGGGGGCGTAGATGCACACGTCGATGAGGCCGTCCTGGAACGAGGCCCCGGGCGCCATCCGGAACTCCACGGGAAGGGGGCCGGCCCCGAGCTGGCCCGCGTTCGCGACGAGGACCATCGACGCCTTCACCTTCACTTCCTGGTCGTCGGCGGTGATCCGGAAGTCGGCGCCGGGACGGTTGATGACGTTCTTGAGTCCGCTGTAGATGTAGGCGCCGAAGCCGAGGCGGCTCTTGAGTTCGGCGGTGGCGTCGGCCATGACCTGCGCGTCGAGGCCCGCGCCGGCCATGAGCGCGAACGTCTCTCCGTTGGCCTCCGCGAGGTCGATACTCGTCACTCTCCCCTCGACCGCGACCCGCACGCTGTCCTCCAGCGACGTGGGGATGTCGAAGTTGAGGGCGAGCTGGTTGGCGGTTCCGAAGGGGACGATCGCCACGGGCACGGGAGTTCCGGCGACGCCGCGCAGCGCCACGCTCACGGTGCCGTCGCCCCCCGCGGCGACGATGGCCCGGTATCCGCGCTCGGCAGCCTGGCGGGCGACATCCATGCCTTCCTCGGAGTTCGCGGCCTCGACGATATCGAAGGGGACGCCCCTCGCGGCGAAGGCGCCGCCCAGCCGGCGGCGCAGCGTCCCGGGCTCCGCGGCGCCGCCGCCCGCGCCGGGGTTGAGGAGGACGAGGAATCGCTCCGAATCGGGATAGAGATGCGCGCCGGACATGGACAGAAGCTAGGCGCTCCTACCGGGAGCCGCTGCCGCTGCCGGAGCCGGAGTTCCCGTCGGAGTCCCCGCCGGAGCCGGGTCTCTCGCCGAACTCCCACTCGCGGAAGAGGAAGAGGCTGTAGGTGCGGTCGTTGGCGACGTTCGTGCCCAGGCTGAGGCCGAAGAGCCGCTCGTCGAATCGGCTCGCGGTGCCGGCTTCGACGGACCAACCGGGGAGGAACGCCCAATCCAGGGCGGCCCTCGGAGGCCCGCCGCCCAGCGGCTGCCAGTAGGAGAGGAAGAGCGCGTTGCTCGCGTACCACCCGACTTCCAGCGCCGTGCGCTCGAACAGGCTCCGGTTCGCCGCCACGCCCCCGGCCCCGCGCCCCGCCGCGACCGACGTCAGGTTGAGGTAGGAGATGCCGGTCGCTCCGAGCGCCGACGTGAGCCCGGAACTCAACGGACCGAAGACGAGCTGCTGCCCGACCCTCTGGGCCAGCTGCGGGTCGGCCGAGCGGTAGCACGGCGTCCCGACCGCGAGCAGACAGTACTGATCGGTGTCGCTCATGGGCGGGTTGCTCGTCAGGAGGACCTCCGGCTCGGTGGCGGTCCCGGTGATCCGGGCCTCGACGAACACGGGGCCGTCGATGGTCCGGTCCCGGTATTCGGCGGTGATGTCGATGATGGGATTGAAGCCGGCGTCCCCCACGAACTGCATGCTTCCCGCGGTGATCCGGAGCGGCCGGACGTAGGGCGGCACGCGGTCGAAGAAGTAGGTGCCCCGGGGCATCTCGGCGCTTCCGCTGATGTCGAGGATATCGAGGCGGCGGTCCAAATAAACGGAAATTCCCTCCCCCACGATCTCCGCATCCAGCCGCGCCGACTGCAGGGAGAGGCCGGAACCGAGATCCACGTTCGCGTCCAGGACGAGGTTGTCGAGGAACGGGTTCCGGAACTGCGCCAGAACGTCCGCGGACGCGTTGAGGAAGTCGAAGACGTCCGGGTCGCCGGGATTGAAGACCTCGAGTCCGCGGAGGAACTCGTCCTGCTCCAGGTATCCGTCGGAGAGGACGACATCGCCGCTCACCCAGGGCCTCGCGTAGGCGCTGTCGAGCCGCGCCCGGCCGCTCACGGCGAACGCCATGTCGTTGCGCACGATGCCGTGGAACTCGTCCGCGTTGAAGTCGAGGGCGAAAACCGGGTTGGTGATCCGTGCGATGTCCACGGTCCCGCGCGCCCGCAGCGACCCGCCGAGATCCGATCCCACGTGGGCCGAATCGACGAAGGCGAGCGAGGAACCCCGGAAGGCGATCCGGGCGCCGACATCGGTGAGCCCGACGCCGAGGTCCGGCACCCAGCCCCGCCCATTCACGATGCGCAGGGCGCCATCGTAGCGGAGGGCGCCGGGGGCGCCGCGAATCGAGAGGTCCGTCTCGGCGACGCCGGTCACCTCCTCGAAGGTCGGCAGCACGAGTTCGACGAGCGCCAGCGGGAGGCGGTCGCCGGTCAGGTCGAGGTCGAACGGGTCGTCGAGGAGGCGGCGTTCCACGGGCAGGATCGCGAGATCCGTCGCCACGGCGCCGCCGAGCCGTCCCAGGAGGGCGCCGCCGTCGACGAGGTCGATTTCTCCCGTGAGTTCGCGATCGGCATAGTCCACGCGCGCGTTGAGCGCAGCGTAGCCCTGATGCCGCAGGGACGGGTCGAGGACCTCGATCTGCGCCGTCACGAGGGGTTCCGCCAGCGTGCCCGTCGCCGTCACGCGTCCTCCGAGCGTGCCTCCGATGATCGGTTGCTCCGAGAGCAGATAGCCGAACTGGTCCACGCGCACACCCAGGATCTCCACGTCGAGCGATCCCTCGCCGGCGGCGGGGATGCGGCCGTCTGCGCGGAGCCGGCCGAGCGGACCGTTCAGGAAGAGGTCCTCGACGAGCAGCGCCGAGTCGGAGTAGACGACCCTGGCGGGCGTCACGAGCGTGGACTCGAGTCCGCCCAGACGGAGGCGGAGATCCGTCAGGCCCGCGCTCCAGAGGTCGCCTCCGACCACCACCCCCCGGCCTGAAACCTCGAGGCTGGAATCGCGCTGCGCGTAGACTTCGGCCTCCAGCGCAGCGGCGCCGGGCTCGCCGGCGCCCGAGCGGGCGAGCCGCACGGCCAGCGAATCCACCCGCCGCCCATCCAGTTCGACGTTCGTCGCCGTGAACCGGGACCGCAGGTCGCCGAGCCGCGGCGGGTCGAGCAGTTCGACGCGGGCCGAGAAATCTCCGGCGCGGTAGCGGCGGAAACGCGCCTCCGAGGCCTCGATGTCGGCGTCGAGCGTGAAGTCTCCCCAGCGGCCGGTGGCGGCCCCCCGCGTTTCCAGCCGGCCGTCCAGCCCCTCCGTCGGCCGGCCGTCCGGCGGGGCCCGGCCCAGCAACTCCTCGATGGTGTCGAACAGCGCTTCGCCGGCCTCCGCGGCTGCGCCCCCCGGAATCTCATCCACGACCCACCGGTCCCAGTCGGAGAGGTCGGGAGCCACCGCCTCGAAGGCGATCCGCCCGCTGCGGTCTTCCGCGAGGCCGAAGTCGCCCCGCACCGAGAGCGTCCCCACGTCGGAGGCGAGGAAGGCGCTGTCGATCGTCGCCACGCCGTCGGCCACCCGCAGCCGCACGCGGCTGTCGAAGATCTCGGCCTGGTCCACCCGGGAGGGGAGGATCTCGAGATCGAACGCCGCCTCGAGCGTCGCGGGATCGAGCCCTTCTCCCCGGACCCGCCCGCGGACGGCGAGCCGCGACGCCGGCGCGCCGTCCACCCACCGGTCCAGCGACAGGTCCGTCCCCTCGATCTCGGTGTCATAGCGCAGTTCCTCCGCCGCGAGATCGAAGTCTCCGTTCAGGGTGAGCCGGCCGCGCGCGGATTCGAGTTCCGCCTCGAGGGCCAGCGCCTCGAGACTCCCGCGCGCCCGGATGGGACCGGACACCGTGCCGGCCAGTTCGATGCCCGGGGCCCAGGGGCGCAGCAGCGTGAGCGCCAGCGGGTTCGCGTCGATCGCCGCATCGACCTGCGACCGGGCGAGGTTCAGGAACCCGGAACCCGAAAAGCGCGAACGGTCGCCGGCGGGCGTCAGGTGCTCGACGGCGCCTTCGAACGCGACGCCGCCGTCCTGTTCGCGGTCGAGGGTGAGGGTCCCCTGGAAGCGCCCGTCGATCCCCAGGTCCATATCGATGAGACGGGTCCAGCGAGACTCGAATGCGTCGACCTCCACGTCGAGGCCCCGCAGGCTCAGGAACTCCTCGCCGATGCCGACGCCGCCCCGCGCCCGCAGGCTGGAAGGCGGCGTATCCGGCTCCGGATCGTGCAGCGTGAGATCGGCCACGATCATCAGGTCGTCGACGTAGCCCGAGCCGCGCAGCGTGCCGCGGATCGTCCCCGGCGGCATCGCGGGCGCCGCCGCGACCGCCCCCTCGCCGTCCGCGGGCGGGGCGTCGCGACCGAGGAGCGGATCCAGATGCGCGAGATCGAAGGGCACCAGCGTGACGCCGATTCGCTGGAACCTGGGACGCCGCTCGAGGGCGAGAGCGAACCCTCCGGTCATGCGGGTCTCCCCCGTCCGGAAGTCTCCGTCCGTCACGTCCACGACCGTGCTCCCGCCGCGGCCGGCGAGGTCGATGGACATGGGGCCGCCGCCGGTCGCGGGCAGGTCGATGGGCAGCCAGCGGAGGTCCCGGACGTCGAGCGGGTCGGCTTCGAGCGCGAGCTCGAAATCGGTGCCGTTCGGGGCGATCCACCCTCCCCCGCGGATCGTCGACCGGTCCGTCTCGAACCTCTCGACGTCCAGACGAGCCGTGTCCCCGATCGTCAGCTTCATCTGCAGGCTCGCGAGTTCCAGCGGCTGGTTCACGGCGAACAGCGTGGCGGCCGCCTCCTCGACCTCGATCATGAAGGGGGCCTCCGGATCCGTCACCCGCGTGAGGGGGAACCGGCCCCGAAGGTTCGTCAGTTCGAGCACGCGCTCGAATTCGCCGTCCGGCCTCTCTCGCAGCGCCCACGGCGACTCCCCCGCCCGCGCCTCGCGCAACGCCTCCGCCCTCGCGGCTCCTGTCAGCGTTTCCGTCCAGGGCGTGAGGATCCGGATGCGGCCGGAGACCACCGTCGCGTCATGCAGGAGGACGCCGAGCGCGGCGTCCGGCGCCCCGGGCACTTGCGGTCCCGGGAGGAGCGAGGCCGCCGCGGACGGCGCCGGCGGCTCGGACTGCGAGGGCGGTTCGAAGATGCGGTCGTAGTTCCAGCGGCCGTCCGGGTACTGCCGCAGGCGGAGGTCCAGGCCGCGGGCGTGGAGCCGTCCCACGTCGAGTCGCTGCCGCAGGAGCGCCACCGCATCGTGTTCGATCGTGACGGTGTCGAGCGCCAGGAACAGTTCGCCGTCCGCGTCGACGATCTCGAAGCGGGAGACGGTGAGGTCGCTGAGGAGATTTCCCGAGATGGCGTGCCCGATGCGCACCTCCCCGTTCACGCTGCGGGCAAGGGCGTTCTCGAGCAGGGACAGGGCGGCGTCGCGACCCCTGGCGGTCTGCGTGATCCCGATGAAGACGCCGAGCACCAGCAGGCTTGCGACGACGGCCAGCGGCAGGGCGATCCGGCGCCGGCGCGCGGGCGGCGCGGACCCGTTGGAGCCGTCGGTCCCGTCGGACCCGTCGGAGCCGGACGCGGAATCCGGCGGGGGGGTCGGCGCGGGGGGGCGGTCGTCGGGACTCAGAACGCTTCTCCGATGGACACATGAATCTGCACGCGGCGCCAGAGTTCCAGCAGGGGGTGCGGATCATCGAACCGGAAGGGGTCGAACCTGACGGGCTGCGGCATCTGGACCAAGGTTCCGTCCTCCGTCGAAACAATTGCCGGTAACTCGGTCGCGAATGTCGTATTGTACCCGATATCGAGCCGGATGGAACCGATCGGGCTCGCGTAGCGGAGTCCCATGCCGGGCGTCCACTGCAGCTTGCGGAGTTCCGTCAGCCTCTGCGAGACGCTCCCCGCGTCCCCGAAGAAGACGAGACTCCACCGCTCGCTGAGGTAACGGCGCAGTTCGATGCTCAGCTCCAGGTGGGCGTCGCCGCCGCGCGGCCGTTCGTCGAAGGCGCCGGGGTTCTGCGTCGCGAGCTGTTCGACGCACGCCTCGAAATCGCCCGCCGGGCAGTCTTCCGCCTCGTCGGCCACGAGCACGCGGGGGCCGAGGAGGTTCTGGCCCACGCCGCGAACGCTCTGCGAGCCGCCGACGAAGAAGCGCCGGGATGGATGGATGAGCCGGTCGGTCCGGGGCGCGCCGGGCGTGAAGATGCGGGTGCCGGGGAAGCGGACGATGCCGGCGCGCGCGCGCGCGGCGATCACGAGGCCGGGTTCCAGTTCCCGAAAGAGAGCGGCCTGCGCCACGATCCGCGCGTACCGGTACTGCGAGCCCGTCATCTCGTGGGCGACCTCCCCCTCCGCCGTCAGGTAGTGGCCGCGGGTCGGGCGTAGCGCGTCGTCCGTCTCGTTGTAGAGCCCCGCGAGGGTGAGAGGCGCCAGCCGGCGCGACCTCGTCACGGTGACGATGTCCTCGGGTTCGCAGAAACCGAAGTTGATGCAGAAGAAGATGTCCGCGGACTGCTCGCCGAAACCGGTGTAGCTCGGCGAGTACGAGAGGGTGGCCGACGCCCTGGGCCCGAGTCGGCGCGTGAGGCCGATCTCGGCCCCGAAGCCCTGCTGGATGAAGACATCGGGGATCGTCTCCCGTTCGACGAAGACCCGGGCGCTGAAGGTGTTCTCGGCCGAGAGGGCGACGGGGAGGAGCAATTCCGCCTGGAGCAGGTAGTTCAGCGTCCGGAAGTCGGGGTCGGCACCCACCTGGGAGCAGGGGAAGGACCCGTCCAGCTGGTCCGCGAAAATGTTCCCGAGCTGGCCGGTGAACTCCAGCCGCCGGGCCCCGCCGAAGAGGTTGCGGTGCGTCAGCCGCGTCTCGGTCCGGAGACACTGGTCGGTGCTCCATCCGACCCCGAATCGGGCCGCGCGCGGCGAAGCCGGCGTGACCTGGACGACGAGATCCAGCGCCGAGTCGGCGGTGGCGGCCTCGGGCGGCGGCGATTCCCGGCGGATGGAGGCGAAGCGGATGGCGTCGAGGCCGAAGAGGTTTCGCTGCCCCTCCTGTTCGGCCTCCTGGTTGTAGTAGTCGCCGGCGCGCAGGGGGAAGACGTCGCGGATCACGTCCTCGCCGATCGCCTCGCCGCCCTCGATCCGGATCTCCCTGAGGCGATAGCGGGCCCCGGGGCGGATGTCGAGCGCCACCTGCGCGGTCCCGTCCCGCCCGCGCTGGAAGTCCTCGAGGGCCATCGCGTTGACGTAGCCCTGACGGCGCAGGGAACCGATGAGACTGTCCACGCCGGCCTGGAGCCGTCCACGATCGAAGGGATCGCCGACGCCGATATCGACGAGGACCGCGGCCTCCTCCGCGCCGACGGCTTCGGGCAGCCCCTCGATGGAGAACTCGTCGATGCGGGTCGCCGGACCCTCCTCGATGATGAACGAGACGCTGGCGTCGACGCCGTTCGTGCGGACGACGTGGCGGACATCCGCCTCGAAGTGTCCGCGGAAGTTGTAGTACAGGCGGAGGCGGTCGGCGTCGATCCTGACCTCGAGCGTGTCGAGATACGCCCGGCGGTGCGCGAAACCCCAGTTTGTCACCAGGCAGAAGGGGGACAGCAGGAGGCTCGTGCATTCGGTGCCGCGCGTAGTGATCACCGCGCGCAACTGACCGTCGGAGAGCGTCTCGTTGCCGTGGAAGCGGAGGGAAGTGACTTCGGCGCGGCGCGGTCCGGCCTCGCCGGCCGCCTGCCCGCTGAGGGGAGACGGCCCGAGGTGCGGCGATGGCCCGACGAACGAAGGCGGCCCTGCGAGGGTGACGGCCAGCGCCAGCCCGGCCAGAGCCGTGCGTTTCACACCGCCGCCTCTGCGGCCCGGCGGCGCAGCCTGACGACGAGCGCGATCCCTCCCGCGAACAGCAGGACCGAAATCACCTGTGCGAGCGTGAAGCCTCCGAAGAAGCGGTCGTCCTTGGCGCGGAAGATCTCGATGACGAAGCGCTCGACCGCGGCCATCGCGAGCCACATGCCGAACAGCCACCCCTGGACGTGCGGGTGCCGCCGCAGCCGCCACAGGATGAGGAAGATGACGAGCGAGAGTCCGGTCTCGTAGAGCTGCGTGGGGTGGACGGCGAGGACCGCGGCGTCGGGGATCGCGGGGTCCACGTCCGCTCCGAAGCGCCGCAGGTTGCCGGCGGTCGTGGGCGGCAGACCGTTGGGGAAGGCGATGCCGACCCACGATTCCGTCGGACTCCCGTAGTCGTCGCCGACGAGGAAACAGCCGATGCGCCCGATCCCGTAGGCGAGCGCGAGCGCCGGCGCAATGGCGTCCACCCCGAGGCCGGGGGCACCGGGGCGCCGGCGCAGCACCCACATGACGCCGATGCACCCGCCGATGAACCCGCCGTACCAGACGAGCCCGCTGCGCGAGAAGATCATCCCCAGGGGATCGGCCGCGGTCTGCTCCCAGTAGAGGAGCACGTAGTAGATCTTCGCCCCGACGATGCCGCCGACCAGCGCGCCCAACAGCATGTCCGCCGCGAGGTCGCGCGCGGCCCCGAGGCGGGCCGTCTCCGCGCGCAGGACCAGGTACCCGCACAGAAAGGCGAGCGCCATCATGACTCCGAAGGAGGTGATGGTGAACTCGCCGAGACCCGGCAGCGTCAGTGTGAAGAGTTCGGGATACACGTCTGGCACGCTCCTCGTTGGCTGCTGTGCTGCTCTTTGGCGGTCCCGGCTTCCGCGCCGGCCGTCATGCGAGGCCGGGAAAGGCGAGCGCCGCTTCGGCGTTGAGCGACCACGGGCTGCGTTCTCCTCTCGCCAGGCGGAACCGGGCGGCCGCGGCGATCATCGCCGCGTTGTCCGTCGCGAGGCGTGGAGACGGGGCGTACAGCTCCCCGGACGAGCCCAGACGCTCGGCTAAACCTTCACGAAGGCGGGAGTTCTGCGCCACTCCCCCGCCCAGCACGACCCGCCGGCACCCCGTCTGTTCCACGGCGCGGCGCGTCTTCTCGGCCAGGACGTCGACCACGGCCTCCTGAAAACCCGCCGCAAGGTCGTCGACGGCGTCGGCGAGGCCGGCCTCCCCCTCCAGCCGCTCGGCGACTCGCGCCACGGCGGTCTTCAGACCGGAAAAGGACATGTCGTAGTAGGCGGGATCGCCGGGCCGGTCGCGCCGGCTCAGCATCGGCCGCGGGAGCCGGAAACCGTCCGCCGCGCCCCCGGCCGCCGCGCCCGCCGCGCTCCTCTCCGCCGCGAGCTGGATCTGGGGCCCGCCGGGATACGGCAGTCCGAGCCGGCGCGCGACCTTGTCGAACGCCTCGCCCGCCGCGTCGTCCCGCGTCTGGCCCAGCAGGCGGTAGCGCCCCCACGCGCGCGCCTCCAGCAGGAGCGTGTGCCCGCCCGATACCAGGAGACCGATGAAGGGGGGCTGCGCGCCCACGTGCTCGAGCGCGGTGCCGAACAGATGCCCCTCCATGTGATGGACGCCGAGGAGAGGAAGCCCGCGCGCGAAGGCGTACGCCTTGGCCCAGTTCACGCCCGCGAGCAGGGCGCCGACGAGCCCGGGACCCGCCGTTACCCCGACGCCTTCGATGTCCGCGTGGCCCACCTCCGCCTCGCGCATGGCGTGTCGAACCATCGCGTCGAGCGAGCGAATGTGCTCGCGCGCGGCGATCTCCGGCACGACCCCACCGAAGGCGGCATGCGCGTCCTGCGAGGCGATCGCGAGACCCCGAATCCCGTTCTCGTCCACGACGGCGGCCGAGGTCTCATCGCACGAGGTCTCGATCCCGAGGACCGGCCCGCCCCGGAAGCCGGCGGCGGGCGCAACGGGGCGCGGGGCGGCCCCCGCGGCGGCCGGCGCGTCTATCGGTCGGGCGGGTCGGAGGCGATCCCCGCGCTCACCCGCTCCGGAACGACGTCGATCGTCACCGTGCCGGCCACGGACTCGGGCAGTTGGGCCCGTACCGGATAGGAGCCGGTCGATTCGAAGGAATTCGGAATGTCGACCGTCACGCGCACGTCCCCCGGATCGAGCCCGTCCACGACGGCCGCGGGTCCGGTGATGGCCACGGTGATCGAGGGCGGATCCACTGTGGCCATGAGGGCCCGCGGGCCCGTGGTGACGACTTCGATCGCGAACAGGCGGGTGCGGAGGGAGTCGACGTCAACGGTCGCGATCACGGAGGCGGGCTCGACCGAAAGTCCCGCGAGATCCGGCGGCAGGGCGATCTCAAGCTGCTGGGTGACGCGCGTGGAGACCGCGCCCACCTCGAGCGTGGCCGTCGTCACCTCGGAGATCTGGTTGACGAAGGACGCGGGTCCCTGGAGCCACACGCTGTCGGGGGCGACCTGCATGCCGACGACGAGCACCCCCGCCGCCGCCCTTGCATCCGTCCGGCCGGACACGGCGACCCGCTTCCCCACCCGCTCCTCGAGATACGCGGTGACGGCTCCGGGCGAGACGCCGACGGGATCGAGCCCGAGTTCGCGGTTGTAGATGACCTCCGAGGCCGAGAGCGGAACCTGGACCACGGTGTCCTCGACCTGGTCGAGCACCTTCCGGATCACGGGGCTCTCGAAGCGGGCGGCGAACACCTGGTTCCGGCGGCCGCGGAAGGTCGTCGTAATCTCGGCGGGCCGCACCTCGCGCAGACTCCACGCGGAATCGCTCACCTGGATTTCGAGGAGCGTCGAGACCGGCTGCTCGGCGATCTCGGCGTCGGCCGACACGCTGAGCCAGAGGAGCACCGACAGCACGATCGCCGCCACCTTGTAGGGCCAGTTCCTCGTGAACACGCTCCTGAAGTCCATTCAGCAGCCCTCCCGGTCGACGGGGGTCGGGGGAACCGTGTCGCCGACGGCGTCCCCGGTGAGATCCGCCGTGGCCGGGTCGGGCGGCGTCCCGGCCACGATCACCGAGACGAACCCCTCGCCGCGAAGGGCGGAGCCGGGGGCCGGACTCTGGAAGATGACGCGCCCCGGCACCTCGGGCGCCTCGACCTGGTAGCGGACGGCGCCGAGCCGGAGGTCGACCGCCTCGAGGAGAAGCTCGAGGTCGTCCACGTGGCGGCCCTGAAGGTCCGGCACGGTGACGATCGCCTTCCCCTGGCTGACGAAGAGGCGGACGCGGGCGGGGAGCGGGAGCCTCGTACCCGCGGCGGGCCGGGTCCGGACCACGCCGGCGACGGCGCTCTCGTCGGTTTCCTCGATATCGATCTCGAAGCCGAGCCGGGTGAGGAGGGTCGCGGCCTGACCGCCCGGAAGTCCGGCGAGGTCGGGCACGCGGCGCGTTTCGATGCCGGCGCTCGTCGTGAGCACGATCGTGTCCCCGGCCCGGGCGAACTGGCCGGGGAGCGGCCGCTGGGCGACGACGGCCCCGCCGGGAATCTCGCCGTGATGGAGATGGCCCTGCTCGGTGAGGACGAGCCCCAGCGCGGCGAGGCGCTCGCCGGCCTCGGCAAGGGAGACGCCCGTGAGATCCGGGATCTCGGTGAAATCCACATCGGTCGGATCTTCCGCTGCCGGGAAGAGCCGGATGGCGGCGAACGCGTAGCCGATGCCGAACATGGCGGCGAAGAGAAGGACCAGGCGCAGGAGTCTCACGGGGCCCTCATGCGGTGCGCCGCAGACGCGCCGCGTAGGCGCCGTCCGTGCCGGTGAGCCACGGGCGTACGAAGAGGTCGCCGCGCGGCGTCGTGCAATCGTCGCGCGCGCCCGCCGGGGGCGGCTCGCGCCGGTAGTCCGGCCTGCGGTCCAGAAAAGCGTCCACCTGTTCTTCGTTCTCCTCACGTTCGAGCGAACACGTGCTGTACATGAGCAGCCCGCCCGGTCGCACGGCCGCGGCGCACGCGTCCACGATGTCGCGCTGCAGGGCCACGAGGTCGTCGAGGCCGCGCTGCCCGAGCCGCCAGCGGGCGTCGGCCCGCCGCCGGAGGACCCCGGTGCCCGTGCACGGCACGTCGGCCAGCACGGTCCCGGCCTCGGCGACCGGAAGCCGCCGCGCGTCGGCGACCGCCATGCTCACCGGCAGCCCGAGCCGGCGGGCCGGCGCGCCGAGGCGGGCCAGCCGCCGGTGCGAGATGTCGAGCGCCACGACCGGCACGCCGTACGACGCGGCGAGCCCGAGGGCCTTCGTGCCCGGGGCCGCGCACACGTCGAGCACCGGCTCCGCGAGCCGGCCGCCCGTGTAATCTACCACGGCGGAGGCCGCAGGGTCCTGAATCACGGCCCGCAGACCGGAGAGCGCCGTCTGCGGCAGCCCGCTCTCGAGCCGGAAGGAGCGCGGCCAGCCGGGGACGGGCTCGAGTTCCACGCCAGCGGGCGGCGCCGGCTCTTCCCCGGTCAGCATGCGGACGACGACATCCGGCGGCCGGTTCTGCTGCTCGACGAGCCGCCGCACGTCCGCCAGTTCCCAGCGCGCCAGCCACCGCCGAACGAGCCACTCCGGATGCGAACCCCAGGAGCACAGGTGCCCTACCGGGTCCTCTTCCGGATCGGGAAAGGGACGGGCGTTGCGGCGCCTCGAGAGCGCGCGGAGGACGGCGTTCACGTATCCCGCGCGACCGCGCCCCAGCGCCGCACGCGCCGCGCCCACGGTCTCGCCCACCGCCGCATGGTCCGGTGTCCGCAGCTCGGTCAACTGGTACGCGCCGATGCGAAGCCAGTCGCGCACCGCGCCGTCCATGCGGGCTGGCGGCCGGTCGGCGCAGGCCCGGATCCAGGCGTCGAGGCGGGCGCGCAGGCGAAGGCAGCCGAAGGCGATGTCCAGGGCGAGTCCGCGGTCGGCCGGGTCCAAGGCCGGGAGGATGCGCGACGCCGCGCGGTCGGAGCGCGTCCCGCGCCGCACCTCGCGCAGAATCCGGTGAGCCGCCGCGCGGGGGTTCAAGCCGGCGGCGGCACGCCCTCGAGCGGGCTCGAAGGCACCGCCCATTCGCGTCTGGGCATGCGGCCGGCGACCCAGGCGCGCCGGCCGGCTTCCACTGCCAGCCGCATGGCGCGAGCCATCTCCACCGGGTCCTCCGCCTCGGCGATCGCCGTGTTCATGAGGATCCCGTCCACCCCCTGCTCCATCGTCGCGCAGGCGTCGGACGCGGTGCCCACGCCGGCGTCGACGATGATCGGCACGGACAGGCGCGACTTGATGATGCGGATGTTGAGCGGGTTGAGGAGCCCGAGACCGCTCCCGATGGGCGAGGCGAGCGGCATCACCGCGGCGGCCCCGGCCTCCTCGAGCCTCAGCGCCGTGATGAGGTCGTCGTTCGTGTACGGCAGCACCACGAACCCCTCGGCGACGAGCACGCGCGTGGCCTCGATCAGTTCCTCGGTGTGCGGGAGGAGCGTTTCGGGGTCGCCGATGACCTCGAGCTTCACCCAGTCGCTCATGCCGGACGCCCGCCCCAGCCGCGCCGCGCGGATCGCCTCCTCGGCACTGTAGCAGGCGGCCGTGTTCGGCAGCAGGCTGAACTCGTCCGGGCTCAACGTGCGGAGGATGTCGTCGCGGTCCGGGTTCTCGATGTCGACCCGACGCACCGCGACGGTGACCATGTCGGCGCCGGAGGCCCGGATCGCTTCGAGCATGACCTCGGGACCCGGGTACTTCCCCGTTCCTACGATGAGCCGCGAAGCGAACGTGCGGCCGGCGATTTCGAGCGGAGCCATCTCATCCGCCTCCCACGAAATGGACGAGTTCGACGCGGTCCCCCGCTTCCAGCCGCGCGCTCTCGGTCTCGGGCGGACGGACGATCCGCCGGTTCAGTTCGACGACGAGCGTGCGTCCATCGAGGTCGAGGTCCCGCAGTAGCGTCGCGACGGACGTTCCCGCGGGAACGTCTCGCTCCCGTCCGTTCACCTGGATTCGTATCTCCATGATCAGCGGTCCCGCCGGTTCAGTCCGTCCAGCTGTCTGCGAAGGTCGAGCGCGGCCCGCTCGGGGTCGGGCGCGGACCACACGGCCCGCCCCACCACGATGCCGTGCGCTCCGGCCTCCGTCACCTCCCCGACCCGATCCGCGTCCACGCCTCCGATCGCGAGGATCGGGGGCGGACGCCGGGCGGACAGCCGGTGAACGGCAAGCCGGTGGGCGGCGAGTCGGCGGCGGACCGCAGACACGGCGGCGGGGCCGCTTCCCTCGACCCCCGGGTGCGAGGGCGTCGCGTAGATCGTGCCGAGCACGAGAAAGTCGGCCCCCTCCCGGGCGGCACGCCGCGCGCCTTCCGCATCGTGCACGGAGGCACCGATCGCGAGCCTCCCCGCGCACGCCCGGATCACCCGGCGCGTCTCCTCCACGCCGAGCGCCGCGCGCCCAAGTTGTACGGCCCCGGCGCCCGCCGCCAGCGCCACATCCGGCCGCCCGTTCACGACGAGCCAGCTCCCGGCGCGCGACGCGATGAGGGCGAGCCGGTCCGCGATTTCGAACATGCGGCGGGCGCCGATCCGGGCCCGCAGGTGGACGGCGACGGGGGCCGCGCGCTCCAGCACGCGTTCGACCGCCGTCAGCCCGCCCGGACCGTATGGACCGTGGGCGCCGTTCGGGTCGCCCAGTTCCCGCTCCGAGACGAGGACGTGCAAGCGCGGGAGTCGTGGCTCAGGCGAAGCGGACCTCCTTCGCATCCGGAAGGCCCCGCACCCACTCGGCCGCGCTCATGCGGCGGCGGCCGGCCGGCTTCACGGCGCCCAGGGCGATCGCGCCCGCCCCCGTGGCGACGCGCAGTCCGCGCGCGGGATCGGCCCGGACGACCGTCCCCGGCTCCGTGCCCCGGTCGGCGCTTCCCGCGTCGGAGCCTTCCGCGCGGGGTCCGTCGACGCCCGGCTCGAAGCACTGCAGGGTCCGCCCGGCGAGGGCGGCGGGCGCGGCAAGCGAGGTCCACGCGGCAGGCCACGGGTCGCAGCCGCGGACCAGGTTCGCGACTTCGGCCGCCGGGCGGGACCAGTCGATGCGCGCGGTCTCGCGGTCCAGCTTCGGCGCCCACGTCGCGCGCGCGTCGTCCTGCGGCCGCTCCATCGCGCGCCCGGACGCCAGGTCATCGAGCACGGCGACGAGCCGCGCGCCCCCCGCCTCCGCGGCCCGCGCGTACAGCTTCCCGGCCGTCATCGCCGCCGGGATGGGGATGCGGGTCTGCCCGAGCACCGGGCCGGCGTCGAGCGCCTCGACCATGCGCTGGATGCTGACCCCCGACTCGCGGTGCCCGCGGATGATGGCCCAGTTGATGGGCGCCGCGCCGCGCAGCGCGGGCAGGAGCGACGCATGTACGTTCAGCGATCCGAGCGGCGGCAAATCCAGCGCCGCCGGCGGGAGGAGACGGCCGTACGCCGCGACGACGGAGATGTCGGGGCGCAGGCGGCGGGCGGCGGCGAGGAAGCCTTCGTCGCCGGGACGTTCGGGCTGCAGGACGGGCACGCCGGCCTCGACTGCCCACGCCTTCACGGGACTCGTCCGCGGACGCCTCCCGCGGCCGGCGGGCCGGTCAGGGTTCGTGACGACGCCCGCGATGTCGTGCCCTGCCCCCCGCATCGCTTCCAGCGAGGGGAGTCCGAACTCCGGCGTACCCCAGAAGAGGACCCTCATGCCGCCCGCAGCCGCTTCAGTCCCGCTCCTGTTTTCGCCACTTCGCGAGCAGGATTTTGCGCTTGAGCGGACTCACGCGGTCCAGGAAGAGGATCCCGTCCAGGTGGTCCTTCTCGTGCTGGATGCAGCGGCTCAGGATGCCGTCGGCGCGGATTTCCACGGGTTCGCCGTCGAGTCCGAGACCGCGCGCGACGATGGACTCGCTCCGTTCCACGGTCTCCGAAAGTCCGGGGATGCTCAGGCACCCCTCCTCCTCCTTCACGGCGCCCTCCTCCGCGACGATCTCCGGGTTCACGAGAACGCCGGGCGAGATCCCCTCCTGGCGCACGTCGTACACGAAGAGGCGGATCGGCACCCCCACCTGGGGCGCCGCGAGGCCGATGCCGTCGGCGTCGTACATCGTCTCCTGCATGTCGGCGGCGAGCCGGCGCACCTCATCGTCGATCTCCGTCACGGGAGCGCATTTCTCCCGCAGGACGGGGTCTCCGAAGATGCGGATGTCGAGGATCAAGGCCGGGCCACGCGCCGAACACGGACTGCTAGTTGACTTTTCCGATCTTGGAGCGCTCGACCTCGACCCGGGTGTCGCCGCTCTTGATCGTGACGATGTCGTTCGTGAGGTGGACGATCTCGCCCACGATGCCGCCGATCGTCGAGACCCTGTCGCCCCGCTTCAGGTTCCTGACCATCTCCTGGTGCTCCTTCTGCTGCTTCCGCTGCGGACGAAAGAAGATGAAGTAGAAGATGGCGATGAATCCGAACATCATCATCATGGTGGCGGCCGGATTCGCCGTCCCTCCCTCGGGAGCGCCCATGAGGTTCAGCATCAGCATGGTCCGTCCTCACCTTCCTGTTCGGTCGGGGGGGCGCGGGGAGCCGCGCCGGTAGGTGGCGAGCCAGTCGTCGGCCCAGCGGTCGTATTCGCCCCGGAGGATCGCCGCGCGCGCCTGTGAAGTCAATCGGATCAGGAAGCGCACGTTGTGCAGCGAGAGGAGCCGCAGGCCGAGCAGTTCGTTGCTCACGAAGAGGTGCCGCAGGTAGGCGCGGCTGTAGTCGGTGCAGCAGGGAGCATCGCACGTTTCGTCGAGCGGAGCGGGATCGGACGCGAAGCGCGCGCCCTTGATGTTGAACCGGCCCTCGGCCGTGAACGCGGTGCCGTTGCGCCCGTTCCGGGTCGGCGCCACGCAGTCGAACATGTCCACGCCGCGGCGCACCGCCTCGATGACGTCGTCGGGATAGCCGACGCCCATGAGGTAGCGGGGCCGATCGGCGGGAAGGGCGGGTTCGATCTCGTCGAGCACGCGGTGCGTCACCTCCTTCTCCTCCCCGACGGAGAGCCCGCCGATCCCGATGCCGGGCCACTCGCCCAGGGCGAGGGTGCGTTCGACGGATTCGAGGCGAAGGTCCCCGTAGGAGGCGCCCTGGACGATGGGAAAGAGGAGCCCGCCCCCTCCGGGGTGCGCCTCCCGATGCGCCTCGTGGCTCGCCCGGCATCGCGCGAGCCAGGCGAGCGTGCGTTCGACCGCGGTCCGCGCGGCCTCGGGCGAGGACTCCCCGGGGGGACACTCGTCGAACGCCATCCGGATATCGGAGCCGATCGCCGCCTGAATCTTCATCGAGAGTTCCGGCGTGAGCCGGTGCAGGCTCCCGTCGAGATGGCTGCGGAAGGTGACGCCCTCGTCGTCGATCCGGTTGATGCGGGCGAGCGAAAAAACCTGGAACCCGCCCGAATCGGTGAGGATGGGACCGCCCCACCCCATGAAGCGGTGGAGTCCGCCGAGTTCCTCGAGCACGCGCGTGCCCGGCCTCAGGTAGAGGTGATAGGCGTTCCCCAGCAGGACCTCGACGCCCGCATCGCGGAGTTCGCCGGGGGTGAGCGATTTCACGGTCCCCAGCGTCCCGACCGGCATGAAGCACGGGGTGTGCATCGTGCCGCGCGACAGGCGGAGCGTCGCGGCGCGCGCCCGCCCGCTCGTCCCCTCGACGCGAAAGCGCCCGTCGTCTGTCATGCGATGAGCATCGCGTCGCCGTAGGAGTAGAAGCGGTAGCGCTCGCGGATCGCGTGCGCGTAGGCCTCGAGCGTGAGTTCCCGGCCCGCGAACGCGGCCACGAGCATGAGCAGGCTGGAGCGCGGAAGGTGGAAGTTCGTCACGAGCGCGTCCACCCCGCGGAAGGTGTACGGAGGACGGATGAAGAGGTTCGTCCACCCCCGCCCCGGCGCGAACGGCCCGCCGGTTGAGCTGCCGCCGCCCGCCGAGGTGCCGCCGCCCGCGACGACGGTCTCCAGTACGCGGCAGGAGGTCGTGCCGACGGCGAACACGCGCCCGCCCCCCGCGCGCGTCGCGTTCAGCGCCTCCGCCGCGGAGGCGGAGAAGCGGTACGCCTCGGGGGCGACCTCGTGCTCGTCGATCCGGGTCGCGGTCACGGGACGGAAGGTGCCGAACCCGACGTGGAGTGTGAGGGACACGAGGCGGACGCCGCGGGACTCGATGGTCGCGAGCATCTTCCGCGTGAGGTGCAGCCCCGCCGTCGGTGCGGCGACGCTGCCGGACGGCGCCGAGTACACGGTCTGGTAGCGCTCCCGGTCCTCGGCGTCGTCGCGCCCCTCGCGCTCGCTGCCCGCGTCGTCGCGGACGATGTACGGGGGGAGGGGGACGCGGCCGTGGCGCTGGATCAGGCTCCACGGGTCGCCGTCGCCGGCCAGCCGCACGAGGCGGGTGCCGTCCGCGGCGGATTCGAGGATCTCGACGGCGAACCCGTCGGCGATGTCCACGGTGCGGCCGGGCTTGAGCTTGCCGCCGGGGCGGACCATCGCGCGCCAGAGGCGGGTGTCCGCTTCGTCGAAGGGGGCGAACGGCCGGAGCGCGTCGGACTCGGGGCGGAGGAGGAGGATCTCGGCCCGCGCGCCGGTCGGCTTGCGGCCCAGCAGCCGGGCCGGGAAGACGCGGCTGTCGTTGACGACGAGGGCATCGCCGGCGGAGAGCCGCTCGAGCAGCGCGGGAAAGGCGGCGTCCGTGAAGCGGCCGCGCGCGCGGTCGAGCACGAGGAGGCGGCTGTCGTCGCGCCGCTCGGCCGGGCGGGCCGCGATCAGCTCGGCGGGCAACGCGTAGTCGTACGCCTTCGTCCGGCCCGCCCGCTCATCCGCCATCGCCGAACAGCGCGCCCTGTGCCCCGCCCTCCGACCCTTCCCGTTCGCTCGGGAGGGCGTAGCCGAAGCGCTCGTACGCCTTCCGGGTGGCCACGCGGCCGCGCGCCGTGCGCTGCATGTACCCGTTCTGGATCAGGTACGGCTCGTAGACCTCCTCGAGCGTCCCCGCGTCCTCGCCCACGGCGACGGCGAGGGAGGCGAGTCCGACCGGCCCCCCTTCGAAGGTCTCGATGATCGCCTTGAGGACGCGGGCATCCATCTCGTCGAGGCCGTACTCGTCGACGTTGAGCAGGGTGAGGCCCTTCTCCGCCGTCCCGGAATCGATCGTGCCCTCGCTCCGCACCTGCGCGTAGTCGCGGACGCGGCGCAGAAGACGATTCGCGATCCGGGGGGTGCCGCGCGCGCGGCGGGCGATCTCCTCCGCCCCGCCGGGCGTGATCGGGATTTCGAGGAGGCTCGCGGAGCGGGTGACGATGCGCGCGAGCTCCGCCGGCGGGTAGTAGCCGAGGCGCTCGACGACGCCGAAGCGCGCGCGCATGGGGGCGGTCAAGAGCCCGAAACGGGTCGTCGCGCCCACGAGCGTGAAGCGCTCGAGCTTCATCGAGAAGGTCTCCACGCGCGGTCCGTCGCCGAGTCGGATCTCGATGCGGTAGTCCTCCATCGCCGGATAGAGGAACTCCTCGATCACGGGCCGGAGGCGGTGGATCTCGTCGATGAAGAGGATTCCGCGGGGCGGGAGGTTCGTGAGCAGACCCGCGAGATCCCCCGGCTTCTCGAGCACGGGACCGGAGGTGAGCTTGATCCCGACGCCCAGTTCCCCGGCGAGGAGGAGGGCGAGCGTCGTCTTCCCGAGGCCCGGCGGGCCGTAGAAGAGCGTGTGGTCGAGCGCTTCCTCGCGGCCGAGCGCCGCCTCCACGAAGACGGAGAGGCTCTCCTTGACCCGCGCCTGTCCGATGAACTCGTCCAGCCGCCGCGGGCGCAGCGAGGCATCGGGGCGCTCGTCGCTGTCGACCGCCTCGGGCGTCGTGACCTCCGTGCGCGGACGGGTTCCGCCGCCGGCGTCGCCCGCGTCGCCCGCGTTCCGCGTGTGGCCGGACCGGTCCGGCGGGCCCGGCGCCGTCATACGTGCCGTAGCGCGCGGCGCACGAGTTCCTCCGCGCCGACGTCGGCCCCCCCGGCCTCCGCCAGTCCCTGCAGGGCGCGGCCGACGGCCTGCTCGCTCTGGGAGCGCGCGTAGCCGAGGCCGCGCAGCGCCTGCACGGCCGCCGCTGCGACGCCATCGCCCGGTACGGGATCATCGCCCATGTCGCCGAGGTCGTCGAGCTTGTCCGTGAGTTCGATCACGATGCGCTCGGCGGTCTTCTTGCCCACGCCGCTCACGGTCTGGAGCGTGCGGTGGTCCTTTGCCCGGATCGCGCGCACGACGCGTTCGGGCCGAAGCGCCCCCAGGATCGCGAGCGCGAGCCGGGGGCCTACGCCGCTCGGGACGCGGAGCCGCTGGAAGAGTTCACGGTCGCCGGCGGTCTCGAACCCGAACAGCTCGAAGGCGTCGTCGCGCACGACGAGGACGGTATGCAGCTCGACCTCGGATCCCTCTGGCGGAAGGCGTCCGGCGAGCCCCAGCGGCACGCCGATCTCGTAGCCGACGCCGTCGCCCGTGAGCACCTCGACGACGCCGTCCGCGCGCCCGAGGAGTTCACCCCGGAGGCGCCGGATCACCGAAGCCTCCGCCGCGCCCGGCTCACCGGATCGCCCCGCCGAGGAGGTGGCAGAGCGCGACCGCGCAACCGTCCGCCGCATCCGCCGGACGCGGTGGCTCGCCGAGCCGCAGATGGTGCTTGACCATGAAGCCGACCTGCTCCTTGCTCGCGGCGCCCGTCCCCACGACGCGCTTCTTGACCTCGCGCGGCGCGTACTCATGCACCGGCAGGCCGCGCAGCGCCGCCGCGAGCACGAGGACGCCGCGCGCGTGCCCGAGCACGAGCGCCGTGCGCGCGTTCCGCCCGTGAAAGGTGCTCTCGACCGCCACGCACGTCGGCTCGAGGCGGTCGATGAGTTCGAGCGCCGCCTGGTGGATGTCCACGAGGCGGTCCGGAAGGCTCTCTCCGCGCGGCCGCACGACGCCGCACTCGATGAGGCGATGCGCGGGCCCTCCCGGGCGTCGCCCTTCGACGAAGCCGTATCCGGTCGCACGCGTACCGGGGTCGACGCCCAGGACCCTCAGGGAGCCGCTCAGCCCGCCCCCTCCGCCTCCTCCAGATCCACGTTCGTGTTCACCTTCAGCACGTCGTCGTGCTCGTCGAGCGCGTGCAGGACGGCGAGCACCTTGTCCGCCTCGCGCCCCTCCAGCTTCACCGTGTTGCCGGGCACCATCGCGAGTCCCGCCTCCTCGACCGGAAGGCCGGCGTCGCGCAACGCGCCCAGGACATCGTGAAAGTCGGCCGCCGCCGTCGTCACCACGTAGGCCCCATCCTCGGACTCGAAGTTTTCCGCCCCCGCCTCGAGCGCCGCCTCGAGCGCCGCCTCCTCGTCGCACCCGTCGGCGGAGACGAGGATCTGGCCCTTGCGTTCGAACATCCACGCGACGGAACCGCTCTGGCCCAGGTTACCGCCCCGCTTGTCGAGCAGGTGCCGGAGTTCGGCCAGCGTGCGGCGGGGGTTGTCCGTGAGGCACTCGAGGTAGAGCGCCGCGCCGCCCGGCGCGTAGCCCTCGTGCGTGACCTCCTCGAAGCTCGCGCCCGGCAGATCCCCCGTCCCGCGCCGCACCGCCCGATCGATGTTGTCGGCCGGCATGCGCTGGCTCTTCGCGTTGTCGATCGCGGTCCGCAGACGCGGATTGAAATCCGGATCTCCTCCGCCTTCCCGCGCCGCCACGGCGATCTCGCGACCGAGCTTGGAGAAGAGCTTCCCCTTCGCCTGGTCGGTCACCGCCTTCTGGCGCTTGATCTTCGACCACTTCGAATGGCCCGCCACCGGCTACCGCCCGCTCGTCTTGCTAGTCGTCTTCGCGCTGCGACTCGGCGATCACCTTCTCCTGAACATGCGGAGGAACCTGCTCGTACGCAGCCAGGCTGCGCGTGTGCGTCGCCTTTCCGTGCGTCAGGGAGCGCAGCGCGGCGGAATACTTGTAGAGTTCGGCCTGGGGCACATGGGCCCTCACGACCTGCCGCCGCCCCTTCGAGTCCATGCCGAGCACGCGGCCCCGCCGCTGGTTGAGGTCTCCCATCACTTCGCCCATGTATTCCTCGGGCGTCTCGACCTCGACCTCCATGATCGGCTCGAGGATCACGGGGTTCGCGTCCCTCGCCACCTTCTGGAAGGCGATCGATCCCGCGATCTGGAAGGCGATGTCCGAGCTGTCGACGGAGTGGTGCGATCCGTCGTAGCACTCGGCCTGGAAGTCGACGAGCGGGTAGCCGGCGAGGACCCCCCGGTTCGAGGCCTCCCCGATCCCCTTCCCCACTGCCGGGACGAACTTGGTCGGGATCACGCCGCCCTTGATCGAGTCGACGAACCTGTACCCTTCCCCGCGCGGCAACGGGCTGAGCCGGATGTGGCAGTCGCCGAACTGTCCGCGCCCGCCCGACTGCTTCTTGTGCCGCCCCTGTCCCTCCGCGGTCTTCGTGATCGTCTCGCGGTAGGCAATGTTCGGCTGGTGCGTGTCCACGTTGACCCCGTACTTCCGGGTCATTTTCTCCAGCGAGATGTTGAGGTGGATCTCCCCGAGCCCCCGGATGATCGTCTGGCCGCGTTCGGGATCGTACCCGGAGGAGAAGGTCGGATCCTCCTCGTGCAGCTTGGCGAGGCCGGCGCCGATCTTGTCCTCGTCGGCCCGCGTGCGGGCCGTGACCGCGAGGGAGAGGTCGGGCCGGGGCCACTCGATCCCCCCGAAGGAGAGCCGGCCTCCGCCGTCGCAGAGGGTGTCGCCGGTGTGCGTGTTCTTGAGCTTGGTCACGACCCCGATGTCGCCGGGGTTCAGCGCCTCCACGTCGATGCGGCGCGACCCGTGCGGAATCGCGAGGTGCGCGATGCGCTCGCTCGCGGAACGGTCGGGGTTCGCGAGCGTGACACCATTCTCGATGCGGCCGGAGAAGACGCGAAAATAGCTCAGGTCGCCGACATGGGGCTCGGACGTCGTCTTGAAGACGAGCGCCGCGGTGGGCGACGCGGCGCTCGGCTCCAGCGACACGTCGCCGTCTCCGTCGCGCGCCGTGCGCGGCGCGACGCGGTCGGGCGATGGGAAGAGTTCCACGATGCGGTCCATGAGGGCCGGCACGCCCGCGCTCGTCTGGCACGAACCGCAGAACACGGGGACGATGTCGCCGGAGCGGATCGCCTCCGCGAACGCCTCGCCCAGCCGGCCGGGGTCGAGTTCCTCTCCCTCGAAGTAGGCTTCGAGCAGGTCGTCGTCCCCCGACACGATCGCCTCGATGAGTTCCTCCCCGAGGTCCTCCACCTCCGACGCGGCGTCGGCGGGCGCGTCGGCCACGGCGGCCGCCCCCTTGTCGCCTCCCTTGAAGGTGTGGGCCTTCATCGTGAGGAGATCTACGAAGCCGCTGAAGTCGGCGCCCGCCCCGATGGGGACGTGGACCGGCATCGCCGCGGAGGTGAGTTCTTCCCGGATCTGAGCGAGCGTGCTGCGGAAGTCCGCGTTGTCCCGGTCCATCATCGAGACGAAGACGGCCCGCGGCAGGCCCGCGGCGTCCGCGGCGGCCCACGTCTTCTCCGTCCCCACTTCGACGCCGGAGATCGCATCGATGACGCAGATGCCGGCATCCGCCACGCGGACCCCCGACACGACTTCGCCCAGGAAGTCCAGGTAGCCGGGGGTGTCGATGAGGTTGATCCGCACGCCGTTCCGGACCGCGTGGGCGACGGCGAGGTTGATCGAGATCCCGTGGCCGGTCTCTTCCGGCGTGAAGTCGGTGAGCGCGTTCCCCCTCTGGACATCGCCCTTCCGGGTGGTCCCGCCGGCGATGTAGCACATCGCGTCCACGAGCGTCGTCTTCCCGGCCCCACCGTGCCCGAAGAAGACGACGTTGCGAAGGTTCCGCGTTTCATATTCCGAGGCGGCAGACGCCATGTATACCTCCCGTACTCTTCTGCCTGGGATGACACCGGGACTGGCGGCCCGCGACAGGCGCTTTGCTACGGCCACGGGCCGCTCCGTGCGTGACGCTCCCCGGCCGGGGGGTCGCGCGGGGCGGACATTGTAGAAACCGGCGGCGAAAAACTCTAGTGCGTGCGGGTCTTCTTGCGCGTGCCCTGGGTCTGCTGGTACTGCCGGCTCACCTCGTCGAGGAAGGCGCGTTCGCGGGCGGAGAGCGAGTCCATGCCGCTCGCGCGGATCTTGTCGAGGATCCGGTCCACCTCATCCAGGGAATCCCCGTCCGCCCGGCGGCGGCGGCGAGGGGTGGGGTCCGGCGGCGGCTCGGCGCGCCGCGCCCGCCCGCGCGGGGAGGCCAGCCTTTCCTTGTACAAGACGCTGTTGGCGAGGCGGCCGATGCGTTCTCCGTACCGGAGATACACGAAGCCGGTCACGAGTCCGCCGAGGTGCGCCCAGTGCGCCACGCCGTCGGCCGATCCCTGTACGGTCGAGAGGAGGGTGAAGGCGCCGAGCGCGGCCACGAACCACTTCGCCGGCACGGGAAACACGAAGTAGAGGTATATCTTCGCGTCCGGCCAGTTGAGAGCGAAGGCCACGAGGATGCCGAAGATGGCGCCCGACGCCCCCACCATGATGGTCGGCCCCGTGAGCGAGTAGAGCAGGACGGAGAAGGCCGCCGCCCCGAGTCCTGTCACGAGATAGAAGCGGAGGAAGAAACGGCTGCCCCATTTCTGTTCGAGCGGCGGGCCGAAGAAGAAGAGGGCGAGCATGTTCATGAACACGTGCATGAAGCCGCCGTGCACGAACATGTAGGTGACGATGGTCCACGGGCGCATGAGGAAGCCGGGGACGGCGAAGCCGAGCCAGTCGACCGCTCCGACGGGCACGACCCGCATCGCCATGAGGAGGAAGATCGCGAAGTTCGCGATCATGAGGCGCAGCACCCAGCGGCTCATGGGGAAGCCGTGGCCGAAGCGGACCCCGCCGGTCCGGTACGCGGGCCGTCTCATCATCCCGCCCCCTCTTCGCCGCCGCCCTGGAGATCGATGGCGGAGGCCAGCCGCGCGTCGCGCTCAGCGCGCTCGATCGCCAGCCGCAGGAGGCGGTCGATGAGTTCCGGATAGGGCACGCCGCTCGCCTCCCAGAGCTTGGGGTACATGCTGATCCGGGTGAAGCCCGGGAGCGTGTTGATCTCGTTCACCACCAGTGAACCCGCCGGGAGCGGGCCGCAAGCCTCCGTCGCGAGGAAGAGGTCGACGCGCGCCATCCCCTCGCAGCATAGCACGCGGAAGGCGCGGACGGCGATCTCGCGCGCCCGCGCCGTGGTCTCGGCATCGAGGTCCGCGGGGATGATCAGGTCCGCGCCGTCGTGGTCCAGGTATTTCGCTTCGTAGGAGTAGAACGCGTGCGTGGGGGCGATTTCCCCCGGGACCGAGGCTTCGGGGGTCTCGTTCCCGAGTATCGAAAGCTCGATCTCGCGGCCCCGGATCGTCCGTTCGAGGAGCACCTTCGTGTCGAAGGAGAAGGCCTCGCCGAGCGCCCGCCGGTAGTCGGGGTCCGACTCGACCTTCGACACGCCGACGGACGACCCCATGTTTGCCGGCTTGACGAAGATCGGGGAGCCGAGGGCCGCCGCGGCTTCCTCCCAGGAGGGCGCCTCGTCCCGGGAGACGGTGATGAAGGGCGCAACGGGCACGCCGGCGTCGCGCAGCAGCCGCTTGGCCACGTCCTTGTCCATGCATGCGGCCGAGCCGAGGACCCCGGGCCCCACGAAGGGGAGGTGCGCGAGCCGCAGCAGTCCCTGGACGGTGCCGTCCTCGCCGAAGGGGCCGTGCAGGACGGGAAAGATGACGTCGAGTTCCGGCCCCTCGGCCGGCGTGGGCCACCCCTCGCCGGAGCCCTCGCGCGCGCCGGGATCGCGGCGGCCCTGGCGGGGGGCGGGTACGATCCGGG
>VXQX01000067.1 GCA_009838765.1 Gemmatimonadales bacterium
CCCGCTCCCCGGCTTCGAACCGTCTCGTCAATCCCGTCAACAACCATCCAGAAACCCACAGCTAGCCCCCCAAATCCGGGGGGATGGCGGTGGCGCGACTGGCGCGGGTGGCGGGGGTGGCGCACAATGAACCGGTTCCCGAACGGAGGACAGATGAAGCACGGCGCGTCCGAAAAAGACGCATTCGCCGCGCGTGCGCGGCGCAGCCCGGGCCGGGGTCTGACGGCGGCCGGTTTGGTCATCGGCGGCGCGACCCTCGTCGCCGCCCGTGCGCTTCCTCCGGTCCCGGGCATGCCCTCGACCTCGGCCGCCGACCTCGATCCGACTCAGCTCGCCAGCACGGCCGGAATCCCGGCGCAGGCCGACGACGAGGGCTATTCGATCGAGCACGAGATCATCATCCGCCGCTGCCAGCGCTGTCACGAACGCGACGACGAAGGGCGCATGACGCGGATCTCCTACGAGCGGAAGACGCCGGAGGGGTGGCAGACGTCGGTCCGCCGCATGGTGGCGCTCAACGACGTCTCCCTCGGCCCGGACGAGGCGCGCGAGGTCGTGCGCTATCTTTCCAACCGGCAGGGCCTCGCCCCGGAGGAACTCGAGCCTGGCCGCTTCGAGGTCGAGCGCCGCCTCATCGAACACGTCTACGAGGCGGACCGTGACGTGGAGAACACCTGCATCCAGTGCCACAGCATGGGCCGCGTCATCACGCAGCGGCGTACGCGCGAGGAGTGGGAACTCCTCATGGCGACGCACCGCGGCCTCTATCCTCTCGTCGACTTCCAGGGGTTCCAGCGCGGGGGCGACGGACCTCAGCCGGTGGACGAGGCGATCGACCACCTCTCGGAGGCCTTCCCGCTCGAGACACCCGATTGGTCCGCGTGGTCGGCCTCCATGCGCACGCCGCGCCTCGACGGCACATGGGCGCTGGCGGGGTTCGAGCCGGGCAAGGGCCGGATCTTCGGTACGGTGGAGATCTCCGCCGGCGACGCGCCCGACGAGTTCCGCTCCCGCGCTTCGTACACGTACGCGGAGTCGGGGGAGGAGGTGAGCCGCAGCGGACAGTCCATCGTCTACACCGGCTACCAGTGGCGGGGGCGGTCGAACCCCGGCGGCGCGGACGAGTTGCGGGAAGTCATGACGGTGGACCGCGGCTGGCGGCGGATGACGGGCCGCTGGTTCTCGGGCTCCTACGACGAGTTCGGCCCCGACGTGACGCTGACCCGCGCGGGCGGCGACCCCGTCGTATCGGGCGTGCACCCCCCCGCGGTCCGCACCGGCGCCGCGTCCGCCGAACTCCGGGTCCACGGCGTCGGCCTCCCGGCGAATCCCGACCCGGCGGATTTCGACTTCGGGCCGGGCATCCAGGTCGAGTCCGCGGCGGGCGGCGATGGGAGCCGGGTGACCCTCCGCGTCTCGGTCGACGACGAAGCGGCGGTCGGCGGTCGCGACCTCTTCCTGGGCGGCGTGAGCCTGGCGGACGCGGTCCAGGTGCACGACGGCGTGGACCGCCTCGAGGTGACGCCCCGCGCCGGCATGGCGCGGATCGGCGGCGCGAACTTCCCGAAGGGGTATCAGCCGTACGACGCGATCGGGTGGGACGACGGCCCGGACGGCGAACCGAACACGGAGGACGACCTCCGGCTCGGGCGCGTGCCGGTGACCTGGAGCATGGAGGAGTACACGGCCACCTTCGACGACGACGACATCCAGTACGTCGGCGCGCTGGGGCCGGACGGGATCTTCACCCCCGCCATCGACGGTCCGAACGCGAGCCGCGAGGGCAACCGGAACAACATCGGCGACGTGTGGGTCGTCGCGACCTACGCGGGTTCCGACGCGGCGGCGGGCGGCGAGGGCGCCCTCCGCGCCCGCGCCCACCTCATCGTCACGGTGCCGCTGTATCTGAAGTTCGACCCGTGGCAGGGCGTTCCGGCGGGGAGGCTGGTGCCATGATCAAGCCCGTCGGCCAGCTGGCGCTGCGCGAATTCCACGCCTTCGAGGCGGCGGGCGAGCGGTTCCTCTATCTCGTCCCCTCGGCCGGCATCTTCCGGATCGATGCGGCGTCCTCGGCGATCCTCGATCTGCTCAGCTACGGGCCGCGCGCGCCGGGCGAGGTCGTGAACTCGCTCTCGGACCGCTACTCCGCCGACCGCGTACACGACGGGCTGCTGGAACTCCGGCAGATCCGCGCCATCGGCGAGGCGGGGGCCCCCGTCGAACAGGTCGCGAACGACCTGCCGCCCGACGGATTTCCGCTCACGACGATGGTTCTCAACGTCACGAACAAGTGCAATCTCGCCTGCACGTACTGCTACGAGTACGGCGAGGACAAGATCGTCGACACCACCTGCACGGACGACCCGAAGTTCATGGGGGACGAGACCGCGCGGGAGAGCGTGGAGTTCCTGCTCAAGGAGTCGGGCCCCATCGAGGTCGCGCACCTCACCTTCTTCGGAGGCGAGACGCTGCTCAACTTCCCCGTCCTCCAGGACACGGTGGCCTACGCCCGCCGCCGCGCCGAGGAGGTGGGGAAGCGGCTCGAGTTCAGCCTCACGACGAATGCGACGCTCCTCCGCCCGGACATCATCGAGTGGCTGGCGGACAACGAGATCGGCGTGACCGTCTCCATCGACGGCCCGAAGGAGATGCAGGACCGCATGCGGGTCTTCCACAGCGGCAAGGGCTCCTACGAGACGGTCAAGCCCCGGATCAAGGAACTGCTCCGCCGGCACAAGTCCCGGCCGATCGGAGCGCGAGTCACGCTCACGCGCGAGAACCTCGACATCCACCGCATCTACCAGCACCTGACGGAGGAGATGGGGTTCTGGGAGGTGGGCTTTGCCCCGGTGACGACCTCCTCCGGGCGCGACTACGAGATCGAGGACGAGGGATACGACCGCATGCTGCGCCAGTTCGGGGAGTTGGCGCACGACTGGCTGGAGCACGCGGTGGAGAACCGGCACCACGGCTTTTCGAACGTGAAGGACACGCTGGAGGAGATCCACAAGGGCGTGAGCAAGGCGTATCCGTGCGGCGCCGGGCTCGGGCTCATGGGAGTGACGACGGGGGGGGACGTGTCGCTCTGCCACCGCTTCGCCTACTCAAACGACCACAGCTTCGGGACGGTTGCCGAGGGCATCGACCGCGAGCGGCAGAAGGATTTCCTCGAGGACCACCACATCAAGAACAAGACGGACTGCCACACGTGCTGGGCGCGCCCGATCTGCTCGGGCGGCTGCTATCACGAAGCGCACACGCGACACGGCGAGACGACCGCGCCCAACCTGCACTTCTGCACCTGGGTGCGGACGTGGACGCACACGTGCCTGGAGATCTACGGGGAGTTGTCGGAGCGGAACCCGGAGTACCTGGCGCACTTCGACCATTGACGCGGCCGGGCGCGGGCCCGGCCGACCTTCGCATGCGAGGGGGAAGCCTTGAAACACCTGAAACCGATCAACCAGAAGGCCGGCCGCATCGAGGCGCAGATGGCCCGCGAGGAGATGGACGTCGTGGGGCTCGAGAGCCGGCCGGAGGGGCCGCACATTCCGCTCGGGTGTTCGCTCGTGTTCGCGCCCGGCTGGGAGGTGGACTCGACCGGCGGCACCGCGGGGCTTTGCCAGCCGGTGGAACGGGACCTGTTCGACTGCCACCTCGCCTGCTTCTGGCCGGCGCACGTGCCGGACCAGCTCAACCACTCGCCGGACTGGACGTCGCAGTGCGCGTCGGCCCAGAAGGACTGGCGGAAGCTGGACCTCGTCTTCCCGTGATCCGCGCGGGGGTGGCTCGGACGCGTACGGCCGGTCTCGCCGGGGCCGCCGCCATCGCCTGCGGACTCGGCGCGGTGTGGGCGCCGGCGCTGGAGGCGCAGGAGAACGGCCGTAACGCCCACTGGTACATGGGCAACTACAGCAACGAAGTCATCGTCTGGGACGAGGCCACCGAGGAGGTCGTGGACCGGATCCCGGTGAAGCGTCCGATCTCCCTCCGTCTCGATGTCTCCGAGGACCGGTCGCGGCTCTACGTGATGGATCCCTTCTTCGAGACGATCGAGATCATCGCGCTCCCCTCCAAGGAGTCCATGGGGGAATTCACGCTGAGCGAGGGCTCGACGCGGACGTGGATCCGTTCCTTCGAGGTCCACCCGAGCCAGGAGTGGATGGCGATGTTCGTGCAGAGCCGCACGAAGCTCGCGGACCGATACGAGATCGACGAGCCGACCATCCTGCGCCTCGACCTCACGACGTACGAGGTGACCGACACGATCCCGTGGCCGGACGATGAGTCGCGCCGGTCCGCCAACTTCCGCTTCTCTCCCGATGGGGATCTCCTGTACATGTTCACGGACGACCTCATCGCGCTCGACGCGGAGACCTTCGAGGAAGTCGACCGCTGGGAGATCTCGGAGCCGCTGGAGCCGGGACTGGGCGAGATGCGACTTCCCTTCGGCCGGAGTCCCTACCAGGAGGAGGACGGCGTGTACACGGGCCTCTTCCGCATGACGGATCCGCTCCAGAACCGCCGCCTCATGGGGATCGCGACCGTGGATCTGGCGGCGCAGGACGTGGAGTTCCATCCCATCGGTCCCAGCGAAGGTGTGTCCTTCGTGCTCTCGCCGGATGGGACGAAGGGGTACGGGCTCAAGTCCGAGATCGGGCACTACGAGATGTGGAAGTTCGATCTCGAGGGCCGGCGGGTCGCCGGGCGCGTCGCCTTCGCGGGGCGCCCCCGGATGGCGCTGATGCCGAGCGCCGACGGCACGAAGCTCTACATCTACAATGCCGGCAGCACGATCGACATCTACGACGAGGAGACGTTCGAGTTCCTGCGGACGGTCACGCTGGATGCGGATATGACGAGCGTCGTCGTGGTGCCCGATCCGGGCTGATTCCGGCACGCGATCCGGCGCCCGATCCCGTGAGGCCCGGGTGATCCGGGACCCGCACCTTCGCCGAGCCCTCGCCTACGTCCGACCGTACGCGGGGGCTTTGCTCCCGGTGGTCCTCCTCTCCACGGCCGGGACCGCGCTCGGGCTCGCGCTACCCTATCTGTCGAAGGCGATGATCGACGACGCGATCCTGGGCGCGGACTTCCCTCTCCTGCTCCGGATCGTCGGCCTCTTCATCGGGATCACGATCCTCGGCTTCGGGGCGAACGTGGCGAGCGGGATGCGGTACACGCGGGTGTCGGCCGGCATCCTGTTCGACATGCGGCTGGCGCTCTACCGCCACCTGCAGAGGCTCTCGCCGCGCTTCTACGCGCGGACGCCGTTCGGGGACATCGTCTCGCGCATCAACAGCGACATCGGCGAGATCCAGCGGGTGACGGCGGACGCGGCGCTCGGCCTGTTCGGGAACGTGCTCTTCCTGATCGGGACGGTGGGGATGCTCATCTACCTCGACGCGCGGCTCTTCCTGGCGGGGCTCGTAGCGCTGCCGCCGAGCCTGTGGGCGCTCGTGAGGTACCGTCGTCGACTCGAGGGTCGGGTGACGCAGCTTCGGGAGCGGAGCGCGGACATCGGGAGCTTCCTCATCGAGACGCTGCAGGGCGTGCGCACGGTGGTGGCGTCCAACGCCCAGGAGCGGGAGGCGGCGCGGTTCGGGCGCCACAACGACCGCTTCGTGCGGGCCCTGCTGTCGATGCGCCGGTACACGTACCTGGCGGGAGGTCTGCCGGGAGTCCTCCTGCAGACAGGGACGGCGGCGGTCTTTCTGTACGGGGGCTACCGGGTCATCACGGAGGCGACGACGCTGGGGACGTTCGTCGCGTTCATGGCGTACCAGATGCGGCTCCTCTTCCCGGTGCAGGCGCTGATGGGGCTGTACGCGAACCTCGCGAGCGCGCGGGCGTCGCTCGTGCGGGTGCACGAACTGTTCGACACGCCGCTGGAGGTGGTGGAGGCGGATGGGGCGGAGCGGCTGGGTCGGGCTGCGGGGGCTCTGGTTCTGGAGGATGTGCGGCTCGGCTTCGGGCGCGGCGGCGAGGTGCTGGAGGGCGTGTCGCTCGAGGTGCCCGCCGGACAGGTGGTCGCGCTGGTCGGCGCGAGCGGGAGCGGGAAGTCGACGATCGCCGACCTGCTCTCGCGCCAGCTCGACCCGGACGGCGGGCGGGTGCTGCTCGACGGGCGGGACCTGCGGGGGCTCGCGCTGGCCGACGTGCGCCGGAATGTGGCGGTGGTGGAGCAGGATCCGTTCATCTTCCACGCCTCGATCGCCGAGAACGTGCGCTACGCGAAGCCGGACGCCACGGACCTGGAGGTCGGCGGGGCGCTCGCGGCGGCCGCGCTCGACGGGCTGCTGACGTCGCTGCCGGAGGGGGCCGCGACGGTGGTCGGGGAGCGGGGCCGGCAGCTCTCCGCCGGGGAGCGGCAGCGGGTGGCGGTGGCGCGGGCCTTCCTGGCGGATCCGGCCGTGCTCGTGTTCGACGAGGCGACGGGGGCGCTGGACCCGGCCTCGGAGGCGCAGGTGCTGGAGGGCTACGCGGCGCTGATGCGGGGGCGGACCACGGTGCTCATCACGCACCGCCCGGAACTGGCGCGGCGGGCGGAGCGCGTGGTGGTGCTCCGCGACGGGCGGATCGCCGGGTGAGGGAGCCGCTGCGGAGCCGGACCGGCCGCGGGGTCTCCATCGCGGTCATCGACAGCGGGGTGCATCCGGGGCATCCACACCTGGGGCTCCTGGCGGGCGGGGTCGCGTTCACGCCCGACGGGCGGGCCCACGACGATCTGACCGACCGGCTGGGCCACGGGACCGCCGTCACCGCCGCCATCCAGGAGAAGGCGCCGGGCGCGCGGGTCCACGTCGCCCGCGTCTTCCACGACGAACTGGCCACGAGCGCCCGGACGCTGGCGAAGGCGATCGACTGGGCCGCGGAGCGCGGCTGCCGGCTGGCCAATCTGAGCCTCGGAACGCCCCGCCAGAGCCGCCTCGAGGTGCTGCAGCCCGCCGTCGAACGCGCCGCGCGGGCCGGAACGCTCGTCATCGCCGCCTTCTCGCACGAAGGACAGCGTCAGCTCCCGGGCAGCCTCCCCGGCGCCCTCGGCGTGTGCCTCGACTGGGACCTGCCCCGCCACGGCGTCCGCGTCGGCCGCCGCGACGGGCGACGCGATGGCCACCGCGAGGGACGCCGAGACGGGCGCCGCGTGCTGTACGCGTCCGGCTACCCGCGCCCCATCCCCGGCGTCCCTCCCACCCGCAACCTCAGCGGCATCAGCTTCGCCGTGGCCAACGCGACCGGCATCGTCGCCCTCGCCCTCGACCTCTTCCCCCAAGCGCACGGCCGCGCCGGTACCCTCGCGGCTCTGGAAGCGCTGGCGGCCTTGGGGACGCTGGGGACGCCGGAGGCACCGGCCGCAGTCTGACGTTCCCGCGGGAACGTCTTCCGGCCCTGGACGGGCTTCAGGCGGCGGTCAGTTGATGCGCTTCTCGCGGCCGGTCCATTCGTGATCGCGGAGGACGTACTTCTGGACCTTGCCGGTGGAGGTCTTCGGGAGGGAGCCGAACTTGATCGCGTCGGGGCACTTGAAGTGGGCGATGCGGTCCCACCGCACGTTGTACCAACAGCCATAACATGTTGACATACAATGCGTTACTGTTGCTCATCGAGAGGTCATTACCACTTCAGATGTACCATCTTGAACTGGAAACCAGCAGGCCGCACTGGAGGGCTGTGGACGACTTCTCAGCGTCGAAACAGGGGAACGTGAAGGTCGAGCCGGGCGAATCCGGACCGCACCCTCACAAGGCCGTGGCACCGGCCAGCCTCTGCCCACAGCCTCCGTGCGGCAGCAGCGTCACCTGCACCCGCCGACCCGTTTTCTGCGGCTGCCGGAGGTAATCGCCCGCACGGGCCGGTCACGTAGCACGATCTACGTTCGGCTGGAGGAGAGGCGCTTTCCCCGCCCGGTCTCACTCGGCGGTCGCGCGGTGGGCTGGATCGAATCGGAGATCGACGAGTGGATCCGCAAACCGGATCGTGGAAAGCCGGGGCGGTGTCGGCGCAACCGCCCGCTGACTTCTCGGAAAGAGCATCAGACACCACGTTGGTGAGGATGGTGGTTCGCAACCTGATGGCGGCCGGGTCAATCCCTCCGTGACGAGTTAGAGCCTCGTCGGGAGCAGGGCGCGCCTCGGTCCCGGCTGAAGCGGTCCCAGTCCCGTTGGGAAAAGGTGGCTGGGTCGCGGTCTCGTCCGAAGAACCGGAGGAACATGTGCGTGGCGGCCCGGTCGTGCCCCCGCGGATGCACGCCCTTGGTATCTGGCCCAATAATACTGAGTCAGACTAGAAGCAACACGGGCCGCAGTCGATTGCGGGCCGGAAGCATCCCAGCGGCGACAACCGGATCGCGCTGTCCGTCGCCGAGGGCGGCACGAGAGCGGCTTTCCCGCGCGGCATACGCTCCAGGCGGATAAGACCATCCGCAGGGTGTGGCTCGGGGCGTCCGACGTTTGAACCTCGAGGAAGCGCAGCCCCTCGTGCCGCGCTCTGCCTCAATAATCCTGAGCCTGTACCCAAGGTTTTTCCCGTTGCTTTCGGTCACGCAACCGGCGATTTTTTTTGAATTGTAGTCCGGGCCACCGAGAAAGGCGCCATGTCGAGGGACCCCATGAGCCATCGCCGAGCGATCATTCAGTTCCTTATCGCCGCGCTCGCAGCCGCAACCGCATCCTGCCGGGGGGATGGAGTTGTCGCCCCGCCCGACACGTCCCCCGTCGTAATCGCGGGGACCGTTCCCGAGACGGGCTCGTGGCAAGCCGACGGGCTCAACATGGCGCGGGGCTTCCGGCTGGCCGTCGAGATGCTGAACGAGTCCGGCGGCATCGATGGCCGCCAGGTGCGGCTCGCGTTGTACGACGATGGCAGCGACCCCGGCCGGGCGGCGCGGATCTACCGCGATCTCGCTGCGGCGGACTCGGTCGACGCGCTGATCGGCCCGTTCTCGAGCGCGGTCACCGAAGCGGTGGTGCCGGTCGCCGAGCAGGCCGGCATGCCCCTGGTCGCGCCGCTGGCCGCGTCGCCCGAGATCTGGGCCGGGAAGAGCCGCCAGTGGAGCGTGCAGATGATGAACAACGCGCGCGACCACCTGGCCGGGGCAGTGGAAGTGGCTGCGCGTCACGGGGTAGAGACCGTGGCGCTGGTCTACGAGAACTCCCGGTTTCCGATTTCGGCGGCCGATGGCGTGCGCGACGCGGCGGCCCGGGAGGGTCTGACCCTGGTGATGGACGAGGCGTACCCGGTCGAGGGGGCGGATCACTCCGCGCTCACCGCCCGGGCGCGGGACCTCCGTGCCGACCTGTTCTTGGGCGGCGGCTATACGCCGGATGCGGTTGCGTTCGCAAAGGCGGTGGCCGGGGCGCGGTATTCTCCCCTGCTGACTAGCTGGACCGTCGGTCCCAGCGAACCCGACTTCCCCGATCGCGTGGGCGTCGGTGCCGCGCGCTGCGTGATCGGCAACGCCCCGTGGGTGGGCACGCTCGACACCTCGGGACCGCTCGCCAACAGCGCGACCTTCCAGCGTCGCTACCATGAAGCGCACGGCATCGCTCCGGGGTACACGGCAGCGGCCGGATTCGGCAGCGTCGAACTGCTGTCCGAAGCGATCCGGGCCTCCCTGGCGGCGACCGGGGCCATCGACAACGTCGCGGTACGCGACCATCTCTTCAACACTCCAACCGAGACCGTGCTGGGGCCGTTCGGGGTCGTCCCGCTCGGCCAGGCGGACGCCGGAAGTCAGCGTCTGCTCGTGCGGCTGCAACTCCAGTGGCAGGACGACGGCAAGGGCGGGCTCGTGCAGCGCGTGATCTATCCCGACGGCGCCGCTGAAGCGGCGCCGTGCGTAAACCCGCCCGCCGATATCGGTCACGCAGCTCCCTCCTCACTCTTTCGACAAGATCGACACACCGGCGAGGCGAACGACGAGGGGCAGCATTCAGCAGCGCGCCGGGTCGTCCCCGGTCCTTTTCGAGGTGTCCGCCACCTACGTGGTCGGTCCGCCACCCGTCGACCTAAAGCAACTGGCTCATGGCGATTGGGTGCCGTGAGCTAGGCCAATAGGATCTAATGCACCGGAGGCTGGCGAGGGGTGCTCGACCCCGCCCTCGACCCAGTCAGCCCTCCAGACGGCTCATTGATGATTGCGGTCTATCTTACCGGTGCTGGCCGTCCATCCGGAGTGCCGGGACTTGCCGAACAGTGCGTCGGGTGGGTTCCATGAAAGCCTCCCACCGAAGATCGTTAGCTAGATATCGCTGCGCTGACGTTGGTCGAGCACCTTCTCGGCCGTTATAGACCGAGAAGTCCAACTGTCAGACAGTCGGCGGGCTGTCCGTAGTTTGCCCTCTTCTTGCTCGTACGAGGCGGCCTTCTGTCGCGTCGCCTTCGTGAGACGTTCCCGCGGGACCGTCTTCACGCGCCCCCCGAAAGAAGACGCCGGAGGAAGGAACAGCGCCATGGGCAAGGTCATGCTGGTCACCAGAACATTCAGCCCGTCCGGCCCCAGTGGCCGTCAGGGCAGGGCCATCGCCGCAAGTCCGTCGGTCAACTGAATGATCACATACTGCTTGCCCTCGTGGACCCAGCTCGACATCCCGTAGCGCGTGTTGCCGGGCAACTCCACCTGCCCCACGCGCTCGCCGGTCCGCTTGTCGATCGCGAACAGGTGCGGCGTTCCATCGCTCGTCTGTCCAGACGCAAGAAGGAGCGTCGGAGTTGCAACCATGGCGGAATGGCCGCGCCGGCCCTGGTTCGGATTCACGTCCACCCCCTGCAGCATCGGATGGTCGCGGATCACCGCCTGCTGCCGCTCCGGCGCGTCGCCGTGCGGGATCATCCACAGGTGTTCGCCCGTGTTCACGTCGATCGCCGTGATCCGTCCCACCGGCCCCTTCCAGATCCGCAGCCCCTCGACCGTCGCCTGGTCCGCCGTGCTCTCCGTCACGACGCCGATCGCGCGGGAGAATTCGGAGTGGGTGACGCCCGTCTGCTCCGGCCCGTCGAGTTCGGATTCGATCCCCGGCGCGACCATGACCGGCTCGCACCCGCTGGTCGACGTCACGAAAACGATCCCGTTCACGGGGTCCGCGACGGGCGGTCCGGTGATGTTCGCGCCGCCTTCGGGGCAGATGAGTGCCGCGCCCTCGCCGTCGGGGTTCCCGACGTGTGTCGGCGGGTTGAAGAGCGGCACGAAGAGATCGTTCTCGCGCGCGTACTCGAGCGCCATCTCGCGCAGCTCCGGCGTGTAGTCGATGAGGTCCTGCTCCGTGCGGCCCTGCAGGTCGTAGGGCAGGGGCCACGTCGGGTGCGGCTGGGTCTCGGAGAGCTTCTCGCCCGGCACCTTCGACGGCGGCACCGGCCGCTCCTCGATCGGCCAGATCGGCTCGCCCGTCTCGCGGTCGAGCGCGTAGAGCCACGACTGCTTCGTCGCCTGGAAGACGCCCTTGATCGGCCGTCCGTCCACGACGACGTCCATCAGGATGGGAGCGGTCGGCGTGTCGTAGTTCCAGATGTCGTGGTGCACGAACTGGAAATGCCAGCGGCGCTCTCCCGTCTCCACGTCGAGCGCGACGATGCTCGTGCCGAACAGGTTGTCGCCGGGGTGGAAACCGCCGTAGTAGTCGATCGTGGCGCCGTTCGTGACGAGATAGACGAGTCCGAGTTCGGGGTCCGCCGAGAGCGGCGCCCACGGGGACACGTCACCGGTCCACTGCCAGGCGTCGTTCTCCCACGTCTCGTGCCCGAACTCGCCGGGCCGCGGGATGATGTGGAACTTCCACTTGAACTCGCCGGTGCGGGCGTCATAGGCCAGGATGTCGCCCGGGACCATCTCCTTCCGCGTCTGGTTGTAGCCCTGCTCCGCGGAGTTGCCGACGACGACCACGTCGTTGACGACGATCGGAGGGGAAGACGCCGTGATGTAGCCGATCTCGAGCGGCATCCCCTGGTCCGGGTCGTACTCCTGGTTCAGGCTCTCCCACGGCCCCCAGCCCTCGATGAGATCCGCCACCAGGTCCACCGTCCCCGAGGACGGGAACCCCGGCAGCGGCACCGCCTCGCCCCAGTTCTCGAGCGGCCGTCCCGTGTCGGCGTCGAGCGCGTAGAGGAAGAACCCGGGGCTGATGATGTAGACGACGCCGCGTCCATCGACCTCGGCGTAGGCGACGCCCTTCCCGTACGCCTTTCGCATCGAGTACTCGTGCCGCCAGGTCATGGGTTCGGCGAAGCTCCACAGGAGTCTTCCCGTGGTGGGGTCGAGGGCGATGACGTGCCGGTTCTCACCCGTCACCGTGATCATCTTCCCGTCCACGTAGGACGGCGTGGCCCGCGCCGTGCTCGGCCCGAAGCTCGAAGCGTCCCAGCGCCACGCGACCTCGAGGCTCTCGAAATTGGAGGCGTCGATCTGCGTCGCCGGCGTGTAGCGGGTGTGCCAGGCGTCGCCCCCGAGATAGGTCCACGCGGCTCCCTCCACGCCGGGGCCCTGCGCCGCAACGGGGGCCCCCGCGATGGCTCCGCAGAGAAGGGGGAGAAGAAGGGCGCTGCTCGGCCGCCAGCTCCAGTGGTTCTTCATCATCCGTCCGCTCGCTGTTCTCGCGTTTTCGGTCCGACCAGGAATCGCACCCCTTACCATGAAATCCCCTGCTCCTGCTCGCACCAATACGATTGTGGGCTGTTCATCAGACTGGCGGAACGGGCCGCCCCGGACTCGGCGCGGCCCACCGTCGGGGTGCGGGCCGCAGGCGTCGTGGTCGGCCGCTCAAATGTGGCCCGGCCCACGGATCAAAAAAACATCGCCAGTTGCCTAGTCAGATGCAACGAAGAAAACTTTTGGATTGGCTCAGGATTATTGGGGCACGATTCGATCCGAGTCAGCACGAACGGGCTGTGCTTCTTCCCTGAATCTACTTACTGGACGGCCTCAACCACGCTGCGGCTGGTTCCATTCGCCTTGAGCGACCGCCGCGCGACGAAGCCGGTTGCGTGCCGTGCTCCACGCCGCGGCGCCATCCGGACCCCGTCGCCGCGGGCTACCGCTCTCGGTCCGAGATTGACTGCGGCCCATCCTCTTATAGTTTGAATCAGTATTGTTGAGCCAGAGACCGGAGCATCTCATCGAGCTCTATCGGCCGGCATGTGCGGCTGCTCGAGAACTATCTGGGTACCGAGCTGTTCGTCAGGCGCAGAAACGGAGTCGCGCTCACCTCCGCCCGACGGTCGAGCCCAGCCCTGCTCATCGGCTGGCAGCTTCGGTTCTAGCTGTTTCGGTGCCGGTGGCCATGTGCGGCGCCTGTCTGACAGGAACCTACCTACGAAGGCCGGATGCAAGCTGCCGTTTCCCCTGCAACGGCCGGATCTCCCTTCCGGATGGTCAACTCGAGCGCGACGACCGTCGAGTTCCGCGACTACAGCGGCATTCACTTGGCGTCGGCTCATGGGACCGGCAGCACGCTTCTGATCACGTGGCGCATGTAACGGGGTGAGCGACCGGCATCGCTCTCGCCTGGCACCGGCGATGCTATGTGTTCCACGCCCTCGTGGCGGCGGGCGGCCGTGAGAGCTTGCTGTACGTGGGAATCGAACAGCGGGTCGCGCCGCGCGCCGTCGTCGGGTACGTGAGAGTGCCGACGGTCGCCGATTGCGGAGTTCCCGCACCGGTCCGCGCGGCCGACTCATCCTCTTGGATGGGCGCTGAGGACGGCAATCCGCGGGAGAATGCAGCTCGACATACTTCGGATCAGGGTTCGGCGGGCGAAGCCGGGTTGCGCACTTCCGCCGTCGCTCTTCTCAGGTCCCGGACGATGCGGGTCACCTTCCGGGCGTAACGGTTGCCGGCGGAGGTGAGCGTCACCCCGTTGCTTCGCCTGACGAACAGCTCGGTTCCCAGAGACTGTTCGAGCCGCCGGACATGTCTGCTGATGGCGCCGGGCGAAACCCGCAGTTCGGCCGCCGCATACAGAAAGCTCTCGTGTCTGCCCGCCGCTTCGAACGCCTGGAGCGCGTTCAGCGGCGGAAGCGGGTCATCGGACATGGGTTTCCGTTACGGGCGGAGGCTCAGATAATCTGAGCCAATCTACATTTCTTGAAGGCCACGGTCAATCTCGGACCGCGGCGGCGTCCATCCGGATCGCCCGGAAATCGCTGGCGGGACGGCCGGAGCCGGCCATCCTGGTCGGCCGGACCCGACCCGGCGACTTGGGAGGCGGACCGGCCGATGTCCGGGGGGGGTTGCCCCGATCCCTGGCAACGGCCGGAAACGATCGCTCAACCCGCGATCCGGCGAGGATCGGGCGCATCCCGGGCGAAGGGTCGGGATGCGGCAGCTTCCAGCGCGAGGCCGGCGGCGCAGGACATCGTCAGGCGTTGCCCAACTTGCGCGCCGCGCACTCCTCCAGGAGCCATTCCCTCAGCCGGACGAGGGCGGGATCGTTCGCCGACGAACGGCTCATGACCAGGTGATAGGACTTCTCCGACACGACCGACAGATGCGCCAGGGGGACGAGCTGTCCAGTCGCCAGCTCCTCGGCGACCATCTCGCCATGACCGACGGCCATGCCCATGCCGTCGACCGCCGCGCGGATGACGCCCTTGTAGAGCGCGAAGCGCATGTTGGCGGCGAACTCGCCCGTGGCCACTCCGACGGCGCGAGCCCAGTCCGGCCAGTCGGTGTCCCAGTAGATGTCGTGCAGCAGCGGTTGCCTGATGACCTCCTCGGGACCGGGGTGGGTCGACAGCGTCTTTCGGAACTGCGGGCTGCAAACGGGAAAGACCTCTTCTCCGAACAGCCTCGTGACGCTGTAGCCGGGATGCCGGCCGTTCGAATACAGGATCCACGCATCCACGTCTTCGCGCTCCGCGTCGTGCTCGCCGTTGTGCGCCTCGACCCGCAGCTCCGCGCGGTCGAACGCCCTCCTGAACGAGGGAATGCGGGGGTAGAGCCAGCGCTCCGAGAAGATCGGGAGCGTCGAGATCACGATCGCGCGCTCGCGCGGCGGCTTGCGGACGCGGTCCGTCGCGGCTCGCAGGTCCCTGAAGACGGCGCTCATCGTCTCGGCCAGTTCCTTTCCGGCAGAGGTGAGCGCGACTCCGTTTCTGTGCCTGACGAACAGTTCGGTGCCCAGATAGTTCTCGAGCAGCCGCACATGCCGGCTGATGGAGGCCGACGAGACGCTCTGTTCGGCCGCGGCGTCCAGAAAGCTCTCGTGTCTGCCCGCGGCCTCGAAGGCCTGGAGCGAGTTCAGGGGAAGCAGCCGCTTGTTCTTCATGGGTTTCCGTCCTCCGGCATCTGGCTCAATAATACTGAGGCAGACTAGAAGAGGGACGGGCCGCAGTCAATCGCGGACCAGGAGCAGCAGCCTGCGGAGACGGGGTCCGGATTGTGCCGCGGCGCCGGAGGACGGCACGCAACCGGCTTCACCGCATGGCGTTCGCTCAAGGCGGATGGTGTCGGCTGCGGGCGTCCGGCGAGCATTCAGGAGGGAAGCGCAGCCCGGTCGTGACGCGCCGGGCCTAGCCATGCCTCAATAATCTTGAGTCAGGCTCAAGGTGTTTTTGATTGCATCCAACTACGCAATTAGCGATGTTTTCCCGACTTGTGGGGCAGCGGCCAGGCTGGGGCCCACCGGGACCTGTTCCATAGGACCAGCAGACACTCGCCGAAAAAAAGGAACGACAAGGATGCGCGTGAAGTTCTCGACCCTCCGGGAATTCGTGGAGCACTGCAACGACGTGGACAGCACGCAGTACGCGTACGATTTCGCGCAGGTCGACCCGCTCCTACAGCCGACGCTGCTCGACAACTACGAGGAGATCCTGCTCACGCGGGACACGCTGCTGCTGCCCATTCGGCTGGACGAGGACACTGTGGACAACCTGCTCGCTTTCCTCACCGCGCTCACGGAAGAGTCCGCGCGCGACCTCTCGCGGGTCACGCCCTCGCGGGTTCCGAGCAGACATTCGGTCGACAGGCTGGCACCGGGCGGATGATCGGACACCTCTCGGATTGCATGCCCCAAGAGCTCCGTACCATGGCCGTTCGCATGCACGGGTTGGGGGGGCCGGAGGTTCTCCGTTGGGAGGAAGTCGACGTCCCCGAAACGGAAAGGGGTGAAGTGCTTGTCCGGCACGAGGCCGTCGGGCTGAACTACGCCGACACCTACCACCGAAGTGGGCTATATCCCTTACCGACGCTCCCGGCGGTCACATTGCCGACGATTATGGAAGTGGAGGCGGCAGGCGTGGTCGAGGCGGTGGGGCCGAGCGCAGCCCGCCAACCGACACCGGACGGCACCGCCATCTTCCAACCCGGTGATCGAGTCGCCTACGGCGACGTGCGGGGTGCTTACTGCGTGCGCCGAGTGGTTCCCGCGAACCGCCTGGTCCACCTTCCCGACTGCGTCGATTTCGAACACGCCGCAGCGGCGATGCTGAAGGGCATGACTTCGTGGTATCTCTGCCGCCGCACCTACCGCCTGAGGGCGGGCGAAACGGTGCTGGTAAACGGGGCTGCGGGGGGAGTGGGAACGATTCTCTCCCAGTGGTGCAAAGCGCTGGGCGCCACCGTCATCGGCACCGTGGGCAGCGCGGAAAAGGGGCGCATTGCCAGGGAGCATGGGTGTGAACACGTCATCCTCTGCGAGGAGGAGGATTTCGTCGAACGGGTGCATGAAATCACCGGTGGCAAGGGCGTACCGGTAGTCTTCGACGGCGTAGGCGCGGCCACCTTCGACGGGTCGCTGAAGTGTCTCTCGCGCTTCGGCATGATGATTGCCTACGGCAACGCCTCGGGAGTGGTAGCGCCGTTCAACATCCTGCGCCTGACGGCCAAGTGTCTGACGTTGGTCCGCCCTTCCGTCATGGCGCACGTGCAGTGCCGCGCGGATTTGGAAGAAGCCGCCGCAGAACTCTTCGGGCACATCGATGCCGACCGCATCCGGATCACCATCGGCCAGCGCTTTCCCCTTGCGGAAGCGGCCGAGGCTCACAGGGCGCTGGAGTCGAGGCGGACGCACGGGTGTACGGTGCTGCTGCCATGAGACACGCGGATCGAAGGGGACCGGCGTGATCGGCCATAGTCGACGAAGTGACCCAGTTCCAAATCTCGGAGCCGTCCCGGGCCAAGGAGTGTCAGGTTTTCTGTCAAGATGGCACCCGCACTCATACGGGCACATGGCCCTCGAACGCGATCGACAGATGGTTCAAGGCGGCGGCCCAGTCCTGAACGGGCCAGGTCCAGCGCTCCGACGCGCTGTCGATCGCAAGGCACTCTCCGGATCATCCGCCGACGGGGCCAGACTCCGCGGGCATGATCCCGGTCCCGTCACGCTCCTCCGCTCGCCTCGGCGGGCGGGATTTGCATGCCCTGAACCGACGGAGAGCGAACCACCATGAAGCGTTCGCGGTTGCGCGTCAACAGCGACCTTCGTTACGAAGTCGACGACCGGATTCCCCGTCCGCTCGCGCTTGTGTTGGGCGCGCAGCTCGGCGCCCTGGCTCTAAACGGGGTGGTGCTGATGCCGACGATCGTGTTTCGCGCCGCCGGTGCCGAGGAACTCGTTATGTGGGCGGTGTTCGCCTCGGTCTTGGCATGCGGCGTATCGGCGGTCCTGCAGGGCGTGCGAGTGCGACAGCTTGGGGCAGGCTACGCTCTGACACACGTCAGTTCGGCGATCTTCATCGCCGTGTGCGTAGAGGCGCTCATTCAGGGAGGGCCGGGTCTGCTCGCCACGCTGGTCGTCATCTCGGCGGTCGCCCAAGGAGTTCTTTCCGCGCGGCTCTCACTGCTGCACCAAGTTCTCACGCCTATCGTCACCGGCACGGTGATCATGCTGCTTCCCGTCACCGTGATGCCAATTCTCTTCGACATGCTGAACGAACTGCCGCCCGGAGCCCCCGCACACGCGGGGCCGGTGAGTGCCGCCGTAACGATCTCAGCCATCCTGGGGATCGCCCTCAAGGCGAAGGGAACATTGCGAATCTGGGCCCCAGCCGCCGGCATCGTCGCCGGTTCCCTCGTGAGCGGCTTCTTCGGAAGCTACGACTCGACAAGCGTTGCCGATGCCGCCTGGTTCGGCATCCCGGACGGCCGCCCTCCCGGGCTGGACCTCGGCTTTGGACCGCCGTTTTGGGCGTTGTTGCCGGCGTTTCTCTTCGTCGCGCTGGTCGGCACAACCAAATCGGTCGCCGTCACGGTCGCCGCGCAGCGCGTGTCGTGGCGGCGGTCCCGTGCGCTCGATTTTCGCGCGGTGCAGCGCGCCGTGGCTGCGGAAGGCGCAGGGAATCTACTTGCCGGGCTCGCGGGCGCGATGCCCAACACGATCAATGGGAACGGCGTGGCCACCATCGAAGTCACGGGCGTCGCGGCGCGCAGCGTGGGAGTCGCAGCCGGATTAGTCTTCCTCGTGTTGGCCTTCCTTCCGAAGGCGCTCGCGCTCCTCCTCGCCATCCCTGCTGGCGTGGTGGCCGCCTCCATCGCCGTGGTCTTGGCGACGCTGTTCGCGGTCGGGATGCGGGAAGTCGCGAGCAGCATGGGCGCGAATCCCCGCAACGGCCTCATCGCAGGCGTTTCATTCTGGACGGGTGTCGCGTTCGAATTCGACATGATCTTTCCGGCCTTTTTTGCCGAGTTCGCAGGCGGCCTGTTCGGCAACGGACTGACCACGGGGGGACTGGTGGCGCTGTTACTTACAGCGCTCTCAGTTCGGCGCAAGAGCCAGTTCAGGGGCAAACTCGATGTTGCCGAACTGCCTCGGATCAAGCAGTTCATGCGGAGGTTCGCGGCCAGCAACGACCTGGAAGCGGCATTGAGGCGGCTCGATGCCGCAACCGAGGAAACGTTGCTCACGCTCATGCAGACAGGCGACGAAACAGACGGTGCCGAGGAGGTGCCTGCGAGTGCGAGACGCGAACTGCTGCTGACCGCGCGCGAGGAGGACGGAGAAGCCGTCCTGGAGTTTAGGGTGGGAGCCGCGGGCAGCGGCGAAATCAATGTTGAGGACCATTTGGCATGGTTGGGGGACCAGATCAGAGTAGCCCGGGTGGAGCACGAGATCTCGCTTCGGCTGCTCCGGCACCTCGCGTCTTCGGTCCGGCACCGGCAGTATCACGATATAGACATCTTGACTCTCCACGTTTCCGCCGCAGCCCCGAATGGGTCCTGACGCAGCGGAGGCGTCGCCGGATTATGGCAAACCATGGGAGTTGACCGTGCTGGCGACCATGGCGGCGGCGGAGGCTGTGGGCGCGGCACGCGCGGCGGCGAGGCGTTCGTGCACCCGATCTCGGTGCGCTCGTGGCGGAGCGGCACCAGCCCCGGCCCAGTCCCCCCGTGGCCGCGCAGTTGCGGCTGGAGGGCATGTCCCATCTGGAGTAGATTGCGATTGTCTCCCTACTCGATCATGCAGTCGAGCCCAAGCCCAGTTCCCAATCGGAGTCCCGTTCATGACGCGTCTGGTTGTCACGATTGCCATCGTATCCTCCTCCGCCGTCGCGTGCGCCCATGAGCCGGACGCCACGATCGGGTGGCCGTTTGTAGGCTCCGACTAGGCGCACACCAAGTACTCGGCGGCCCACGAAATCACGGCCGCCAACGTCGGCGAACTGGAGATCGTCTGGCGATGGGAGCCGAACGAGGAGCCCCTCGACGAGTACGGTACCAAGCCGGGTCCCTTCCAGCGACCCCATCATGGTCGGCGACGTTCTCTATCTTTCCACCTTGTTCTTCATGGGTTTCCGCGCTCCGGTATCTGGCTCAACAATACTGGGGCAGACTAGAAACACGACAGGCCGCTGTCAATCGCGGGCCAAGAGCGGCTACCACTGCGGGAACACGGATCCAGATTGCGCTCCGACGCGGAGAATGGCACGCAACCGGCTTCCTTGCATAGCGTTTTCTCAGGGCGGATAGTGTTGGCTGCGGGCGTACGGCGTGGAGTTGCAGGAGGAAAGCGCAGCCCGTTCGTGGCGCGCCGGGCCGAACCATGCCTCAATAATCCTGGGCCTAGACCCAAGGTTTTTCGGTTGCATCCGACCGGGCAGCTGGCGATGCTTCTCGACCTGTGGTCCGCGCCACAGCGCTGCATGCCACCTTGGCCGAAGACCTTAACCAGGACGCGCGCGACGATGCTGCGAGCGTTTGCCGATCCGACAGGAACGTCCTTTGCGAGGAAGAGGACCTCGCGGGACGAGTGCACGAAGTCACCGGCGGCGAAGGCGTACCGGTGGTCTACGACGGCGTCGGAGCGGCCACTTTCGAGGGGTCGCTAGCCAGATGAGTTCGGAAGATTTGTTCGAGCGTACGCTCGCGTCGATGCACAGGGCGGCTCTGGACGATAGCGAATGGCTATCCGCCGCTGCCCTCATCAACGAATCCGTCTCTGCGGTCGGCCACGCCCTGGTTCTTACAAGAGGTCATTCGCTTGACGGAGAGATCTTCTTCATGCGCTTTTGCTACGGGGGGCGTCGGCGTGAGGACTTCGAGCACACCTTCATTCACGACTACTTGGACCGCGACGAGCGCGTACCGCGCATCACTCGCCTGCCGGACGGGCAATTGGTGCATACACCCGAGCTCTTCACCGAGGTCGAGAGAAAGCGCTCGCCGGTCTACAACGAGTTGCTGGGCGATATGGAGGCGCAACGCGGCCTCAATGTGCGCCTGGACGGGCCTGCAGGATCGGACGTCATATGGACCTTGGCCGACTGCGCCGACAAGGACGGATGGTCCTCGGATCATTTGGCGATGTTCAAACGCCTTAGACCACATATTCGTCACCTTGTCTCCGTGCGACACGCTCTGGTCGAGGCGGATGCGCTGGGTACGTCACTCCACGGGCTTCTCGAAAACGCGCGAACCTGCGTTATGGAGCTTGACCGACGCGGGAAGATCGTGGCGGCGAACGATCTGGCCCGCGATATCCTGCGGCAGCGCGACGGATTGTTCGCGCCAGGCGGGTTTCTTCGCGCGACGAGAGTGGAGGAGAACTCAGGGTTGCAGCGGCTGGTGGCGCGCGCCATCCCGCCGTTCCGTGGTCAAGGTGTCGGCGGATCAGCGATAGTCGGAGGCTCATCGCCCTCGAGCCGGTGGATCGTTCACGTCCAGCCTGTGGAACCCGGGTTGAGAGATTCCCGCATGCGCCGTGTTGCTGCGCTCGTCCTCGCAGTACGTCCGGCGAGTCCCGTTTGGATCGATCCGGGACTCGTGGCTCTGGCCCTTGGCCTCACGGTGACCGAAAGCCGGCTGGCGTCGATGTTGGCCGCCGGCAAGTGCGTCCGTGAGATCGCCGCGGAAACCGGCCGGAAGAAGGCGACCGTCCACTGGCACCTCGACCGGATCTTCCGCAAGCTCGGCATCGCCCGACAGGCCGAACTCGTACGGCGCGTGTTGTCGCTTCAGACGCTCAACGAGCGCCCCCGCCCGGCGGGATCCACCGACGAATCGCCATCGGACTAGCATCTGCCGCATGCCGTCCACACACAGCGCGGTCGATTACTTGGTTGCGCCCGGCCTCGATGCCGGACAATTCGATGTTGTAACCTTCGGAGAGGAGAGGCCGCTGGCCCGGGGAGTAACGAGTCGGCATGGCGACAGAATCTGTAGCCTCGACCACCTCCGGCGTTACGGACCATTGGAGCCTGCCGCCGTCCCGTCGGACATAATCGTCGTATCGCAGCCGTATCGTTGTCCTGCCCACTTCCAATGCGGTAATCGTCATTTCTTCCGTCCGTCCATCAAGTTCTCTCCGTCCGTCCAACCGCGCCACACTTGGATCATCTATAGTCCACATAAACGCTTCGAGTGTCATCGTCGGACAGTGTCGGTATTCGCCCAAATCGAGACTGTGATCGAGCAGCCGTACGCGTAGCTTCCCCGACGCGCCCACCGGCAGCACCATGCCGAAGCACGGCCACCGACGTAGAGCAATAGTTGCATGTGGGACACCCGCGAAATCCTCCTGTCCGGAGGCGAGGCGGTATCCGTCGGGGGAATCGAGCCCGCCGTCGTCGTTGAAATCACCCTAAACCTCGCGGGCACGTTGACCGGCAGCTGGCGTGGCGGCCAGATCGTCGGGCAAACTGAAGGCGTAGTCATTCAGTGTGAGCGGTTCCAGCAACGTCACCAGATTTCTTGCCCTCATCCGCTGGGCCATTTCTGGGGCCCACCGCTCCAGAAGCTCACGGAGGCGGGAGAGGCCTCGCAACGCGGGAAGCAACCCGATCGTCCGCTGCGATGGAAACGAGAGCTGGTCGACCACCTCATTCCCGATGAGGGCGCGCGTCACTCGGTACAGTTGGCTTTGCATGGATCTGCGCGCGATCGGGCTGGTCTTTCCGGCGAGCGTAGTTACGGCTTCGACCAGCGTATGTGCGATCCGGGTCGCATCGTCGCCAGGTGGCGGTTCGCAGGCCAGCGCCAGGTCGTAGAATCGTGCCGTCTCAGCTTCGTCGCCCGCGAAGAGAAGAGGTTCGGGCGTCCCCACCAGCCACGAAACGTAGCGCCAGAGTTGCATATAGCTCGCCCTCGCTTCGCTATCCAGACTCGGTCCCAACCTCTGAACATGCCGTAGGATGCCTGCCGAAAAGCTGGCGGAACCAAGCCCTAGGTGCGCGGCGTTGAGCGGCGCCCCGTATGACGTTTCGTCCCATTCGCCGGAAGCACGAACGAGTCGCCGAACCTGGGCATGAGCCAGCCTGACCTGAACGGATTGCCTCCAGGCATCACGGTGGTCCTCGAGCGATCCGGGCAGCATGATCTCGAGGAAGTGACGCGCATTCCGACGGCTGCCGCGAATCACATGTTCGTGTTCGGACCAGCCTGCAGCGAGGAACGTCTTGCTGATCAGCGTGGCCACCTGCCGGACGTTGACGGCGAAGAAAGCTGCCATGAACAGTTGCGAGTGCCGGTGGAAAGCTTCGCGGCCGGCCCGAAACTCTTCTCGATCAAGCCACGGGGGCGGCTCGGCCGCCTGCTCGAAAAAATGCCGTACCGGCGCCGGCGCCACGGCCAAAGCCCGCGGACCTCGTGACAGACCATCCTGAATGAAACGATGGACTTCAGCGCGGTCGAAATGCGCCAGCGCCCGAATCGCTTCGTCGGCCGGAGGATCCACGATCCGTGCATGGTCCACATATCGTCGCGCGAGCTCCGGATTCCGCCCGGCGGCCCGTTGGTAGCCAGCCATATAGGCCGTCGGAATCCCCGTGGCGTCCCCGCGGAACTCCTCCCCCGTCGGCCCGCTGCTGAACTCGGATCTTGTCGGCATGGTCTTCAATCGAGAGTGTGTGACAGAAGGTCGATACACTCCGCCGGAGAAAGTTCCTCCGTGTTCAGGTGCAGATCGGGATGCTCGGGCCTTTCGTACGGACTGTCGACTCCCGTGAAGTTCCTGATCTCACCCCTGAGCGCCTTGGCATAGAGGCCCTTCGGGTCGCGCTCGGCGCACACCTCGAGCGAGGCGTCCACGAAGACCTCCTTGAACTCGCCGGGCTCGAACAGGCTGCGGGCGTAGTCGCGTTCCGACCGGAACGGGCTGATGAAGGAGACGATCACGATCAAGCCGGCATCGACCATGAGACGAGCGACCTCCGCCACCCGCCGGATGTTCTCCACCCGATCCGCCTCGGTGAAGCCGAGATCCCGGCACAGGCCGTGGCGCACGTTGTCGCCGTCCAGAAGATAGGTGTGCCGCCCTTCAACGGTCAGGCGGCGATCGAGCAGGTTGGCGATGGTCGACTTCCCCGAGGCGGACATCCCGGTCAGCCACACGCACTGGGCGCGCTGGAGCTTGAGCCGCGAGCGGACATCCTTCGAAACGTCCATGTGCTGCCATTTCACGTTCGCCGCCCGCATGAGCGGGAAGGCGATCGTGCCGGCGGCGGCCGTCGCGTTCGTGGCGCGATCGATGAGGATGAACCCCCCCAGGGCGCGCGACTCGTCGAAGGGCGCGAAGGGGACGGGACGGTTCGTGACGAGGTTCACGGTGCCGAGGTCGTTCAAGTGCAGAACGGAAGCGGCCAACTCATTGCCGTTGGACACGTCCAGCCGGTGCCGGATCCGGGTGACGGCGGCACCGACTTCCCGCGAGTGGAGCTTCATCACGTAGGGGCGGCCCACGGCGAGAGGCTCGTCGTGCATCCAGACGAGGCGTGCCTGGAACTGGTCCGCCACCTCGATGGCTTCGTCGGCGTCCACGACGACGTCGCCCCGCGTGACATCGACATCGGGAGCCAGGGTCAACGTCACGGCGTCGCCGCGGCCGGCGCGGTGGCGGGTTCGGTTCCCCACGAGGATCGACGCCACGCGGCTCTCGGTTCCGGCGGGCGAGATGCGGACGGCATCGCCGACCGCCACCGCGCCGGCGGCCACGCGCCCGCAGTATCCCCGAAAGTCGGCATGCGGCCGGTTCACATACTGGACCGGCATCCGGAAGGGTTGGCCGCCGGGAGATTCCTCGACGACCACCGTCTCGAGATGAGCGAGCAGCGTCGGGCCATCGTACCACGGCGCCGACGCGCTGTTGCGGGTGAGGTTGGCCCCCGTCAGCGCCGAGACCGGAATCGCCTCGATCGCGGAAAGACCGACCTCGCCGGCGATCCCGCCGTAGGAGACCCGGATCGATTCGAAGATGTCCCGGTCCCACTCGACGAGATCCATCTTGTTCACCGCGAGAACGACGTGGCAGACGCCGAACATGGCCGCGATCCGCGTGTGCCGCGCCGTCTGGGGCAGCACCCCCTTGCGCGCGTCCACCAGGACGACGGCCAGATCGGCGGTCGAGCCGCCCGTCGCCATGTTGCGCGTGTACTGCTCGTGGCCGGGCGCGTCGGCCACGATGAACCGGCGGCGCGGCGTCTCGAAGCTCCGGTACGCGACATCGATCGTGATGCCCTGTTCGCGCTCGTCCCTCAGTCCGTCGACGAGCAGGGCGAGATCGGCCGCCATCCCCTGGGTGCCGTAGCGGGCCGAGTCCCGTTCGATGCGCGTCAGTTCGTCCGAAGAGACCTGCCGGCAGTCGTGCAGAAGTCGGCCGATGACCGTGCTCTTGCCGTCGTCGACGCTGCCGCAGAGCACGAAGCGAAGGGTCGGCGGCACCACCGGCCCCATCAGAAGTAGCCCTGCTTCTTCTTGAGCTCCATCGAGCCGTCGCGGTCGTGGTCGATGAGACGCCCCTCGCGTTCGGAGCGATCCGCGGCAAGCGTCTCGGCAAGGATCGCGTCGAGTGTATCCGCGTCGCTCTCGACCGCGGCGGTCAGCGGGTAGCAGCCCAGCGTCCGGAAGCGGATGCGCCGTTGCCGGGGCGCCTCGCCCGGGAGCAGCGGCATGCGGTCATCGTCGACCATGATCCACCGTCCAGCTCGCTCGACGACGGGGCGTTCGGCGGCGTAGTAGAGGGGCACGATCCGGATCTCTTCCGCGCGGATGTAGCGCCAGACGTCCGCTTCGGTCCAGTTGGAAAGCGGAGACACGCGCAGCGATTCGCCGGGAGCCAAACGAGTGTTGTACAGGTTCCAGAGCTCCGGACGCTGTGCCCTCGGGTCCCACCGGTGGGCGGCATCGCGCAGCGAGAACACGCGTTCCTTGGCGCGCGACTTCTCCTCGTCCCGCCGGGTGCCGACGAAGATGATGTCGTACCCGCCCTCGTCGAGCGCCTGCCGTAGCGCGACCGTCTTCATGACATCGGTGTAGCGTTCCGATCCGTGATCGAACGGATTGACGCCCTCGCGCAGCCCGTCCTCGTTGGCGTGAACCCGAAGTTCCACGCCCGCCTCCGCCGCCGTGCGGTCCCGGAACGCGATCATCTCCCGGAACTTCCACGTCGTGTCGATATGGAGCAGAGGGAAGGGCGGCGCTGCCGGCCAGAAGGCCTTTCGGGCAAGGTGCAGCAGCACCGAGGAGTCCTTCCCGATCGAATACAGCATCACGGGCCGCGACGCCGCCGCCACGCCCTCGCGCAGAACTTCGATGGTTTCGGACTCGAGCGACGCCAGCCAGGCGCCCGAGAGGTCGTCCCCACGGATCATATGGGCATCCTCGGCGGCCGTCCCGGCCTGTCGGGTTCCGGCAACCGCCTGCTCAGGCCCCGGCCCGGGAATCGCGGGCCGCTTGCCGGTCGGCTCCGCGCTCCGCCGGGCCGCGCGTCCCCTTCCGCAGGCGACGACCAACTTTCGGACCCGGTATCAGGCCGTCATCGAGGAGCTGCTGGAATTGATCCACTATGGCATCCGCTGCGGGCCCGAATTCGATGCCCAGATCGGCTTCGGCGTACCGATTATCGAATCTGAGCGGGTAGCCCACGTTCAGCCTGACAACGGCTCGCGGTATCCCACGCAGAGGCGCGAGCAGACCGACCACGAATTTTGGTACGGTCAGGCGGGGAAAGGGGAAGCCTTCGCCGTAACGTTCACGCAGAATTCGCCCGATCTCGAGCAGCGTCAGTGACTCACTGACCAAGATGTGGCGCCCGCTGGCGTTCGGTCGTAGTGCGGCCTGCACGTGAGCGTCCGCCACGTCACGCACATCGACGATCGCGACCTCGAAATGCGGCGCACCCGCACGGTAGTAGCCGGTCGCGAATTCGCGTATGACACGTACGCTCTCCGAACGCGAATGCCTGGTGAGCGCAGGTCCGAGGGTGAGTGCCGGGTTCAAGACGACGAGATCCCAGCGATCCTGGCTCTCGGCGATTCTCCACGCCAACCGTTCGGCCAGCGTCTTGGAAAACGAATATGGTTGATGGATCTCGCTGCTGGTCTCGTTCCAGTGACTTTCGTCGAACAGGCGTCCCTCGGTCTCCTCCAATTCCACCGCGTCCCCATAGATCGCGGCCACGCTTGACGTCAGGACCACCCGCCTGACCGTTGTGGTTCGAGTGGCCGTTTCCAGAACATTGCGTGTGCCCTGCGTGGCCGGCTCAATGAGATCGGAAACGGTATCTTTGACGCCTCGCAGCGCGACGGGCGAAGCCGTGTGAAAAACCACTTCGCAGCCGGCCATGGCGTGCTTGAAAGCCGCCGGTTCGAGCAGGTCGGCCGCGAACAGCTTGAGGGTTCCCCGTCCCTGGTCCAGAGCGCGGAGAGGCTCCGTCCGGATTGGATCCGTCGCGTCCCGAACCGTCGCATGGACGTCGAAGCCGAGCCCAAGAAGCTCCTTCACGACCCACGAGCCAATGAATCCGTTGCCGCCGGTTACGAGCGCGGGGCCCGGCGGCTGCACGAGTCGGTCCGTGGTCAATTTTCAATCTCCGGTCATCGATGGTCGGCGAATCAGGTGGGATAGTCCAGTCGTTCGAGCGCGGGGCGACAGGCTTCCGTCAGCGCCGTTTGCTGTTCCGGTGAGAGTTGCGCGAACTTCGATTGCGTCTGTCGTGGAATAGAAGAAACATCTCTGATCCAGTCATGATCGTCGAGAGTTGGGTCGATGAATCGGATGAGCCGTCGAATCTGATAGCGCGGATCCACTTGTACATCCTCGAACTTGACGTTGAGCAGGCGGTCAGAGGGGAGGTGACCGAGCACCTGATCTCCCTTCTCGATCATCGCGGCCCAGAAGGTCCCGAAATCCTCAAGCGTCAAACTGCCATAGTTCAGTCGGTCCGACCGGAGCAAACGGTTTGCCAGCGGTTCAACCCAAGGCGCAGTTCGGTTCCACAGGCGGTCTCTGGAGAGAAGCCCCGAGATATTGATCCGCCACCGCTCGATCCGGTGCAGGCTCGCCAGCATCATCCTGAACGGATAGTGACGACTCATTGAGATGGCCGTCTCGCGTCCATCCCGATACACGTGGATGACGCGAGCCTCGGGAAACTGGCTCAGAAGCGGCGAGGCGAACAGCAGCGAGCCGCCCGAGCGTTCAGCCCAGACATCCCCGCCGAAACGCCGGCCCAGCCATGAGAACAGATGTCGGAAATGAGCCGCGAGGGACTGTCTGGGCTGCTGCTTCACAACGGGCTCCAGTTCGTCGAACAAGGCATCGTGCTGGTCGGTGAGGTGCGGAAGCGTGGCGCAGAGAATCGGCGGCACATTGCGCCGAGTGAAGCGCGCCTGCAGACCGTCGAACGGATAGAGCAACTCCTCGTAGGATTCCTTCGCCATGAGGCTGGTACGGATCCGATGGCGGCTGTACAGGTCCCACATCCAGGCTCCGGTAGGGTTCCGGTACCGAAAGGTTCTCATGCCGAGGTAGCTGATGAACTCCGATACGCTCAATACTCGGGGGTGTCGATTGAGGATGTTCGACACCATGGTGGATCCGCACCGTCCCGTGCTCAGAACGAGTACGGGCGGAATGCGTTCGGCCGAGCCGCCTACCACGGGGTCGCCTTCAGCGCGTCCAACTGATCCGGAAGATGGTACGTAATGCCCTCGATCATCGAGGCATCCAGCAACAGCACGAACTGGTCCATTCGCCACCGCCGGGCCGCGCCGGGAGCCACGCGGCTGAGACGGCGGTAGATCCCTCGTTTGCACCTCAGCCACGCGAGCAGGCCCAGCGTGGGTTGCCGGGGGAACGAGAGCCTGTCGGCGACCTCACGGCCAAGAAGGGCCCGCGAGACCGCGTAGCCGTGTCTCACCATGGCGCGTCGTGCGGCCGGATCTTTCAACTCGGCCACGTCGGGCACCGCCTTGATCACCGCGTGGGAGATCAGAGCCGGTTCCCTCGCCGGGCGCGGTTCGCACGCCGCCGCCACGAGTGACAGCCGGGCGGTTCGAGCCTCGTCGCCTTCGAACAGGAGCGCGCCGGGCGTGCCCGACAGCCACGAAGCGTAGCGCCAAACCTGCATGAAGGATTCGCGTTCTTCGGACTCTAGCCTCGCTCCGAGCTGATTCACGTACCGCAACATCGTGGCCGAGAAATTGGCCGAAGCGAATCCCATATGCGCGGCGCTCAAGGGCACGCCGTAGACGGTCTCATCCCAGTCGCCCGAGTCTCTGATCAACCGCCTGACCTGGGCGTGCACGAGGCGGATGCGGACGGACAGCTTCCAGCCCTCCCCGTGGCGCTCGAGGGCGCCTGGAAGCATCACCTCAAGCAGATGGCGCGTGTTCTGCCGGATTCGTCGCAAGCCATGCTTTGTCGTGACTCGTCGCGTCATGCAGAACGCCTTGCTGATCAAGCTTGAAAAATTCAGCAAGGTGGCGATGATGAAGGCCGGGACGAACAGATCGGAGTGCTCGTGGAAGGCAGCGATTCCTGCTCGATACTCTTCCGGTCTATACCAATCCGGAGGCGACTCGAGTTCTCCAAAAAAATCCTGCAACGGCTTCGGCCCCCTCCGAAGAGTGTCCCAATCCCGTTCCATGCCGGCATTGATGAGGGCGTTAACGGTGTCAGGTGCGCATGTCCGCAACGAATCGACGGCGGCATCGCCCACAGGGTCGCTGATCAGGGTGTTGCCGACGTACAACGAAGCGAGATCTGGATCGTGGGCGGCCGCTCGCAGATACCCGGGACGGTACGCAGCGGGGATGGTCGTCTCGGTCACCGTTGATGTGGGCGTCGACGGTTGCAGCGCCGAGGGCAGCCACACTGTCTGCCAACGCCGCCGGTGCGTCCCGAGTAGCAGACAAGTTCAACGACGCGGTCCTTGCCCGGCGTCACGGGTTTCCCCGGTTTCGCCGGACCAACGGGGCTCCGAGTCTGCGCCCATGCTTCGCCGATCGGACGAGAACGTCGGTTTCTCTGTCCGGGCAGCCAGGCCGCGGGATACGCCGCCACTCCATCCGCAACATCCTCCCGCGCATCGGCGTCCGAGGTCGATCGAACAAGCTCCCCGCACCCACCACGTCCATCCTCGACGGCACGATTCCTCCTATCAACTCGGAGCCTGAAGCAACGAATCCTAAATCTGGTTGATCCGAGCGGCCTAGCGTGACCGTGTTTCTATGGGGATGTGAGCCCCATGCCGCCCAATGTTTTTGCTGGTGCCTCCCCCACGCGGCAAATCCATGTTGGATAACCGGATGAGCGTCGCTATGGCTTCGCCGTCTGCGCGTCGCAGGGGGTAGCCGTATGAACTTCAAAGGGTCGGGACGCGGCCCGACACTTGAAGGGGGCGCACTTGGCGTGGTCGCGCTCGACACGGGGTCGATGGCGCCATTCTGGCAGGCAACGAGCGCGGTCGCCACGGAGACGCTTTCTCCCAAGCACGCTGCCAGCCCCGCCCGGAGAAAACCCAAGCCTCGAGAGCCGGTTGTCGGCACCAGACGCTGAGTTGCCGAAGATGTCTTTGACCCCACCCGGGCCGGGATCATGATCAGAGCGTCGTAGTTGAGGTCAGCAAGGTGCCCAGCACGGCGCGGACGGTTACGCCAAGCATAGAGATTGGGTCAAGCTCAGCCCTTGGAGGTCACTTTGATGTTCACGGTGAGACGCCGCACAGACTCCTTCAGCTACCGATTCTCCTGGTCGCAGCCCATTTGGTGGCGTGTTGGCGGCGTGCGAAGAAGCAGGCACTCATAATGGTGCAATACCTTCTTGCACCTGCTCACCCATGAAGTAGTGGGTGGTCCACGCGGTCAGTACGTAGTTCCGGTGGGGAAAGCACTGCTGATTCGCGTGGGATCGCGTGACCGGACACGAAGCTACGAGGACTGTCCTGAGATGTCGCTCGAGCGGTTCAGATGGGAGATCGATGACCTAAGGGTGGCTGCAACTTGACGTCGTGGAACCGTAAAGGCATGACGCCAGATCCCCGCCAACGCAACGAGTCAACTGTTACAACTCCTGGGTTCGTACTCGCCTGCACCATCTCGTGGGGCTATTTAAGACGCCCGATGCTGATCCGCTCCGACTTCGCATACGCGTGGCTTAACTTACGCATCGCGACTGCCGGAGAGCGTAACCCTGCGGCCGGCGACGGGATACGATCCAAGCTCACCGACCGCACCGTGAACTAGGACCGACACGGTGCTAGCGGAAGCGGCGGTCGTCTCGAGCTGAGAGGGGATCCCTCGAAAGGCGGCTTTCGACCTCGAGGATCATGTTTTGAGCGTTATACCAGATCTTGGCTCCAACGCTCCAGACGTTCCGATCTTGTGTCGTTCCGCAATGCGATTGTCCAAAGTCGGAGGATCGCTGCTGGACCACGCCACGAACTACGTCGCCGGCTTCGCCGTCGGCGAACGGGCCGACTCCGAACTCGCCCTCTCGGCTTGGAGGGTCGCCGAGCGGACCGTCGACCGGGACCGAGTCGAGGAACTCGTGGCTTTACTTCGAGCCCAAGCGCAATCTGAGTACGGTTGAGCCCAGGTCGCGTCCCCGCGCGGTGAGTTCGTACAAAGTAAATTTGCCCCTGCGCGTTGGTCGGGCCAGTCCTGTGTCAACGAGAGATCGGACCGCTCGCCGCGCCCGGTCGGTTCGGCACTTCAGCAACCGCCGAACACCGGTCGGGCTGAACGGCGATCCGTCGGCGAACTCGACTAGCACCCGCTTGGCGTCAGTCGTCAGCACGTCGGCGAGATCATTTTCAGCTTTGGCATCGCGTCCTTGTCGGCGCAGTCAGCCAGAGTGTCCATATGACGTCCGATCCTGCAGGCCCGTCGAGGCGCACATTGGGGCCGCGTTGCGCCGCCATGTCGCCCAGCAACTCGTTGTAGACCGGCGAGCGCTTCCTCTCGACCTCGGGTGTAGAGCTCGGGTGTGCGCACCAATTGCCCGTCCGGCAGGCGAGTGATGCGCGGTTATGCGTTCGTCGCGATCCAAGTAGTCGTGAACCCGCTGTGCCCGCCGGATGGGGCTCGGGGAATGACCGTCAGGTTTGTAACGAAGTCTCCGATCCGCGTCCCTCATGGCAACAGTACGGTACATCCCAGCGTCTGCCTCGATTCCAGCGCTCGGTGAGCCTCGGCTGCGTCCGAAAGGGGGAAGCGCTGGCCGATGTTGATCCGGATGCGGCCGGTCTTGAGGTGCCCGAACACAGCTCCAGCAGCCTCCTCGAGGTCCGCGCGGTGCTCCACATGCACCAGGACGGACGTGCGGGTCACGGTCAGACACTTGTCCATCAGGCGCAGCAGGCTGAACGGCGGCACCACCCCGGACGCGTTTCCGAAGGACACCAGCGTGCCGAATCGGGAGAGGCACTTCAGCGACCCCTCGAAAGTGGCCGCTCCGACGCCGTCGTAGATCACTGATAGGCCTTCGCCGCCGGTGATTTCGTGCACTCGTTCCACGAAGTCCTCTTCCTCGTAGCGGATGACGTGATCACACCCGTGTTCCCGCGCCAGGCAGGCCTTCTCCATGCTGCCCGCAGTCCCGATGACGGTCGCGCCCAGCACCTTGGCCCACTGGGTGAGAATCGTCCCCACGCCGCCCGCTGCCGCGTGCACAAGTACGTGTTCGCCGGCGCTCGGGGGGTACGTGCGGCGGAGGAGATACCACGAGGTCATACCCTTCAGCATCGCTCCCGCAGCCGTCTCGAAGTCGATCCCATCGGGGAGGCGAACCAAACGGTGTGCGGGAATCACCCTTCGCGTGCAGTAGGCGCCCTGCACACAGCCATAGGCGACTCGGTCGCCAGGCTGCAGCACCGGACCGTCGTCCGCAAAGCCCGCCTTCCCGGCCCCTGGTCCCACCGTTTCCACCACGCCCGCAGCCTCCACGCCGATGACCGCCGGCAGCGACGGCAACGGATAGATCCCACGCCGCCGATAGATGTCGGCGTAGTTGACCCCAACGACCTTCTGGCGGACAACCACCTCGCCCGGTCCCGGATCGGCAACTGCGATCTCTTCCCAGCGAAGCTACTCCGCCCCGCCCAGCTCGTGGATGCGAATGGCCGTGGTTGTCCGAGATGACATTGTCTAATCCGGGCGGCACTGCTGAATCGATGGATACTCCTCATGGATTCTCTGCTTCCATCCGCTGCGCCAGTACCGCTCACGAATGTACAGCGTACCGTCGTGCATTGGAGCTTCGATGTAACCCGCGATGCAGTTTGGAAGGTGCTTGTGCGTGTACTGTCCGTCCGTCCACGCATCGTCTCGGGGAGGGCTGCATCCGCTCGGACCTGTCGCCAGACACAAATCATAACGGCGGTGAGTCACTGTGTCCCGGGTTACGCTTCCGGGCGGAACGGTGACCACCAAGTCCCGTTGGCCCACCACCTCGTAGATCACCACACAGTTATTCCCATCCGTCCATGATGCACGCACGGAACCTGCGCCGTGGTACGCCTCAATGACGGACAGCCGTTTGTTGGCATCCGAACAGACGGGCGGAGGTGGAGCGGGTGGGGCCGGGCCCGGGTTGGGAACGATGCAGTCGTAACCGTTCGAGCCCGCACCACGGCTTACCTTCTCGTAGCCCGAAGGGCAACCGGGTGAGCGAAAACTCCCGACATCACGATGCTCACCGATAATGCTGTACTCCGATTTGTACGGCCGAGCCGTAACCGTATATGTAACGTCGGGCCAGAACCGCCTGAACGTGAAGCGGTCGCCCTGGCTTGGACGAAACCTGAAACCGCGTCGCTGGACCGCGCCGTTGACGTCGGGTTCGGAATACGCGTAAATGAACCAGCCGCCCGAAGCCGCTATGCCATCCGAAGTGCTGTCGGGGACCGTAACTTCCACCTCGCGATCACGGTTCCGCCGCACCGCATTTCCGGGTGCAAACGCCCAACCGCGCTCTGCGGCGGCAAGCGACGTCTCCTCAGCCAGTGTCTCGGCCGGTGCCAACGGCTCGGGTTGGGGACCAGCACATCCGGCTACCCCGACCAACAGTGAAAGCATCGTTGCTTTCCGCATACAGCCTCCTTTAGAACAAAGAACCCTTCCGGGCGCGCCTTGCCCCCCCGCGTCGCCCGTTCACCCTCGCGTTGCTGTCTGGCACGCTCCGGTGCCGGCAGAGTTCGTCGCTCTGATGGCGAAATCCTTCTGCTCCCCCGCCCCAAAACCGACAAACACCGAAATGGAGATGCTCACCTGGCTCCCGGACGGCCGGTACGGTTGGAGGTACGCATTGAGGGCGCAGTTGTCGCTGACGTAAATGCGGTACGCCGTGATCGGGTCGTCGGAATCGAAATTCGCCGGGCGGTCCCACGACAGGATGTATTCGTTATTCCGGCTGCCCGGGGTCCACGTGAAGTTCTGCACAACCCCCGGCGGAGTGCTGCTCAGATCCTCGCGCGTAACCTCGATGATCGTCACCGGCCCGGTTCCGTGGCTGTTGGCGCCGCGCACCTTGTAGCTCCGGGTCACTCCGGCACGATGGGGTCCGTAGGTGAATCGTGGCCGGTCCCCTCCGGTGGACACCCACACGCCGCTGCGGATCTCGATCTCCCACCGATGCGCCTCGCCGCCGGTATCGGCAACCTTCCACGTCAGGCGGACGTTGTCGTTCCCGAGGAGCTTGGACTTCAGGTCCTGTGGTGCGTCGGGCGCTCCGGGGGCGCTGCCGGCGGCCGTTGCGTAAATGGTCGACTTCTTGCCGTTGAACCCGTTGTCGGCGTCACCGAATCTTGCGCGGATCTCGTGCCGGTACCGGCGCCCGTCGACGCCGGTAAACCTTTCGCGGGAGGCAGTTGCCGGAATCGAACGCCACTTCTCCCAGTCAACCCTGACCTGGTAGTCGCGGAGCGGTAGGCGTTCGCTCGTATAGGTGGGAGGCTCCCACGAGACTTCGACAACGCCGGGGCCGTGTTCTTCCTGGCGGAAGTTGACGACCGCAGTCTCGTCCGCCGGTCTGCTGGCCGCCATCGCCGCCGCCGCCATCGGATCGACGGCGCTCGCGGCGCCCATCGGCGAGACGCTCTCGTTCGCGCAGCCGGTCACGAGGAGGACGGCCGCTCCGAGGGTGGCCAGCCGGAACCGCTTGGAGGGAATGGTGTGCGCCGCCCTCCGGGCTTTTGAATTCCCGTCTTCAGCATTGATCATGATCTGCCTCCGTGTATTTTTTTGCGTGATCATCGGCGGGAAGCTCTCCCATGCTACCGACTGCATAAAGAATACCCTTCCGACTCGCCCCGGTGCGCCGTCCGCATAGCGGGGATGGGGACAGCGGAACCCCGTCATGTTGACGGGGCCGATGCGGGCGCGACGCCGTATCCTTTTCCAAGGAAAGCCGCAGCAAACTGCGAGTTTGACGGAGCCGAATCCCGGAGGTCCGGATGAGTCAGGAGGATCTGTTCCAGCGTAGCGTCGCCTCGTTGCACAGGGCCGCCATGGACGATGCCCACTGGGTGTCCGCGGCTTCCGCGGTGAACGACGCCATCGGCGCCACGGGCCACGGCTTGGCGCTCGGCCACGGGTTCTCGCCGCGTGATGGCGAACTGCTCTTCTGGCGCATGCACTTCGGAAGGCAGCGTCGTGAGGATTGGGAGCAAACCTATGTCAACGAGTACTGGCATCGTGACGAGCGCATCCCGCGGGCTTTTGACCTGCCGGATGGCGAGCTGACGCACACCGGGACGCTTTTTTCCAGTGACGTGAGGAAGACCTCGGCGCTCTACAGCGAGCTGCTGAGCGATATGCAGGCCCAGGACGGGCTCAACGTGCGTATGGATTGGTTCCCGCCATCGAGCCTCTTTTGGAACGTGTGCGATTCCATCGAGAAGACTGGGTGGTCGTCCGATCAAGTCAGAATGATCGAGCACCTGCGGCCTCACATCCGATCGTTCATATCGATACGGCAGACTTTGGTCGATGCCGGTGCGCTTGGCGCGTCGCTCCACCATCTCCTCGACAACACCCGGACCTCCGTCATGCAGTTGGACCGGACCGGGCGAGTCGTGGAGGCGAACGATCAGGCACGCGACTTCTTGCGAAGCGGCGAGGCGTTGTCGGCGCCGGGAGGGTTCCTTCGTGCTACCAAACCGATGGAGAACGCGAAACTGCAGCGCCTGCTGGGAAAGGCCCTGCCGCAGTTCGGTGTTCAGGGCGTGAGCGGATCGATGGCGATCTGGAGCTATGGCCCCGCCACCACCTTGTTCATTCATGTCCAGCCCGTGGGAGCAGAGTCCAGGGGCCGCCATGCAGACGCGGTCGCTGCACTCGTGTTCGCTGTACGGCCGGCGAGCCCGGTCTGGATCAAGTCCGATGCGGTGGCGTTGGCATTCGATCTGACGGCGACTGAGAGTGAAGTCGCCGTAATGCTGGCTGCCGGCCAAACCGTGCGTGATATCGCGGCGTCAACCGGTCGAAAGGAAAGAACCGTCCGGTGGCACCTCCAGCAGATCTTCCGCAAGCAGCACATCACCCGGCAAGCCGAACTGGTCCGGCGCGTGTTGTCGCTTCAGGCCATCGCCGGATCCCGCGAGCCCGAACCGCCGGCCGGTCGCGGTCGCGCCGATAACGATGTAACGGACTGACGGACCTGCTCCGCGATTCCGTCATCGGTGATCTCGAACGCGAAAATGGCGGCGGTCTCGCCGACAAGGACCGTCACCGACGTGTCCGCGGCCGTCCAGTCCTGTGTTTCGCTCGGATCCGGGTAGTTCAGCGCCAGGATGGTGTCGGGGATCGCGCCGGCCGAAAGCCGGATCGGGATCTCGGTGGGCGCGGTGGGCGCGTCCGACACCTCGATCGACACATAGACTGAATCCCCTTCACGGTACGTGTGAACGGCGCCGTCCAACGGGAATGGCGACATCTGATGTGATCGGCGGCGCGTCCCCGGCGACCGTGACGTTGACCGAAAAATCCGTGATCTGGAAGGCCGTGTTCATGTAGTAGCCGGTCCATGAGGTGCTCCCGGCCGAAACGCCCGTGACGGTGATCGTATGCGTCCTCCCTTGTGTTCGGGAAACGACGGTCGCGATCGACGCATCCGCGTCGCCGTTCATGTCGGCGCCGGTGAACGGAGCCGGACCGATGTCGTTGACGAGGAACTCGAAAACCGAGTCCACGGCAACCGATACATCCACCTGAATAACCATCCGAGATGCCGTCGACTCGACGTCGGCAGGCGTCGCTTCGGCGAGCGATACTGGCTCCACCAGCTCGGACTCGCTGCAGGCAGCCAAGAGCAGGCAAGCCAGCGCAATCCTGCAGGTTTGGGCGAACGATTTCATGGCAGTCGCAGTCGTCGAGTTGCTTTTGGCGTCGGCCGGAGGCACCGGCGCCGCAGTGGCTACCGTCACCTCATCTAGAGAAAGGCGGCTCGGCCCGTGTCGCGCGCCGTTACAACAGCGTGGTTGGAGAGCTGTGAAATCCCGTTGG
>VXQX01000090.1:0-11854 GCA_009838765.1 Gemmatimonadales bacterium
CCGGACGCGGCCGCCGGCCCTCGCTCACCTCTCCTCCCAGGCGCCGATGGCGTAGTACTTGTCCCGCCGCGACTCGACCAGATCGAGCGGCTCCAGCTTCGCGAGCTCCCGCAGATGGCGCCGGATCGCGGCGCCCATGGCCTCGACCGCGGCGTCCGGATCCGCGTGCGCCCCCCCCCTGGGCTCCGGGATGACCTGGTCCACCACGCCCAGATCCTGGAGGTCGGTGGCGGTGAGCTTGAGCGCTTCCGCCGCCTTGTCGGAGTGCTCGCGGCTCCGCCACAGGATCGCGGCGCACCCTTCGGGCGAGATCACGGAGTAGATCGCGTTCTCCATCATGAGGACACGGTCCGCCACGCCGATCCCGAGGGCGCCGCCCGAGCCGCCTTCGCCGATGACGCAGCTCACGATGGGGACCTTCAGGCCCGCCATCACGGCGAGGTTGCGGGCGATCGCTTCGGCCTGGCCCCGCTCCTCCGCGCCGATCCCCGGATACGCCCCCTGGGTGTCGATGAAGGTGATGACGGGGCGGCCGAACTTCTCGGCCAGCCGCAGCAGGCGCTTCGCCTTGCGGTACCCCTCGGGATGGGGAGAACCGAAGTTGCGGCGCAGGTTCTCCTTCATCTCCCGGCCCTTCTGGTGCCCGATGACCATGACCGAACGGCCCTCGAGCCTGAGCCAGCCGCCGACGATGGCGGGGTCGTCGCGGAACACCCGGTCGCCCCGCAACTCGAAGAAATCCGTGCCGATGCCCTGGATGTAGTCGAGCGAGAAGGGACGGTCCTGGTTGCGGGCGAGCTTTACGCGGTCGAAACGCGACAGCCGGGCCATGGCCTCATCGTGCGCGGCGGCGAGTTGCGCTTCCAGCGGTCCCAGCTCGGCGCTCACGTCGATCCCGCGTTCCCGGGCCTTGTTCCGAAGCTCCTCCACGTGGCTGCGGAGCTCGGCCAGACCTTCCTGTTCTATCGACATACGCGATCATCTCTCGGTCCCGGAGCCGACATCCATCACTCGGCTGCCCGCATAAACTGGGCCTCCCGATGGCGATCCGGCCAGCGGGCGGCCCGACGCGCACGGAACGCTCAGCGGTTCCGGACCAGCCTCACACCGCTCCCGCCCAGCAGCGCGCGCAGCTCCTCGACCAGGTTCGACGTCGGGGCCACCCGCAGCGTTGCCGACTTGAACCGGGGTGGGTGCGCCTCATCCTCCGGCTCCCCGAGACCCCCGTTCGCACCGCCGTTTCCCTGGCTCCGGCCCGCCTTCACATCCACGTAGAGCGGGCCGCGTCCCGGCGACGCCTCGATCAACGCCCGCGCCTTGCCGAACGCGCCGGGCTCCAGCGGATCGTCCGCGCGGAGCTCGATCAGGATGCCCACCTGGCCCTCGTCCCGCACCTCGGCCAGCGGCCGCACGGAGTCGAGAAAGATGGGCGGATCGTCGTCATCCCGCGAATTGCCGGACACCGTGCCCGCGATCAGGACCGGGCGGTCATCGGTGAGGAGTCCGCGGTTCGTCTGCCAGGTGTCGCCGAACGCGAGCGTCGTCGCCGTGCCGTGAAAGTCCTCGATCGTGAGGCGCGCCCACTCCCGGCCGTCCTTGCGCGCGGTGCGGACGGTTGTCTCCGTGATGACGCAGGGGACCTCCACCTTCCGGTCGCGTCGCTCGCGCAGATTCGTCGTCTTCGCCTCCAGCGCATACATGTCGACGAGATCCCGGTAGCGCTCGAGCGGGTGCCCCGAGATGTAGAAGCCGAGGCGTTCCTTCTCCTCGCGCAGGCGGTCGCGCTCGCCCCACGCGGGCACGACCGGAAGTTCGACCTCCGGCGGCGTCTCCGCCGCATCCCCACCGAACAGGCTCGTCTGTCCGCTCTCGGCCTCCTGCCGGCGCAACTGCGCCTCGGTGAGCATGACCTCCAGGCCGGCCGTGAGGGCGGCCCGGTCCCCCAGGTCGTCGAGCGCCCCGGCGCCGATGAGAGCCTGGATCACGCGCGAGTTGTTGAGCCGCAGGTCGATCCGCTCGAGGAAGTCGATGAAGCTCTCGAACGGCGCCTCCTCCCGGGCCGCCTGGATCGACCGGATCGCGGAGTGTCCCACGCCCTTGATCGCGCCGAGCCCGAAGCGGATCGCCGACTTCCCGGGGTCATCCGGATCGTCGACGACCGTGAAGCGGTACCCCGATTCCTTCACGGAGGGGGGGAGCACCCGGATCCCGAGCGGCCGCGCCGCCGCGATGTAGGACACGACCGCATCCGTGCTCCCGATTTCCGACGACAGGAGACCGGCCATGAATTCGGCCGGATAGTGCGCCTTGAGCCACGCGGTCCGGTAGGAGAGGAGCGCATAGGCGACGCTGTGCGCCTTGTTGAAGCCGTAGCGGCCGAAGGTGCGGATGAGTTCGGCGATCTCCCGCGCCTTCGGCTTCGCCACGCCGCGCTCGACCGCGCGCTTGACGAACTCCCCGAGCACCCGGTCCGTGAGTTCGGCGTCCTTCTTGCCGACCGCCTTCCGAAGCACGTCCGCTTCGGCGAGCGAGAACCCGGCGAGCAGGTTGGCGGCGCGCATCACCTGCTCCTGGTAGGTGATGACCCCGTACGTCGGCTCGAGGACCTCCTGCAGGTCGGGGTGCGGGTACTCGACCGAATCGAGCCCCCGCTTGCGCTTGATGTAGACGTCCGTCATCCCGGAATCGAGCGGACCCGGGCGGATGAGCGCGTTGACGGCGACGAGGTCGTCGAAGCGGTCGCAGCGCATGGCGCGCAGCTTGTCCGTCGCGAGGCTGGACTCGAACTGGAACACGCCGCTCGTGCGGCCGCCCGCGAGCATCTCGTACACGGCGGGGTCTTCGAGGCCGATCTCCTCCCAGTCCACGCGGATCCCGTGCCGTTCCGCCACGTTCCGCGCCGCGTCGTCGATCACGGTCAGCGTGCGCAGGCCGAGGAAGTCCATCTTGAGCATGCCCGCCTTCTCGAGCGCGTTCATGTCGTACTGCGTGATCACGGCGCCGCTCTTCGTGTCCGAGCAGATCGGCACGTAGTCGTCCAGCGGTCCCGGCGCGATCACGACGCCCGCCGCGTGCACGGAACTGTGGCGCGCCAGCCCCTCGATGCGTTCCGCGTAGTCGAGGAGTTTCCTGACCTGGGCGTCCTCGCGGTCGCTCTCGGCGAGTTCGCCCACCTTCTTCCTCGCCTCCGCCACCGTGAGCGAATACCCCGGCGTGGACGGGACGAGCTTCGCGAGCCGGTCCGTGTCCGAGGGCGAGAAGCCGAGCACCCGGCCCACGTCCCGGATCACGGCGCGCGCCTTCATCGTCCCGAAGGTGATGATCTGCCCGACCGAGGCCTGTCCGTACTTCTCTCGCACGTAGTCGATGACCTCGCCGCGGCGCTCGTAGCAGAAGTCGATGTCGATGTCCGGCATGGAGACGCGTTCCGGATTCAGGAAGCGCTCGAAGAGGAGGTCGAACTCGAGCGGGTCCACATCGGTGATGCCGAGCGCGTAGCAGATGATCGACCCCGCGGCGGATCCGCGGCCGGGCCCGACCGGGATGTCGCGTTCGCGCGCCGCGACGATGAAGTCCCAGACGATGAGCAGGTATCCCGCGTACCCCGTGTTCTCGATGACCCCGAGTTCGTAGTCGAGGCGCTGGCGCACCTCCTCGGGCAGGGGATCGCCGTACCTGGACTTCGCCCCCTCCGTCGCCTCGTGGCGCAGCATCTGCATGGGGTCGGAGAAGCGGTCCGGGAGCGGGAAATCGGGCAGATGGTACTGCTTCTCGAACTGGACGTCGCAGCGCTCCGCGATCTTCACCGTCTCGGCGAGCAGGCCGGGCAGATCGGGGAAGAGTTCCGCCATCTCGTCGGCGGTCTTGAAGTAACTCTCCTCCCCGTGGAAACGGAGCCGGTCGGGGTCGTCCTTGTCCTTTCCGGTCCCGATGCAGAGGAGCGTGTCGTGCGCGTCCGCGTCCTCCCGCCGCATGTAGTGCGCGTCGTTGGTGACGACGAGCGGGAGCCCGAGTTCTTCGGAGATCTGGATGATCCCCCTGTTGACGAGTTCCTGCTTCGGAATCCCGTGGTTCTGGAGTTCGAGCCAGTAGCGGTCCTTGAACACGCCCGCATGCCACTCCGCCGTCCGCTTCGCGGCCTCGTACCGCTCGTGGTGCAGGTAGCTTGCGACCTCGCCGACGAGGCAGGCGGAGAGGCAGATGAGCCCGTCCGAGTAGCGCTCGAGCATCTCGTGATCCACGCGCGGGCGGCGGTAGAAGCCCTCCGTGTACCCGATCGACGAGAGCTTCACGAGATTCGAGTAGCCGCGCCGGTTCTCGGCGAGGAGCACGAGGTGGGCGCTGTGGGCCGGGGCTCCCTCCTCCAGCTTGCGGGAACGGCGGTCGCCGTACGCGACGTAGACCTCGCAGCCGATGATCGGCTTGATCCCCCTGGCGCGGGCCTTCTCCTGGAACTCCCACGCGCCGTGCATGTTGCCGTGGTCCGTGAGGGCGATGGCGGGCATGCCGAGTTCGACCGCGCGGTCGATCAGGTCGTCGATCCGGTTCGCGCCGTCGAGGAGCGAGTACTCGCTATGCGTGTGAAGATGAACGAACTGCATCCGGGCGACCCTGTCCGGCCAGGCGTGTCAGGTTTGGCTGCTTGGGCTGCCTTGGACTGGCTTGGCGGCCTTGGCTGCCGCGTCCGGCTGGCAGCCCGCGGCTGTCAGGAGTCGACGCAGCGGAACGACCCCAGTATCTCCTGCAACTGCAGCATGTACTCGTACTTGGCCCGGTTCGGAGAATAGAGCCACGCATCCACGAAGTACGTGCGCGCCGGACAGTCGACCAGCCAGACGATGAACGGGCCCGCAGCGGGGAACCCGCCCGCCTCGTCCTGCCACACGCCGGTCACCTCCAGCGCCGGACGGCCCTCCCACATGAAGCTGACCACGCTCGAATTCGTGTCGTCGATGCGCTGCGGGACGTTGTAGTGGGCTGCGTCGATCTCCCCCCGCCACTCCAGCGCCAGTTCCCTCGTCAGCGAGTCGACGCCCGGGCGCCAGGCGATGAGGATCGAACGGATGAGTTCGCTCGGATCCGGGTTGTCGTTGCGCAGGATGACGAGGCTGTCGCCGCCGCCGAGATCCCGCGCGATCCGGTCGTACACCTCCGGGACGAGCATCGAGAACCCGAACCGCCGCCCCAGATCCGTCCTGAGGGCGGTGTCGGCCGCCGTCGCGAACATCCGCCGCAGCACGAGTTCGCGGTAGTTCGTGTCCACCGCGTTCAGGACCGAGGGCAGCGCCGCCACCCACGACTCGGCTTCGCGGCCCGACCGCAGCAGGACCGCCGTCACCGTCTGGGCCAGCGCCCATACGTTGGAGGCCTGAAACACGCGGCCCGGCTCGAGCTCGCCGAGGTCCTGGCCCGCCTCGGCCGCCACCTCGAGCATGAGGGGATCGTCCGCCGTCCCGAACACGATCAGGTTACGGAACAGTTTCAGTTGTCCGACGTTCTCGTGCCCCGGGTCGACGAAGCTCACCTCGTACTGCTTCTCGTCCCGGCTCGTGAAGATCGTGGGTTCGAGGACCTGCCGGGTCTCCTCCTCCACTTGCTGCGAGAGAGAGTCCGGGGCGAGGATGATGAGGCTGTTCGCCTCGCCGAACGCCGTCTGCTTGCTGCAGGCGGAGAGGACCGGGAGCGCGGCCGCGAGGAGCGCCATCGGGGCGCGGAAGGGACGGATTTTCATGCGAGTGAAGCTAGACCGGCCGGCTTCCGGCGGCAATCGAAACCGGGCCATCGCGGGACGGGTTTCGCGGTGACGACGCGCCGCGATTTCCTCGCCGCGTGGACGCGCTCGGCGGCGCTCTGTGCGCTGGCGCCGCTTCCCTTCGCGCAGTTCGGGGCGGCGGCCCGCGCGGGCGGCGGCGGGATCCGCGTACACGCCGGGGGCTCCGCCTCCGCCGACCGCTTTCCGTTCGAACTCGGCGTGGCCTCCGGAGAGCCGGCCGCCGACGGCGTCGTGCTGTGGACGCGCCTCCTCGCCCTGCCCGGCGACCCCGGCGCCGCATTCCCCGTGCGATGGGAGATCGCCGACGACGACGGCTTCCGGAGCGTCGTGCGACGGGGCGAGGCCGCGGCGCTCGCCGAACTCGGCCACTCCGTCCACGTGGAGGTGGAGGGCCTCGAGCCCGGCCGCGACTACTGGTACCGCTTCCACGCCGCCGGGGCGACGAGCCCCGTCGGCCGCACGCGCACCGCCCCGGCCCCGGGGATCCTTCCCGGCCGCTTCGACTTCATCTTCGTCTCCTGCCAGCACTACGAGCGCGGCTGGTACACCGGCTTCCGCCACATGGCCGCCGAGTCCCCCGACCTCGTCGTCCACCTGGGCGACTACATCTATGAGGGCGGCCCCGGCACCGGGGACGACCTCGTCCGCCTCCACGACACGGAGGAACCCCGCACCCTCGACGGCTACCGCGCGCGCTACGCCCTATATAAAAGGGATCCCGACCTCCAGGCCGCCCACGCCGCCGCCCCCTGGGTGTTCACCCCCGACGACCACGAGGTGGACAACGACTGGGCCGGCGACCACCACACCGAGGAGATGAGCCGGGAGGCGTTCCTCGCCCGCCGCGCCGCCGCCTTCCAGGCGCTGTACGAGAACTTCCCCCTCCGACGGACATCTCTCCCCACCGGCCCCGACGCGCAGTTGTTCCGCCGCCTCGACTTCGGCTCGCTGATGCGGCTCCACGTCCTGGACACCCGGCAGTACCGCACGCTCCAACCCTGCGGAGGCCGGCGGCAACCGCCCTGCGCGGAGCGCCACGCGGAAGGCGCCACGATCCTCGGGGGCCCGCAGGCCGACTGGCTCCTCGACGGACTCAACCGCTCGCCCGCCCGCTACAACGTCCTCGCGAACCAGGTCTTCATGGCGCGGCTGCTGGAGGGGGAAGACGAACTCACCCTCCCCATGGACAAGTGGGACGGCTACCCCGCCGACCGCGACCGCCTCATGACGTTCCTTCACGAGCGCCGCCCCTCGAACCCCGTCGTCCTGACCGGCGACCTCCACACCAACTGGGTCAACGACCTCAAACTCGACTTCGAGCGTCCCGGCTCTCCGACCGTCGGCACCGAATTCGCCGGCACCTCCATCAGCTCCAGCGGAGACGGGGCAGACACGGGGCCGCAGGGAGAGAACGCCCTCGGCCACAACCCCCACATCAAGTTCTTCAACGCCCAGCGCGGCTACGTCCGCTGCCGCCTGTCCCCCGAGCGCTTCCGCGCCGACTTCCGGATCATGCCCTACGTCACGCGCCCCGACGCCCCGATCGCCACGCGCGCGAGCTTCGTCGTCGAAAACGGAACCCCCGGAGCCCGGGAAACTTGAACCCGCCGCGCCGTCTCCTTAGGATGGGCCCCGCCCGGCGCCCGACCCTCCGCCCACACGGAATGGTCGCGCGCCGGTCTTCTTCGGGGCCCGTAGCTCAGCCTGGTTAGAGCGCACGCCTGATAAGCGTGAGGTCGGTAGTTCAAATCTACCCGGGCCCATACTTCCTCCACCCGGCTTCAAACCTCTCCGCCGCTTCGATCTCTAGACCGACCTCACGGAACGGCTATGTCGACGGTAGTTCAACCGAGCGCCCCGCCAAGGGGCGCGAGCTCGGTGAAGCATCGGCCCCGCAGGGGACGCTGCTTCACCCAATCTACCCGGGCCCACTAAACCTCCTCCTCGATACAACCGTCTCCCCGGCCCCAATCCCAGATCGACCTCACGGACGATCCGGTCGCCCAGGTAGTTCAACCGAACGCTCACACCGACCCCAGGCGTGGCTCATCCGTCAGTACGCCATCGCGGACGTCACCCTGCACCCGGGTGTCATCAACGACGTCACAACCGGAGAAGGTCAGATCATCTCTCTCGCCGTCGAAATCGGACAGACCGGCGGCAAGATCTTCTCTGATGTGGACCATGTTCCGCGGCCAAGTGCCCGAGCACACCCCGACCATGGACGCGGCCGCGTTCGCCGGCATTCCGCCGATGGTGCACAGCGAACACGGGCCCATCCTCCCCCCCAGCCGCTCAGCTCATCACCACACGGCCCACCTCGCTTGAACACTCGCCGGATCGCATCGGCGACATTATGCCGCGTCGACACACGCACCACGACGCCTAGGCTTTTTCGCCCTACTCCTTGGGCGATGGCATCATCGATGTCGTCGAATCCGGCATACGACAACCCGACCTACCCCACTGTTTCAGCGCAGCGGATCCGACCAAACGGATCAGCTCACGAGATTCACCGTATTGCAACGGTGTTGTGTCGATCCGCTTCTCTTGAAGGGTCACCACTACTTGCGGAACAACCTCCATAGCACCCGGCTGAGTGACGTATCGCTCTATGCCGGTGTTGAACCAATTCCGACCAACGATTACTTCATCGAACGTCCCGAACTCGCCCAACGTTTTGTTGCACGATTTCACGTACTTCGACTCGCTCCACATCGAACTCCCCCCAGTTCAGTACCGCCGCAAACCGTCCATCCGATGCCAGAATACGCACCTCGTCCGGCGATGCTACCAATCCCAACTCCATCCCATCCGGCGAGTACACACTCCACACAGGACCTGAACTACGCACTCCACCGTAATTCAAGATCCAGAGTTCGTTTGCCGCTGCGACCGTCATCGGCGACAGGAACCGCCGCCCCGACCAACCATACCAAGGAAAATACTGTGGAGTACGTATATATCCCGCATCATACGCACTCCTTACTACCGCTGACACCCTTAACTTGCCCTGTTCCAGATCCGCATTCGTCACGTTAACTTTTGGCAGAGCAACGTTTGGACCTAGAGCGCCCATGTGCATCCCACTCGCACTGAAGACTTCGATGCCCGATTCGATGTTGTCGAGAACGTAGTATTGTTCCGCCATCGCACCAACCGCACTTCGCCGCCCAAACATCGGCAACCCTCCCCCTCTCTCCCCTCCGTGTCCGTAGGGTTCCACGTAGCGTTCCGACAGGCGATAAGTGCCTAGACTGTCCACAAAACGCCCTTCCGTGTCATATCGAGCGAGCACTCCCAATCGCCTTTGAATCGTGGGTTCAAGCACTCGCGACGCGACATCGAACGGTTCGGTAAGTGCCACGAGGCTTGAACCGTCCTCAAAAACGCCAACAACGTTTGCAGCAGGATACGGCTCGATGGGGACAATACGCACTGATCCTTGCAAGTCCCCATCGAAGGTGAAAGTCGTCAGCCGGACCAACCGTGAATCCCACACATAAAGGCGTCCAGCGGCTCGCTGTGGACGTCCAATACTAAGGAACTCGCCTGGGCCCTCGCCTTGTCCTCCGACCACGCGAAGACGGTGGCCGCTGGCACGGTCATAGAACCGAAGCGTGAATGTACTTCGATCGGTGAGGACCAGAGTGTCACCGATAAACAGGGCACCGGCGACGTTGTGTATAGGATCCGTCTCGCTGCCGAGGACGACTAACGGTACACTATCCAAAACGGCATGTGGAGCTAATCGATCGGTTACTAATGCCGTTTGCTCGGAACAGGCAACCGCAGAAATCAGTGAAAACGAAACAGAGAATATGGCCAGAAATCGTAGATGCGTCATGATTATGCCGCCCCGCCCGCCGAAAAAAGGTTCAGTGTGGCAAAACATTGCAGTTATTGTATATCGCAGAGATCCCAACCACAGTCGTTGCCATCTGCGGTGTCGATACAATGAGTTCCCGCGCCGCCACGGCGCGAGGGCATACAATCGCCTTGGTTCTGCTCCTCGTTTGCCTCCGCGATTTGTACACAGACTTTGTTGTTGCAATGTAAAGCGGCGTCGGCAGGCACGGTTGTGGCGGCAAATGCAAGAGCCACGAGGGCGAGACATGGAAAGAGCAATCTCTTCAGCATTATCGTTTCCGTCTTTCCTGGAAGGTTAAACTGCGTATGTCGGTGCGACATGTGGACAGCGAGGAGCGCTCGACTGACGAACTACTCCTCAGTGAACCGTGGCGGACGGGGGAGCCCAGTGACGCACGAACGATAGGTTGCCCGAAGGTCTCTGTCAACACCCAATCAGCAATCAGCTCGGGCGCTCCCGGTGGAGCACCCGGACTTCCTCGTCATGAACTGAAGGTGCGGGGGAGGCGGTGCTGGGATCTCTCGCGGACTTCGATCCCTTCGGGGGTGGTCGCGGGACTCTTCCTGATCACCGCCCTCTCGGCTCAAATGATACCGACGGCGGCGGTGGCGGTCCTCATGTCGCCCATCGCGCTCAGCACGGCTGTAACTGAAGGGCTCTCGCCCCAGGCGCTGATGATGGCGGTGGCGGTGGCCAGGTCCTGCGGCTTCATGAGTCCGGTGGGACACCCGGTCAACCTGCTGGTGATGAACGCGGTTTCGGAACTCTGCTCCGTGAAGCTGCCGCGACGCCCGTCATCGTGGTGGAAGCCCAACGAAACGGCCGCTCCGCTGCGTCTCCCGCTTACGGTCCCCGAAACGATCGTCGGCCGCATGCGCGGACCGCCCACCTCGATGTCCTCGACGGTTCCGGTCACGTCCCCCGAGGAACCCTCGTCCAGGATGAGATACCACTGACCGGCTGCATCCAGGAGGTCCGCACAGCACCAGCCCGCCCAGTCCCCCGTGAGCACGCCGAACTCCGCGCTGGAGTTCACCGAAGGTGTCGTCGGGTTCACCATCGTGGCCCTCGGCGGCCAGCTGCGTTGGCTGATCGAAACCGGCCCTGTGGTCGGCGACCTGTCCACGCCGCAGGGCCTCCAGCACTTCCGCTCGACGAACCACGCGTACGAACACACGTTCACGATGTGCTGCGATGTGCCTCACCATGTCCTGAGTCGCTTGGAGGCCGACCGGGGCGGGACGGCCCCGATCTTTTGGATGGACTTAGCCGGTTCTTGGGCGGTGTATGGAGACATTCAGCCCATCTACCAACGCCCCTGGCGGTTTGAAGTGCCCACGGACATGTGGCTCGCGTTCCTGGCAGGATCTGGCTTTGAGGACTTCGATGTCGTCGAGCTACGCCGGGTCCTTAAGCATGGCGGGAGCCTGCAACGCGCGATTGACTACCTGAACACAGCCCGACGCCTCGTTTCGAGCGACCCGCCCAGGGCAGTCGGGATCTGCCGGCTGTTGGTCGAGGCGGTGGACAGGGACCTCAGCGATCAGGGGTTCGGAACGATCAAGGACCACTTGACCGTCTGTACCGACGAACGCCGCGGCCAGCATTACGGGCGCATCGTCACAGCAGTCAAGCAGCTCGCCGGGATGAACCACCACGATTTCGGGCGCACTAGCGTGTTCACTCGCCCCGAAGCCCTTGCTCTTGGTGCTAGCCGAGGGGTCGGCCCGCGAGCTTCATTAGCCAGTACGCGGCGCGCGGTCATCACCGCGTTAACCGAACAGGCTGCCGACCCCCTGCGACCTCGACGAATCGCAGAAGCCGACGCGGTAGACCGTCTCGGACCGGACAACCTCTCAGCAGCGGTGGCACGGCTCCACAACGCAGTCGCCCGGTCTTTCCCTGAGAAGGGCAGCGTCAACGGCCCGCCAAAATGTCAGCCATTTGACCCGATTTGTCCGCTATTTGAGCGCGACGGTTCCGATCACGGCCTTCCGGCAAGAACGGCAGATCGTGCAGTCCTCGTTGGACTTAGACGATTTCTTGCCGGGATTCACGCGATCTGGGGGACACCTGATAAGCGTGAGGTCGGTAGTTCAAATCTACCCGGGCCCACTTTCCAGCCACCGGATCCAACCGCCAGCCTCGTCCCGACCCCGGACCCGACCTCACGGACGGCCAAGTCGACGGTAGTTCAACCGAGCGCCCGT
>VXQX01000090.1:11864-36519 GCA_009838765.1 Gemmatimonadales bacterium
CCCGGACCCGACCTCACGGACGGCCAAGTCGACGGTAGTTCAACCGAGCGCCCGTCCCGGGCGCGAGCTCGGTGAAGCAGCGGCCCCGCCAGGGGACGGTGCTTCACCCAATCTACCCGGGCCCACTTTCCAGCCACCGGATCCAACCGCCAGCCTCGTCCCGACCCCGGACCCGACCTCACGGACGGCCAAGTCGACGGTAGTTCAACCGAGCGCCCGTTCTCGCGCCACTCGATCGGGAGGACGCCCTGTTCCGCCGCCGGAAGCGGCGCTCGACACCCTTGCGGGACGCGGGGGTAACCGTTCGGCCAAGCCGTGGGGAGTCTTGTGGCCCACCGGCCGGCTCGTGTCTTGACAGCGGCTGTCCTGTCCCCGCACTTTGTTCGCCGACCGAACAAAGTGAGCAGTTGTCAGCGTGCCAGAGCTTGCGATCAAGGTGGGATGGTGAAGATGGTAGCGAGGACCGCACGCCGGAGGGGGGGCGGCCCAGGAGCCGCCGTGCTCGCCGCGTTCACCATCGGCACCGCGTGCGGGAGAGACCTCACGAGCCTGGACCCGGCCACCTTCCCACCTGAGGCGGAGATCTTCTACGACGATTTCGGTCCGGGACTCCACTACTCGGCGTTCGGGGGATCCAAGGTCGACGCACTGGACATCGAGCGTGACGAGGTCTACCGCGGGACCGCGGCGCTCCGATTTACCGTTCCCGCACCGAGCGATCCGTCGGGCGGCTTCGCCGGAGGGGCCTTCTTCTCGGAGGTAGCCCGTGATCTTTCCGGGTTCGACGCTCTTACCTTTTGGGCCCGTGCCAGCACGGCCGCCACACTGGACCGCGTCGGAATCGGCAACGACAATTCGGGCACCTCCCGGTTCCCGGCCAAGTTCGACAACCTGTCGCTCTCGACCCGCTGGACCAAGTATGCGCTCCCCCTTCCCCTGCCTTCGGTGCTGACCGAGGAGCGAGGGCTCTTCCTGGTGGCGGACGCGTCGGAATACGAGGTCGGCTACGACCTCTACTTCGACGATGTACAGTTCGAGCGGCTCGGCACGATCATAAACCCGCGGCCGGTGATCCCCAGCCGGACGGTCAGCGGCGAGGTCGGCGGCACCCTGACGGTCGGCGGCACGCAGGTGATCTTCGATGTGAACGGAACCGACGTGACGGTGGACGCCGCGCCCTCGTACTTCACCTTCACATCCTCGAACCCGACCGTCGCTTCGGTGATGCCGGACGGCTCGATCTCTCTCGTCCGCCCGGGCACCGCCACGATCACGGCCATGCTGGGATCGACCCCCGCGGCGGGAGCGCTCACGGTCAACATCGATTCCCCGCCGTCAGACGTGCCTCCCGTGCCGACGGTGCCGGCAGAGGATGTCATCTCCCTCTTCAGCGACGCCTACGACGATGTGCACGTCGACACCTGGTCGGCCGAGTGGGACCAGGCCGACGTGGCGGACGTGGTGCTCGCGGGGAACCCGGTGAAGAAGTACAGCAACCTCGCCTTTGCCGGGATCGAATTCACCTCGTCGCTCATCGACGCCACGTCGATGACGCACCTGCATGTCGATCTGTGGACGAATGACGCCTCGGACTTCCGCATCAAGCTGGTGGACTTCGGGGCTGATGGGGCCTTCGGCGGGGGCGACGACCGCGAGCACGAGATCACCGTCGGTCCTGGTTCAACGCCTTCGATCGCGCCGCGAAGCTGGAACACGCTGGACCTTCCGCTGGACGCCTTCGGCGGACTCGGAACGCGCGGCCACCTCGCACAGCTGATCATCTCCGGGGCGAGCCCCACCGTCTATCTGGACAACATCTTCTTCTTCCGAACCGAGACGCCCGACCCGCCGGACCCGACTGACCCGCCCGAGCCCGCGCCCTCGCCGACGGACGCGGCGGCAGACGTCATCTCGCTCTTCAGCGACGCCTATACGGATGTCGCGGTCGATACCTGGTCGGCGGAGTGGGACGCGGCCGACGTGGAGGACGTAGCGATCGCCGGTAACGTGGCGAAGAAGTACACGAACCTCGTCTTCGCCGGCATCGAGCTCACGTCGCAGACCCTGGACGCGTCGGGCATGTCGCACTTCCGGATGGACATCTGGACGCCGAACGAGACGGCGGGGGCGGCATTCAAGGTGAAGCTGGTCGACTTCGGCGCCAACGGCATATACGACGGAGGCGGCGACGACAGCGAGCATGAGGTCACGCTCCGGGCCGCCGATGGGCTGGCCACGGGCGAGTGGGTGCGGCTCGACCTGCCCCTGTCGGACTTCACGGGTCTCGCGGCGAGAGAACACCTCGCGCAGCTGATCCTCTCGGGAGACCTGAACACGGTGTATGTGGACAATGCCTACTTCCGGCGCCCCGCGGCCGAGGCCGCGCGAGCGCGCCCCACCCGATCCATCAACAGAGACCCAATCGGAGAGAAGCCATGAACTCCCTCTGCCACCGCTCGCTTCCGGTCCGGCAGTCGCCGGGATCTTCCGCTTGCCGCCTCTTGCTCGGGCGATCCCGGGCCGGCGTGGCAGCCGCTCTCGTCGCCTGTACCGTGCTGGCGTGCGGTGGTGACGATGATCCCGGCCCCGTCGCCCCGCCGACGCCCACGCCCGTGGCCACGACCGTCGAGGTGGCGCCCGCGACGGCTGAACTCGCCGCCCTGGGCCAGACCGTCCAGTTGACCGCCACCGTTCGCGACCAGAACGGAGGCGTCATGTCCGGAGCGTCCGTCACCTGGACCTCCGGGGACGCCGCGGTCGCGACGGTGGATGCGGCCGGGCTCGTCACCGCGGTGGCAACGGGCGCGGCCACCATCAACGCGACGTCGGGCTCCGCGAGCGGCTCGGCGGAGGTGACCGTGACTCAGGCTCCCGCCCAGGTCACCGTCATGCCCGACTCGCTCCGCCTGACCGCGCTCGCCGAGCAGAGGAAGCTCACGGCCGAGGCGTTCGACGCGAACGGGAACGCGATCGTGGATCCCATGCTGAGCTGGGCTTCGGAGGACGACGCCGTGGCGACGGTGGACGCGGCCGGGCTCGTCACCGCGGTCGCGAACGGTGAGACGACCGTCACCGCAACGTCCGGAAGCGCGAGCGCGGGCGTAGCCGTGACCGTCATGTCTCAGGCGGTTCCCTCGGCCGGACCGCCAACGCCGACGCACGCGGCTGACAGCGTCATCTCGCTCTTCAGCGATGCCTATGACGACGTGCCGGTCGACACCTGGTCGGCGGATTGGGATGCGGCCGACCTGACGGATATTGAGATCGCAGGCGATCCGGCCAGGCTATACACGAACCTCTCCTTCGCGGGGATCGAGTTCACCTCGCAGCCCGTGGACGCGACGGGAGTGGCCTACTTGCGAATGGACATCTGGACACCGGATGACGCCGCTCTCCCTGCCGCGTTCAAGGTGAAGCTGGTGGACTTCGGCGCGGACGGTGCCTTCGGGGGTGGCGACGACAGTGAGCACGAGGCGACGATCACGGTCGCTGAAGGGCTGGCGTCGGAAGATTGGGTGCAACTCGACCTGTGGCTGAACGACTTCACGAACCTTGCGTCGCGGGCGAATCTGGCGCAGCTGATCATCTCCGGAAGCCCGAACACGGTGTACGTGGACAACGTGTATTTCCGGCAAGGTGCTGCACCGCCGTCGCAGCCCGTGCCGACCGAGCCGGCGCCGACGCCGGTAGACTCGGACGATGGCGTGATCTCGTTGTTCAGCGACGCCTACGACGATGTGGCGGTGGACACGTGGTCGGCGTCGTGGGACCAGGCCGAGTTGGAGGACGTGGAGGTTTCGGGTGATGCAGTAAAGAAGTACACGGGTCTGACGTTCGCGGGCATCGAGTTCACGTCGGCGACGCTGGACGCCTCCGACATGACGCACTTCAGGATGGACATCTGGACGCCGGATGAAACGGCGGCGCCCGCGGCGTTCCGGGTGAAGCTGGTTGACTTCGGTGCGGATGGCGCGTTCGGTGGCGGGGACGACAGCGAACACGAGTTGACGATCACGGCCGCCGAAGGATTGGCAACCGGGGCGTGGGTGTCCCTGGACCTGTCGCTGGCGGACTTTGCCGATCTCGCTTCCAGAGAACACCTCGCCCAACTGATTATCTCCGGCGACCCGAACACGGTCTACGTGGACAACGTCTACTTCCGCAGTGGCGAGGCGCCGCCCGCGCCCGAAGCGCCCTCCGCACCCGCACCCGCGCCCGACCGCTCGGGCGAGGACGTCATTTCCCTCTTCAGCGACGCGTACACGGACGTGACGGTGGACACCTGGTCGGCATCGTGGGACCAGGCCGACGTTGAGGACGTGGCGATCGAGGGCGACGCTGTGAAGAGGTACTCCAACCTGACCTTCGCCGGCATTGAGTTTATTTCGCAGACCATCGACGCAGAGTCGATGACGCACATGCACTTCGATGTATGGACCCCGGACCCGACCGACGACCCGGCCGCCTTCCGGGTGAAGCTGGTCGACTTCGGTGCGGACGGCGCGTTCGGCGGCGACGACGACTCGGAGCACGAGGTCGCGCTGACCGCCAACTCGGATCCCGGGCTGCAGACGGGCCGGTGGGTCAGCTACGATCTGGCGCTCGCCGACATGACGAACCTCACCGCGCGGGGCCATCTGGCCCAACTCATCATCTCCGGCGATCCGAACACGGTCTTCCTGGACAACATCTACTTCTTCGCGCCGCCGCCCACCGCGCCGAGCGAACCGGCCCCTGCCCCATCGCACGCGGCCGACAGCGTGACGTCGTTCTTTGGCGACACCTACACCGACGTGACGGTCGACACCTGGTCCGCTTCGTGGGACCAGGCGGACGTCGAGGATGTGGACATCTCGGAGAACGCAGTAAAGAAATACACGAACCTGACCTTCGCGGGCGTCGAGTTCACGTCGCAGACCGTGGACGCTTCGGATATGACGCACTTCAGGATGGACATCTGGACGCCCGACCCGACCGGTGAACCGGCCGCCTTCCGCGTCAAGCTGGTCGACTTCGGCGCCGATGGGGCGTTCGACGGGGGTGACGACTCCGAGCACGAGATCACGCTGACCGCGCGGCGTCGGAACCGACGGCGCTCGCGACGGCCCGGTGGGTGAGCTTCGACATACCGCTCTCCGAATTCGCCTCGCTGGCGGCTCGAGGCCACCTCGCGCAGCTGATCATCTCGGGCGATCCCAACACCGTGTTCGTCGACAACGTGTACCTGCGCCGATGATCCCGGCCCACGCTGCGGCGATATCGCGGCGGGACGCGGGTGAGAGCCGGCATGCCATCCGGTAGACGTCGGCGTACCGCCGCGGTGTTGGACGGCGACCTGACCAGGACAGTCCTCAACTTCGTCTGGGAGCGCCGGGAGATTTCGCGCGCCGAGATCGCGCGCGATTCGGGACGGTCCCGTTCGACCATTTCGGATGTGGTCGGGCGGCTCCTGGACACGGGGCTGGTGGCGGAGGTGGGGAGCGGTGAGAGCCGGGGAGGGCGGCGGCCCATTCTCGTCGGATTCCAGGACCAGGCCGCGGTGATCCTCGGGGTGGATGTAGGAGCGACTCACATCTCGGTGATCCTCACCGACCTCCGCGGGCGGACGCTGGCCTGGCGGGAACGCGCCCACGCCGTGGACCGCGATCCCAAGGGTGCCGAGGCCATCATCATGGCGCTGGGCGAGGCGTGTGTGGCCGAATGGGGCGGGGAACGGTCGCGGCTCATGGGTATCGGGGTGGCGGTGCCCAGCCCCGTCGACCCGGGCTCGCCCGACCGTGTGAGCGAACGGGTTCTCCCCGCCTGGCGCGGGCACGGCCTCCTGGACCGCCTCGACACGGTGTTCGGCGTACCCGTCTTCGTGGACAACGATGCCAATCTCGGAGCGGTGGCGGAACGCTGGTGGGGCGAAGCCGTCGGGATCGACGATTTCGTGTATCTGAAGGTCGCCACCGGGGTGGGCGCCGGCCTCATGATCGGTGGAGAGATCTACCGTGGGTTCACCGGAGTCGCCGGCGAGATCGGCCATATGGCGGTAGATACCGACGGGCCCGAGTGCGTATGCGGAAACAGGGGCTGTCTGGCGACCCTTGTGGGAACACGCCACCTGGTCGATCGCGCCCGCTCGCTCCTGGAGGACTTCCCCGACAGCGTCCTCGCGGGAAGCGATCTGGACATCCGCGCGATCGAGGACGCGGCCCTCTGCGACGACCCGCTCGCCCTGCAGGTCGTCAACGAAGCGGCGCTTCGCCTCGGCATCGTCGTCGCCGGCGTGCTCAACCTCCTCAATCCCGGCTCGGTGATCATCGGCGGCAGCCTTGCGCGGGCAGGCGCCCGGCTGCTCAAGCCGCTGCGCGAAGCCGTAGCCACCAGGACGCTCGAGGACTCGGCGGCCGCTTCCGAGATCCGCACGAGCGAACTGGGCGAACGCGCGGTGGCCCTGGGGGCCGCCACGCACGTACTGGTCACGGCGCTCGCGAATCCAACGCTGTTTCCCGGCGTGAGTTCGGCATGACCATGACCGGACGGCGGCTCGCCGTTCTCCTCCTCACCGCCCCGCTCGTCGCCTGCGGCAGCTTCGGCACGGGACCGGATTCCGACTGGACCCTCGTCTGGAGCGACGAGTTCGACGGTCCTGCCGGGCAGCTCCCCAATCCCGCCAACTGGGTTTTCGACGTCGGCACCGACTGGGGCAACAGGCAACTCGAGTTCGATACCGACCGGCCCGAGAACGTGTCGCTGGACGGCGAGGGCAACCTGGCGATCACCGCCCGCCGGGAGTCCTACGAGGGCAGCGCCTACACGTCGGGACGGATCAAGACGCAGGGGCTCTTCGAACAGGCGTACGGGCGCTTCGAGGCGCGCATCCGGCTGCCCGTTGGGCAGGGGATCTGGCCCGCGTTCTGGCTGCTCGGCAGCGATTTCGACACGGTGGGCTGGCCCGAGTGCGGCGAGATCGACGTCATGGAATACCGCGGCCAGGAACCCGCCATCGTTCACGGCACGGTGCACGGACCCGGATATAGCGCGGGCGGGGGCCTCACCGGCCGCTACCTTCTCACCGGCGCCCGCTTTGACACGGGCTTCCACGAGTTCGCGATCGAGTGGACGGACGAACGCATCGTGTGGTTCGTGAACGGGCAGCGATATCACGCCGTCGACCGGAGCGACCCCACGGGCCGCTGGGTCTTCGACCACCCCTTCTTCATCCTCCTGAACGTCGCCGTGGGTGGCAATTTCGTCGGGCCTCCCAGCGAATCGACGAACTTCCCGCAGTACATGCTGGTCGACTGGGTGCGCGTCTACCGTGCCGAGTGATTCGTGAGCCAGAGGACGGCCCCCGAAGACCGCATCTCCTTTCCGCACAAGATCGTCTACGGTATCGGCGGGTTCACGAACAACCTGCTGGCGCAGGGCATCGGGAACATGATGGCCGTACTGACCCTGGCGCTGGGCATGGACTTCCGCGCCGTCGGACTGCTCGGCGGCCTTCCTCGCTTCTTCGACGCGCTCACCGACCCCCTCGTCGGCTTCGTGTCGGACAAGACCAGATCGCGCTGGGGACGGCGGCGGCCGTTCCTCCTCGTGGGCGCGATCTCGGCGGGAATGATCTTCGTACTGCTCTGGCAGATGCCGGCGCCCACCCAGTTGAGGCTCAAGCTGGTCGACTACGGACCCGACGGAGTTCCCAGCGTGAGCCGGGCGGACGAGTCCGCAAGTTGGCTGGCGGCCGCGGGCGATGCGCTGCGAGCGATGTTCACCGTGGAGGCGGTCGACGATGTCGAGGACGAAGTGAGCATCCGTCCGCCGACGTTGGTCACAGGTACCTGGGTGAGCGTGGACCTGCCCCTCACCGACTTCGATGAACTGGCCACGCGCGGGCATGTGTCCCGGATCCTGATCTCGGGCGATCTTCCCGAAATCCAGGTCGACAACGTCTACTTCTACCGGTCCCGGGACGCCACGCAGGCGGCGCCTCCCGCACAGGAGGTGGAGGACCGTGCGGCACCGAACAGCGCCGCGCCGACCCCGACGGTGGCGGCGGAAGACGTGATCTCGCTCTTCAGCGGCGCCTACGACGACATCCCCGTGCAGTCATGGTCCGCCGACGCGGACGAAGCCGAGGTGGTGGACGCCGAGGCCGGGGGAGACGAGGTCAAGCACTACACCGACCTGCGGCTGGCCACGATCGACTTCGGCGCAAACCCCGTCGACGCCCGCGGCATGACGCACATCCACCTGGACATCCGGACCCCGGACGAGACCGTCGAGGGCTGGAGCCAACGAAGCTACTTCTGGTACTTCCTCATCGGCTCGTTCATCTTTTTCCTCGCCTACACAGTCTTTGCCACGCCCTGGGTGGCGCTCGGGTACGAACTCACCCCCGACTACAACGAGCGCACCCGCTTAATGGGCGTGCAGAACTTCGTGTCCAACATCGTGTTCGTCATCGGTCCCTGGTTCCTCGCGATCGTGACCAACGCGGCATGGTTCCGGAACCAGATGGATGGGGCCCGATTCCTGGCGCTGGCGATCGGCGTGACGACCATCGTGCTGGGCGTCTTGCCCGCGATCCTCCTCCGTGAGCGTGTGTTCGCGGGAGGCGGTGGCGGGCGAGCGGGCAGGGATGGTCCCGGCCTGAGGGAAAGCACCCTGGAGTTCCTCCGGGGGCTGTGGCAGACCTTGAGGACCGGTCCCTTCCTGGTACTTTGCGTCGCGACTTTCCTGATGTTCAACAGCTTCATCATGATTTCGCAGTTCCAATTCTGGGTGTTCGCCTACTACGTCGCCGGTGGCAACGTCGCGGAAGGGGCGGGCCTCGCCGGAGTGGTCGGGAGCCTGGGCACCGTCACCGGCTTCCTTGTGATCGCCATCGTCACCTGGCTGGGGACCAGGATCGGGAAGAAGAACGCCTTCTTCGTCTCGACCGGCATCTCGATGGTTGGCTACGCGCTGAAGTGGTTCTGCTACACGCCCGAGTATCCGCTGCTGGCGCTGCTACCCGCCCCGTTCCTGGCTTTTGGGCTGGGCGGCCTGTTCACGCTCATGGGATCGATGATCGCCGATGTGGTCGACCTCGACGAACTCGCCACCGGTGAGCGCCGCGAGGGCATGTTCGGATCGGTCTTCTGGTGGATGGTGAAGCTCGGCCAGAGCGGTGCGATCCTGGTCGGCGGGTTTCTGCTCTACTCGACGGGCCTGGACGCCTCGCTTGGCGCGAACCAGCCTGACGGGACGATCTTCTGGCTCCGCTTCTACGACGCGTTCGTGCCGCTCGCTGCCTCCGCCATCGCGATCTACGCCGTCTACCGGTACCCGATCACGGAGCGGGGCGCGTTGAACGTGCGAAAGGAACTGGAGCGTCGGCGCGGAGTGGCAATGCCCGCATAGTTCAACGCGGCTGCAATCCATACCCCCTGGGGAAGAGCACTCCGTCGTTGCCCGTCCCGCCCCTTCCGTTCCCTCCGGGCATCTCGCTCGGCCATGCCACCGGCAGCCGTCCCGCGAAGGGGTGCTCGCCGAACAGGACGTCGGCGACGCCGCCCCCCTCCGAACCCGGCAACCAAGCGGCCACGAAGGCCGAAGAGGCGGCCAGCTCGTCGTTCACCACCAGCGGACGTCCCGAGATCAGTACGGTCACCACAGGAATCCCCTGATCGGCCAGTTCGCGAATGGTGCGCAGGGCCTCGGGATGGAGTGCGGCGAACTCGAGCGTGTTGCCGTATGGTTCAAGCGTGTCGGGAGCCACGGACAGATGCGCCCCGGGCCGGACGGGGCTCGGTTCGCGGATGTCGCCCAACCCCTCCGCGTACGGCTGCTCGCCGACGATCACCACGCCGACGTCGAAGTCCCGCGCATCCGAGACCTCCCCCTCGTCCGCCCACCGCACCGCCCGCGGTGCCACGGCACGGATCCCCTCCCAGATCGACGTGCCTCCCTCGATCGCGGCGTTGCCGGACACACCCTGCCACTCGATGGTGAAGCCGCCGCACTGCCGGCCTCGGTCGTGTGCGGCGGGTCCCGCCACCAGGATGCGTGCGCCCTCGTCCAGCGGGAGCAGCCCGCCTTTGTTCTTGAGCAGGACCAGCGACTTCCGCACGGCCTCGCGGGCCACCGCGCGGTGCTCTCGCGACCCGAACGCGACGCCGTTCGACGCCTGCCGCGCCGCCGGCTGCGGCCGCTCGAAAAGGCCGCACGCGAACTTCACGCGCAGGATGCGCGCGACCGCGTCATCGATCCTCCCGATCGGCACGACCCCACGCTTCACCTGCTGCTTCAGTTCGCCGATGACCTCCCGCCACCTCTCGGGCACCATCAACATGTCGATCCCGGCGTTCACAGCCATCGCGGCGGCCTCGCCGTAGTCGCCCGCGAGCGGATCGACACCATTCCAGTCCGACAGCACGAACCCCGTGAACCCCATTTCCCCTTTCAGCAGATCCTGGATCAGGTAGCGGTGGGCGTGGCACTTCTCGCCCTTCCAGCTGCTCAGCGACGCCATCACGGTGAGCACGCCGGCCTCCACGGCCGCCGAGTACGGCGCAACGTGCACCCGGCGCAACTCCTCCTCGTCGATCACCGTGTCACCCTGGTCCACGCCTGCCTCGGTTCCCCCATCGCCGACCCAGTGTTTCGCACACGCCAGGATCCCCTCTCCCTGCAGCCCCCTCACGATCCGCTCCGCGTACCCTGCCACCACCCCGGCGTCCTGCGAGTAGCTCTCGTAAGTGCGCCCCCAGCGCGGATCGCGCACCACGGCCAGCGTAGGCGCGAACGTCCAGTCGACGCCCGCGGCCAGAACTTCCCGGGCCGTGACTCGCCCGACCCGTTCGAGCAGGTCGGGATCGCCCGCCGCCCCCAGCCCGATATTGTGCGGGAAGACGGTGGCTCCCCGGACGTTGGCGTTGCCGTGGACGGCGTCGACGCCGTAGAGGATGGGTATCGCCAGGTGGCCGGCGTCCGCCTCCATCGACGCCGCCCAGTACGCGTCGTTCATCGCTACCCAGTCCGCCGGGTGGTTGTCAGCGGGGCAGGAACCGCCGCCGCTCAGCACCGAGCCGACGTGGTATTCCTTCACCTCGGCCGGAGTGACGTGGAGCCGCTCCGGCTGCGTCATCTGCCCGATCTTCTGGTCGAGGCTCATGCGCATGAGGAGCGCGCGGACGCGCTCCTCGACGGCGCCCGCTGGCGACACTAGATGGCGATGTGGAGGTAGGTCCGAATCTCCCACTCGCGCCCGAGGTCGCCGCCGATATCCGGATTGCACTCCATCCGGCCGAAGTCGTCCGGGCTCAAGCCCGGACAGTAGCGCGGAGAGTACTCGTTCAGGGACCGCCAAGTGGCGCGCACGCCGAAGCGAGTCTGCGGCAGGTCGAACCAGTCGGGCGTCCCCAGCGTGAAGGAAATGTCGCCTGTGAGCTGCAGCGGGAAGGTGAGATTGAAGTCACGGTGGTAGTCGTACGGCCCCCAGTCGTTGAACCGTGCCATCCCTTGGAACTTGAGCGACCCGCTGATCACGCGCAGGTCGATCCCGGCACGCCGGACCACGCGGTCGTCGTCTCCGTTCGGCTCGCCAGTTCCCGCGTACACGTTGGCGATCAGGCCGGGGCCCGCCCGCCGCTTCGATACGACCCGCGCCTTGATTTCCCACAAATCGCGCGGAGGGGGGGCGCCGGGGAAGGCGAAGGTGGAGCGTCCGTCGGCGAAGATCCCGATCCCGGCGTCCTGGGTGGTCGGGAAGTTGTAGTACACCAAGCCGAGTGAGGCCGCGAAGGCCGCGTCCTCACGGCGGTCGCTGTCCCAGTTGTACATCCAGGTGGCTGGCGTCGGATCGTAGGTGAAGAGGAGTTCGGCCGCCCGGGTCTCCCGGTTGCCGCGCACCGCGAAGGGGTCGTCGAGGACGTTTCGGGGCCGCCCCGGGGCGGGTACGTCTGCCGGGACCGGTCCGACGAGCGGCTTGCGCCAGAGGAAGTTGGGCGCGATCTGCCAGCTTCCCGCGAGGACCGTGAAGCCGGTGATCACGTTCCGCTGGTTGCCACTGCCGGTGTCCTTCAGCGTCCAGCCGGTGTAGGTCTGGGTCTGCGTCATGCCGCCATCGGCCACGAGCCCCATGGCCGCACCCTGCAGGTACCAGTTCAGGCGCCCTCTGGTGTAGCTGATCTTCGCCTTCGCGCCGAATGCGTCCGAGGTTCTCACCTCGTCCTGCAGAATCCGGTAGTTGCCGGGCTCTCCGTCGACCACCTGGAAGGTCTCCCCCACCTTGGTACCGCCGGACATGATGCCGCCCACTTCGAAGGTGGCACCCTCCCGCGTCGTAGCCACATGCACTGTGGCCTTGCGGGTGGGGGGCAGCGGAATCGCGAAGGAACTCGTCGCCGCGCCGGCCTCCGCCAGGTCCTCCTGATACATGACAGCCGTCTCGAGGGGCCCGATCCGGGACTGGTGTTTGACGAGCACCGCAGGGTTGGCCCCCCACCACAGTTCGGGACCGATCGCCACCTTCAGTCCACCCAGGAAGCGCTTGCCGGCGATCTCCATGCCGACCGGCGCGAGCCCGTTGTAGATGTCGATGTTCGGCCCGTAGTTGGCTTCCTGATACAGTCCGAAGAAGTCGCCCTCATAACCCCAGTGGTAGTGCCCGGTGCGGTAGAAACCTTCCAGGTGGAACCACCTGTCGTCCCAGGACACGCCGGCGTTGTAGACCTTGAGCCGCTCGATGTCCCGGAGCGCGAAGTCTTCGCCATCGACCCTGACGTTTCGCGGACGTCCCCGATTCTCGTAGAAGAGTTCGTCGATCGGGTTCGAGGGCACGTCGCCAAGCATGTTGAACGACACGTTCGCGAGCATGTTCTGCGTGGGCTGCGCCGCGAGGTCGGCGTAGAAGGACTGCATCCTGTCAAAGCCGCGGAAGCTCGGGTAGGAGGCGTTCCGCTCGAGTGGCTGCTCCGGGGTACTCACGAGGAACCCGCCGGTACTGTAGGTCTCCAATTCCATGCGCACACCCCGCACGTGGACCCGGTCGAGGGCCGACGTCAGCAGCGCGGACCGATCGCCTTGTGCCCGCAGAGCCATGGCGGCCGGCTGGATGTTCGCGAAGTGCTCGCGGATGGAGGTCAGGTCGGTGCCGGGCGCATACGGGTCCAGGGTGTACGCCTCCTGCAGGGCGTAGTATGCGGCGCGCGGGAAGAGTTCGTAGAGGCTGTTCAGCTCGGTGGGGCCCTTGGCGACGATCCCCCACCACTCCTCGTTCATATTGTTGTCGCCTTCCACGAAATCCTCGACGTAGCCGCCGTTCGCCCAGGAGGCGTTCGTGTCCTGGATGTCGAGCCGGTCCTCCTGCCCGAACTTCCACCACCCGTCCGACCACTGGAAGGTGAACCCGCCGATCGAGTTGCCGACCATGCCCTTCCCGGCCGACTGCTCGTAGATCTCGCGCCACTGGCCGATCAGGTATCTCGCCTGTGTGGCCTGGTCCTCGCGCATGTTCCTCGCGTCCCACGCGTCCGCGCCGAACTCGGTGAACATCACGGGGCGATCGAGCACGTCGTTCACCTCCCGGAACAACTGCCCGAATGAAATGCCCCTGTACACGTTGGTGCCGAAGACGTCCACGTCCGGAACCTCCTCGGCGATGATGTCGAGATACTGGAGGTCGCCGTTGGCCATGGCGACGGGTCGCGAGGGGTCGATCTCCTTGATGCGCCGGGCCACCTGCCCGAAGAGCGAGTACATGTGGCGCGCACGGACCGCGTCGGCTTCGCCCTCGGGCAGGTCCTCCGTCTCGGCCGAACTCCACACGAGCCCGTAGTTGTTCTCGTTGCCCAGAAGCCACATGAGCAGGCCGGGCGTGTCCCTGAACTCGTCGACCATCTCCTCGATCTCGCCCGTCAGAACCTCGCGGGCGCGGGGGTCCGAATAGTCCGTATTGGCGCTGAAGACACCGCCCACCGTTACTCCGTAGCGGCCCATCGCATGATTGAGGACCGTGAAGATCCCGTAGCGCTCGTAAATGTGGCGAATCCACTTCGGCGTGATCCCCACATAGGTGCGGATCGCATTGCCCCCCATGGCCTTGAGCACCGACATCTCGCGCTCCAGCGCCGCCTCGATGATGTCGTCGGGCTCGGCCCAGAAGTTGTAGTTGTACGTCGTGCCACGGGGGAAATAATCCCAGTTGACGCCTCGGACCATCACGTCCCGACCGTCCACTCGGAGGCGCGTGCCGGAACCGTCGCGGACGAGTTCGATGACGGGCGGCGGGTCCGCGGCGTCCTGGGCGGAAACGGGGGCGTGCGGCGCGAGCACGACAAGGAACAGCGCCGGCAGCAACCCGCGCAGACGCCTCATGTAGCCATGGGTAGCACGTGGAACCGACGCGGTGAAGCACGCGGTGTCAGTGCGGATCGAGCTCATGGCGACGGCCCCCCAAGCGTAACCGAACACCCTTTGTTCGGTCGTCGAACAAAGTGCGCGGAGGGTTCGCCGCGTGTCAAGGAGCGCGCCCGCGCGGACGAACTCGGCGCCGGAGCGGATCTCGATGTGCTATTCCAGCCGAGGGGGGCGACCATCCCGGCGGCCAGGGAGAGGGCCACGAGAGCCAGCGCAACCGAGCGGCCACCCGCCGACAGCGCGACGCCGAACGCCGCCCAGAGGAGCAGGTACGGAAGCGCGTACGTGAAGTTCAGTCGTCGCCGCTCTCCTCCGCGCGGCGCCGAGCGATCCGCTCCAGCTTCGGCCCGATGGACGTCATGACCGCCGCGAACAGCACGACGACCCAGCCCGCCGAGAGGATCAGGTGGAGGCCGACGAGCGCGCGGGCGCCGACCGAAACCGGGGCGATGGTCGCGAAGTCCTGGGCGAGGCCGGCGAAGAACGCGAAGAACAGCCAGTCGACGATCCCCGTGCCGGCGTCGGCGAACGCCCCCGGACTGAAGTGTTCCAGCGTGCCGTAGAATCCGGCGAACAGGATGATGATCGTCACGTAGCCGATCACGAACCCGCCGATCGGGACCCACATCACGCGCAGATAGTCGGAGAGGCCGCCGTACACGCGAAACCGCGGCCGGCACCAGATGATCGCCGCGCGCCCGAAGACGAAGAACGCCGCCGTGGCCGTCAGTTCAAGGAGCAGCAGGCCGGCCGCGATCCCGAGGCCGGCGCCGATGCCCAGTCCGGGGTCGGCCGCGATCAATCCCACGACGATCGCCCCACCCGCGTAGCCGACGGTGGGCACGGTGGCGAGCACCAGCAGCACGGGAGGGCGCGTGTCGCGCCAGCCGGCGGCGCGGTGGCTGAGGAGGCCGGCGGAGAGGGCCACCCAGGGCACGAACAGGAAGATGTCCACGAACAGGGATGGTTCCGATAGTGCAAAGATGGCGGGCACGAGCCCCAGCGCGAGAAGAACGGAGACGAACAACGTCTCCCGGAACGCGTCTCGGTACCCCGAGAAGGAGGTCCCGCCGACCTCGTCCAGCAGATCTTCGCCGTGGATCAGCCCGACGCCCAGGGCGAGCACCGGCGACATGGCGATCGCTCCGCTCGTGACGGCCACGGTGGACATGTACACGGCGGCGGTCCCGACCAGGGAGCCGACGAGGATGCCGGTCCATGGCCTCGGTCCCCGGTTCCCGCTGAGACCGACCGCCGCGCCGATGGCGAGACCACAGCCGGCACCGACCGCGACGGCGGCGTTGCTCCCCGCCATCGCGTAGCCGAACGGAACGACGATCAGCGCGACGGCCACCGCGATCCGAACTGCCAGCCAGACCATGCGGGGCACCCTCGTGTGCTTGTTCCCGCATGGCACATTTTGTTTGTTTTGCGGTGCATTTTGTAATGTCACGACCCTCAAGGTGACGGTATCGAGACGATATTCAAGGGCTCCCCGGCCGGTCACCGCGCAGACCTCGCCAACGCCCCGGCGTCTACGAAGAGGGCGGACGCCGTCGCCGGCACCAGCTTGACCGCCCGGACCAGGTCCGTGATCCTGCAAGGCTGTCCGGCGGTTTCGAACGGGAGGCGGAGGACGGGGTGAATTTCGAGGTCTTCGTCGTCGGGGGGATTCTCGCAGTCGCGGTGGTCCTGTTCGTCACCGAGAAGATCCGGGTCGATCTCGTCGCCTTGATGGTGATGCTGGGACTCGTGGTGACCGGCATCCTCGAGGGCGAGCAGGCGATCATGGGCTTCGCCAACGAAGCGGTCATCACGATCGCTTCCGTCCTCGTCCTGAGCGGCGCGCTCATGCGGACCGGGGTGGCTCATTTCATCGGCCAGCGGGTGCTGGCGGCCTCCGGCGATGGCGTCGGCCGCCTCATCGCGGTGATGATGGCCACCGTGGGCGTCCTGTCGGGCATCATGAACGACATCGGGATCACCGCCCTCATGCTGCCCGTGGTGCTGGACATGGCCCGCCGCACGGGGACGCCGCCCTCCAAGCTGCTCATGCCCCTCGCCTTCGGATCCCTGCTCGGCGGGATGACGACCCTGATCGGAACGGCGCCGAACATCCTCGTAAACGGGGCGCTGCGGGATGCCGGGTTCGAGCCGTTCGGCATGTTCTCGTTCACGCCGGTCGGGCTGACGGCGCTGGCCGCGGGGATCGTCTACATGACCTTCCTCGGGCGGCGGTTGTTTCCGGACCGGGATCCGAAGACGGAATCGACTCCGGCGGATCTGGGCGGACTCTACGATCTGGGCGGCCTGATCGGCATGCTGAGAGCCCCCGACGATTCCACCCTCGCAGGCAAGACGCTGCGGCAAAGCCGCCTGGGCCAGGCCCTCGGTCTGAACGTGGTCGCCGTGCAACGTGGCGGGCAGATGATTCTGGCTCCCGGGACGGACTTCGTTCTGGGCGCGGGCGACGAGATGGTCGTCGAAGGAACCCTCGAGAGATTCGAAGCCCTGCGCGCATGGAAGCAACTGGAGATCGAGTCGAGAGATCGGACCCTCGAGCGGATCGCCGCTGCCTCCATCGAGGTCGCGGAGCTGGAGTTGGCGGAAGATTCGCCGCTCATCGGGCAGACCGTTCGCGAGGCGAATCTGCGCCGGACCCGTCGCCTGGACGTCCTCGCGATTCTGCGGGGCGGTCGGGCGCACCGCACGGGACTGCGGCGGATGACGCTCGCTCCGGGGGATCGCCTGCTGGTTGCGTCGAAGGGCGGGCGCCTCGCCGCGCTGGAAGAGGACAAGACCCTGGGAGCGGTCCGCTCCGTGCCGGCAAGCGAACTGATCTCCCGCTACGACATGGAACGCCGGATCCAGAGCGTCAGGATCTCGGCGGAATCGCTGCTGGCCGGCCAGTTGCTCGCGGAAACCCACCTGGCCGATGCGTTCGGCCTCACGGTCGTGGGCGTCCTGCGGACCGATGAAGAACGGCTCATGCCGGATCCGGATACGAGACTCGAGGGAGGGGACGTGCTCCTGCTCCGGGGACGATTCGAGGACCTCGAGATCCTGGAGGGGCTCCAGGGATTGACGGTGGGCGACAACCGTCCCCTGGACTTCAGCCGGCTGGAGTCCGACACCGTCGGCCTGGCGGAGGCGTCGCTGTCTCCACGCACGACCTTCGCGGGAAAGACCGTCGAGGAACTCGATTTCCGCCGGAACTATGGTGTTTCCATCCTGGCGATATGGCGGAATGGGGAGATCTACCGGAGCGGGCTCCGGCAGATGGAGCTGCTCCCCGGCGATGCGTTTCTGCTTTACGGCGACAGGAACAAGCTCGCGCGGCTGGTGAAACACCCGGACTTCCTCGTCATGACGGAAGGGGCGGCGGAGGCGGTGCGAAGCCGGAAGGCTCCGGTCAGCGGCGTCATCATGGCGGGCGTCCTGACCTCGGTGGTCTCCGGCCTTCTGCCCATCTTCATCGCGGCGCCCATTGGAGCGGTGCTGATGGTGCTGACGGGTTGTCTCAACATCGAAGAGGCCTATCGGTGCATCGAGTTGAAGGCGGTGGTCCTGATCGCGGGGATGCTCAGCCTGGGACTGGCGATGCAGGAGTCCGGGACGGCCGCGCTGGTGGCCGAGGCGGTGCTGGGATCGCTCGCGGACTTCGGTCCGCTGGCGGTGGTGGCGGGACTCTTCCTGATCACCGCCCTCTCGGCTCAAATGATGCCGACGGCGGCGGTGGCGGTCCTCATGTCGCCCATTGCGCTCAGCACGGCCGTCAGCGAGGGGCTCTCGCCCCAGGCGCTGATGATGACGGTGGCGGTGGCCAGCTCCTGCGCCTTCATGAGCCCGGTGGGACACCCGGTGAACCTCCTCGTGATGGGTTTCGGGGGATACCGGTTCGTCGATTTCATCAAGGCGGGGTTCCCCCTGCTGATCCTGGTCATGGCGGTGGTCCTGATCCTGCTCCCGCTCGTATGGCCGCTCGTGCCGGCGGGCTGAAGCCGGACGCGTCGACGGACCCTGCGGACGGCCGGGGCCAGGCTCCGCCGGAGCTGTCTTCTCTGCTATCTTGCAGGATGGCGGGAGAGCAGGGATCGCCCATCGCAGCCGCAACGAAGGAGCCGACCATGTCGAGTCGAGGCCAGTACCACGCGGACGGCAGGGACCCGTACCACACGGACGGCGGGGACCCGTACCACACGAACGGCAGGGAGATGCTGAACGCGCCGGGGCGGAAGAGGATATTCGCCGTCCTGGCTCTGGCGATGCTCAGCCCCCTGCAGCTCCTCGCCCAGCAGGCCGGCATCACCGGCCGGGTGACCGATCTGGAGACCGGCAACCCCGTGAGCAACGCCGCCGTCCAGGTGCTCGGCCAGCCATCGGGCCCGGTCATCGCCGACGAGTCCGGCGCCTTTCGGGTCACGGTCCCGGCGGGCACCTACTCCATCCTGTTCACGCGGATCGGCTACGAGACTACCCGCATCGACGGGGTCAGCGTCGAAGCGGGAGGAACGGAGACCGTCACGGTCGAACTCCGCTCCCGCGCGCTTGCGCTGAACCCGCTGGTCGTCACCGCGTCGCGCCGCGAGGAGAAGGAACTCGACGCCCCGGCCTCGGTCTCGACCCTCACCGGCGAGCAGATCTCCAGGATGATCGCGCGCACGCCCGCGGATCACATCAGGACGCTGCCCGGGGTCGACCTCGCGAGCACGGGACTCACGCAGAGCTACGCGGTGGTGCGGGGATTCAACAACGTCTCCTCCGGCCGGTTGCTCAGCATCGTGGACAACCGCTACGCGCGCATCCCGGCGCTGAGGATCAACGCCATCAACATGATCCCCACCACCGACATGGACATCGAGCGGATCGAGCTGGCGCGCGGACCGGGGGCCGCCCTCTACGGTCCCAACGCAGCCGAGGGCGTCATGCACATCATCACGTCCTCGCCGATCGACAAGCCGGGCACGACGGTGTCCATGGCCGGCGGGGAGCGGTCCGTTTTCCAGATGCTCTTCCGGAGCGCGAACGCCCTGTCCGAGCGCTTCGGATTGAAGTTTTCCGGCCAGTATCTGCGGGGGAACGACTGGGAGTACGTCGACCCCTGGGAGGTGGCGGCGCGCGAGGCAAGCCCCGGCCATCCGCGCATCGGCGTGCGCGACCCGGTCAACGAGCGCTACTTCGCGGACGTCCGCACCGACTTCCGGTTCTCCGACGACGGCGAATTCATACTGTCGGGCGGTCTAAACAACTCGCTGAGCAGCATCAACCTTACCACCATCGGGTCCGCGCAGACGCACGACTGGCAGTACCGCTACGGGCAGGCGCGGCTGCTCAAGGGCCGGCTGTTCGCGCAGTTCTTTCTCAACCAGACGCACTCGGGGGACAACAGCTATCTGCTGCGGAGCGGGGAGCTGATCGTCGATCGGTCGCGCACCATGGCGGCCCAGTTGCAGCACGGCTTCGACTGGGGGGGCCGGCAGCGCTTCACCTACGGGTTCGACTGGCAGCGCACCGAGCCGCGCTCCGAGGGCACGATCTACGGTCGCAACGAGGACGACGATCTCCTGGTCGAGACCGGCGTCTATGTGCACTCCGAGACTCGCCTGGGCGACCGGTTCGACCTGGTGACCGCGCTGCGGGCCGACCGCCACAACCGCCTGACGGACATCAACCTTTCGCCCCGGGCGGCTCTCGTGTTTCGTCCCGCGGAGGGCCACAACCTGCGGCTGACCTACAACCAGGCGTACGCGACGCCCTCGACATCCGCCATGTTCCTGGACATCCCGACCGGCATGCTTCCGATCGCGCCGGGCGTCGGATACACGCTGCGCGCACACGGCGTCCCATCCGGGGGCATCACCTTCTCGGACCAGTGCCAGGGCGGATTCATGGGCCACTGCATGCGTTCCCCCTTCCTCCCGGGCCAACTCCCCGCCAACGCCGCGCCGTTCTGGGACTCGCTGATCGAGCAGTTCGCACCCGAGGCGCTGCGGCCCTTGTTGCTGGGACCGGGGATGCGGCCCACCGATCCCGCGCTCGGTACGGTGTTCCGGCGTCTCAACACCGATGCGCTCGGACCGGCCGGCGGAGAGGTATTCCCCCTCGACTCCGGGCCCGTCGAGCTGCCCGAACTCGTGCCGACCGTCTTCAACACCATCGAGGCGGGGTACAAGGGCTTGATCCGGGACCGGGTGCGGCTGGCCGTCGACGTGTATTACGCCAACGTCGAGAATTTCGTCGGCGCGCTGAAGGTCGAATCCCCCAACGTCTTCCTCGACCCGGCCTCCACGGGCGCGTTCCTGGCGAGCCGTCTCGCGCCGCTGGTTCAGGCCGGGCGCGTCACGACCGAACAGATCGCCGAGCTGGCCGCCGGGCTCGCCGGAGTCCCGGTCGGCACCGTCACGCCGGACCAGTTCGACGCGCCGGACCTGCTGCTGGCCTCGCGCAACTTCGGATCGGCCAGCTACTGGGGCGCCGACTTCTCCACCCAGTTCATCGTCTCCGACCGGGTCAGCCTGACGGCGGGCTACTCCTTCCAGAGCAAGGAGTGCTTCGACTTCGACGAGGACGGGGACTGCCCCGGAAGCGACGACCTGGCGCTCAATGCCCCGAGTCACAAGGGCTCCGTGGGGTTCGCGTTCACCGACCGCGCCCGGGGACTCGTGCTCGACGGGCGCTGGCGGTTCACCGATGGTTTCGACATGAGGTCGGGCGTGTTCGCCGGGGCCGTGGACGCCTACCACGTCCTGGACGCGACGGCCGGCTATCAGCTTCCCTTCCAGCCCAACACACGCCTGGAACTGACGGTGTACAACCTGTTCAACAACGTGCACCGGGAGTTCGTGGGGGCGCCGGAGCTGGGGAGATTGGCCTTGCTGCGGCTGCGCTATGATTTCTGAGGTCGGCGATCGCCGCCGGCAACCTTCTTGACCCGTTACTGATCAACCTTCTTGACCGCTATTGATAAGGGGTTATCGTTACCATCGAGATCAGGCCCGAGGCGGGCGGATCCAGCTAACGGAACAACGGAACGAGGTGAGAACGTGAGACATCTTCAGCCGAAACTGCCACTCGCCCTGATGACCGCGGGACTGCTGGTCCTTGGCGCCTGCGGCGGCGACGACCCCATGGATCCCACGGACGACCACGAGGATCACGCCGAAGAAGTCGAGGGCGTGAACCTGACGCTGAGCGGCCAGACCATCGCGTCCTATGACGGGCACGATGGAACGTGGACCGGAGAACTCGAGGTCGAGCCGGGCGAGGAAACGGCCCACATCAGCGTGCAGTTCGTCGACCACGACGGGCACGCGGTCACGCTCGGCGACGACTTCTACCTGAGGGTGGACGTCGCGAACGAGTCCATCGCCGAGTTCGAGCAGGACACTCCCGGCGAGTTCGGGGGACACCTGCACGGAGGGATGGAGGGGGACACCGAGGTCACCTTCAGCCTCATGCACGGCGCCGTCGGGTCGGGACACGCGGACTTCGTCACCGCACCCCTCCACGTGCACGTGCACGAGCACTAAACAGACCTCCCTCAACACATCGCGGGAGTCCCGGCCAACCCTCCCCGGAGCCGTGCTTCGGGGAGGGTTGACCGTTCAGATGCGCTGGTGGTCGGCGCGCCAGTCTTCGGCGGCCTGCTTGATGGAGTCCCGGCGCGTCAGTTCGCCGGCGAGGACCCGGCGTACCAACCCGGGCAGTTCCGCGTCGGAGGCGAAGCGCAGAGCGATGAGTTGGTCCGTCGCCAGCCGCCCGATTTCGCCCTTCAGCTCGTCCGGCAGAATCCTCTCCAGGCGGAGGCGCTCCTCGAGGCGGATCACCCGGTCCTGAACGCCCGTTGCGAAGCGCCGCGCGGAGAGAAGGGCGTTCTACGCTCATGCCGTGATGTCGGGCGATGCTCTTCAAGATGCTCGACAGGGTCTTGACCCGGATGGGATTGTGATTGGGAATCACCTCGTGATGCTCACCCCCGACCTGAGTGGTGATCCGCACGTGGGAACCGCGTTGACGGACGACTTCGTACCCGAGCCGGCGTAGAGCTGTCTGCAGAGCCGCGCTGCTTACGTCGCGCGGCAGTCTCACGCGACCAGGATCTCGTCGCGTACGAAGTGGAGGCGGATGATCCCGGGCTTTGCCATCGTCTCATCGAAGTAGCAGTCCACAGCCTCTTTGACGTTCCGCCGGATGTCTTCCACCGAGTCGCCCTGGGTGTGGATGCCGTAACCCAGCGCGCTGGCGGAGTAGCCGCCGTCCATCTCGTCCTCCGTAACTTCGAAGATGATCTCGCTTGCGGACATCACGCGCTCCCGTACCGTGCCCTACGGCTTGTGTCGAAACCGGACTTCACGTTCCACGAACAATACCATACCGAGCCAGCCTACGCCCTGCAGAGGGTAGGCCGTTCAGATGCGCTGGTGGTCGGCGCGCCAGTCTTGGACGGCCTGCTTGATGGAGTCCCGGCTCGTCAGTTCGCCGGCGAGGACCCGGCGTACCAAGCCGGGCAGTTCCGCGTCGGAAGCGAAGCGGAGAGCGATGAGTTGGTCCGTCGTCAGGTGCCCGATTTCGCCCTTCAGCTCGTCCGGCAGGATCCTCTCCAGGCGGAGGCGCTCCTCCAGGCGGATCACCCGGTCCTGAACGCCCGTTGCGAAGCGCCGCGCAGAGAGAAGGGCGATCGCGGTACAGGCGGCGACCGCGAACAGGGCCAGCGTCCCTGCGCTGAAATCCACGACGAGCAGGATTCCGACGCCCACCGTCGCGGCCGTTGAGAGAAACGCGCCCGCGAGGAACAGCAGCGGAGGGCGCCTGGCGTGGTTCGCGTAGTTCTGGGGCTGGGCCATCGCAATCCTCGATTCCGGTGCGGCACGTCGCGTGCAGGAGTAATGCGCCGTCGGGCGACGCCGGGGCAAGCGACGGCGGGGCAAGCGACGATGCTGGCGATCCGTCGAGCGGGCCGGCTATGGTGTCCATCAGCGCCGCCGCCGCCCGGAGGATCCCATGGCCGCCTCGAAGGACCTCGCTGCCCACCCACTCCGCACCGCCGCGGCGGCCGCCGTGCTCCTCGCGACGCTGGCCGCGACCGGCCCGGTCGAGGCCGCCACCGCCCTGCAGGAGATCCTCATCAGCGGGGGCACCGTGGTCACCTCGGAGAGGCGGTTCGACGCGGACGTGCGGGTGCGGGACGGGACCATCGTCGAGATCGGGACCGGATTGGCCGCGGGGGCCGGCGCCCGCGAGATCGATGCCAGCGGGCTGCTGGTCATGCCGGGCGGGGTGGATCCGCACGTCCACCTGGGGGGACGCACCCGCGACGACTACCGCACGGGGTCCCAGGCGGCGCTCGCGGGGGGCATCACCACCATCTCGAACTTCGCCTTTCCCGCCGGAGAGCAGACCCTCGCCGAGGCGATCGAGCGTGAGGCGGCGGTCATCCGCGAGCAGGCGATCGCGGACGTCATCCTGCACGCGGGCATCACCCCCCGGACCGAGCAGGCCGAGATGACGACCCTCGGCGGCGAAACCGGCCAGACCAGCACCAAGATCTTCATGGTGTGGACCACGTTCGACGCCGCAGTGCCCAATCATTTGGCGACGATGGCCGAGGCGGGGCGCGCCGGCATCCTGACGATGGTGCACTGCGAGGACTGGCCCATTCTGGCCCACGCCATCGCCGAGCTGACAGCCGCCGAGCGCACCTCGCTCGAGTACTTCCCGGACAGCCGGCCCGTGCTCGCCGAAGTTGTCGCCTGCCAGCGTGCGGTCGCCATGGCCGAGGCCACCGGGGCGCCCATCTACGCGGTGCACGTCTCCTCCGAAGGCGCGCTGCGGGTGCTGCAGGATGCCCGGGAGCGCGGGCTCAGCGTCTTCGTCGAAACCCGCCCCATCTACCTCCACTTCACCCGCGAGCGCTTCGAGGGCCCCGACCGCGGGCTCTACGTGGGACAGCCACCGCTTCGCGAGCAGGCCGATCAGGACGCCCTGTGGGCGGGCATCGCCAGCGGATCCGTGCACGTCCTCGCCACGGACCATGTCGCCTATCGACGCGACGAGAAGATGGACCCGTCGCAGACCATCTCCCAGCACCGGGCCGGCCTGAGCAACCTCCAGGTGGTGCGGCCGATGCTCTATTCCGAGGGCGTCGTCCGGGGACGCATCTCCGAGGAGCGCTTCGTGGCCGTGACCTCAACCAACGCGGCCAAGCTCTTCGGCCTCTACCCGCGCAAGGGCACGATCGCGGTGGGCTCGGACGCCGACATCGTCCTCT
>VXQX01000061.1 GCA_009838765.1 Gemmatimonadales bacterium
CGTGCCTACTCCGCCGCCGGGGGGCCACGCGGCGGCCCCCGGGGCCCGCACCTCCCGCGGGGGGGCACGCGCTCCCCTCCGGGGGCGGGTCCGGGCGGGGCAGTCGCTCCGCGGGCCCTCCGCATTGACGGATCCGCCTTGCAAAGCGTAGCGTTTCAACAGTTACGCCTTGTCTCGTCGACGACCCCCCGCGGTGAATGGCACGCGTGCGGAGGGCGCGACGTCATATTGAGAAGGAGGTACCCCGATGCGAGTCCGCACCCTGGCTCCCTTCGCCCTTGCTCTGAGCGTTGCCTGCGGCGGAGCGGAGACGGAAGAGGCCGCGATGACGGAGGAGATGACGGAGGCGATGGACGACGCCCCGGCCATGTCCGACGCCGACGCGGCGATGACGGAAATCACCGACTACTACGAGACCCATTTCAACATGGGCCACGGCAGCATGGTCGGCGGCCGCTATTCGGAGGACGGACTCCTCTGGAGCGCCTCCGGCGCAATGGTTTACGGGAGCGAGGCGGTCGGCGCCGCCCTCCAGGCGCGGATCGACGCCGAGGGGTCGCAACTCGCGATCCATCCGGGAGAAACCATGGGCTTCGGCGACCAGGTCGTTTCGCGAGGACACTACGTCCTCACCGGAACGGTGGACGGGGCGGAAGTCCGCAACTCCGGCTACTACATGGCGGTTGCCGAGAACGTGGACGGCGAATGGTCGCTCAAGGGGGTCGTGAGCAACTACGACACGCCCGACCAGTCGATGTCCGCCGGCCAGTCGGCGGAGATGCCCGAGGGGATGGGCGGCGACCTGATCCAGGCGAGCGGCGACTACTTCGTCACTCATTACAACATGGGGCACGCCTCGATGGTCGCGAACACCTTCACCGAGGACGCGGTCGCGATGATGCCGGGCGAGCGGGCCCGCGAGGGTCGCACCGCGGTGGAGGAAGGGCTGCAGGCGATGTTCGACGCGGGCGTGACCTTCGCCGGGATCAGCGGCTGGTCCGCGCACGACCTGGACGACGGCCACGTGGTCGGCATCGGCACCTACGGCACCGAGGGCCCGGACGGGGCCGGCGGTGGCCACTTCGCGGGACTCTACTCGCGAGGCGAGGACGGGAGTCTCATGCTGCACTGGCTCCTGATGGGAGCGCACGCCTCCGGCATGTAACCGCCGGTCGGGCGGTCTCCGGGAACTGTGGCGGCCGGGCCGTTCCCCGCGGTCCGGCCGACTCCCGGCCCGCTGTGGTCTTCCCGTCTACGAGCCCGGGTGTGCCGTCTACGAGCCCAGGTGTGCCCAGTCCGGCAGGACGCCGGGTTCGATCCCGAACAGCAGCGGGCCCAGGGCCCGGAAGATCAGCGTGATCACGATCGCGCCGATGAGGTTGAGGAACAGCCCCGCCCGCGCCATCTCCGCAATCCTCACCCGGTTGCTTCCGAACACCACGGCATTGGGTGGCGTCGCCACCGGCATCATGAAAGCGCACGAGGCGGAAAGCGTCGCCGGCACCATCAACAGGAGCGGGTGAACGCCGGTGGCAACGGCCACGGCCGCGAAGATCGGGAGCACCATCTCCGTCGTCGCGGTGTTCGAGGTGAGTTCGGTGAGGAAGGTCATCGCCACGCAGATGACGAGGATCAGCACGAGCGGCGGCACGGTCGAAAGCCCGCTGAACCCCTCCCCGACGAACCGGGCCAGCCCGGTGGTCTGGAAGCCGTGCGCGAGGGCGAAGCCTCCTCCGAACAGCAGCACGATGTTCCACGGGAGCCGTCGCACGACGCCGGGCCCCATGACGGTGGCCGACTTTGCGCCCGGCGACCTCGTCGGGACGAGAAAGAGAATGCACGCCATCGTGATCGCGACTGTCCCGTCGTCGATCATGTGACCGTAGGGCAGGAGCGACGACCAGCCCGGGATCGTGAGCCGGCCGATCTCGATCGGCGCGCGGAACACCCACAGCAGGGCCGTCGTAGCGAAGACGGCCAGGATCGCCCGTTCCTCGAAGGCTACAGGGCCGAGCTTCCGCATCTCCGAGTCCACCACGTCGCGGTCGACCGAGACCTCGTCGGGCACCCGGAAGAAGACCCTGGTGATCAGGATCCACGCGAAGACCAGCATGAGCGCCGCGATCGGAAGGGCCATCACGAACCACACGCCGAAGGAGATGTGCGGGGCGTCCGGGAAGGTGATCGCGAAGATGCGTTGGAGCGAGAGGTTCGGCGGCGTGCCGACCAGCGTCGCGATCCCGCCCGCGGAGCAGGCGTACGCGATGCCCAGCATGACCGACACGGAGAAGGCGTGGGTCCGACCGCGCCCGAACTGCTCCTCCATGCGGAGGATGACGGCCAGTCCGACCGGGACCATCATGATCGCGGTGGCGGTGTTCGAGATCCACATCGAGAGGAAGGCCGCCGCGAGCATGAAGCCGAGCACGATGCGGGCGGGCCCGCCGCCCACCGCGCGGATGACCCAGAGGGCGATTCGGCGGTGCACGTCCCACTTTTCCATCGTGAGCGCGATCATGAAGCCGCCGAGGAAGAGGACGATCGTGCTGTTGAAGTAGATGGGCGCCGTCTCCCCCGTCCGTTCGATCCCGAGGATCGGGAACACGAGAAGCGGGAGCAGGGCGGTCGCGAAGAGGGGAATCGCGTCGGTGATCCACCATGTGGCCATGAGGACGGCCACCGCCGCCATGCGCGTGACCTCGGGCCGTCCGGGCTCGAGGTCGAACAGCAGCATCAGCAGGAAGAGGAGCGGTCCGAGCCACAGCCCGATGCGCTGGCCACGCGATCGCCTCGCGGACCTGTTCTCAGAACGGTTCTGTTCCACGGACTTCCTCGCCGCTCCCGACCCTCGATTTTCGGCCCCGTCCGCGCGGGGCTCGGCGCGCGCCGCCCGAGATGGCGCGCCGCGGCGGAGGAACGTACCATCCGGCGCGGGACGCCGCGTAGTTTCCTCTCACGGGCCGCTGGGCTAGCTTTTGCGTCCCTTTGCCGCGGGCCGCCGGGCCGGGGTCGCTCGTACCCCCGCCGCGGGCCGCGATCACGAGACCCACGAAGAACGGTGACAATCTAGATGTTCGGTTCGGTACGATGGCGGTTGGTCTGGATCGCCGTTCTGGTAGCCGTTTGCGGTTTCGCCCTGGTGCCCGAGACCATCGTCGACGAAGTGACGGGCGAGTCCGAGCGGGTCTGGCCGCTCAAGCTCGGACTGGATCTGCAGGGCGGCATGCACCTCGCGGTCGAGATCTACGACCCGGAGAACACCCTGAGCGGGCAGGACCTCGACGACGCGGTCGAACGCACGCTCACGACGATTCGGAACCGAATCGACGAGTTCGGCGTCCGCGAACCGACGATCCAGCGCTCGGGCAACCGCATCATCATCGAGCTCGCGGGGGTCGACGACCCGGAGCAGGCGAAGCGGATCGCCACGGAGACCGCGTTCATGGAGTTCAAGATCGTCACGGACGGTCAGGAGTTCATGGACGCGCTGGAGCGGATCGACCGCGCGATCGTGAACGCGGTGGGAATCGAAAACCTTCGCGTCACGACGCTTGAGACCGAGCCCGAAGTCGACCTCAGCGACATCCTCGGCGGCGCCGCCGATTCCGCCGCGGCGGAGGACGAGGCCAACGAGGAGGATGCGGTCGAAGGGGAGGATGCGGCCGCCGGAGATGACCCGGCCGCCGACTCCGTCGCGACCGGGGAGGAGACTGCCGACGCCGTCGATGAAGCCGCCGCGCGGCCGTTGTCGGCCCTCCTCGGACAGGGACGGATCCTGGGCGAGTATCTCGTGCCGCAGGAGGATCAACCGACCGCGGCGGCGTGGCTGGAACTCGAGGGTGTCCGGGAAGCGCTCCCCAGGGGCGTCACGCTGCACTGGGGAGTGGAGCAGGTCGGGGCGGGAGCGGGATCCTACGTGCCACTCTATGTGCTCGAGGCGGAGTCCCTGATCACGGGCGACATGCTTCAGGATGCCGGGCCGGCGAACCGCGATCCGACCTTCAACCAGCCGATCGTTCCCTTCGAGACTACGCGGCGCGGCTCGCGGGTCTTCGAGCGCGGTACGGCGCGCAACATCGGCGAGAACATGGCGATCGTCCTTGACGACCGGGTCCAGAGCTACGCCGTCATCCGCAGTGTCCTGAGCCGGCGCGCCCAGATCGAACTGACCCCCGGAGCGTCTTTCCAGGAGGCGCAGGAACTCGCGCTCGTCCTTCGGGCCGGCGCGCTGCCCATGCCGATCGAGGTCGTCGAAGAGCGCAACGTGAGCGCCTCGCTCGGCGAAGATTCCATCCGGCAGGGGCGCACCGCCTTCATCATCGGGATCATCGGCGTGATCATCGTCATGATGATCTACTATCGCGCGGCGGGAATCCTCGCCGTCGGGGCGCTGCTCACGTACGTCATCTTCATGCTGGGCGGTCTGGCCGGCCTCGACGCCACGCTCACGCTGCCGGGCATCGCGGGTCTCATCCTCTCCATCGGAATGGCGGTGGATGCGAACGTCCTCATATTCGAACGGGTGCGCGAGGAACTCCAGGCCGGGAAGACACCGCGCACGGCGGTGGACGCGGGATTCGGCAACGCCCTGTCGGCGATCATCGACGCGAACCTCACGACGCTCATCACCGGGATCATCCTCTTCCAGTTCGGGACCGGTGCGGTGCGAGGCTTCGCCGTGACGCTCTGTATCGGGATCCTCGCGTCGTTCTTCTCCGCGATCTACGTGACGCGGACGCTCTTCATCATGTACCTGAACCGACGCGGCTCCCGGGAGTCCGTGAGCATATAGGGACGAAGCCACCATGAGGGTCTTCCAGAACGCGAGCTACAAGTTCCTTTCCATGCGCCGGCCGGCGTACTTCGCGTCGGCCGCGATCATCACGATCGGGCTGCTGTCGATCATCTTTCGCGGGGGTCTGCGGACGGGCGTGGAGTTCACGGGCGGCGTCCTGCTCGAGGTCCAGTTTTCCCAGACGACGGATGTGGGCCAGATCCGCGACGCACTGACGGCCGGCGGCACGACGGGCGTCCAGATTCAGCAGCTGCGGACGGTCGGAGCGGAAACGTACGATTTTCTGCTGCGCGTACCGGTCGGGGAGGAAGAGGACCAGAACGCGATCCGGGACCAGATCAGGACGAGCCTCGAGACGCAGTACTCCGCGGCGAGCTTCGAGATCGCGCGCGGCGATACGTTGAGCGCCAAGGTGGGCGACGAGTTCCAGCGCACCGCTGTCGTCGCCGTGCTGCTGTCGTTCCTCCTCACCCTGATCTACCTCGCCTTCCGTTTCGAGTGGCGGTTCGGCGTCGCAGCCGTCATCGCGACGGTGCACGACATGCTCATCACGTTCGGGTTCATCTCGCTGTTCGACATCGAGATCAACCTCGCGACCGTCGCCGCGATTCTCACGATCATCGGGTATTCGCTCAACGACACGATCGTCGTCTTCGACCGCGTGCGGGAGAATCTCAGAAAGAAGCGGAAGGAAGCGTACGACGCGACACTCAATCGGAGCCTGAACGAGACGCTGCCTCGCACCGTCCTCACCAGCGGCACGACGCTGATCGCGCTGTTCTCGCTGGTCGTGATCGGGGGCGCAGTGATTCGGCCCTTCGCGAGCGTGCTCATCATCGGCGTGCTCATCGGGACGTATTCCTCGATCTTCGTCGCGTCTCCCGTTCTTCTCGAGATTCACGACCGGGCGCGCCGGCGCTCCGCGATCGCCGCCCGCACCTAGCCCGAGGGTGACCGGTACGGGGGCCGGGACGTCGCTCTTCGATTCGCACCTCCATCTGACGGCGGCCGGCTTCGACCCCGATCTCGACGAGGTGGTGGACCGGGCCCGCGCGCGGGGCGTGCGCCGGATGGTCACGGTCGCTTCGGATCCCGAGGACGCCGGGCGGGCCGCGGCGCTGGCCGCGCGGACGCCCGGCCTTTGGGCGACGGCGGGGCTCCATCCCCACGCGGCGGACCGGACCTCGGCTTCCCTTATGAGCGAGGTCGAGCGCATCGCCGCAGCCCCCGAAGTGGTCGCGATCGGAGAGACGGGACTCGACTTCCACTACGACAATGCGGCCCGGCGGGCGCAGCTGGAGAATTTTGAGGCGCACCTCCGGCTTGCAGCCCGGCTCGGTCTGCCGGTCGTCGTACATTCACGCTCCGCGGAGGCCGAGACGGCGGAACGCGTGAGAGAATACGGTGCCGGCGCCGCTGGCGTGCTGCACTGCTTCACGGGAGGCGAAGCCCTCCTCCGCGCCGCCCTGGATGCGGACTGGTACGTCTCCTTTTCGGGCCTCATCACCTTCGTCCCCGCGCTGGCCGAGTGGGCCCGCGCAATACCGGCCGACCGGCTCCTCATCGAGACGGACGCTCCCTACCTCGCGCCCGCCCCCCGCCGCGGCCGCCGAAACGAGCCCGCCTACCTGACGCACACCTGCGAGCGGCTGGCAGAGGTGCGCGGCACCTCCTTCGAGGAAGCCGCGGCGCTCACGGCGGCGAACGCCCGCCGCTTCTACCGCGTGGAGGGCGCGGCGTGAACCGCCCGGGAGCGGGCGGCGTGCAGCTCCTGCCCGACCACGTCGCGAACCAGATCGCGGCGGGAGAGGTCGTGGAGCGTCCCGCCTCCGTCGTCAAGGAACTGGCCGAGAACGCGGTCGATGCCGGGGCGCGTCGCGTCGAGGTCGCGCTCCGCAATGGCGGGAAGACGGTGATCCGGGTCTCGGACGACGGGAGCGGGATGAACCGCGAGGACGCCGTGCTCGCCCTGGACCGGCACGCGACGAGCAAGATCCGGAGCGTGGATGACCTGCGAAGCGTCCGCTCCTTCGGCTTCCGCGGCGAGGCGCTGCCCTCGATCGCGGCGGTCAGCCGTTTCGAACTGCACACGGCGCTGAGTCCGGAAGAAGGCGTGCGGGCGCGGGTGGACTTCGGACGCATCCGCAGCGTCGATGACGTGCCGCGCCGGCGCGGCACGACGGTGACGGTCCGCGCGCTGTTCCATGACCTCCCGGCGCGCGCAAAGTTCCTCCGGAGTTCGGCTGCCGAGACGCGGGCCGCGGGCGCGGCGCTCGTGCTCCTCGCGCTCGCGAACCCGGCCATCGGCTTTCGGCTCGAGTCGAATCGCCGCGCCTCCATGGATCTCGCCCCTGCGCGGGACTGGCTCGAACGGGTCGGACAGCTGTGGGGCGACCTCGCTCCCACGCTCATCCCCGTGGAAGATGCCGGCGGCCCCGTGCGGGTCCGGGGGTTCATCCAGCGTCCCGATGCGGCGCGCGCGAGGGGAGGGCGCCGCTACACCTTCGTGAACGGTCGTCCATTCCGCGATGCCGCACTCCTGCGCCTGGTGGATGACGCCTTTCGGACGACGGTCGTCGAGGGCCTTCGACCGAGCCTCTTCCTGCGCATCGAGACGCCGCCCGCAGCGGTGGACGTCAACGTCCATCCGGCCAAGGCGGAGGTGCGTTTCCGCGACCGCGAGAGCGTCGAGACGGCGGTTCGCGATGCCGTGCGCGCCGCGCTGGCGCGGCTCGATTCGACGAAGCCGGTGGGCATCCCCGGCCGCGCCCCCGACGCGGGGCGGGGCGATCGAACGTCCTCCGGCGGTGGCGCCGCGAAACCCCGCGGCGAGCCGCCTGCGGAGATGCCGCAGTTCGCGCTCTTCGTCTCCGGACGGGACGACGCGGGCGGGCCGGGTGAGCCGGGGGTCGAGGGCCGCGCGAGTGGGCAGGGAGGCGCAGCGGAGGCGCCGTTCGCCGGCCCGGAGCTGTGGCAGCTCCACGACCGCTACATCCTGGCCGGCACCCGCGACGGGCTCCTCATCGTCGATCAGCACTCGGCGCACGAGCGTGTGCTCTACGAGGAGATCATGGCGCGCTTCGAAGCCGGGGGAGGCACCTCCCAGGCGCTCCTCTTTCCGGTCACGCTGCAGTTCTCACCCCCGGAGGCCGAGGCGCTCGAGGATCTCGCGGGATTGCTCGCCCGGCAGGGCTTCGAGCTGGAGCCGTTCGGCGAGCGGACCTGGATTCTGACCGCGGCCCCGCAGCCCCACGCCCGGTTCGACGCCGAGCGCTGCCTGCGCGAGATGGTGCGGGAGCTGGCGGAGGGCTCGCCGCTCGTGGATACGGCGCGCAACCAGCACGAGCGGCTTGCGAAGAGCATGGCGTGCAAGGGAGCGATCAAGGCGGGCGAACCCATCGCCCCGGAAGAAGCGAGGGAACTCTTCGACCGGCTGTTCGCGACTCCGCTGCCGGGACACGATGTCCACGGCCGCCCGACGATCGTGCGCCTGAGCGTCGAGGAGCTCGACCGGCGGTTCGGCCGCGGGTAGCCGCCGCGCCCGTGGGGAGTTCGCCCGTGCCCGTGGTCGCGGGGCCGACCGCCTCGGGCAAGACGTCCGTCGCCATCGAGGTCGCGCGCGGGCTGGACGGCGAGATCATCTCCATGGACAGCCGCCAGGCGTACCGCGGCTTCGCCATCGGGACCGCGGCGCCCTCCGCCGGCGAACTCGCCGCCGCGCCGCACCACGGCGTCGGCTTCCTCGACCCTCAGCAACGGTACGGCGCGGGCCGCTTCGCGCGCCTGGCCGCCCGCTGGATCGCCGGGATCTACGCCCGGGGTCGCGTCCCCATCCTCGCCGGCGGAACGGGGTTGTTCCTGCGGGCGCTCACGCACCCGATGTTCGAGGAGCCCCCGCTCGACCCGCCGCGCCGGGCGGCGCTGCACGCCTGGCTCGCTGTGCTCGAACGCGAGGAACTGATGCGCTGGGCGGTCCGCCTCGATCCGGTGCTGGCCGCGCGGCGCCGTCCGCTCGACCGGCAGCGGGCCGCGCGCACGGTGGAACTCGCGCTCCTGACGGGCAAGCCGCTCACCCGCTGGATGACGAGCGGCCCCACCGAACGCCCGAGGCTGCGGACCGCCACCTATGTGCTGGAGTGGCCCGCGCCGCTCCTCCGTGAACGGATTGAGCGGCGTGCCGCGGCGTCGATCCGCGGGGGCGCCTGGCCGCAGGAGGTGCGCGACCTCCTGGCGCGCGGACTCGACGGATCGCGCGCCTTCGACGCGCTGGGCTACGCGGACGTCGCGGCGCTCGTCCGGGGCGAAGCCGGCGTGGACGAGACGATCGAACGCGTGTCGAGAGCCACCTGGCGCTACGCCCGCCGGCAGCGGACGTGGTTCCGGCACCAGGTTCCGGAGGACGCCGTCGTGCTTCGGGTGCTGGACGGGTCGACGACGCCGGGGCAACTTGCGCGCCGCATCGCAGCCGACTGGCGGGAATCAGGATGAAGAGGGGACGATGAAGATCGGGATTACGTGCTATCCGACGTACGGGGGCTCCGGGGCGATCGCTACCGAACTGGGGCTCGGCCTCGCCCGCAGGGGGCACGAGGTACACTTCATCTCCTATGCCCAGCCGTTCCGCCTCACCCACTTCATCGATGGCGTCTACTTCCACGAAGTCGAGGTCAATCGCTACCCGCTGTTCGAGTATCCTCCCTACTCGCTTGCGCTGGCCGTCACGATGCACGAAGTGGCGCGGCGCGAGGAACTCGATCTCCTCCACGTACACTACGCGATCCCGCATGCGACGGCGGGTTGGATCGCGCGCGACATGCTGCGGGACGGAGGCCGCGACGTGAAGCTCGTGACGACGTTGCACGGCACGGACATCACGCTGGTAGGCCAGGACCCCTCGTACTGGTCGATCACCCGCTTCTCGATCGAGAAATCCGACCGGATCACCGCCGTGTCCGAGTGGCTTCGCGAACGGACGCACCGCGATTTCGACTGCAGCCGCTGCGCGATCGAGGTGATCCCCAACTTCGTCGATCCGAAGATCTACGACCGAGAGCGCCAGCGGGGCCGGCATCGGCTCGCGCGGGCCGGAGAGAAGGTCGTGATGCACATCTCCAATTTCCGGGCGGTCAAGCGGATCCCAGACCTCATGGAGACGTTCGCGCGGATCGGGCGTGCCCTCCCGGCGCGCCTCATCCTCGTGGGAGACGGTCCGGAGCGGCAGCGCGCCGCGGAGATCGCCGCGGAGCTGGGCATGGCGGAGCGTGTCGTCTTCCTGGGCAAGATCGACTCCGTGGCCGAACTCCTCGCCGGCGCGGATCTCTTCCTCCTCCCGAGCGAGCAGGAATCCTTCGGTCTGGTGGCGCTGGAAGCGCAGGCTTCCGCAGTTCCCGTGGTGGGGTCCTCCGGGACGGGCCTCGACGAGGTCGTGGAGCACGGCGTGACCGGATACCTCCATCCGGTCGGAGCGGTCGACGCGATGGCGACATCTGCGATCTCGCTGCTGACGGATGAGGCGCGCTGGGACGCGTTCTCGGGCGCTTCGCGGGACCGGGCCCTCGAACGCTTCGCGATCGACCGCATCATCCCGCGCTATGAGTCGCTCTATCGAAACGTCCTCTCCGATGGGGACGGCTCCGGGGCTCCGACCGAGTGAACCCGTTCGAAGCCTTCGTACTCGGCGTCGTCCAGGGCTTCACGGAGTTCCTGCCCGTGTCGAGTTCCGGGCATCTCGTGCTGGGGCAGGCGCTGTTCGGGATCGACCTCCCGGGCGTCGTGTTCGAGGTCACCGTGCACGTCGCGACGCTGTGTGCCGTGTGCTGGGTCTATCGCGGACGCCTCGCGGCGCTTGCGCGGGGTGTGTACTCGGGGGATCGCGGGAGCCTCGGGGACGTCGGCCTCCTGGCGGCGGCCACGCTGCCCGCCGCTGCCGTCGGCATCGGCTTGCGGGGCGTGCTGGAGCCCACATTCGAGAGGCCCATGTTCGCGGCGGCGATGTTGCTCGTCACCGGCGCCGTCGTCTGGTCGATCCGGAGCTTGTCCCGCCGGGGCACGCGTGCGCGGCCGACGGTTGCCGGGGCGCTTGCGATTGGGCTGGCGCAGGCGTTCGCCATCCTGCCCGGCATTTCCCGCTCCGGAGGCACTCTGGCGGCGGCGACCGCCGCCGGCGTCGAACCTCGTCGCGCGGCCGAGTTCTCCTTTCTCCTCTCCATTCCCGCGATCGCGGGGGCGGCCGTCCTGCAGGCGCCGGACCTCGGGGAGGCGGGACTCGCGGCCGGGATGCTGCCCCTCGCGGTCGCCTTCGCGGCTTCGGCCCTGTCAGGGGTGTTCGCCATTCGTATCTTCCTGCGGATGCTCGAACGGCGTGTATTCCACCGCTTCGCCTGGTACTGCTGGTTCATCGGCGGAGGATACCTGGCCGCGGCGGCGATCTGGCCGGCGCTGCGCGGATGACCGTTGAATGACTGAAGTCGGAGCGACCATGCTCGCAGAAGAGGCGGGAGCCTGGGCCGGAGAGCCCGTCGCCGCGCTGCGCGAGCGCTGGGGCCGGGAGTCGGTCTTCGCCTTCGACCGCATCACTTCAACGAACGATCTCGCCCGTGAACTGGCGGAAGCCGGGTCGCCGTCCGGCACGATCGTGCTCTGCCGCCAGCAGACGGCCGGGCGGGGAAGGGCGGGCCGGAACTGGGCGTCTCCGGCGGGGGCCGGCGTCTATCTCAGCATGGCGTTCCACCTGCGCGAAGCCACCGTCCCGCCGCTCGTCACGGTCGTGGCCGGCGTCGATCTCGCGCGCGAACTGAACCGGCGCTTCCCGGGCCTGGCCTCGGCCGTGAAGTGGCCCAACGACGTCATGGCGCGGGAGCGGAAGCTCGGCGGCATCCTGGCGGAGGCCGCCCGGTCCAATGGCGGGGAGGCGTCCCTCGTCGTGGGCGTCGGCATCAACGTCGAGTCCGGCCGCCTCCCGGATGAGGTGGACGAAGCCGTGGCTCTGTCCGATTGCGTGGGTCCGGTGCGCCTGGTCGACGTCGCGGACGCGGTGGTGGCGGGACTCGAGCGGCGACTCCCCCGCGCACCGACTTCGCTCGATGCGGCATCGCTCGATGAGTTGGACCGCCTCGACTGGCTAAAAAACCGCTGGGTCGAGCACCGGCTCTCGGACCGCGAACCCGCCGTCGGCCTCGCGGCCGGGATCGCTCCGGACGGCGCCCTCCTGCTCCGGCCGCGAGGAGGCGCCCTGCGCCGCGTCGTCGCGGGCTCCATCGCTCTTGGGGAAAGCTGATCCCATGCTCCTCGCCGTAGACATCGGGAACACCGAATCCGTGCTCGGATGGTTCGAGGATCTCACCCCCGTGCACACGTGGCGGATCGCGACCGACCGCCGCCGAACGGCGGACGAGATCGGACTCCAGATCCTGGGACTCCTCGGAGCCCGGGAACTGCCCGCTCCGGAGCGGATCGTCGTCGCTTCCGTCGTCCCCACACTGCACCGCGTATGGCTCGCGGTCGGGGAAACGCTCGACGCCCCGCTGTGCTTCCTCAACGGCGGCTCTCCCATCCCCGTCCGGCTGGACGTCGACCACCCCCTCGAAGTCGGCGCCGACCGCATCGCGAACACGCTCGCCGCGGCGGAGCTCTACCGTCGCGACACCATCGTCGTGGATCTCGGAACGGCGACGACCTTCGACTGCATTACCGCCGATGGCGTGTTCGCGGGTGGCGTCATCGCGCCGGGGCCCACGGCCGGCACGGACCAGCTCGCGCGTGCTACGGCGCAACTCCCGCAGATTCACGTGGAGCAGCCGGCCCGGGTCATCGGCCGCAATACGAAGGATTGTCTGCGGAGTGGCGGGTTCTACTCGGTGGTGGAGGGGATCGACGGCATCGTGCGGCGGATCGTCGAGGAATGGGAGCGCGAGGCGCTCATCGTGGCGACGGGCGGACTCGCGCGGGTCGTGGGACCGCACTGCCGCACGGTCGACCGCATCGAACCGGCGCTGACGATCACCGGCCTGGCGATCGCGGACCGGTACCTGTTCGGAACGCCGGCCGGCTCCGGCGGCTAGCCGCCACGGGCCGCCGGCGTGCCGCGGCCGGCTTCAGGACCCGCGGAAGAAAGCCGCGCTCCCGCAGCACTTCTCCTTCATCTTGTTCGCGAACTCCGGATTGATCATCCGCACGATCAGGTAGAAGACTGCGACGAAGATCGCGACCTTCACGACCGTCCACACGAGGGGCAGGACGACGGAGAAGAGGATTCCCGTCACCCACAGACCCACCGCGCCTGCGGCCACCAGCACTACGGCTGCACGAAACATGTCGACCTCCCTTTCTGACCCGCCCCTACGATAGGTGCCCGGGGCGGGTTTCATAACCCCCGCGCCCCTTGATCGGAACCGTGGACCCCTGTATCTTCGATTCGTCTTAGCACTCGCTGTACGAGAGTGCTAACAGCCGCGGGGTCCCTCGCGGCTTTCATCGGAAGGATCACCCAACCCCGAAGGTCCAAGGAGGGACAGGCAAGATGGCAACCGCCTCGAACACGAAACTGAACATCTCCCCCATGGCCGACCGCGTGGTCATCGCACCGCTCGAGGAGACCGAGGAGATGCGCGGGGGTCTGTACATTCCGGACACCGCAAAGGAGAAGCCGCAGCAGGGCACCGTCGTCGCCGTGGGCCCCGGCCGCATGAACGATGACGGCGAACGCATCCCGATGGAAGTCAGCGCCGGAGACCGGGTTCTCTACGGCAAGTACGCCGGGACCGAGGTTTCGCTGGATGGCGATGACTACCTGATCGTGAAGGAGAGCGACGTTCTGGCCGTCCTCTAACCGCTCAAGCGGGAGACGGCGGGTCAAACCCGTTGACTGATGCGCCCGGATGACCGGGCGAAGGAGACGAAATGGCGAAGGATCTTGAATTCGATACCGCGGCACGGCAGCGCTTGAAGGCGGGCGTGGACAAGCTCGCGCGCGCGGTCAAGGTCACGCTCGGCCCCAAGGGGCGGAACGTGGTCCTTGAGAAGAAGTTCGGCAGCCCGACGATCACGAAGGACGGCGTGACGGTCGCCAAGGAAGTCGAGCTGGATGACCCGGTCGAGGATCTCGGCGCGAAGATGGTGAAGGAAGTCGCCACGAAGACGTCCGACGCGGCGGGCGACGGCACGACGACGGCGACGGTGCTCGCGCAGTCGATCTTCACCGAAGGCCTCAAGAGCGTGACGGCGGGCGCGAACCCGATGGCGCTCAAGCGCGGCATCGACAAGGCCGTCGAAGCGATCGTCGGGAACCTCCACTCGATCTCCGTCGAAACCTCGGGCAAGACGGAAATTGCCCAGGTCGCAGCCATTTCGGCGAACAGCGACCGGGAGATCGGCGAGCTGATCGCCGACGCGATGGAGAAGGTCGGGAAGGACGGCGTCATCACGGTCGAGGAAGCCCGCGGCCTCGAGACCGAGCTGGAGACCGTGGACGGGATGCAGTTCGACCGCGGCTATCTCTCGCCGTATTTCGTCACGGATCCGGACAAGATGGAGGTCGTCCTCGACGAACCGATCATCCTGATCCACGACAAGAAGATCTCGGCCATGAAGGACCTGCTGCCGGTCCTCGAGAAGGTTGCCCAGATGGGCAAGCCTCTCCTGATCGTGGCGGAGGATGTCGAGGGCGAGGCGCTCGCCACGCTCGTCGTCAACAAGCTGCGCGGAACGCTCAAGGTCGCGGCCGTCAAGGCTCCGGGCTTCGGCGACCGCCGCAAGCAGATGCTGCAGGACATCGCGATCCTCACGGGCGGCCAGGTGATCTCCGAGGAACTCGGCTTCAAGCTCGAGAACACGGTGGTCGGTGACCTCGGCCAGGCGAAGCGGATCGTCATCGACAAGGACAACACGACCGTCGTCGACGGGGCGGGCGACGCGGACCGGATCCAGGGCCGCATCAGCGAGATCAAGGTCGCGATCGACAAGTCCACGTCCGACTACGACCGCGAGAAGCTCCAGGAGCGGCTGGCGAAGCTGGCCGGCGGCGTGGCTGTCATCAACGTGGGCGCGGCGACCGAGACCGAGATGAAGGAGAAGAAGGCTCGAGTCGAGGACGCGCTGCACGCGACGCGCGCGGCCGTGGAAGAGGGCATCGTGCCCGGCGGCGGCGTGGCTCTGCTGCGGAGCCAGGGCGCGCTGGAGGGCGTCGAGGGCTCGGATGCCGACGAGACGATCGGAATCCGGATCGTGCGCCGCGCGGTTGAGGAGCCGGTTCGCACGATCGCCTCGAACGCCGGGGCCGAGGGCTCGATCATCGTCGAGAAGGTGCGCGAGGCCGAGGGCCGGAACACCGGCTACAACGCGGCCACGGGCGAGTACGAGGACATGGTCGGGGCGGGCGTCATCGACCCGACCAAGGTCACGCGTACGGCGCTCCAGAACGCGGCCTCGATCGCGGGTTTGCTGCTCACGACCGAGGCGGTCGTGGTGGAGCGGCCCGAGGCGGAGGATCCCGCGGCGGCCGCCGGCGGCATGCCGGGCGGCGGCATGGGCGGCATGTACTGAGCCAACCGGGGAAGCACGGCGGGGGCGGACATCCGTTCCCCGTCCGCTGTTCAAGAGCGCGAAGGCCCGGCTTCGGCCGGGCCTTCGCGCATCCGCCCCGCCCGGGGCGTGGAGGACGTCGAGCGGGTCGCGTCGGCGCACGGCGGGCCGGGCACATGGACGACCTGCTCGCGGCCCGGGCGCTCGTGACCCCACCTCGCGGGCACGGATCGTGACGGGCGGGTATCTTGCCCGCCGGAGGTCGCCGGCCGGCGGACAGGGCCTGCCAGGGAGCCGGCGGTCGTCACCGTGCCAGGGGGGTCGAACTGTGAGATTCGCATGCCGCGTGTGAGCCACGCATGCTGAGACTTTGCCGCGGCCTGCCGGGTTTCGTTTCCGGTCTCGCGATCGCGGCCTGCGGCGGCGGCACGACGGACCCGCCGCCTCCTCCTCCTCCGCTTGCCACGGGGTGCGGGGGGGCGGCCACGCCTTCGGTGTCCGTCACGCTCGACCTGACCCCCGGCCAGCACGTGACGCTCGACAACGCCGCGGACATACGCGCCTTCAGGCTGGCGGGCTCGGACGCGTCGCGCGACTACCAGGTCATCGTACAGAGCGCCTCGCAGGCGCCCGGCCAGAGCGTGGACGGCTGTATGCGGGTGCGGGCCGAGCGCGCCTCCGGGAACGCGACCCCGCCGCGGCCCCCCCGTCTCACCTCGGGAGGCGGAGAATTGAGCCGCAACCTTCGCCGCCGGGCGTCCTGGTTCGCACGCGAGCGCGTCCTTCGCGAGCGGGATCTGCGGGAACTCGCCGCGGTCGGCGCCCAGCCCGTGCGGTCTCGAACGCCGGGGCTCGATCCGCTGAATCTCGCCGATGCGCGGCAGCCGCCGGATCTCGGCGACACGCTGTCCTTCAGGGTCGGTGTGGGCGCAGGCCTCATCGTCAACTGCCGCAACCCGACGACCGTCCTGGGCGAGGTCCGGTACGCGGGAGAACACTTCACCATCGTGGAGGACCTCCAGTTCCACGATCAGCCCGACAGCGACCGGTTTTCGGCGGCCGAGTTTGAAGCGATCGGCCGGGAGTTGGACGAAGTCGTGTATCCGGTAGACGTCGCCTACTTCGGCGGGCCCGCCGATATCGACAACAACGGGACGGTATTCGCGCTCTTCACGGCCGAGGTGAACAAGCTCACGCCGGCGGGAGAGGAGAGCGTCGTCGCCGGCTTCTTCCTGGCGCGCGATCTCACGAGCAGATCGAGTTGCGAGGCCTCGAACGAAGGAGAGATTTTCTATCTCGTGGGCCTGGATCCGGACGAGGATTTCGGCGCCGAGATCGACCGCGAGTTCGGGAATGCGCTCGCGCGGTCGACGGTCGCGCACGAGTTCGCCCACCTGCTCAATACCCAGCAGCGCGTCACGCTCGGCAGCGGGAACATCTTCGGCGATCGAGAGGTCGCGTGGCTCGATGAGGGCATGGCCCACCTCGCCGAAGAGGTCGCCGGCCTCCGGGCCGCGGGGTTCGGGACAAGATCCAACCTCGATCTGGACATGATCACGACAGGCGAGGAACAACTCGCCGCCTACAACCACTTTCACATCGTGAACCAGATTCGCCTCGGGCGCTTCCTGCGTGGCGGCTGTCCCCCGGATCCCGACGGTCCGGGCGCGGCCCCGGCGCTCGGCGACGCGGTCGGCGAGGACCCCGGCGGAGTGGAATCCCTCGCTTTCCGTGGCTTTGCGTACGGGTTCGTACGCTGGCTCGGCGACCAGTTCGGGGCGTCCGGGAGTGGGGGCGCGCTGCCCGGGAGTCGGGAAGAGGAGCTGTTCCGGTATCTGACCTCGGGCGGCCCCGCGCACTTCAAGGGCGTCACCAACGTGGAGCGTACGCTCCAGACCGTCGCCGGCGTGGAGATGGAGTGGGAGGAACTCCTCTCGCTGTACCTCACGTCTCTCGTCGCGGACGACCGCGTGCCGGCCGAGGCGGATCCCCGCACGCAGTGGACGACCTGGAATCTCCCGGCGCTGTACCGACAACTGAGCGAATCCAACCTCGGAGACCGATGTCCGTTCACCCGCGACTTTCCGCTCACGCCCTCGAGGGTGAACGTGCATGTTTCGACGAACAGCTCGACCGAATTCACCGTGAACTCCTCCACCGGGCGTTACTTCTCGCTCGTGAGCTCGGGCGCGACTCCCGGCCTGGTCGTCGAGGTCATGGACCCGGCCGGGGCCGACCTCCCCGACCGGGCACAGGCGCAGGTCACCGTGCTGAGGACCCGCTAGTGATATGAACGATCCCCAGGTTTCCATCCTGCTCCCCGACGGCTCCTCGAAGCGGCTGCCGCGCGGCTCGAGCGCCGCCGACCTCGCCGCGGTGATCGGTCCCGGGCTGGCCCGGGCCGCCGTGGCCGCGCGCGTGAACGACGAACTCGCGGATCTCTCGGCCGTGCTGCCGGATGGGGCGGAAGTCGCGATCGTGACGCGCCGTGACGAGGACCCCGACGCGCTCTACGTCCTTCGCCACTCCGCGGCGCACGCGCTCGCCACCGCCGTGCGCGAGCGATATCCGGGGGCGGGGATCGGCTTCGGGCCTCCGATCGACGATGGCTTCTACTACGACTTCGAGGTGCCGACGCCCTTCACGCCGGAGGACCTGGAAGAAATCGAGCGCACGATGGCCGAAGTCGCGGGGGCGGACGATCCGTTCGAGCGCCGCGAGGTCACGCGCGACGAGGCCCTGGAACTGTTCGCGGACGATCCGCTGAAGCTGGAGCGGCTGGAGGAGATTCCCGAGGGCGAGGCGATTTCCGTCTATCGGAACGGGCCGTTCCTCGACCTGTGCCGGGGACCGCACGCCCCCCGCACGAGCGAGATCCGACACTTCCGGCTTCTCAGCGCCGCGGGGGCCTATTGGCGCGGCGACGAGCGCCGACAGATGCTCCAGCGCATCTACGGCACGGCCTTCTACTCCCGGGAAGCACTGGATGCGTACATCGCCCGCCTCGAGGAGGCCCGCAAGCGCGATCACCGGAAGCTGGGCAGGGAACTGGACCTGTTCTCGATCCAGGACGAGATCGGCCCCGGGCTGGTGTGCTGGCACCCGAAGGGCGCCCGCGTGCAGCTCGAGTTGAGGCGCTGGATCGAAGACCTTCAGGAGGCGCACGGCTACGACTTCGTCTACACGCCGCACATCTCCGGCGAGGCGCTCTTCCGGCGCTCCGGGCACCTCCCGAACTACGCGGAGAACATGTACCCCCGGATGGCGGACGAGGACGGCGAAGCGTTCCGCGTGAAGCCGATGAACTGTCCGGGACACATCACGATCTACGCGGCGAACCCCCGCAGCTACCGCGACCTTCCGGTGCGCCTCGCCGAGATTGCGAACGTGTACCGCCACGAACGGTCGGGGACGCTGCACGGGCTGCTGCGCGTGCGCATGCTCACGATGGACGACGGGCACGTCTTCTGCACTCCCGAGCAGATCGAGGAGGAGATCTTCATCTGCCTGAAACTCGTCGACACGGTGATGACGACGCTGGGCCTCGACTACCGGTTCGATCTTTCCACGCGTCCGGACGGGGACAAGCGGATCGGCGGCGACGAGGTCTGGGACGTGGCGGAAGACGCGTTGCGCGACGCGCTGGAGCGCGGAGGGCTGGAGTACGAGCTGGACGAGGGCGGAGGCGCGTTCTACGGCCCCAAGATCGACATCAAGTACAAGGACGCGATCGGACGCGAGTGGCAGGGGGCCACGATCCAGTTGGACTTCAACCTTCCCGACCGCTTCGAGCTCGAGTACATGGGGGCGGACAACAAGCCGCACCGGCCCGTGCTGATCCACCGCGCCATCTTCGGCACCCTGGAGCGCTTCACCGGCGTGCTCATCGAGCACTTCGCCGGCGCGTTCCCTCCGTGGCTCGCGCCCGTCCAGGTCCGCGTGCTCCCGATTACGGACGCGCACGCGGCGGCCGCCGGGGATATCCGGGACCGGCTCGCCGCGGAGGGGCTGCGCGTGGAGCTCGACGCCCGCTCCGACACGCTCGGCTACCGCATCCGCGACGGCGAACTGCAGAAGGTCCCCTACCTCCTCGTCGTCGGAGACCGCGAAATCGAGGCCGGCACCGTCGCCGTCCGCGCCCGCGGCGCCGAGCGCAAACAGGAAGTCGTCCCCCTCGACGACTTCGTATCCCGGATCCGTCGTCGCGTCGAGGCCCGATCCCTCGACACGTGACGTCTACCGGTTCCCCCACTGGCAGTCGTTGACAGCAGGACCGCTCGGGGGCACTTTCCGGGCGTTGAAAAACCGACAAGCGGGGCCGCGATGCCCCCACCCTATCGGCGTACGAAATCGTGCTGCTGCCGGGTCGATGGAGCACCCCCCTGAGGGGCGTGCCTTCGTGCCCGGTCGGTCGTCGCCGAACCGGGCTTTTCTTATGAGGTGAAGTGAACGGAGATCCCAGAGTCAACGACAAGATCCGGATCAGCCCGATCCGGCTCATCGATGAAGAGGGCAATCAGCTCGGCATCGTCGCAACGGACGAAGCTCGCGGCCTCGCGGCCGAACGCGGGCTCGACCTGGTGGAGGTGGCGCCCGGCGCGCGACCGCCCGTCTGCCGGCTCATGGATTTCGGAAAGTACAAGTACGCGCAGGCGAGAAAAGCGCGGGAAGCGAAGAAGAAACAGCACATCATAAACGTCAAGGAAGTGAAGCTGCGGCCGAAGATCGAGGCGCACGACATCGACTTCAAGATGCGGCACGCCCGCCGGTTCCTTTCCGATGGCGACAAGGTGAAGTTCACGCTCATGTTCCGGGGCCGCGAAGTCACGCACCCGGAGCGCGGGCGACGGATTCTCGAGATGGTGAAGGAAGAGTTGGAGGACATCGCGGTGGTGGAGTCGGACATCACGCATGAGGGTCGCACGATGACCATGCTGATGGGACCGCACCGCACGTAGCGGGCAACGACGACTCCGTCGCGGATGGCCAGGGACGGAGCTGAACCGGAGCAGACGCAAAATGCCGAAAATGAAGACGAACCGGTCCGCCGCGAAGCGGTTTCGAAAGACCGGCAGCGGGAAATTCCGGCGCCGGCGTGCCTACCACAGCCACATCCTGACGAAGAAGAGCCCCAAGCGTAAGCGTCGGCTCCGGCAGGGGACCCTTGTGGCGAAAGCGGACGAGAAGCGGGTGAAGCGGCTTCTGGGAACCTAGCTCGGGCACGGGTTCGCCCTTGCCCCGCACAGTACCCGCCCAGTACCCGGCAAGTCTCAGTATCAGGAATCAGGAGGTGCGGCCATGCCACGCGCGACGAGCAGCGTTGCACGCAACCGTCGAAAGAAGAAGATCCTCAAGGAAGCCCGCGGCCAGTTCGGAGCGCGTTCGAAGCTCTATCGCACCGCGAAGAACTCCGTCGAGCGCGGCTGGGCCTATGCCTACGTCGATCGGCGCAGGAAGAAGCGTGACTTTCGCCGACTGTGGATCGCCCGCATCAACGCCGCGGCCCGTCAGAACGGTATCTCATATTCCCGGTTCGTCAGCGGGCTGAAGAGCGCCGGCGTCGACCTCAACCGCAAGGTGCTCGCGGACCTCGCCATCCGGGATCCGGCCGCCTTTACCAAGCTCGTCGAGGTGGCCAAAGCGCACGGCCCATGACCCCGGCCGGAGCGTCTCTCCTCGACCGGCTCGCCGCCATCGAGGGGAAGGGGCTCGCCGCGATCGGGGAGGCCGCGGACTCCGCCGCGCTCGAGTCCGCGCGCGTCGAATACCTGGGCCGTAACGGTCAACTGGCCGACATCATGTCCCTGATCGGCACGGTCGAACCGCGGGCCCGCCGTGACGTTGGACAACGCGCGAACGCCGTGAAGACAGTATTGCGCGACGCCCTCGAAGCGCGGGCCGGGTCTCTGGAGAGCGCCACGGCCGGCCCGAGAGCGCGCATCGACCTGACCCTTCCGGCCCGCGGGCGCTGGGTCGGCGGCGTGCACCCCGTGACCCGGGTCATCGACGAGATCTGCGAGATCTTCGCCGAACTCGGCTTCACGAGTGTGCTCGGGCCCGAGATCGAGTCCACCTGGTACAACTTCACCGCGCTCAACATCCCGCTCGATCATCCCGCCGCGGACATGATGGACACCTTCTACCTGGAGAAGGACGTCGTGCTGCGGACGCACACTTCCCCCGTCCAGGCGCGCGTGATGGAGGCCTTCCGGCCACCCGTCCGCGTCGTCGTGCCGGGGCTCGCGTACCGGCGCGACTCCTTCGATCCGTCGCACGCTCCCGCCTTCGAGCAGATCGAGGGGCTCGCGGTCGACGAAGGCGTGGATTTCGTGGAGTTCCGCGCCGCGATCGAGCACTTCGTCCACCACTTCTTCGGTCCGGGGACGAAGAGCCGATTCCGGCCGTCCTTCTACCCCTTCACCGAGCCTTCGGCGGAGGTGGACGTGTCGTGTACGGTGTGCGCCGGGGGCAGCTGCTCCACCTGCAAGCGCACGGGATGGATCACGATCATGGGAAGCGGAATGGTGGATCCCGCGGTCTTCGAGGCCGTGGGCTACGATTCGGAGCGTTACACGGGCTATGCGTTCGGGATGGGACCGGCCCGCATCGCGATGGTGCGGCACGGGATTCCCGACATGCGGCTCCTCTACGAGGGGGAGATGAGCTTCCTGCAGCAGTTCGCATGAACATCTCGTTCAACTGGATCGACGAACTGGCCGGACTGCGCGGGGAGTTGCGCGATCCACGGGTCCTGGCGGAGCGCGTGACGATGACCGCCGCCGCGGTCGAGAAGATCGAGACCGTGGGCGCGGGGCTGGATGGGATCGTCGTGTCCCGCGTCCTCGAGACCCGTCCGCACCCGAACGCGGATCGCCTCACCCTCTGCAAGGTGGACCGGGGTGCCGGCGAGGCGCTCGACGTGGTGTGCGGGGCTCCCGTGATCGCCACCGGAGGATTCTATCCGCACGTGGCTCCCGGCGGAGAGCTGCCCGGCGGCTTCCGCATCGAGAGTCGCAAGATCCGCGGCGAGTCGAGTCACGGCATGCTGTGCTCGGAAGCCGAACTCGAGTTGGGCCGCGACAAGGGAGGCATCCTGCGCCTCGCCGACGGGCTCGAGCCGGGTACGCCGCTCGCGGCGGCGCTCGGTCTGCCCGATACGCGTCTCGCGCTGGATCTGAACCCGAACCGGGTCGACCTCGCCTGCCACCTGGGCGTCGCGCGGGAAGTGGGAGGGCCTCCGGCGCCGCGCGACTTCGGGGTCCCGGCGTGGTCGGCCGAGTGGCGGGACGGCGAGTCCGAGGTGAGCGGAGCCGGGGTCACGGTTCGCATCGAGGATCTCGGCCGATGTTCGCGCTATATGGCCGCCGTGATCCGGGGGGTCAGGGTCGGGCCGTCGCCGCCGTGGCTCGCGGGCCGGCTCCTCGCGGTGGGCGCGCGTCCGATCAGCAACGTCGTCGACGCGACCAATTACGTCCTTCACGAGTGCAACCAGCCCCTGCATGCCTTCGATCTCGCGCGGCTGTCCGGCGCGGAGATCCGCGTGCGGCCGGCCGAGGCGGGGGAGCCGCTGACAACGCTCGATGGCCAGGAGCACAAGCTGACGCGCGGCCAGACGGTGATCGCCGACCGCGATCGTGCGATCGCCCTCGCGGGCGTTATGGGAGGGCTCGACACGGAGGTGACGGAGGACACCGTCGATCTGCTCATCGAGTGCGCGTCGTTCGATCCGGCCGGCGTGCGGCGGACCCGAACCGGCGCGGGGCTCTCCACCGACGCGTCCTACCGCTTCGAGCGGGGGATCGATGTGCACGCGCAGGAGCGGGCGCTTGCGCGCTGCGTGGAACTCATCCTCGCGACGGCCGGCGGCGAGGCGGACGTCGTCGGCATCCGTGTGGGCCCGGCCCCGACGCCGGTTCCGCCGATCGACGTCCGCGTGAGTCGCGTGAACCAGGTACTCGGGTTCGGCCTCGACGGGGCGGCGGTCCGCGCGGCGCTCGAGCCAATCGGCTTCGAGACCCTCTCCGTACCGGACGGCGGCGATGGCGCGAGTGGAGCAGGCGACCTGCTGCGCGTCTCCGTGCCCGGGTGGCGCACCGACGTCGCCCGGGAGATCGATCTCGTGGAGGAAGTCGCGCGTCGCGTGGGATACGACGCCGCGGCGGGCCAGGACCGCAGGTTCCGGCCGAGCGCCGTTCCCGCGGACCCGCGGGTCGAAAAGGCGGCGCGGGTGCGGGAGTTGCTCACCGGACGCGGACTCCTCGAGGCCCGCAGCCTGAGTTTCATGCCGGAGGACTACCGGGGGAATCGCGCCGTCGTTTCGGTGCCGAACCCGCTCTCGGCGGAGGAGAGCTGCCTGCGCTCCGCCATGGTCCCCGTGCTGCTCAGGCGGCTGGAACACAACTATGCGCGCGGCAACCGCAACGTGCGCCTGTTCGAACTCGGCACCGTGTTCGGGTACGCGGCCGGCCCGGGCCGGAAAGAGGACGCGGCCGGAATCGACCGTTTCGAGGAGTCCGGAAGAGTGGGCGCCGTCGTCGCCGGTGCGCGGCGTCCCGATCACTGGTCGGGGCCGGGACTCGACTTCGATTTGTGGGACCTCAAGGAGATCGCTGGATCGTTCGCGGATCGCCTGTGCGGAGCGACGCTGGAGCCACGCGACGGCGCCGGGGCCGCGGCGGCGGAGGGGCGAGGAGCGTCTCTCGCGGGCCCCTGGCTCTCGCGCGGCGGCTTCCGGGCCGTGAAGGACGGCCGCACGGTCGGCGTTGCGGGAGCGGTGGACGGGGCGTCCGTCGACGCGCCTCCCTGGGCCGCGCCCGCGTTCGCGCTCGAGTTCGATCTCGCCGCCGTCGAGGGACGGCCCGTGCCCGCCTACCGAAAGACCTCGCCGTTCCCGGCCGTGCGCCGCGACCTCTCCATGACGGTTCCGCGAGGCGTGCCCGCCGCGGACATCGAGCGGGCGGCGAGAGAAGCCACCTCCGATCTGTTGCGTGACGTACGCCTCTTCGATGTCTACTCGGGAGAGGAGATCGAGGGCGGTCGCCTCGGCCTGGCATGGACGTTTCGCTTCCGTGCTCCCGACCGTACGCTCACGGATCAGGATGTCGAAGCGGAGATGTCCGCCCTTTCCATCGCCCTGGAGAAACGGTTCGGTGCCAGAATCCGGAGGTCCTGACCGGCAACGGGAAGTCGAGCGACTCCTCGACCGCCTCTCTCGGGTGGCGGGCAGGGTCGAGACCCGTTGGGAGGAAGCCCGGGTCGCCCGCCCGAGCGGACCGGCGCCCCCCGATATCGAGGAACGGTTCAAGGCGGTGACGGCGGAGAACCGTCGCCTGCGCGAGATGCTGGCCGAGGCCAGGGAACGGGCCGTGCGAATGCGCAACCGCCTGGCTCATGTGGAGGATGAGGTATGACTTCAGCGGATGAATCGCCTCCGGTCGGCGTGACGATCTTCGGCGATCGATACCGGATCCGGACGGATCGGGGGGAGGCGTACACGCGGGCGTGCGCGAAGTACGTGGACGACGCGATCCAGCGCGCGCATATGACGGGGGTGGCCGAGCCCCATCGCGCCGCGATCCTCGCCGCGCTCGAGATCACCGATGAACTCCTGCGGGCCCGCCAGGAGGTCGAGCAGCTCACGGCCGCCGTCGAGGTGCGGATCACGGAGGTAACCGAACGCCTTGAGTCCATCTCGGACAACACCGCGCCGTAGCAGTCGGCGACCGAACTGTAGTGCGTCGTCCGCTTGCGGCGTGCAGAGTCCGGAGCAACGTTTCCTGGCCTGAGTTGGCAGTCGGTGTTGTGCCGTCCGCAAGGCGGCTTCGCATGAGCGTGGCCCCAGCTTCAGATAGATGATCGGCCGGAACGCATCGTTCCGGCCGACCTGAGCGGCATGCACCGGTGGATGAGTCCGCCGGTTTTTTTGTTCATAGATGGTTCGAGGATCGGAGTCCACGTTGGAATCCATCACCGTGCCGACGATGCTGCTGGCCATCGCGGGTCTCGTGGCGGGGTGCGTCGCAGGGATCCTGATCGAGAGGCGGGGTCTGCGCCGGGCGCGCGGCCGCCTCGAGGGCGACGGCCGGGACATCATCGAGTCCGCGAAGCTGGAGGCGGGCAGCCTCCGCAAGGCGGCGGAACTGGCGGGGCGCGAAGAGGCGCAGCAGCTCCGGGAGGAATCGGCCAGGGAAGCGGAGCGGCGGCGCGCCGAGCTGGAGCGGCTGGAGCAGCGGACCCTCGAGCGGAGCGAGACGCTCGAGCGGAAGCTCGAGAAAATCGACCAGCGGCAGGAGCGGGTGGATCGTCGCCGCGAGCAGGTCGAGGCCGAGCGCGGCGAACTCGACACGCGCGCGAAGGAACTCGTCGACCGTGAGCAGGAACTCGTACGGCGCCTCGAGGAGATTGCGGGCATCAGCCGGGAAGCCGCGCGCCGCGAGGTGGTGGGCCAGATTCGCGACCAGGCGCGGGCGGACGCCGCGCAGCACGTGCGGGAGGTCACGGAGCGCGCCCGTCACGAGGCCGAAGGCGAAGCCCGCAAGATCATCTCCCAGGCGATCGAGAAGCTCTCCGTCGACCACTCCTCGGAAGCGGCTGTCGCCGTCGTCACCCTTCCCAGCGACGACATGAAGGGCCGGATCATCGGGCGCGAGGGCCGGAACATCCGGTCGTTCGAGGCGGCCACCGGCGTTGACGTCGTGGTGGACGATACGCCCGAGGCCGTCATCCTCTCTTGCTTCGATCCCGTCCGTCGAGAGGTCGCACGGCTGGCGATGGACCGCCTCGTCGGCGACGGCCGCATCCACCCCGGCCGTATCGAGGAAGTCGTGGAGAAGGCGCGGGAAGACGTCCAGACGACGATGCGGCAGGCGGCCGACGAGGTCCTCTACGAACTCGGCATCCACGACCTGCACCCGAAGCTCCGCGAAGTCCTCGGCGTCCTCCGCTTCCGGACCAGCTATGGGCAGAACCAGTTGCAGCACGCGCACGAGGTTGCCCTCATCGGGGCGACGATGGCGGCGGAGCTGTCGCTCGATGCGCAGTTGGTGAAGCGAATGGGCCTCCTGCACGACATCGGCAAGGGGCTCACGCACGAGAAGGAGGGGAGCCACGTCGAGATCGGCTACGACCTGTGCAAGCAGTGCGGCGAGAAGGACGGGGTGCTGAACGCGATTCGCGCGCACCACGGCGAGGAGCCCGCCCGGTATCCGGAAACCTTCCTCGTCACGGCGGCGGACGCGATCTCGGGCGCCCGTCCCGGTGCCCGGCGGGAGTCGTTTGAGCACTACGTGAAGCGATTGGAGAAACTGGAGGAGATCGCGAGTTCCTGGGATGGGGTCGAGAAGGTCTATGCGATCCAGGCGGGGCGGGAGATCCGGATCATGGTGACCCCCGACAAGGTCTCCGACGAGGAGATGGCGAGGCTGTCGGAGCGGACGGCCCGCCGCATCGAGAACGAATTGCAGTATCCGGGGCAGATCAAGGTCGTCGTCGTGCGGGAGTCGCGCACCGTCGACTTCGCACGCTGACGATCAGGCTGAGAACCACTCCAACAGCGGAGAGAATGGATGACGGCGCAGCTCATCGACGGGAAGCGGATCGCGGGGGAGATCCGGGCGGAGGTGGCGGAACGGGCGCGGGCCCTTGCGGAGCGGGGGATCCGGCCCGGCCTCGGCGTCGTCCTCGTCGGCGAGGATCCCGCCTCGCAGGTCTACGTGCGGATGAAGACGCGAGCCTGCGAAGAGGCCGGAATCCTGGCCCGCGACATCAAGCCGCCCGCCGACATCGCCCGTGCGGAACTCCTCGGCATCGTCGACGAACTGAACGCGGATCCGGCCATTCACGGGATTCTCGTGCAGCTCCCCCTGCCCCGACACCTCGACGAGCGCGAGGTTACCGAGAGGATCGACCCCGCAAAGGATGTCGACGGGTTCCATCCCGTGAACCAGGGCCGGATGTCTCAGGGGGATGCGAGCGCTTTCCGTCCCGCCACGCCCGCGGGCGTGCAGGAACTCATCCGGAGGACGGGCGTGGAGACCTCCGGCGCCCACGTCGTCATCGTCGGCCGCTCGAACATCGTCGGTATGCCGATGTCCCAGATCATGCTGCAGAAGGAACCCGGGGCGAACGCCACGGTGACCGTGGCCCACAGCCGGACCGCCGACCTCGGCGCCGTGACGCGCGAGGGGGAGATCCTCATCGTCGCCGTCGGCGTCCCCGGCATCGTCCGTGGCGACATGGTTCGGGCGGGCGCCGTCGTGATCGATGTGGGCGTGAACCGGGTCGAGGATCCGACTGCGGAGCGAGGTTATCGGCTCGTCGGCGACGTGGCGTTCGACGAGGCGGCGGAGCGCGCGAGCTGGATCACTCCGGTGCCCGGCGGCGTGGGGCCGATGACGATCGCCATGCTCCTCCGGAACACCGTGAGGTCGGCGGAGCGGACGGCAAGCCTCGCCGCGGCGGGCACGGTGGCTGCGTCGGGTTGACCGTGACGCGTCAGGCCTCGCTGTTCGGCGCGGCGGAAGTCCGCGATGGCCGCTCGCCGGAGGGCGCGATCACCGTGTCCGACCTGAACGAGGCGGCGCGTGGGGCGCTGGAGAAGCGGTTCGGCGACCTCTGGGTCCGCGGCGAAGTGACGAACTGGACTCGCTCCGCCGCCGGGCACCGCTACTTCTCCCTCCGGGACCAGGAGCGCGACGCGAGCGTGGCGTGCGTTTTCTTCCGGGGGGATGCATGGCGCCTGCCGATGGATCCGGAAGACGGCATGGAGGTCTTCGTGCGCGGCCGTCCGACCCTCTACGCGCGCCAGGGCCGGTTCCAGTTGCGCGTGCGCGCCCTCGAGACGGCGGGCGAGGGGTTGTGGCGAATCGCCTTCGAGCGGCTCCACCGGGAGCTGGCGGCGGAGGGCCTGCTCGATCCGGGACGGAAGCGCGCGTTGCCCGCGTTCCCAAGCCGCGTGGGCGTGGTCACGTCGCGCGGGGGCGCGGCGCTTCACGACATCGTCACGGTGCTCCGGCGGCGGGCCCCATGGGTCGAGATCGTCGTGCGCCACTGCCGTGTGCAGGGCGAGGGTGCCGCCGCCGAGGTGCGGGCCGCCCTCGGGCGTCTCACGGATTGGGGCGCGAGCGATCCGGACCGGACGCTCGACGCGATCATCCTGAGCCGGGGCGGCGGGTCCGTAGAGGACCTGTGGTGCTTCAACGAGGAGGCCGCGGTTCGAGCCGTCGCGGCGAGTCCGGTGCCGGTGATCTGCGCCATCGGGCACGAGGTCGACGTGACCCTCTGCGAATTGGTGGCCGATCTCCGTGCGCCGACGCCGTCCGCGGCCGCGGAACTTGCGGTGCCGGATATCCGGAGCGTCCGCGCCTCTCTCGACGCCGCGGGACGTGGTCTCGCTCGCGGGTTGCGCCGGCTCATCGTGCGCGGGAGCGATCGCGTGGAAGCGCTCGCGCAGCGGCTGCCGACCTCCGTCGGCCACGCGCGCGATGTCGCGAAGCTGCGGCTCGACACGATGGCGGCGCGCCTCCCCGCGGGAATGGAGCGCGTGCTCGCCGGCTCCCGTACGCGGCTCGCCGAACTGGCGGCGGCGCTCGACGCGCGGAGCCCGCTCAAGACCGTGGCCCGCGGCTACGCCGTCGTCACGGATCTCGACGGACGCCGCCTCACGCGGATCGACGACTTCACGCCGAGCCAACGCTTCCGTCTGCGGGTCGCGGGGGGACAGGTCGCGGCGACGACCGACGCCGTGGAACGCGACGCCGGGGAGGGCGACGGATGAGCGAACCTTCGAAGGAGTTCGAATTCGAGACGGCGATTCGGGAACTGGAAGGGATCGTCGCGGGCCTCGACCGTGAGGGCATCGGCCTGGACGAGGCGATCGCCCTCTTCGAGCAGGGCATCGAGCGTCTCGGCGAGGCGCGGAACTGGCTCGAGACGGCGAGCGGCCGCGTCGAGGAACTCATCGCGTCGTCCACGGGAGAACTGGAGGCGAGGCCGCTGGAAGGCGTAGAGGCGCCGGACGGCAAGCCGGAGGACCGCTCGGAGAGGGAACCGTGACTCTCGGGCTACACGAACTGCGTGCCGCGATAGATGATGAGCTTAAGGGCTGGCTGTCCGAGACGCTGCGCGGCACGGGCCCGATCGCGGACCCCATCCGGTACGCCGTGCTCGCCAAAGGGAAGCGGATCCGGCCGCTCCTCTTCGTCGGGGCGTGGGAAGCCGCGGGTGCCGCCGCGGCGCCGGGGGCTGGAAACGGCGCGCGCGCGCTCCATCGCGTGGCGCTGGGGCCCGAACTCGTCCACACTTATTCCCTGGTCCACGATGATCTCCCGTGCATGGACGACGACGACCTTCGCCGGGGCCGGCCGACGGTGCACGTCAGATACGGAGAGCGCGCCGCGGTCATGACGGGCGCGGCGCTGCTTCCGCTTGCGATCCGCGCCGTGGCCGAGGGAGCGGCCGGCCTGAAGCTGCCGGACCCGGTCGCGGGCCGCCTTATCGGGGTCCTCACCGCGGCGGCCGGCAGCGACGGCATGGTCGGGGGCCAGCTGCTCGATCTCCTCGCTGAGAAGAGGCGCGTCGGCTTCGAAGCGCTCGAGCGCATCCATCTCGGCAAGACCGCTCGCCTCATCGCGGCCTGCTGCACCATGGGCGGCGTCGCGGCGCGCGCCTCCGAGGAAACGGTCGGTAGGCTGACCCGCTTCGGGCTCGCGATCGGGCTCGCGTTCCAGACCGTCGACGATATCCTCGACGTGACCGGATCCTCGACCCGCATGGGAAAAGTGGGCGGGCGGGACGAAGCCCTGGGAAAGGCGACGACGCCGTCGGTCCTCGGCCTGGAGGGAGCGAGAGCACGGGCGGAGGAGTTCGGCCGCGAGGCGCTGAGCGAGATTTCTCCGCTCCCGGGCGCGGACCGGCTCCGCGAAATCGGACGCCTCGTCCTCGACCGCGACCGTTGAGCGGCCCGTGAAGTTCTTCATCATCGGCATCGCCGACCACCCGGAGCTGGACCCGCTCCTTCAGCGCGTCGAGCGGCAGGCGGACGAACTCGGGGTCTCTCTCGTCTTCGAGCCATCGCTCGCGCGGAAGGAGGGACGCGACTCCGCCGCGCCGGAGGAGATCGAAGGGGGTGTCGCCCTCGTTCTGGCCCTCGGCGGCGATGGAACACTGCTGCGGGCGGCGCGTCTGGCGGCGCCCCGCGGGATCCCCGTGCTGGGCTGCAACCTGGGCCGGCTCGGGTTTCTCACGATGGTATCGGAGGATGAACTCGAGGCTGCGATGGCGATGGTGGCGGGCGGGGACTATGCGCTTGAGAAGAGGCTCGCCCTCCGCGTCCGGGTGGTTCCGAACGGATCGAGCAGGCCGGACGAGCGAAGCTTTTACGCGATCAACGACGCCGTCATTCACAAGAGCGGCTTTGCCCGCCTGATCGGGCTGCGCGTGCTGGCCGACGACGACGAGGTGGGACACTACAGCGCGGATGGCATCATCCTCGCCACGGCGACGGGCTCGACGGCCTACAGCCTCTCCGCGGGCGGCCCCATCGTCTCGCCGACGATGGAAGGCATCGTGGCGACGCCGATCTCGCCGCACACGCTTGCCGTGCGCCCGGTCGTGTTTTCGGGGGACACGAGGATCTCCGTCGAACTCCTCTCGGGGGACCACGACCTGCAACTGACCGTCGACGGACAGCCCGGTTGCCGTCTCTCGGTGGGGGATCGCGTGGAGATCGCCCGCTCGAGGCACGCCGTGGGCCTGGTCCGGCTGCCCCGCCATTCGTTCTTCACCGTCCTGAGGCGGAAGTTGCGGTGGGGCGATGTCCGTGAACACCCGACGCCCCCATCCGGGGGCTCCGGGCGGGACGGCGAGAAACCAGGGTGCTGAGGGAGCTTCGCGTCCGGAACTTCGCCGTCGTCGAGGAGGCCACGCTTGAATTCGGACCGGGCCTCAGCGTGCTGAGCGGCGAGACCGGGGCGGGGAAGTCGCTCCTTGTCGAAGCGCTCGCGCTCCTCGTCGGAGGGCGGCCGTCGCAGGACATGATTCGGGCGGGCGCCGGGGCCGCCCGCGTCGAGGGCCGCTTCGAGATCGAAGACGTAGATGGACTGAGGACGCTGTGCGACGACTTCGGCGTCGATCACGAGGACGGTTGGCTCATCCTGTGTCGCGAGTTGCGCCGCGAGGGCCGGCACCGGGCCTGGGTCAACGGCTCACCGTCCACGGCCGGAAGGCTGCGAGAGTTCGGTGGCCGGCTCCTCGACCTTCACGGACAGCACGATCACCAGCGGCTCCTGGACCGCGCGTGGCAGCGGCGGATCCTTGACGCCCATGGTCGACATGAGGCGCTGGCGGCCGAGACGGAGGCCTCATACGAGGGGTTGCGCGTGATCGAGGGGCGCCTGGAGGACATGCGCCGCGCCGCCCGCGAGGGACGCGAACGGGCGGACTACCTGCGCTTCAAGCGGGACGAGATTGCTGCAGCCGGGCTCGAACCGGGAGAAGATGAAGCGCTCGAGTCGGAGGCCCGCAGGCTCTCGCATTCCGAAGAGCTGATCGAACTCGCGGGCTCGCTGCACCACGGGCTGTACGAAGCGGAGGGGTCGATCGTCGACCGGCTGGGCGAGTTCGCGGCCCGACTCGACGCCCTCGTCTTGATCGACCGCGAGGCGGGTCCATTCCGCGACCTGCTCCAGGCCGCGCTCCGCAACGTGGAGGAACTCGGACGGAACCTGGCGCCCTACCGCGACTCAATCGAGCACGACCCGCGGCGGCTCGACGAAATCCGCGTCCGCCAGGACCTCCTCTACCGGCTCAAGCGCAAGTACGGCGGCGCGCTGGAGGAGGTGATCCGCGCGGGCGACGAGGCCCGGCGCGAGCTGGAAACCGTGCAGGGCGCCGATGAGGAGATCGAGCGCCTCGAAGCGGCGCGGGGGGCGGCGTCCGCCGAGCTGGCCGCGCTGGCGTCCGAACTTTCCGGGCGACGCCGCGAGGCGGCCCGCGCGCTCGCCGAAGCCGTGACAGCCGCGCTCCCCGAACTCGGTCTCCGGGGCGGCCGTCTCGAGATCGCGCTCGACGCACACGACGAGATCAGGGCGACCGGCGCCGAACGGGTCGAGTTCCTCGTCTCCCTGAATCCGGGTTTCCCCCCGGCGCCGCTGCGGCGCGTCGCCTCGGGGGGAGAGATGAGCCGCCTCATGCTCGCGCTCGAGACCGCCCTCATCGAGGTGGACGACCTGCCGGTGCTCGTGTTCGACGAGATCGATGCCGGGATCGGGGGAGAGGTGGCGCACCGCGTCGCGGCCCGGCTCGTGCGGCTCTCCGCCGCGCACCAGGTGCTCGTCGTCACCCATCTCGCGCAGATTGCGGCGCGCGCCGACGCCCACTACTCGGTCGGCAAGGTCACGGAAACCGAAGGCGCGCGGACATCGGTCCGGGTGCTCACCGGCGGAGACCGCGTCAACGAAGTCGCCCGCATGCTCGGAGGCGACCCCGCCAGCCGCGCCTCGCGCGCCCACGCGGAGGAGTTGCTCGCCGGCCGGCTGTAGCGGCTGGCCGACGTTGCGGCTGTAACGCTAGAAGATCGTGATCGGGAAGCGGAGTTCCGCCGCGTAGCGGAACGAGGCCGGCGTTCGTCCTCCGGAGCCGGAGATGGCCCGCCGCAACGAGATGCCGAACTGGTAGGCGCCGCGCACCGGTTTGGTCCCCCGATGCAACTCTTCGACGCCCCCGGCCTCGGAGATATCGATGAGGAACCCGACGCCCAGCCGGTGGCGCGTTTGTGCTCCCTCCGCCGCCACCGTGTTCGGGTCCAGCTCCTCGATCATCCCGACGAACTCATAGGTGGGCGCGGGCAGCCGGAAGTAGTCGTACTCGAGTCCCACGCTGAAGGCGGCGTTGAAACGCAGGGAAGGGCGGACCAGCACCGCGAGGTAGTCCCCCAGATCCCGCCGCATCAGCGTCACCAGGTCCTCCTGGTTGTAGGGGCGATCCGGAGGGGTGAAGCGGATGACCGCCTCGTCGGGGCGCTGCATCCCGTAGCGAGCGGACGTGCGGATCATGAAGAGGCTCCCGAAGGCGATGTCCTGGTACAACGCCAGTTCGATGTCCGTCTGGCCGTCACCGATCGGCAGGTCCGCCGAATTCGACGGGTCTCCGAAGATCGTGAGGTTGCGGTTTCGGATCGGGAGCCGGGCGAGCGCGCCCACGCTGGTACGCAACCGAATGCCGCGTTCCGAAGCCGCTCCGGGATCGGCCCCCGCGTCCGCAGCCGCGGCCGGCCCCGGGATCGGCCTTCGGCGCGTGATTCCGTCGATGAGGTTCACGCGCAGGAAGACCTCGACCTCGCCCAGATCGAGCTCGTTCCGGGTGTCCCTCGGCAGCCGATCGGCGAAGCCCTGGCTCAGGAACAGCGTGTCGTAGTCTTCCTCCGTCGCGAACTCGGGCAGGGAAAGCTCCGGCAGCGTCAGGCCAAGCGCGTCGAACGCCGCGGCGAAGTCCGCGAACCGTTGCGTCATCTGGGTCCCGGCCGCGCTGGAAGCGGTGGGAATCAGCGCTCCGTCGCCGGCCCGTCGTCCCAGAGCGTTGACGAAGTTCCACGCCGCGCTCCGGAGCGCGATCGCTTCCTCGAGCGCGGTCCCTGTCAGGGAGCCGCCATCGATCAGCGCGCCGAGATCGTCGAGCGCCGACCGAGCGTCCCGGGTAAAGGGCGCCCCCGACGCGAACGAGGCGCCGTTTCCGGTCACGGTCGCCGTGGAATCGAAGGCGAAGCCCACCGTCATGTCCGTGAGCGTGAAGGGGGCCCGGACTCCCACGCTGACCCAGTCGAGGGCCCCCACCTCGACCCCGAGTGCGAGTCGGCGTACCTGTGCCCGCATCGCCGAGAAGTCGAGCCCGCCGAACGAGAAGTCGTCCTCGGTCACGGGTTCGAAGCCGAGCGCCTCCGCATCGTCGTTGAGTGCCTGGATGAGCGCGAAGGGGGGCGGGAACATGCGGCGGGCGAGGGGACCGTCGAAGTGGGCGGCCAGCGGCTCGCGTTCCCCGTCGGCGATCCCCGCGCTCGAGTCGAGAGCGAACTGTTCGGTCCAGTTCAGCAGGGTCGGTGCGATCGTGAGCCACAACTTCCCCTGCCTCGGCAGTCTCGCGTCGCTGAACTGCCCGGCCAGGTGGATGGGAGCCATGGCCGTGGAGACGAGGGCGAGAAGGATCGGGAGGGCGCGTCGGGTCGACGGGAGCATCGCGCGAGTATAGCGGTCCGGGGCGCGATGGAGAACCGTCCGGCGGTGGCATCCGCGTGGTCGCTCCATTAGGCTGTGCGAACTCCGGCGCCGTGGCCGAGTGGTTAGGCAGGGGCCTGCAAAGCCCCCTACTCCGGTTCGAATCCGGACGGCGCCTTTTTCTTCGGAACTCCCTTCGCATCTCCCGTCGCATTTTCCGCGAACACAGGAGGAGAACGGGTTGGCTCTCACGGTGAAAGCGGACCAGGTTCTCCTGCTCCTTCTCGTCTTCGTTCCCATCACGCTCGTGCTCGAGTACGTCGTCCACGCGTCGGCGACCACGCTCTTTCTTACCTCCGCGGTCGCGATCGTTCCCCTCGCCGGGATCATGGGGAAATCCACCGAGATGCTGGCCGAGCACGTGGGCGCCGGCCTCGGAGGGCTGCTGAACGCGACGTTCGGGAACGCGGCGGAACTCATCATCGCGATCTTCGCGCTCCGGGCGGGCCTGCCCGACCTGGTCAAGGCATCGCTCACGGGCTCGATCATCGGGAACATCCTTCTCATCTTCGGGCTCAGCGCGCTGCTCGGGGGCCTGAAGTTCCGGACACAGACCTTCAACCGCACCGCGGCCAAGCTGGGCTCCACGCTCCTGCTCCTGAGTGCGGCCGGGCTCGTCATCCCGTCGCTACTGTACTATCTCCGGGATGGAGCGGAGGCCGGGGC
>VXQX01000001.1 GCA_009838765.1 Gemmatimonadales bacterium
CCCCCCCCCCCCCCCCCCCCCCCACAAATTTTTCACCCCCCACGCCCCCATCCGAGGCCTAGAACGTTCTCGTTGGCTCGTAGATGTGTATAAGTCACCGGAGCCGGGGGAGTCCGGGGAGCCGGGGGAGTCGACGCGATGAGTGCACGACCGATCACGCTGTTCACGGGCCAGTGGGCGGACATGCCGCTGGCGACGCTCGCCGCGAAGGCGGCCGCGTGGGGTTACGACGGGCTCGAGCTTGCCTGCTGGGGCGACCACTTCAACGTCGTGCGCGCGACGGAGGAGGACGGCTACGCGGCCGGGCAGCGCGACCTGCTGGCGGCCCACGGCCTCGAGGTGCACGCGATCTCCAACCACCTCGTCGGCCAGGCCGTGTGCGACCCGATCGACGCCCGCCACCAGCTCATTCTGCCGGAGCGCGTGTGGGGCGACGGCGACCCCGAGGCCGTGCGGCGGCGGGCCGCGGCGGAAATGAGCCGGTCGGCGGCCGCGGCGGCCGCGCTGGGCGTTCCGGTCGTGAACGGCTTCACCGGCAGCTCGATCTGGGCCGCCGCCTATGCCTTCCCCCCGCACCCGCCGCGCCTCGTGGACGCCGGTTTCGCCGACTTCGCCGACCGCTGGAGCCCGATCCTCGACGCCTTCGATGCGGCCGGCGTGAAGTACGCCCTCGAGGCGCACCCGACGGAGATCGCCTTCGACGCCGCCAGCGCGGCGCGCGCCGTGGAGGCCGTGGCGGGACACGCCGCGTTCGGCTTCAACTACGACCCCAGCCACTTCGCCTACCAGGGCGTGGACTACGTCGGCTTCATCCTCGAGTTCGGCGACCGCATCCATCACGCGCACATGAAGGACGTGTGGTGGTCCGACACCCCGCGCCGCTCCGGCGTCTTCGGCGGCCACCTCGACTTCGGGCACGCGGACCGGGGGTGGGACTTCCGCTCCATCGGGCGCGGGCGCGTGAAGTTCGAGGAGGTCCTGCGCGCCCTCGACCGCGTCGGCTACAACGGCCCGCTCTCGATCGAGTGGGAGGACAGCGGCATGGACCGCGAACACGGCGCGCGGGAAGCCTGCGAACGGCTCCGGGATCTGACCTTCCCCCCCTCCGCCACCGCCTTCGACGCCGCCTTCTCCGACGACTGACCTCCGTCCCCGGAAGGGCGTCGAACCCACGGCAAACCGTTGCGGCCTGACGCGTGATGAGTATATCATACTCATGTTATGAGTACACGACTACAGGTGGTGATGCCGGAGGCGGAACTGGATGAGATCCGCGATGCGGCGCGACGCAACCGCGTCACGGTGTCCGCGTGGGTCCGGCGCGTGCTGCGGGAGGCGCGGGCGCGTGAGCTGAGGGGCGGCTCCGTCTTCGCCGTGCGCGAGGCGGAGCCGCGATACGGCTCCGCCGAGTCCGCCGGCCTGCGGTTCGTCGATCTGGAAGTGAGATTGCCGGAGCGCGATCTGGAGGCGGTGCGCAAGCGGTACGGACGGGCCAATTGGTCGGCGGCCGTGGCGGAAGCGGTGTTCCGCCAATCCTTCGTCCCGATGACGAAGGAGGAGGCGCTCGCCATGCGCGGCGCGGGATGGGCGGGAGATCTGGACGACATGCGAGACGGCAACACGATCGAGCCCCTGTGATCGTCGACACGTCCGCGTGGATCGAGTACCTGCGCCAGACAGAGAGCCCCTTCGACCTCTGCCTTGACGACGCTGTACGGGCCGGAAACGCGATCGCCACGCCCGCTCCCGCGGTCATGGAACTCCTTTCAGGCTGTCGCAGCGAAACCGAGGAGCTGGATCTGTTGAAGCTGCTCGGCCGCTTCGAGATCCTGATCCCGGACTCGCTGGGCCAGTTCCAGCGCGCGGCGCGGATCTACCGCACGTGTCAGCGGGCGGGACGTACGATTCGGTCCTCGGTAGACTGCATGGTCGCCGCCGCGGCCCTGGATGCGCAGCGCCCGCTGCTGGCCCGAAATCGCGACTTCAACACCATCGCCCGCCACACGGAACTCGAACTCGTCGTTCCGACGGCGCCGGAATCACACGCCTGAGCAAGGTCCATCGGCCGTTCGAGACGCCCTAGGGCGGAACGCGGCTCCAGAGGGCGTTCGACCCCGTGTCGTAGGGAACGACCTGTCCATTGCCCTCTCCGTCCGGCAGCGCGAAGAGGGGCGTTCGATCCGGGTAGGCGTCGATGAGGCGCGCGTTCGCCTCCGGGCCGAGATCCCGGGCCCACAGCACGCCCGAAGCGCCGAGCCCCGGCAGATCCCCGCGCCACAGGTAGTCGGTGAGACCGAGCCAGCCGAGACTGTCGGACATGACCTCGCGCCGGCACCGGTCGGACACGTCTGCCGGCCCCTGGGCGCCGACGAAGGCGGCTTCGAGTTGGCACGGATGGTAGCGTCCGACCATCGCCCGTACGCTGTCCAGGCGCATTCCGCGCGCGGCAAGGCGGGCCGCGACGCGGTCCGCCCACAGTTCATGCACGAACACGAGAGTCGGCCCGGACTCGGCGACCACGGGGACGGGCGCGGCGCGGTCCGCGAGGCGCACGACGCGCCCACGCCCACCTGCGGCCAGGCCGTACCCGAGCGCGACGAGGACGAGAACGGCGATCGCGTCCGAGAGCCAGCCGGGACGGGCCGCGCGCGTGAGACTGATCGTCGCCAGCACGAGGAGCGCGGACCAGGCGGGCACGGCCTCGCCGAGCATGCGCGGGCCGACGATGAGGTCGTGATGCCAGTACAGCGCGCTCGCCAGGACGGGCAGCAGGGCCCACGCGGCGAGGATGCGCTCGCCACGCTCCAGGCGCCGCGCGAGGAGCAGGAAGAGGCCGACCAGCACGCCGACGGGGAGCACGGTTCCGAAGAGTTCGCGCCCGACCGAAATGAGTTCGGTCGACGTGTAGCCGAGCGCCTGCGTGAAGCCGTACATGCGGCCCCAGGGGTCGACGTGGAAGCCGAGGCCGTGGCTCGGGCCGGCGGCGGCGGTGTAGCCGAGGGTGAGCGGGCTGCCGAAGAAGCGGGCGTTGAACCAGCCGAAGCCGACCGCGAACGGGAGGCCGCCCAGCGCCCACCAGGCGAAGCGGCGCAGGAGCCACGGCCGGTGCAGGCCCGGCGCCCGGCGGGGCGCGGTAAGCCACACGCCGGCCGTCACGGCGGCGCCGATGAGCAGGCCGGAGACGGGGCGCGTCGTGACCATGAAGCCCATCGCGGCGCCCGCCGCCAGCGCCCACACGGCGCGGCCCGTCTCGGCCCGGAGCGACAGCCAGAGGGCGAGCGCGGCGAAGGCCGCGACCGTCGCGTGGCTCATGTAGGTGCCGGCGAGGGCCAGCAGCATGGGGCTCGCGACGGCGAGCAGGGCGCCGAGCCGCGCCGCCGCAATCCGACCCGGCAGCAGGCGCTCGAAGGAGAGGACGGAGAAGACGCCGAGCATTCCCATCGCCCCCGCCATGGCGATCCACGGCCCTCCCAGGTGGAAGCCCATGGCGAGCCACAGGGCCTGGGCCGGCGGATACTGGGACACCCACCCGGCCGCCGTTTGCACCATGAACTGAATCGTCCAGAACTCGGGCATCGCGAGGGGAGGCCCCGAGAGCGTTCCGCCGGCGAAGTAGCGGGCCTGAATGAGCTGCACGCTCGCGTCGTTGAAGAGGGTGCGTCCCTCGAAGACCACCACCGCGACCGCGGCCGTGAGCGCGGCGCCCGCAAGCCCCGTGAACGCGGCCACCGACCACGTCGGCGGACGCGCGACGGCCCGGCCGATCCGGGGCAGGACGCGGGACGCTCTCCCCTTCCAGACCGCCCCGGCAAGGACGGCGGCTCCAACGACGAGGAGGGTCCAGACACCGGTCGACGCGCCCCACGTGTAGGTCCAGTGCTCGAATCCCGACCGCCGCATGAGGTCGTCCAGCGCGCCCCGAGGCGCGGCCGGATCGAGCACCGCGAAGACGGGGACGACGACGAGCACGACCAGCGCGAGGCCTACCACCCGCCGACCCGCATCGAGGAGTACGTTCATGCCGGGGAAGCTACACGCGCGCCGCCCGCCTGTCTGCGATTCCAGCCGGTCGGGGCGCCGCCGGGCGTCCGATGCCCGGGCGGTGCTTGACTCGCACCCCGCCCGATCTACCTTTCCCGCCCCGTCGCAGACCTCCAACCCGGATTTGATGTCATTCGCATGTCACTCGTAGAGCTGACCGATGTCGTGAAGAGGTTCGGCGAGACCGTTGCGGTCGATTCCGCGACGTTCTCGATCGACCGTGGCGAAGTCGTGGGCTTCCTCGGGCCGAACGGCGCGGGCAAGACGACGACCATGCGACTTCTCACGCAGTATCTCGAACCCGATGGGGGCGCGATCTCCATCGATGGCCTGTCCATCGAGGACCACCCGGTCGAACTGCGGCGCCGCATCGGCTACCTGCCCGAGACGAACCCCCTGTATCGGGATATGCTCGCGGGCGAGTACATCACCTTCATGGGCCGTCTGCGCGGGATGAGCGCGGGGGAGATCCGCCTGCGGACCGACGATGTCGTCGCGCAGACCGGCATCGAAGCCGTCTACTACCGTCCGATCAACCAGCTCTCGAAGGGATATCGGCAGCGCGTCGGCCTCGCCCAGGCCATCCTCTCGCAGCCGGAAATCCTCATCCTCGACGAACCGACCGAGGGGCTCGACCCGAACCAGCGCGTCGAGATCCGCAGCCTGATCCGCGACGTGGGGACCGACCGCACCGTCCTCCTGAGCACGCACGTGATGCAGGAGGTGCGGAAGACGTGTTCGCGCGTCGTCATCATCAACGAGGGGCGCATCGTCGCGGATGGCTCCGTCGATGCGCTCGTCGCCGGACAGGGCGGCGCCCGGGTGATGGTCGAACTCGAGGCTCCCGCGGACGCCGCCGCGGAGGAGATGGGCGACCTCCCCTCCGTAGCCCGTGCCGACGCCCTCGAGGCGGACCCGGGGGGGCGCGCCAGACTTGCGGTGGAGGGCGCGTCCGGCGAGGACCCGCGGCCGGACATCTCGCGACTCGCCGCGGCGCGGGGCTGGCCCCTGTGGGAACTGCACCTCGCCCAGGCGAGCCTGGAGGACCTGTTCCACCGGCTTACGTCCGAGAGCGCGGGGCCGGCCGACGAGACGGCCGGGGGGGCCGGCGACGAGCAGCCCCCCGGGGCAACGTCCGACGAGGCGCCGGAAGCCGCCGGTGAGGCGGGAGTATGATCGGCCGCATCCTCACGGTGGCGAAGCGGGAGTTCGCGGGCTACTTCGACCACGCGACCGCCTACATCCTCCTCGTCATCTTCCTCGGGATCAACTTCTATTTCTACTTCCAGGAGGCCTACCTCCTGGGCGAGGCGTCGCTGCGGCCGATGCTGTCCCTCCTTCCGTGGCTCCTCCTCTTCTTCATTCCGGCCGTCTGCATGCGGTCGTTCGCGGAGGAGCGCAACGCCGGGACGCTCGAACTCGTGCTCGCACAGCCGATCCAGGTCGTCGAGTTCCTGCTCGGCAAGTTCCTCGGCGTCCTCTTCTTCCTGCTGGTCGCCATGGCGGGGACGCTGGGCATCCCGCTCGGCCTCACGTTCGGCGCCGACCTCCAGTGGGGCGTTGTCTTCTCCCAGTACCTGGGGTCGATGTTCCTCATATCGGCCCTCATCGCTGTCGGCCTGTGGGCGTCCTCGCTCACGCGGAACCAGGTGACCGCGTTCATCATCGGGGTCACGGTCAGCTTCGCCCTCTACCTCATCGGACTCCCCACGGTCACCCTTTCCCTCCCCGGCCCGCTCGCGGCGGTGGCGGCGCGCCTGGGCGTGCTCGGGCACTTCTCGAACGTGGCGCGCGGCGTGATCGACCTGCGGGACGTCCTGTACTTCGCGGCGCTCGGGACGGCGTTCCTCTCGCTCACGTACTTCTCCGTCATGCGCGAACGCCTGAGCCGCGAACGGCCGGCGTACGGGCGGCTGCGCGTGGGGGTTCTCGGCCTGGTCGGGATCGCGATCTTCGCCGCGCTGGCGGGCGGGCAGGTGCGCGGCCGGCTGGACCTGACGCCCGGCAAGGTCTACACGCTGTCGCCGCCGACGGCCGACCTGCTGCGCGGCGTGGACGACCTCGTCACGCTCAAGCTCTTCCAGTCCGCCGAGCTGCCGGCGCAACTCGCGGCCATAGGCCGGGACGTGGACGATCTCCTCCGGGATCTCGACGCCACCGGCGGCGCCAACGTGAACCTTGTGCGCCTGGATCCCGACGAGGACCCGGACGCCCGGGAGGAGGCGGGGGGGCTCGGCATCCGCCCCGTGCCCTTCCAGATCCTCGCCGATGACGAGACGTCATTTCAGGAGCGATACTTCGCGCTCGCGGTCCAGTACGCCGGCGAGAGTCAGACCATCCCGTTCATCCGGCAGACGGCGGACCTCGAATACCGTCTCGCCTCGATGATCCGCGCCCTCACGCGGGCGGAACGCCCCACGATCGGGATCCTGACCGGGCACGGAGAACTGAGCCTGGACGCGGGGCTTCGGCTCGCCCGCGGCCGCCTCGCCCTGGAGTACAACCTGATGGAGTTTCGCGTCGACTCGGCGACCGCGGCGGTGCCGGATTCCATCGACGTCCTCGTGGTTGCTGGCGGCCGGATGCCAATGGAGCCCGCGGCGGGCGAGATCCTGAGCCGGTTCGTCGACGACGGCGGGAGCCTCTTCGTCCTGAAGTCGGGCGTGACGGCAGACATGCAGGCGCGCTACGCGGGTCCCACCTTCGACCCGGCGCTCGATTCGCTGCTCCAGACGCGTGGACTCGGCATCGTCCCGTCGATGGCCTTCGACTTGCTGCTCAACGAACGCGTGCAGGTCCCATCCGGCTTCGGAGCTGTCGTTCGGGAGTATCCGCTGTGGGCGCTCGCGCAGCCGGCCTCCGGGCACGTGATCGTGGACGGCGTGGCGAACGTGCCGATCCGTTTCGGGAGCCCGCTCCTCGTCGAGGTCGAGGACAGCACGCTGGTCACTCCGCTCCTCACGACTTCGGATGGAGGCGGGCGATTGGCGACCCCGCTCTCGATCGACGCGATGCAGGAGTGGGCCGAGGTCATCGCGCCGGATGGACAGCTCTCCGAGGAAGACATTGCCATGGAGACGCTCGCGGTCGCCTACACGCAGCCCGGCGGTGGCCGCATCGTTCTCGCGGGCTCCTCGTCGTTCATCCACGATGAGACGCTTTCGCAGTCGATGTCCGGGCTGGCCGGAATGGTTTTCTTTCAGAACGCGGTCGACTGGCTCGCCCAGGACGAGGCGCTGATCTCGATCCGGTCCAAGGACCGCGCCCCGCCGCTCCTCCTCTTCCCCAACGAATGGCTCCCGGACTTGACCCGGTACGGGAATCTGGCCGGCGTCCCGCTGCTCTTCGTCCTCATCGGCGTGCTGCGGCTCGCGCGGCGGCGGCAGGTGCAACAGCGTTCCTTCACCGAGGGAGGAGCGCTCACATGAACGCGAAGCAGTTGAAGATCATCGCGATCGTGCTCGGCGTGGCGGTCCTCTTCTACCTGCCCCGGCTGTTCAGGGACAGCGGCGAGGGGGGGACGCTGGATGTCGGGGACGGCTTCTCCTTCACGGTGACGGATACGATTGCGGGCGTGCACATCGTGCTCGCGGACGACGCCGGCACGGTGCGTCTCGAGCGGACGGACGCCGGGTGGACGGTGGACGGATACGTGGCGGACGAACCGAAGATCCGCGATCTCCTGGACGTGGTCGGACGGCTCTCCTCGTCGGACCTCGTCGCGCGGAACCCCGCGAATCACGCGGGCCTGGGCGTCGCGGAGGGCGGCCGGCAGGTCGAAGTGCGGACGGTCGGCGGCGACGTGCGGCGGTTCCATCTCGGCGACCGCGATACGCGCGCCGGAGGCTATTTCGTGCGCCTTCCCGGCGACGATGTCGTCTATCGGTTCGACGGGCCGGCCGGAGGCTACCTGAACCGCGAACGCGACGGGTGGCGGCCGCGCCTGATCGCCTCCGTGGACACCGCCGGCGTGCGCGAAGTCCTCCTGCGTCGCGGGGACCGGGAGGCCGTCCTGCGCCGGGACGACGACGGGTGGCTGGCGGGGGACGCGCCGGCGGACTCGGCGCTCGTACAACGGCTCCTCTCCGTCCTGCCTTCGGTCTCGGCTTCCGGCTTCCCCACGGCGGAGGAAGAGGCGGCCGCCGACTTCACGCTTCCGGACGGATGGGTCGAAGTGTTCTCCGAGGGCTCCGCGGATGTGACGGGCCGGCAACTCGGACTCTCGATCCTCCTGCTGGAGGACGAGGAACGCGGAGACTGGGTCGCCCGCCTCGCGGACGGCACGGAAGCCTTCCGGCTCTCCGGCCTCACGGTGGACCGTCTGCTCCCGGAGGCGCTCGTCCCCGTCCCCTAGCCGGGTTCGGTCATCGCGCGGAAGTCGAGGATGCGGTCGAGTTCCGCCGGGGCGACGAGCCCCTGCTCCAGCACGAGTTCCTTCAGCGTGCGGTCTTCCGCGAGGCTGAGCTTGGCGAGTTCGGCCGCTTTGTCGTAGCCGATGACGGGCGCGAGCGCGGTGGCGAGCGCCGCGGTCGATTCCGCGTTGCGCAGGCAGCGCTCCTCGTTCGCCGTGATCCCCCGGACGCAGCGCTCGGCAAACTCGACGCTCGCTGTGGAGAGAATCCGGACGCTCTCGAGCAGGTTGTGGGCCATCACGGGGATCATGACGTTGAGTTCGAGGTTCCCCGACTGCCCGCCCACGACGATCGCGGCGTCGTTGCCGATGACCTGCGCGCAGACCTGAAGCACCGATTCCGCCATCACCGGGTTCACCTTGCCCGGCATGATCGACGAGCCCGGCTGCACCGCGGGGAGGTTGATCTCGCCGAGGCCCGTGCGCGGACCGGATGACAGCCAGCGCAAGTCGTTCGCGATCTTTGTCAGGCTCACGGCGACAGTGCGCAGCGCCCCGCTCGCCTCAACCACCGCGTCGCGCGCCGACTGCGCCTCGAAGTGGTTCGATGCCTCGACGAACTCGACTCCGAGGATCTCGCTCAGCGCGGCCGACATCCGCACTCCGAAGTCGGCCGGCGTGTTGATGCCGGTCCCCACCGCCGTGCCGCCGATGGCGAGCTCCGCGAGCGCGGGACGGACGGCCTCGACGCGCCGGATCCCATGCCTCACCTGGCTGGCGTAGCCGCCGAACTCCTGCCCGAGGCGGACGGGCGTCGCGTCCTGCAGGTGCGTGCGCCCCGCCTTGGCGATGTGATCGAATTCCTCCGCCTTCTCCGCGAGCGCCGCGCGCAGCCGCTCCAGGGCGGGCAGCAGTTCGCGCTCGATCGCGACCAGTCCGGAGACGTGGGTGGCGGTGGGGATCACGTCGTTCGACGACTGTCCCAAATTGACGTGATCGTTGGGGTGGACGGGGCTCCGCGAGCCCACGACACCGCCCACGAGCTGGATGGCGCGGTTCGCGATGACTTCGTTCGCGTTCATGTTCGTCGATGTGCCGGACCCGGTCTGGAAGATGTCCAGCACGAAATGGGAATCCAGCTCCCCGGTCATGGCCTCGCCGGCCGCCCGCTCGATCGCCTCGCCGAGTTCGGGGTCGAGGAGTTCGAGTTCCCGGTTCACGCGCGAAGCCGCGAGCTTGATCGCGCCGAGCGCCTCGATAAAGCGGCGGCCGAAGCGGAGGTCGGAGATGGGGAAGTTCTGGCGGGCCCGCTCCGTCTGCGCTCCGTAGAGCCGGTCGGCGGGGATCGCCATCTCCCCCATGGAGTCCTTCTCTATGCGATGGTCCATGCGTGGGATGTCCGTTGATTCCGTCCTGGTGGTTGGGCTGCTAGAACTCGATGAGATCTCCGACGCGGATCCCGTTGGCCTCGAACCAGCCCTGGTTCATCTCCAGCGCGTACATGGCGGGCGCGGCCGAGTCGTGGGTTTCCGTGGTCTGCGGCTCCATCTGCTGGATGTCGACGATGCGGCCCTCGCGGTCGATGTAGGCGATGTCGAGGGGTATGAGCGTGTTCTTCATCCAGAACCCCAGCGTGCGCTGCTCGGGGTAGACGAACAGCATCCCCTGATTCTCCTCGAGCGACTCGCGGTACATCAGCCCGCGCTGGCGCTCGTCGGCGTCGTCGGCGAGCTCGACCTCGATCTCGATCCCGCCCACGCGGAGCGGGACGAGCTCCACGGCCTGGGCGACGGCGCCCGTTCCCGTTTCAGCGGCCTGCCCGCCGTTTGCCGCGGCACCGGCGTCGCGAACACCCGCGTCCACCGGGCCGCACGCCGTCAAGAATGCCAGCAACGCTGCCGGCAGCCCGAATCCGGGCTCTCTCCATCGTTCTCTCGTCATGTCAGATCATCGTCATTCCGGGTCGACTCCGTTGCGGCTTCCCCGCCCGGAGAGAAAACTAGCAGACGAGGTTGGGGTATGGAACGAGGCGCAGGGCCGACGGGACGGGGACCACGGGAAGGGAGAGCGGCATGATTCTTCCGGATGTCAGAGCTTCCTTCGGACGGGACGACGCGGCCCGATTCGTCTACCTGCTCGCCCGCGAGGGCGAAGATCGGACCCGCCTCGAGACGCTGGTCTCGGAGCGGGGGATCGACGCGCTGCTCGATCATCCGAAGGCGCCCGGCGCGCTCACCGCCGAACCGGGGCTTTCGGAGCTCCCGCTCGCGCTCTTCTCCTACGTGGCACTGCGTCACAGTCTGCTCGAGGGTGGCGTCGAGTCCCGTCTCATGGCCGACTATGTGACCTCGATCTTCCTCCACTTCGCGAGGGAGGCGCGGGCCCACCGGATCGCCGCATACGACGACTGCGAGTACCGCTATCTCGTCGACCTGGTGGCGGAGATCGCCGAATCGGACGGTCGTCGCGGTTTTCTGCTCAGCGCGCATCTCGGCAACTTTGCGCTCTGGCTGTCGGGCCTCTTCCCGGACTGGATCTGCACGCGAGAGCAACGGAGAGCCGGACCCGACCTCGGCTACTACGAGGCCATGGGCCAGACCGGCTTCTCGCTGGCCGCCGACGCCCCCTTCGCCCGCCGCCAGCATCTCGATGGCTGCTATCGCGACGCCGCGAAGGCCTTCACGGCCCTCCGCGTCGCGCTCAATCGCTTTTCGGACCGATACCTCACGCCGCGGCCGGCCTCCCCGGTCGACCGCCTGTTGAGGCAGGCCGTGGACGACTTCGAGGCGAACTGGTTGCAGGCGTGACGACTGCGCTTATCTTTCTCAGCGCGTTGAGAACACCATGACCACGGACACCCTCACTCCCCGACCGCCTCTCGGCTGCGCCGCCGTGATGCTCGGCCTCTTCCGGGCCGCGCTGCAGGAGCAGCATCTGCCCGTCACCCATCAGCGGGAGGCGATCTCGCGCGTCCTGTTCGAGTCCGGGCAGCGACTGTCGGCGGACGAGGTCGTGGAACGCCTGCGGGATGACGGCGAACGCGCGGGAAAGGCGACGGTCTACCGGACCCTGCGCCTCCTGGTGCACGTCGGCCTCGCCACGGAGCACGACTTCGACGAGGGCTTCAAGCGGTACGAGGCGAAGGTGGGCCGGGCACAGCAGGACCACCTGATCTGCACGGCGTGCGGGGACGTGGTGCGGTTCCAGCGCGATGAACTCAACCGGCTCCAGACGGAGATCGCCGGGCAATTCGGTTTCCATGTGCTGAAACGTCAACTCAAGCTGTACGGACTCTGCGCCCGCTGCGAAGTCGAATCCGGTCAGGCGATTCGCCAGGTCAGCTAGTTCGGGACAAGACACCAGGAGGTTCCGCTGCGTTCCGCCCATTCGAGACTTCTGAACCTGCTCGCCGAGCGTTCGTTCCGGCTCGGCGATTTCGTGCTCGCTTCCGGCGCCCGGAGCGACTACTACATCGACTGCCGGACCTCGACCATGCACGCGCACGGACAGGTGCTGATGGGCGAAGTCGGTCTCGCAGCCATCCGTGACGCCGGACTGCGGCCGGACGCGGTCGGCGGCCTCACTATGGGTGCGGACCCGCTGGCCTACGCCATCGCCGCCGCCAGTTGGGGCGCGGGAGATGATCCGATCCACGCGTTCTCGGTCCGCAAGCGCGCCAAGCGACACGGCAAGGGGCAGTTGATCGAGGGCTGCTTCGAGCCCGGCGCGCGGGTCGTCGTCGTGGAGGATGTGATCACGACGGGCGGCTCCGCCTTCCAGGCAGTCGAGGCGGTGAATCGCGCGCGCGGCGAGGTGCTCGGGGTGCTCGGCCTCGTGGACCGCGAGGAGGGGGGAAAGGCCACGCTGGAGGGGGCGGGTCTGCGGACCATGGTCCTCTATACGGCAAGCGATCTCAGGGCGGCGGTGGCCGCCAAGGAGAGAAAGACGTGTCCGACCACGATTTCTTGACATTCACGGACGCCGCCAGCGAGCGGATCCGATCGTTCATCGACGAGGACCCCGCGGAAGGCCTCGCGGTTCGCGTCAGCGTTCAGAACGCAAGCCCCATCGCCCCGGAATACGAGATGGCGCTCATCGAACCGTTCGAGCGGGAAGCGGAAGACCGGTCGTTCGACGCCCCCGGCTTCGAGGTCGTCGTCGATTCGAAGAGCGCGGACATCCTTTCCGGGACCCGCATCGACTGGGTGGAGTCGCTTCAGGGCTCGGGCTTTCATTTCAACAACCCCAACATCCAGCCGCTCGGATCCGCGCCGATGGACGGGCCCCTCGTCGACCGCGTGCGCCGAGTCATCGACGAGCAGATCAACCCGGGGGTCGCGTCGCACGGCGGGACCGTGCGCCTCGTGGACATCCGCGACAACGTCGTCTACGTGACGATGGGGGGCGGCTGCCAGGGCTGCGGCATGGCCTCCGTGACGCTCACGCAGGGGATCAAGCAGATGATCCGGGACGCGGCGCCCGAGATCGTCGACGTGCAGGACGTGACCGACCACGCCGCCGGCAGCAATCCCTACTACGCCTGACTACTTCTTCTTGCGCGGCTTGAGGAAGACGTGCAGCAGGGTCGCGACGACGGACATGACGAACGCGCCGCCGATGGCCGTGACGAGGCCGGCGAGTTCGAACCCCGGGATCAGTGACGCCGCCAGGTAGAACATCAGGCCGTTGAGGACGAAGTAGAACAGTCCCAGCGTCAGGACCGTGATCGGGAACGTGACGACACGCAGGATCGGCCGAACGACCGCATTGATGAGACCGATCGCAAGCGCCCCTCCGACGAGCGCCTCCGGGCTGTCGACCCGGACCCCGGCGAGGAGCCGCGCCGTCGCGTACAGCGCTGCCGCGTTGACCAGCCAGCTCCTGATCAGGCCCATGAATCGCCGTCCGCGGCCCGCCGTCAGAAGCCGGGCGTCAGGTTGAACTGCCAGATCCAGCCCTTGTCGGGACGATCGAAGGGCCGGGCGAAATTGACTTCCGCGATCATGAGGCCGAAGAGGTTGACCCTCGTGAGGAAGCCGGCGCTCGACACCCAGGTCCGATCCTCGAACGAGCAGTTTCCGTCCGGGCAGTTCAGGGGCGTTTCGCCCGACCATGCCTTGCCCACGTCATAGAAGAGGCCGACCTCGACGGGCGGTATGCCCGGGGCCTGGACCACCCCGATCCCGCCCAGGAGAGGAAGCCGCAGTTCCACGTTTCCTACCGCCACGCGGTTGCCGATGAGGTTCCCGATGAGAGGACAGTTGCGGAACCCGACCTGGCCGCCCGCGACCGTGCACTCGGCGACATCGATGGACCGGTTGTCGTACCCGCGAACGAGGGATGGCACCCCGAGATAGAGTCGTCCGAGGCGCGGGTCGTCCGAACCGCCTCCCCAACGGCCAAAGTGAAGGGCCCGTCCGGCCACCGTGAACGGCCCGGCGCGGACGTACCGGCGGACGTCACCCGTCACCGTCAGGAAGTTCAGCGTTCCCACGGCGGGCTCTACCTCCAGACGGTAGCGCTGTCCGGCGATCGGACTCGTGCCGCCGAAAATCGAACTGTCGTATACGAGGGCCGCGCTTCCGCTCACGCTGTAAAGCGACTCGAAGGCGCAGGGCTCGGCACCGAACGACAGCGGGTCTCCTGCGCAGTCTTCCAGATCCGTTACCTCGTTGGCCAATAGCTGGCCGGTGAAGAAGTCGAAGGCGAGTTCCTCGATCTCGCCGGAGAAGTCGATCTGGCGTGCCGATGCCGAGAACTCGACCCGCGAGTTCCGGTTGAAGGGATAGGCGACGATCCCGGTCAGCTCCCGGTTGATCTCAAACCAGCGGAAGTCCTGAAAGATGTTCACGTGCCGGTTCCCGACCTGAATCTGCTGGAACCCGATCTGGCGCGTGACGAACGGCACCTGCCCCCCGATGAAAGCCCAGTTCCAGCGGCTGGACCGGTTCTCGTAGCCCGCGAGAGCCGCCGTGCCCTGCAGCAGATCTCCGAAGCTCGTGTTGACCTGGAGGATGGTCTGGAGCGTGCGGTTGCCGAGCAGGTCCGAGAAGAACAGCGCCGCGCCGCCCGCGAAGAAGACGCCGAAGTCGCTCGCCCCGAAGGCGATCGTGGGCTGCGAGATGAAATCGAGGGATAGCGGGGACCGGAACTCGGCATCCTCGAAGGTGATCGGGTCGGCCAAGCCGAGGCGGGCGTTGTCCAGCAGTTCCGCGTGCGCAGTCGACAGCCGCTCGCGCGGCGGGATGATCGAGGCGTCGACGCCCACGAGCATCTCGGGCGCCGGCACGCCGGCCAGGACGTCCGGGTCATCGATCACGTAGATCTCGTAGCTGAACGGCCCGCCCTTGTTCACGCTGAACGCGACATCGCCCGTGGCGCGGGCCACGGACACGGCCGGGCTGATGGCCGTGAGTCCGCTCACGCCCGTCCACAGGTCGGTGACCAGGTACCGCTCCCGCGTCTCGAGGTCGAGCCGGTAGAGGTTGGCGATCCCGTCGTGGTCCGAAACGAAGTACAGGCTCTCGCCGTCCGGCGACCACTGGGGATTGTAGTTGCGGAACTGGTCGTCGAAGCCCGGCAGCGGCTCGATCTCCCCGCTCTCCAGATCCAGCAGCGCGATCTGGTACGTGCCCGGGACGAGCAACTCCAGGTCGGTCGTGAAGCGGTCCGTCGCGAACGCTACCGACCGGCCATCGGGCGACCACGCGGGCTGGAGGTCGGCAAACGGGTCCTCCGTGAGCCGCCTCAGCTGCCCGGTCTCGACGTTGATCACGTACAGATCGGTGAACCCGGCGGAGTGGCCGCTGAACGCGATGTGCGACCCGTCCGGCGACCAGCTCGGGGTGAAGATCGCACCCAGCTGAAACCCCTCGACCGGGACCTCCCTGACGATGTTCCCGCTCTCGGCCTCCATGATCGTGAGCAGCGGATCGCCCGTCTTGATGCCGGCGACCGCGAAGAGCCGGCCGTCCGGGTGCCAGTCCCCCGCCGAGTGAATGAACTGGAGGCTCTCGAAGTGCGGGTCCACCGCGTTGTTCGTCAGGCGGCGCTTCACTTCTCCGGTGCGCGCGTCGGCCCCGAACATCTCGATGGAGAAGAGGTCGCTCTGCGAAACGTAGACCATGTCCAGGCCGTTGGGACTCAGCGCCGGGCCCAGGTGGAGCTTGCCCTCATCCGGCGGCTCGTAGACGACGCGGCGGCCGTAGTCGTCGGGGGAGCGGGTCTCCTGTCGGGCGTCCGCGAAATACGTCTCGAGTTCGTTCTTCCAGCGGTCCGAAAGTTCTCCGATCGGCACCTCGAGGACGGCTTCGATTGCCGCCAGCGCATTCCCCGTGCGCGCGGCGAGGTTGAGAATCCGGCCAATCCGGTCGTCCCCGAACGCGCCGCCGATGTAGGACCAGAACGCGTGGCCGTAGCGGTACGGGAAGTACCGCCGGTCGGAAAGCTCCGGAATCGTCGGGAACCCATCCTCCAGATCCAGGGCGTCCCGCATCCACATCGTCGTGAACGGGTCGATCGGCCCGATGGAGAGGTATTCGGCCATGCCTTCGATGAACCACAGTGGCAGCCGGATCGCGCCGGGCACGTCCAGCCCCGGGCCTCCCGTCCCCTGCCCCGTCATGTCGAACTGGAAGGCGTGCACGAGTTCGTGGCCGAGCAGGTGGTCGGTCTCGTGGATCGACACCATCATCGGCATGACGAGCCGTCGCTTCAGGATCTCCGTGAAGCCCTGTGTGCCCTCGTCGATGAACTGGCCGGAGGTGTTCGTCTGCTCGAAATCCGGATGGTCGGCGTAGAGGATGATCGGCTGGCGCTGGCGGAACTCGTGATTGAGCACCCGGGAGAGGCGGGCGTACCAGCGCTCCGCCAAACGACCAACCATCTGCGCGCCGGCCGCGCTCTCCTCGTAGTAGTAGATGTCGAAGTGCTGCGTCTTGAGCACCTCGAAGTCGAAGGACTCGTAGACGACCTTGTTCCGGCCGAAGTACCGGCCGGCCTGCCCCTCCAGCGCGGTAGCGGCGGGACCCGAGAAGACCGCGAGCGCGGCAAGCGCGGCGAGCGCGTGAGTTCTGCGAAGCATACATCCTCCACCAGGAGACCGCTGCCTCCGGCCGTACCGGGTTCCTGGACCCCGGGGGGCCGTGCCGCCTCGCGGACGGCAAGCAGTCAGGGGGTGCCGAAAGCTACCCGAGGCACCCGACCTCCGCTATTCCGCACTATCACGACTGAAGTGCGGGCGAGGTCACGGATTCAGCACCGCCGGATGAACCCGCCCAGCGTGCCGCGCGCGCGGCTGGCGGCAGGCTCATCCTCGAAGGGGCCGGCCACGACGCGGTACATGTCCTGGTGCGGCTCGATCGAGGCTTCGAACCCCGCCCGCGCGACCTCCTGCCGCTTCGCCTCGGCGTTCCGACGCTCCTGAAAGGAGGCGATCTGGACGACGACGCAGCCGCCGCGCGCGGAGACCGGGGTCGCCGTCCCGAGCACCGTGATCCGCACGCGCGCCGTACCGGGCCCGATCATTTCGAGCGCCCTCGCCGCTCCCCGGGACACGTCCAGGATGCGGCCGGGCACGAAGGGGCCGCGATCGTTCACCTCGAGGTCGATGGAGCGCCCGGTGTCGAGGTTGTCCACGCGGATCCGGGTCCCGAGCGGGATCGTCCGGTGGGCGGCGGAGATGCCGTCCATGTCGTAGGTGTTGCCGGCTGCCGTCGCCCGACCGTGAAACGGCTCCCCGTACCACGAGGCGATGCCGGTCTGCGTCCAGCCGACGGCGTAGAGCGACGGGTCGGCGGGCGGTGTCGGGTCGGCGGACGGCGTCGTCGCGAGGGGCACGGACCACACGCAGGCCTGAGCGGAGAGCGCGGCGGCGAGCGCCACGCCGAGCCCGGCCCCGCGACGGCTCAGAGCGGCCCCCGCTCCCAGGGTCCCCAGATGGCGAAGGTCTGGCCGAGATTTCCCGGGCCCATCGAGATCGTGTCGCCCTGGAGGTTGATGAACAGCGTCCGGCCCTCGGGACTGAAGCAGGCGCCGGCGAACTCGCGCTCGTTCAGGAGATTCCGGGCGAACGCAAAGATCTCCCCCTGGGGCGACAACCCCCGGAGGTGTGTCTCTCCCGAGTTGTCCTCGCAGATCAGGATCCCGCCGCGGGGACTCACCGTGATGTTGTCCGGGCCGGAGAGCACATCCTCCGACGACGACTCGAAAACGAGCGCGAGCGCCTCTTCGTCCGGTACGTATCGCCAGACCTGGCCCAGTTGGGCGTCGCCCCCGTTCGTCGCGTGGAAGTAGATGCTCCGGTCGGCATGCCAGCAGCCCTCGAGCCGGGAGAACCGGGCCCCGCCCGCCTCGAACCCCTCCATCCACACCGTGGTCGCGCTGCGCTCGGCTTCGGGGGGGTCGGGGTTCTCGATCGGCACCCATTCGACCTCGTGCCACATCCCCGGCTGCTGGCCGGTGCGGAGATCCACCTGCGGCGCCCCTCGCACGGCGAGCATTTCCAGCACGCCCCCATCCCGAAGAACGCCGGGCCTGTGCGGCCGAAAGCGATAGAACCCGGAGCGGCGGTTGTAGTCCTCCGTCTCGTACACGAACCCCGTCACGGGGTCCACCGCGACGGCTTCGTGCGTAAACCGTCCCATTTCCCGTAACGGCTCGGCCCGGACGGGCTCGTCCGCATCGGCGGGAACCTCGAACACGTACCCGTGCGGCACGGTCCAGCCGCGCCCCTGGCCGAAGGTCGTTTCCTCGCACGTCAGCCAACTTCGCCACGGCGTCGTCCCCCCCGCGCAGTTGATCATCGTCCCCCCCGCGCTCACGAAGTCCCGCACGAGGACCGGACGCCCATCCGCCTCGATCCGGACCTCCAGCGTCGTCGTGCCGCCGCCCGCGAGGGGATCGTACGCCAGTTCGGGGGACACGAGCGGGACCGCGACGCCGGGCGGATCCTGATCTTCATGGTTGCGGACGAGGCGGACGATGTCGTCGCTCACCGGAAAGAGCCCCATTCCGTCGTGCGCGCGGGGCGTGGGCCGGCCATCGGACATCGGACGACCCTCCACGCTGAGGCTGACGTAGGAAAACCCTTCGGGGAGGGCGAGTTCCGGACCCGCGGGGAGCAGAGGGCCGTATCCGGCGCCGCCAACGGCCGACCCCGGAGGCGCGGCGGTGAACGAACGCGCGGCGAACGCCGTGAGGCCCGGGAGCGAGGGGGCGATGGCCGCAGCCCCCGCCCAACGTCCGGCCCGGCGCACGAAGTCGCGGCGCGCGATCTTGTTCAGGGCCTCCTCCGGAGGCTGAGCGGCACTTTTGGGCCGGTTGTGACGTATACTCAGTTCAGGTCGTGATTCAAGGGGATTCGGGATTCCGGTTCGGTCCAGGAAACCAAATTCGGACTCCGGGTATCCTAAGGGGTTGCAGGCCCGCTCGCACCGCGAGCCGCTCGCGTCGGCGCGGCAGGACCGGAGACGCAGCCCGCAGAGAAAGCATCCAAAGCAAAAAAGAGGCCATCATGCAGAAATGGTTCGCCCGCCTTGCGGCTCCCATCGTGTTCCCCGTCCTCGCGAGCACCGCGGCGGCCCAGTCGTTCGCCGACTTCTGTCCCAGCGGCGATCCGGACACGGAAGCCGCCGTCGTGGGTTACGTCACCGATCCGGAGGCCGGCACGGTGATTCCCGGAGCCACCGTCGCCGCGAGCTGGGTACAGGACGAAGCCCGGCAACGCCTCGAAGCGCAGGTGAACATCGAAGGCCTCTACACGCTGTGCGGGTTGCCGAAGGACGTTGAAGTCACGCTGCGGGCCAGCCTCGCCGACCGGCGGGGCGAGGCCGTACCGTACGCGACGGCGGCGCCACTCGCCCAGGCGGATCTGGTCCTTTCCCTGACCGGGGGATCCGAGGTCAGGCAGGAGATCGGATCCCTCTCGGCCGGCGGCAGCCGGGCCCGGATCCTGGGCTCCGAGGTCATTCGAGGCGAGGATCTTCTCGACCTGCCCGAAATGAGCGTGTACGATCTGTTGCGCCAGCACCAGCTCCTGAAGTTCGACCGGGTCTCCGGAGTAGGCGAAGTCGTCATGCTCCAGTCGGTTACGTTGACATCATGGGGATCTTCCCGGTTTCAGGGGCTCGAGGTTCGCGTCAACGAGAGGCGCGAGGCCGATGGGGTCAACACGCTGCGTGAGATGTCTATCGATGACGTGAGCAGAATCGAGATCCTCTCGCGCACGGAAGCTTCCGCCCGCTATGGGGGCGATGGCTACGTCGGCGCGCTCGTGATCACGACGCACCGGCGCTGACCCCGTCCGACCTCCAGCCATGAGCGGTCGCTAGGGAACCAGCCTCACCAGATCCGCCCAACTCGTTCGCTCGATCTCGTCCACCGCCGCCGCGCGCTCCTCGATGCCGGCGGCGAGCCGGGCCAGCAGATCGAGTTGTCCCTGCGTGGGCGGGCCGTCTCCCATTGAAGCGAATCCCATGAGCCGCGCCAGTTTGCTGTCGATGGCGGTCGGGTTCGCGATCAGGTCCTGGCCGGCGCGAGCCCGGTACTGCACGAGGCGTTCCTCGACGCGGTAGAGTTCGCCGTTCAACTCCGCGAGCGCGGCCCGCAGGCGGTCGCCTCCCCCGCCGCGCTCCACGGCCTGCTCGGCCCGGGTCCGCAGGTCCCGGATCCTCGCCACGAGTTCCATCGTCTCGGTCAGCCGGTCCCTCGCTGCGAGCAGGAACTCGAACTGTGCGCGGAGTTCTTCATCCGTCACATCCACCCTCGGGTCGCGCACGACCATGAACGGCTGCGCAAGCGTGCGGTCGCCGAGGTCGAGTTCGACGGTGTAGTCGCCGGGCGGCACGCGGGGACCCTGGGCGCTTCCCTGGAAGACGGCGCCGTCGAGCACGTCGGCCGGCTCCACGCGCAGATCCCACGCGAAGCTGTGCGCGCCGGCGTCGGCGGAGAGTATCGCTTCCGCCGTTTCGCTCGAGAACTCCCGGATCAGAGCCTCTCCCTCGCGGATCCGCAGCGTCACTCCGCCCGGCACGGCCTCCGGCAGGTAGTACGGGATCACGACACCGTCCGGCGGGTTCGCGCCGGCCGGATCACCCGCGCCGGGCCGGCCCATGGTCGAGAACAGGGCAGCGGGCGAGGCGCCCGGGTTGAAGCGCGTCGTGGTCGGCGGACGGAGGAGCCTCGGCTCGCTCGCCGCTTCCCCGGCCGTGAGCTGATGGAGCAGGTCCACGTTGTCCAGGACCCAGAACGAGCGCCCGTGCGTGGCCGCCGCCAGGTCCCCATCCCGGAGCACGAGGTCGTGGATGGGGACGACCGGAAGGTTGAGGCTCAGCGGCTGCCAGGAATCCCCGGCGTCGAACGAAACGTGGACCGTGCGTTCGGTGCCGGCGTACAAGAGTCCGGCCCGGCCCGGATCCTCCCGGATGACGCGCGTGAAGTCGTTGTCCGGGATCCCCGTCACGATCGGGGTCCACGTCTCGCCGTAGTCCGTGGTTCGGTACAGGTAGGGGGCGTGGTCGGAGAGCTTGTACCGCGTCGCGGCGACATAGGCCGTTGCGGGATCGTGCAGCGACGGCTCGAGGATGGAGATCAACGCGAACTCGGGCAGATCCGGGATCGTCACGTCCTCCCAGTTCGCGCCGCCGTCGCGCGACACATGGATGTATCCGTCATCCGAGCCCGCCCACAGGAGCCCGGGCTCGAGCGGCGATTCGGCGAACGCGAAGATCGTCGCGTACCACTCGGGACCGTACGCCTCTCGCGTGATCGGCCCCCAGTATTCCCCCGTCTCCTCGTCCCCGTACGCGGGCGTGGGCTCCAGCGTGCGCGGGTCGGCACGCGTGAGGTCGGGGCTGATGACCTCCCAGCTGTGGCCCTCGTCCGTCGTCCGGTGGACGTGCTGCGAGGTCACGTAGAGGATGTTCGGGTCGTGGGGCGACGTCATCACCGGGTACGTCCACCAGAACCGGTAGTTGATGTCGGCCGAACCCCAGCCGTAGTGCGTCTCGGGGTTCGGGGAGATGTCCCGCACCTGCCGGTTGCGGTGGTCGTACCGGTACACCCAGTGATGATCCCCCGCGTAGACGATGTTCGGGTCCGCGGTGTTCACCGCGATGTAGCCGTCCTCGCCGCCGCCCACAGTGTACCAGTCTTCGATGCTGATGCGGCCGAAGTCCGAGCGGACAGGGACGGAGATCGACGTGTTGTCCTGCTGGGAAGCGTAGAGTCGATACGGCGTCTGGTGGTCGGCGGTCACATGGTACATTTGCGCCGTCGCCTGGTTGAGAAGACTCGACCACGAGAGGCCGCCGTCGAAGCTCACCGCGGCGCCGCCGTCGCCCCCGTTGACCATCCGCCGGGGATTCGCGGGATCGATCCACAGGTCGTGGTGATCCGGGTGCGGCGTGAACACGCGCTCGAAGGTCTCGCCGCCGTCCGTCGACTTCCAGAGGAAGACGTTGAGGACGAAGACCGTGTTCTCGTCGCCGGGGTCCGCAACGATGTGGTGGTAGTACCACGGGCGCTGGAGGAGGTTGGCGTCCTCGTTCACGCGGGTCCACGTCTCACCCGCGTCGTCGGAGCGGAAGATCCCCTTCGCTCCGCGCGCCGCGTCGACGATCGCCCACAGACGACTTGAGTTCCGCGGCGAGACGGTGATGCCGATCTTTCCCTTGAGACCCGACGGGAGGCCGGGGTTGTCGGTCAGTTCGGTCCACGTGTCGCCGCCGTCCGTGCTCTTGAAGAGTCCGGTGCCGGGGCCCGCGCTGCGGAAGCCCCAGGGGAAGCGCCTCAACTCCAGGAACGACGCGTACAGGATGTCCGGGTTCGCGGGATCGAGGACGAGATCGATCGCGCCGGAGTCCTCGTCCCGGTAGAGGACCTTCTCCCAGGTCGCGCCGCCGTCGCGCGTGCGGTAGACGCCGCGCGCCTCGCTCGCACCCCAGGAGTCGCCGAGCGCCGCCACCCAGGCGATGTCGGGGTTCTCCGGATGTATGCGCACGCGGGCGATCTGAAGCGTCTCCGCGAGCCCGAGGTGCCGCCAGCTCGCGCCCCCGTCGTCGGAGCGGTAGACGCCGTCGCCGTGCGAGGCGTTGCCGCGGAAGCACGTCTCGCCCATGCCGACGTAGACGATCTCGGGGTGGGAAGGGCTGACCTCGACGGCCCCGACGGAGCCCGTGCCGAAGTAGCCGTCGGAGACGTTCCGCCAGTTCGCCCCGCCGTCCCCGGTCTTCCAGACGCCGCCGCCGGCGGTGCCCTGGTAGAAGACGAGATCGTCCGTGGGGTGGCCGGCCACGCCGAGCACTCGGCCGCCGCGGGTGGGCCCGATCGAGCGCCATTCGAGGAGATCGAGCCATCCGTCGTCGACGGGCTGGGCGTGTGCGCCCGCCGGCGCGGAAGTGCCGAGCAGCGCCAGCGCAAGCAGGGTCCGTGCGATCGGGGTCCGCGCGGTCGGGGTCGTCGGTCGGGGTCGGGCGATGCGGGATTCTGCCACGGGTTGCCGTATCCTTCGGGAGTCGTCCGGTGCGGCCGAGCATCGAATCTTGCGCTCCGCCCGCGCGCCGTACAGCGCGGGCGGGCAGATGGCGTCGCCGCGCGGGTCCGAGGCAGCCTGTTGGCGCTCGGCGCGAGCGCGTGTGAACATGCGGGATGACCGACACGCCGATCTCACGGAGGTGGAGCTACGGTGCGCGGTTCGCGTTCGGAACGCTGCTTCTGGGCGGTGCCGCAACGTACTCCGCCGTCGCGCCCCGGGCCGCCGAGGCGCAGGCCGGGCAGGCGGGCCGCTCACGCCCGGACACCCTCGCCGAGGCAGCCCACGAGCAGGGGACGTCGGCCGTCCAGGTGCTTTCGCAAGCGGAGCTTCTGGAGACCGGACAGGCGGAACTCGCCTCGGCCCTCGGCGAACTCCTGCCGTCCGCCTACTTCCCGCGCCAGCAGGTCTCGGATCTCACGTCGGGGGTTCGGCCCTTCCAGCTGCGCGGGCTGTCGCCGGACCATACGCTCGTGCTCGTGAACGGGAAACGCCGCCACGCCACCGCGGTCGTGCACACGCTGGGCGGCGGCGCCTTCCCGGGCGCGAGCGGCGCGGACATGAACGCCTTCCCGCTTCAGGCGATCGAGCGCGTGGAGGTCGCGCACGGCGGGGGCACGACGCGGGACGGCGCCGACGCGATCGCCGGGGTCATCGACATCCATCTCCGGAACGCGGTCTCGGCGCCCGAGTTCATCGCTTCCGTGGGCCACCACTTTCCCGACGCCTGGGATGACGACGGGCTTCGCTACGACATCTCGGGCCACTGGGGACTGGGCATCGGCCGCGGCGGCGTCCTGAACCTCACCGGCGCGTTCAGCCAGCGGGAACCGACGAATCGCGCGGGCGCCGACGGCCGCGACCAGGTCCTCCCCGGGGACGCGGATTTCGTCGACCGGGGCGTCGTCATCCGGAAGCACAACGAGGTGGCGCAGCCGAACCACCTGTGGGGAGACGGCGAGTCCTCGAACGCCATGTTGTTCGCCAATTTCGAGCTTCCCCTGGCGGCGGCGGGCGACGGCCTCGGCGGCCCCGAACTCTACGCCTTCGGCGGCTACAGCCGGCGGCGGGACCGGCACGCGGGCGTCTTCGTGCGCTCGATGGACGACCGCAACTGGCCCGGCATCCACCCGCTCGGTTTTCTACCGCGCTTCGATGCCGACACGCGCGACGTGTCTCTCGTCACCGGCTTCCGGGATGGCCCCGAGGCCGCCGCCGAGGCAGGCGCGGAGGCCGGCTGGAGCTGGGACCTGAGCGCCCAGTACGGCTCGAACCGGGTCGACAACGAGCTGTTCGACACGCTCAACCCGTCGCTCGGGCCCTGCCTCCAATCGGCTTGCGCGCCCGGCGCGGACGGGATCCCGGGGACCGCGGACGACCCGGGGATTCCAAACCGGACCCGGTTCTCCACAGGCGCGCTCGAGAACCATCAATTCCTCGCGAACGCGGACGTCGGGCGCCGGACCGCGATGGGACTCGGCGCGGGGCCGGTACACGTCGCGCTCGGGGGGACGTTCCGCCTCGACGGCTACCGGATCCTGGCGGGGGAACCGGCGTCGAGGATCGATGGCTTCCACCCGACTCAGAGTGGCGGCGTGGCGGCGGCGGGCTCCCAGCGCTTCACCGGCTTCCGGCCAGCGGAGGCCGGGATCTGGTACCGGTCAAGCTTCAGCATCCATGCGGACGTCGACGCGCCTCTCGCGCGGCCGCTCCTGCTTTCCGCGACGGGACGCTACGAACGCTTCAGCGACATCGGCGGTGCGTTGAACGGGAGGCTCGAGCTGCGCCTGGACATCTCCGGGACCGCCGCCTTCCGGGCGAGCGTGTCCACGGGATTCCGGCCGCCCGCGTTGAGCCAGTCCCGCTACGGGCACGTCACGGCGGGGCGGCGCGAAAACCCGGACGAGCCGGACGCGATCGCCGCGTTCGAGGCGGGCACGTTCCCGGTGGACGCTCCGGCTGCCGGGGCAGTCGGCGCGTCGCCCCTCCGGGGGGAGCGGTCGCGCGCCGTGAGGGCGGGGTTGGCGCTCGCTCCGGCCCACGGCCTGCGCTTGACGATCGACGGCTACGCGACCGAGGTCGACGACGCCATCCTCCTCTCCAACCCGCTCGCGGAAGGCGCCAGCGGCCTGGTCGATCACCTGCTGGCCGACTTCGCCGCGGAATCGGTGCGTTTCTTCGCCAACGCGCTCGATCTGCGGTCGTACGGCGTCGATGCGGGGCTCACATGGGGCCGGCGGCTCGGGGACGCCTCACGCCTAGAACTCGGCGCCTCCGCGGGCTGGGGGCAGGTGCGCGGGCGCTGCCCGGAGGGCGACATCGCGGCCTGCGTGAAGGAGAACGAGGCGCTGCGGGACGAATCGTTCAGGATCTACGACGGGTTCGACGTCTACTTCCTCGAGGAGGGGCACCCGGACTGGCGCGGCAGGTTCGACGCGAGGTTCACGAGCGGTGCATTCGAGGTCGGCTTCGGGGCGAACTACTACGGCGCGCAGGAGGAACTGCGCGCGCTCGGCGTCGGAGAGCACCCCCACCGGATCCGGCTCCTCGAACCGAAGGTCGCCTTCGACGCGGGAGTCCACATCGAGGTGGCGCGTGGATGGCGGCTTACGGTCGGCGGCGAGAATCTCCTCGACTCGTTCCCGACGCGAGTGGACGCCTTCGGAGGGATCTTCCCCTACCGCGCGTTCTCCGCCATGGGATTCAACGGCCGCTATCTGTACTCCCGCCTGCAGGCGGCGGCGTTCTAGCTCGCCCTGCGCGCTACGGCCCGCTCCCGCTCGGCCAGGGCGGGCCTTGCTCGGCCGGCACGCGACCCATGCCCATGTACACGAACTTCTGGATCCGCTTCCCGTCGTACGTCTCGGTCGTGTAGACGTTGCCCCGCGAGTCCGTCGCGACGCTGTGGACGCCGATGAACTGGCCCGGCTGGCGGCCCCCGTCGCCGAACGTCGTCAGCACCTCGAGCGAGGCCCGATCCATGACGTAGACGCGGTGGTTCGACCCGTCGGCGACGTACATGTACCGCTGTTCGGGATCGCGCGAGAAGGCGAGGTCCCACGTCGAACCGGCGCCGAGGGTCCGGGGCGCGATCATCGCCTCGTCCACGAACGTCCCGTCACGCTGGAAGACCTGGATCCGGTCGCTCGCGCGGTCGCAGACGTAGATCAGACCGTCGAGGGAAGGCTCCGCGCAGTGCACCGGCGTCCGGAACTGCTGGGACGGGGGCGCGTCCGGGTCGTAGAGGGCTGGCGGGGTGTCGTCCGGCGCGTTGCCGTAGGCGCCCCAGTAGCGCTTGAAGGCGCCGGTCGAGGCGTCGAGCACCGCCACGCGGCGGCCGCCGTAGCCGTCCGCGACGTAGGCCTCGTTGGCCTCCGCATCGAAGCCGACCTCCGCCACCCGGTTGAAGCGCGCCTCGCTGTGGCTGTCGGGCTCCGTCCCCAACTGCGGCTGCCCGTACGAAGCGAGGAACTCGCCATCGCGCGAGAACTTGAGGATGTGCGAGTCGCTTGCCCCGTTGCCGCCGATCCAGATGTTGTCCATGTGGTCGACGGTGATCCCGTGGTTCGACTCGGGCCACACGTAGTCATCGGAGGGACCTCCCCACGAGTTCACGAGATTGCCCCCGGGATCGAACACGAGCACTTCCGGGGCCGCCCGGCAGCACTCGCTGGTCGGCGGATCCGCGTCGAGTCCCAGCTCCGTGCCGGGGTTGATCGAGGCGCGGCGATGGATGATGAACACATGGTCGCGGGAATCCACGCCGACGCCGACCGTGGAGCCGAGCAGCCAGTGTTCCGGCAGGGGCTTGGGCCAGAAGGGGTCGACTTCGAACATCGGCGCCTCGACGACCTGTCCCTCGCCGGCCGAGCCCGCGGCAGCCGAGCCCGCGTCGTCCATCGCGGCCTGCCCGCAGGCGAGCGCGATCACGGCGCCGGCCACCGCGCCGCCGATGAGGGTTCGCCGCTTGCCGTTCATGGCTGTACCTCCTCGCCGGTCCTTCCGTTTACTGGTCGCCGCGGGGCCAGGGCGGCCCCTGGTGCTCGGCCGGCACCGGGCCCATGCCCATGTACACGAACTTCTGGACCCGCTTCCCCGCGTACGTCTCGGTCGTGTAGATGTTGCCCCTGGAGTCGGTTGCGATGCTGTGCACGCCGATGAACTGACCCGGCTGGCGCCCGCCGTCGCCGAAGCTCGTCACAACTTCCAGCGACGCTCGGTGCACCACGTAGACCTTCATGTTCTTGCCATCGGCGACGTACATCCAGGTCTGCTCGGGGTCGCGCGAAAAGGCGATGTCCCAGACCGATCCGTCACCTCTGGTACGCGGCGCGATCTGCACCTCGTTGACGTACGTCCCGTCCGCCTGGAAGACCTGGATCCGGTCGTTCGCACGGTCGCACACGTACACCAACCCATCGAGCGTCGGCTCTGCGCAGTGAACGGGCGTGCGGAACTGCTGGATGAGCGGCGCGTCCGGATCGTAGGGCGGCGTCGGCGTGTCATCCGGCGCGTTGCCGTAGGCGCCCCAGTAGCGCTTGAAGGCGCCCGTCGAGGCGTCCAACACCGCCACGCGGCGACCCCCGTAGCCATCGGCGAGATAGGCTTCGTTGGCCTCGGCGTCGAAGGCGAGCTTGGCCACTCGGTTGAAGCGCGTCTGGCTGTGGCTGTCGGGCTCGCGTCCCGCCTCCGGCTCCCCGTACGAGGCCAGGAACTCGCCATCCCGAGAGAACTTCAGGATGTGCGTGTCGTTCGGCCCGTTGCCGCCGATCCACAGGTTGTCCATGTGGTCGGCCGTGATCCCGTGGTTCGAACCGGGCCACACGTACCCGTCGGAGGGACCGCCCCACGAATTGACGAGATTTCCCTCGGGATCGAACTCAAGCACTTCCGGCGCGGCGCTGCAGCAATCGCCCGTCGGAGGATCGACGTCCGCGCCCAGCTCGGTCCGCTCATCGATCGAGGCGCGCCGATGGATGATGAAGACGTGATCGCGGGAGTCCACGGCGACTCCGATGGTCGATCCAAGCAGCCAGTGGTCCGGCAAGGGCTTCGGCCAGAACGGATCCACCTCGAACATCGGCGCCTCCACCCCCTGCCCCGTACTCGCCGCAGCGCCGTCGTTCATGGCAGCCTGGCCGCATGCGAGGGCGATGGCGATGCCCGCGACCGCCCCGAGAATGAGGATCCGCCGCTTCCCGTTCATGGCCGTCTCTCCTTGCCGCTCCTGAGTCGCTCCTGAGTTGTCCCGGTCGCTGTTTCGCTCGACCGGCTCACGCTTCGATTCACGCTATGCGCGCCATCCGGTTTCGTCCAGACATCCGCCGGGGTCGACGGCGGAAGCCGGCGGCACCATCGTTTGGAACCGGCCGGTCACTTTCTCCCGACCTCATGCATCCGGGGATCGACGATGAAACCAGGCAACGCACGGCGCCGAACCCTGTACCTGGTGACGGGGTTCGTGTTGGCCTTCTACGGCCTTTCGGGTCTGGTCGGCGCGCTGCGGGGCGCGGCGACTTCCGCGGCCGAGGGGGCGGACGTGCCGGCGGTTCCGCACGAGATTCCGGCGGATGTGACGGTGCAGGCGTTCGTCACGCCGGAGGGTTCCCGGCTCCGCTTCCTCGTGCGGGCGCCGCTCGAAGCAATGCGGGACATCGAATTCCCCCAGTACGGACTCGGGTACCTGGACCTGGAGGCGGCGGATCCGTTCCTCCGCGACGCGGCGCAACTCTGGCTCGCCGACTACGTGGCGTTCTACGAGGAGGATCGACGCCTGGAGGCGCCGCGCATCGTGGCGACCCGCGTCTCGCTCCCCTCGGACCGGTCCTTCGCCAGCTACGAGGCGGCGCTGGCGCACTTCGACGACCCGCCGCTCGACCCCGGGCTGCAGCTCCCGTGGCGGCAGGCGCTGCTCGACGTATTGCTGGAGTACGATATCGAGTCGGACGAGTCCCGTTTCTCGATCGACCCGGGCTTCGCGCACCTCGGCCTGCGTACGGTCACGGTGCTTCGCCTGCGGCCGCCGGACCGTCCGGAGCGTGCCTTCCAGTACGTCGGCGACCCCGGGCTCGTGCGGCTCGACCCGCGCTGGCACCAGGCGGCGCTGCGCTTCGTGTCGCTCGGCTTCACCCACATCCTCGACGGGATCGACCACCTCCTCTTCCTCCTCTGCCTCGTCATCCCGCTGCGGACGCTGTGGGGTCTGGTTCCGGTCATCACCTCCTTCACGATCGCGCACTCGATCACGCTCATCGCCTCCGCCTTCGGGATCGCGCCGCGGGCGCTCTGGTTCCCGCCCCTGATCGAAACCCTCATCGCACTCTCGATCGTGTACATGGCGCTCGAGAACATCGTCGGGGCGAAACCGCGGAAGCGGTGGCTACTCGCATTCGGGTTCGGACTCGTGCACGGGTTCGGCTTCTCGTTCGCGCTCAGCGAGTCGCTGCAGTTCGCGGGCGGACACCTGCTCGCTTCCCTGCTCGCGTTCAACGTGGGCGTGGAGCTGGGGCAACTCGTCGTGGTCGCGGTCGCCGTGCCGGTGGTCGAAGTACTGTTCCGCAAGGTGGTGGCGGAACGGATGGGTACGATCATCGGGTCGGCTCTGCTGGCGCACACGGGCTGGCACTGGATGACGGACCGGGGCTCCGATCTGCTGGCCTACCGCTTCACGTGGCCCGCCGTCGACGGTGCGCTGGGCGCGGCGCTCATGCGCTGGGGGGCGCTGGCGCTGATCGTGGTGGGCGCGGCGTGGGCGATCAGCGGACCCTTCGGGCGGCTGGCGGCGAAAGCGAAGGGGGGCGGCCGGACCCCGCTGGCGGAGTAGCCCCGTCCGGCGCGTCCGGTTGCGCCGCCTGCCCGTCTTGCCCGTCTTGCCCGTCACGTCCCATCGTTTTTGGTGCTACAACGATGCGGATGGCGCGGACCGGAAGGACAGGAGGACGGATGCGAAGACGGATGCAGAGCACCGGGCGAATCGGACTCGTCGCGGTACTCGCGCTCACGACGGCCGCCGCGGGGGCCGGCTCGCTCGCGGCGCAGTTGACGGCGCCGAACCCGTACAGGGCCATGGACGGCTGGGGACAGCTTCCCGACGGACGCACCTGGGGCGCGACCAGCGCCGTCTACCCCGCCCCGGACGGCGAGCACATCTGGGTCGGCGAGCGGTGCGGCGCGAACCTGTGCGTCGAGAGCGACGTAGATCCGATCCTGCTCTTCGATACCGAGGGGAATGTCGTGCGGAGCTTCGGCTCGGGACTCATCGCGTGGCCGCACGGAATGTTCGTCGAGGAGGACGGCAGCGTGTGGGTGGCCGACGCCGTGGGATACGCGCCCGTGCCGGAGGGCTGGGGACACGTCGTCTACAAGTTCAGCCCCGAAGGCGAGGTCTTGATGGTGCTGGGGGAGAAGGGCGTGGCGGGGGACGGCCCGCACCACTTCAACAAGCCGTCGGACATCATCATCGCGCCGGACGGCAGCATCTTCGTGGCGGACGGACACGACGCTGGCGGCAACAACCGCATCGTGAAGTTCGCGCCCGATGGCACCTTCCTCATGGAATGGGGGCGCGCGGGCACGGCGAACGGCGAGTTCCTCGACCCGCACGCGCTCGCGATGGATTCGCAGGGACGCCTCTTCGTCGGCGACCGCGGCAACAGTCGCGTCCAGGTCTTCGACCAGGAGGGGAACCACCTCGAGACGTGGCACCAGTTCGGACGGCCGAGCGGGCTGTTCATCGACGAGGAGGATGTCCTCTACTCGACGGACTCCGAGTCCAACGCGCGCCGCAACAAGGGGTGGCTCCGCGGCATCTACATCGGCGACGCGGCGACCGGCTGGGTGACGACCTTCATCCCGGATCCCGAGCCCAACCAGGACGCGTCCGGCACGAGCGGGGCCGAGGGGATCGCGGTCGACGCGCACGGCAACCTCTACGGGGCCGAGGTCGGACCCCGACAGATGAGAAAGTACATCCGGCGGTAGCGGGAGCCGGCCACCACCAGCGCGGGAGTCGAAGATGAGACGCACGATCGGTTTCATGGCTCTTCTGTTCGCGTTCGGCGCGAGCGGAGCGGCGGCGCAGGACGACAACATCAGCTTCTTCATCACCAGCTCGAATCCGGGGGACGGCGCGGATCTCGGCGGCATCGAGGGCGCGGACGCCTACTGCGAGACGCTGGCCGCGGCGGCGGGACTGCCCGACCGCATGTGGCGGGCCTACCTCAGCACGACGGGCGCGGGCGGCGTGAACGCGCGCGACCGGATCGGGGACGGGCCCTGGTTCAACCACGCGGGCACGATGATCGCCCGGGACGTCGAACACCTGCACAGCAACGGTCCGAACCTGACCAAGACCACGATCCTCACCGAGAACGGAAATGAGGTGAACGGGCGGGGCGACCAGCCGAACCAGCACGACATCCTCACCGGGACGCTGATGAACGGCATGGCCGCCTCGGACGTGGACGGCGACACGACGTGCCACAACTGGACGTCGAGCGGCGAGGGAAGCGCGCTCGTGGGGCACCACGACCGGATCGGAGGCGGACAGAACCCGACCTCGTGGAACGAGGCGCACGGGTCGCGGGGCTGCAGCCTCGATGATCTGCGGGGGACGGGCGGCGACGGCCGCTTCTACTGCTTCGCCACGGACGGACCGGGCGGCGTGGGCGCGTTCGCGCTGCGCCAGCGGGCGAACTGAGCCGGCCGGACAGACACGTCCACGATGTCCTGATCGTCGGCGGCGGGCCGGCGGGCTGCGCCGCCGCGGCGTCGCTGGCGCGGCGCGGACACGATGTCGCGCTGATCACGCGGCCCGCCCCGCCGGCGAAATGGCTCGCCGAATCGATCCCCGGCTCGGCGCGAAAGCTCCTCGAACGCGTGGGAGCGCTGGAGACTCTGGACGCGGCGGGCTTCGTGCCGAACGAAGGCAACACCGTGTGGTGGGCCGGCGAGCCGCGGCGGGACGAACGGTTCGGGGCGCCCGAGCGCGGCTTCCATGCGGAGCGTGCGGCGCTGGAGGCCGCCTTCCACGACATGGCGCGCGAGACGGGCGCGCGCCTGGTGGCGGACGGGCCTGTGGTCGACCTGGCCTCCGGGCCCGACGGCTGGCGCGTGGCCACCTCGGCCGCGCGCTACCGGGGCCGCTGGGTGCTCGACGCCTCCGGCCGGGCCGGGGTGCTCGCCCGGCGCGGGCTCCGAACGCGCGAACGCGGCATCGCCACGCTCGCGCTCGTCGGCGGCTGGACCTCCGGCCGCGGCCACGCTCCGCCGGACCCCGGCTGTACGCTGATCGAGAGCTACCGGGACGGGTGGGCCTGGTCGGTGCCGACCTCGCCGCGTACCCGCTGCGTCACGGCGATGGTCGACCCGCGCCGCACGCACCTGGCGCGCGAGCGGGGCCTCGACGGCATGTGGCGCGCCGAACTGGCCAAAGCGGCGCGGCTCGGCCGGCGCCTCGAAGGAGGCCGGCTCGAAGGGCCCGTGCGGGCATGTCCCGCGTCGCTTTACGGGGCGACCTCTCACGGCCGGCCGGGCCTGCTCCTCGTCGGCGATGCCGGCTCCTTCATCGACCCCCTCTCCTCCTACGGCGTCAAGAAGGCGCTCGCCTCCGCCTGGCTCGCCGCGATCGTGACGCACACCGGGCTCGAGGACGACGCCATGGCCGGCCCCGCCTGCGAGTTGTACGACGACCGGGAACGCGAGGTATACCGCACCTACCGGGCGCTGTCCGTCCCCTTCCTCGAGCAGGCCTCCGCCGCGAACGGCCACGCGTTCTGGGAGGCTCGCCTGAACGCCGCGCGCACGGCGGGGGGCGGCATCCCGGAACCCGCTGCGGCGTCCGGAGCGCCCGGGATGCCGGAGCCCGGCGAGCGCTCGCTCGCCGAAGACCGGGCCGAGGCGTTCCTCGGCAGCGCGGAGGCGCGGGCGGCGTACGAGACCATCCGTGCGCTCCCCTCGGTGCGCCTGCGTCCGGCCGCCGGCCTCGAGATCGTCTCCCGCCCCGCCGTCGCGGGCGACCGGATCGCCCTCGAACCCCACCTCGTCTCCGAACGGCTGCCGGCCGGCGCGCGCTACGTGCGCAACGTCGACCTCCGCCGGCTCGTGGAAGTGGCGCCGGCGCTCGAACAGGTCCCCGACATCTACGAGGCCTACAACCGGAGCGCGGACCCCGCGCCGCTCCCCGACTTCCTCGCCGCCCTCGCGCTCACGGTCGGCGCCGGATTCCTGGACCTCACGAACGACCCGTGATGCCGACCGACGCCCGCCGCCGCACGCGACCGGGCCACAGCCCGGCGCTCTTTGTCCCTGTGTTTCGGTTTGATTGTTGCAACTACGATTTATACGTACAATAGCTCGACGAAAGTCGAGTGGGACGAGGCCAAGAATCAGGCAACATCCGCAAGCACGGCATCGGGTTCGACACCGCCAAACGCATCTTCGAGGGGACCATCGCAACGTCCCCCGACCGACGCCACGATTACGGTGAGGACCGCTACGTCAGCATCGGCCAGGTGGAGCCCGGAGCGCTGATCGTGGTTGCCCACACCGAGCGCGGTGGGCGCATTCGGCTGATCTCCGCCCGCCCCGCGTCACGGAAGGAAGGGAGAGCCTACCATGAGCGAACGCGACGATAGGCCCTTTACGCCCGAACAGATCGCGGCGGCGAAGGACGAGAGCATCGACTTCAGCGACCTCCCGGAGCTGGATGAGGGATTCTGGGAGCGGGCGGAGCTTGTCGAACCCGATCTCACCGACCAGATCACGATGCGCGTCAAACGCTCCGTGCTGGCCTATTTCAAGGCTCCGGGCAAAGGCTACCAGACGCGAATGAACCGCGTGCTCGAGAGTTACGTGCGGCACAGGACGGGCGAGTCCGGCGACGCCGGGGAGGGCGCGAGCCGCTAACCGGAGTTTCCCGGCTCGTCCTGCGACTCAGGGACGTTCCCGCGGGAACGTCGGCGGTCTGTCACTCAGGAGAGCTCTGGGACAGCCGCCCGCGGGTCCGCGCCTGACCTGGGCCAATCAGCGGGAGCCAGACGGTCCGGGCGCGCCGCCGAAGCCGACGACGGGAGAGCCCCTCGCCGCCGGGGTTGCCGAGGCTCACGGTGAGGCCGAGGCCGCGCTCCTCGTAGCCGGCGACGGAGTGGACGGCGAGGAGGCGTCCCTGGGTGTCGATGCGCAGGAACCCGGCCTGGGCGCGCAGCCCGCCGGACAGTTCGAGGCCGGTGCCGGGCTGGCCGGCGCCGCCGTCGCGGCGGAGGTGGGCCTCGCCGAACGGGGCGAGGGTGAGGCCGCCGAGCCGGAGTTGCTGGGACAGCTCCGTGCCGAGGCGTACCTGGTTCACGGCCGCCCTCTGGCTGTCGAGCGTCTCGGTGCCCATGTCGGTGGCGAGTCTGGTCCCTGAGCCCTTCCTCCCCCTCTTCCCGGAACCGCTTGAGCCACTTGAACGCCGTCCGACGACTCACCCCCATCTCGGCCGCCACCACCTCCACCCGCTCCCCGGCTTCGATCCGTCTCGTCAATCCGGTGAACAACCATCCTGAAATCCAGAGCTAGCCCCCCAATTCCGGGGGGATGGCGGTGGCGCGACTGGCGCGTGTGGCGG
>VXQX01000081.1 GCA_009838765.1 Gemmatimonadales bacterium
ACATCTTGTCCGGTCTCGTGGGCTGGGTTATTGGTTTATGAGAGAGGGCGGCGGCGGACCGTCGGGCGGGGGCGGCACCGGTGCAGGTGGAGGCTCGATGGGCGTACCGACCGGGCCCTCTCCCGAACCGCCGCCCCCGCAGTTGAGGGCGATGCCCATCGCGAACAGCAGGGCTGGCCAACGACCCTTCATAAGAGACCCTCCCGGGGATACCGCGCCCACGATCCGACCCGAAAAAATGAAACGGCCCGCGCGCCTCGGGCAAGCTCCGGCGGCCGGCCGGCGGTCCGGCGTTGCCGCGGGGCTCGATCCGCTCAAGATTCGCCGGCATGCGAACCCGACCCGATATCCGTCCCGTTACACCCGTCATCGGCGCCGAGGTCGACGGCGTGGACCTCACCGCCCTGGATGACGACAGTTTCGAGGCGATCCGCGATGCGCTGATGGCGCACTGCGTCCTTTTCTTCCGGGACCAGGACATCTCCATCGAGAGCCAGAAGGCGCTGGGGGCCCGGTTCGGCGAACTCGTTGAGCACCCCAACGAGCCGGGTGTCGCGGGCCATCCGGAGGTGTTCCGGATCCATGCGGACGAGAACTCGGTGCGTGCCACCGGGGAGCGTTGGCACTCGGATGTGTCGTGCGATCCCATGCCGCCGATGGGTTCGATCCTCCGCCTGCACACGGTGCCCGAGAACGGCGGCGATACGCTGTTCGCGAACATGTACGCCGCCTACGAGTCGCTGTCGGACCGCATGAAGGCGCTGCTCGATGGCCTCACGGCGGTCCACGATGGCGGCCCCTTCTACCAGGAGGTGAACCGCCTCATCGGGCGCGACGACGGAGGCCGGTCGTACCCATCGGCGGAGCACCCCGTCGTCCGCACGCACCCGGTGACGGGGCGGAAGGCGCTGTTCGTGAACGAGATGTTCACGGTCCGCATCGTGGACCTGCCGCGGGGCGAGAGCATCGGGCTGCTCGACTTCCTCTTCCGGCACGTGCAGCGGCCGGACTTCCACTGCCGCTTCCATTGGCGCCCGCACTCCGTCGCTTTCTGGGATAACCGCTGCACGCAGCACCACGCGATCTGGGACTACTTCCCCGCCGTGCGCTCCGGCTACCGCGTCACCATCCGCGGCGAACGCCCCGTCTAGCCGTCCGCGGCGGATAGCGGCCGATTGTCGGTGACGCTACCGTCCAATTGCCGGTCAGGGCGCCGTCCAATCGCTGGTTGGGAGTCCGGAACATGCTGAAGCGCACCCCGATTTCTTTCCTTGTGCTCGCTGCGGCGGCGACCCTCGGGGCCTGTCGCGGCGCCGACACCGAATCCCCGCCGGATGCCGCGGAGGCGACCGAGGCGACGGCGCTCGCGATCGTCGGCGCGACCGTCGTCGATGGCTCGGGCGCCGAACCCGTGCCCGACGCGACGGTCGTGGTCCGCGATGGGCGCATCGAGTCCGTGGGGCCGTCGGCGGAGGTCGAGGTGCCGGCGGACGCCGAGATCCTGGACGCGACCGGGAAACACCTCGTCCCCGGCCTCATCAACGCGCACGGCCATGTGGGCTCGACCCTCGGCCTCGAGGGCGGGCACTACTCGCGGGAGAACGTCCTGCGGGACCTGCGGCTGTACGCAAGCTACGGCGTCACGACCGTCGTGAGCCTCGGCGGGGACGAGCCCGCCGGCGTCGACGTGCGCGAGGAACAGGACGTGCCGTCGCTCGACCGCGCCCGGCTCTACGTGGCGGGGGCCGTGGTGGCGGGGATCACGCCGGGGGCCGCGCTCGAGATGGTGAGCGGGAACGCGGCGATGGGCGTCGACTTCATCAAGATCCGGGTCGACGACAACCTCGGGAGCACGTACAAGATGACGCCGGACGTTTACGGGGCGGTGATCGAGGGGGCGCACGAACTCGGGCTTCCGGTCGCGGCGCACCTGTTCTACCTCGAGGACGCGCACGGGCTGCTGGACGCCGGCGTGGACTTCATCGTGCACAGCGTCCGCGACCGGGATGTGGACGACGCGCTCGCGACGCGGCTCGTCGAAGCCGGTGTCTGCTACTCGCCGACGCTCACGCGCGAAGTCTCGACCTTCGTGTACGAGAACGAGCCCGAGTTCTTCTCGGATCCCTTCTTCCTCGCCTCCGCGGAGCCGGCGGTGCTCGAAGCCCTGCGCGCCTCCGAGAGCATGGCGCGCTACCGCGAGAGCGAGTCGGCCCAGCGCTACAAGGCGGCGCTCGCGCAGGCGCAGGAGAACCTCGGCGCGCTGTCGGACGCCGGCGTGACGATCGCGATGGGCACGGACACCGGCCCGCCCGCCCGCTTCCAGGGCTACTTCGAGCACATGGAACTCGCGCTCATGGCGGAGTCCGGCATGTCGCCGCTGGAGATCCTCGTCGCCTCCACGGGCGACGCGGCACGCTGCGCGGGGCTGGACGGGGTCGGCACGATCGAGGCCGGCAAGTGGGCGGACCTCATTCTCCTCGACGCGGACCCGCTGGAGGGGGTCGAGAATCTGCGCGCGATCGAATCGGTGTGGATCGCCGGCAACGAGGTGCCCTCCGTCTCCGGCTAGCCGTCGCCCCGTTCGCGGAGGTCGACGATGGGAGGGGCATCCTCGGCAAGCGTCCCGCACTCGACCGTGCGGACGTCCACGCGGAGACGGGTCGTCGCCCGGAGGCGGGCGCCGAGTGCGTCGAGATCGGGCTGCCGGCCCTCCGTGGGGTCGACGGAGACGGTGAGCACGTCGCGATGGTCCTCCTCCGTGACCGACGCCTGGTAGCGCCGGACGCCGGGCGCCCCGACGAGGGCTTCCGCCAACTGCCGCGGGTGGACGAACATGCCGCGCACCTTCACACCCTCGCCGGTCCGGCCCAGAAAGCCCGCCAGTCGCGGTGAGGTCCGCCCGCAGTCGCACCCATCGGGCCGGAACGTCGACAGGTCGCCCGTGCCGAAGCGGACGAGCGGGTAGACCGGGTTGGCGCTCGTGACGACGACCTCACCGGGCTTGCCGGGCTTGCACGGCGCGCGCGTGCCGGGGTCCAGCACCTCGACGACGACGCCCGGCGCGACGTGCCAGCCGTCCTTCGCCTCGCACTCGTAGCCGATAGCCCCGGCATCGGCCGTCCCGTACGCCTGGAAGACCGAGACTCCGTGGCCCTCCTGCAGCAGCCTGCGGAGATCGTGGGGCAGGGGCGCCCCGCTGACGAGCGCGCGGCGGAAGGTCCGGGGGATCCCGTCCTCCCTCCCCCGCTCCAGCAGAGCGAGGAGAAACTGCGGCGTCCCGACGTAGCCGACGGCGCCGATCTGCGATGCGAAGGCGGCCTGGGCCGACGTGTTCCCCACCCCGCCCGCCACGACCACGCACCCCACGGCGCGCAGCCCCGCATCCATCATGTGACCGCCCGGGGTCAGGTGATACGAGAACGTGTTGAGCACCACATCGCCGCGCTCGAACCCCGCCGCGCGGAAGGCCGGCGCCATGCGCCAGTAGTCCGCCCGCTGACCCTCGGGATCGTTGATCGGGCCGGGAGACCGGTGGATGCGGCGGAGGACGCCGAGGTCCACGCCCAGCATCCCGCCGAAGGGAGGCTGGGCCGCCTGCAGCTCCGGCAGGTCGTCCTTGGCCAGGACCGCTACGTCCCGCAGCCCCGCCACGCCGCGCGGCTCGGGGTGGGCGATCCCGGCCTCCCGCAGGCGGACTCCGGCTTCCCCGCTGCGCTCGAGGGCGAGGCGGACGGCCCGGTCCGCCAGCGCATCCTGCGCCGCGCCCCAGTCGGGCGGCGCTTCCGCCGCGTCCACGGGACGACGCCCCGCCGCTCTCACGACAGCCACCGCTTGCGCCGGCGATAGTGCTTCACGTCGCGATACGAGCGGCGCCCGATCTCGCTCAGACCCAGGTAGAACTCGCGCACGTCCTCGTTCTTTCCCAGTTCCTCCGCGGCACCTTCCAGCACCACGCGGCCCGACTCCATGACGTACCCGTAGTCCGCGACGGAGAGGGCGAGGCGCGCGTTCTGCTCCACGAGAAGGATGGTCGTGCCCTCCTCCTCGTTGATCCGCCGGATGATCTCGAAGATCTCCTGCACGAGGATCGGCGCGAGCCCCAGCGACGGCTCATCGAGGAGCATCAGGCGGGGGCGGGCCATGAGCGCGCGCCCGAGGGCGAGCATCTGCTGCTCGCCGCCCGACAGGTAGCCCGCCCACTGGCGCTTACGCTCCGCCAGCCGCGGAAAATACCCGTAGACCCGGGCCAGATCCGCCGGCACCCCGCCGCGGTCCCGGCGCGTGTGCGCCCCCGCGAGCAGGTTCTCGTGCACCGTGAGGTGCTCGAACACGTGCCGTCCCTCGACGACCTGGAAGATCCCCCGGCGCACGATGCGGTCCGCGGCGAGGCCGTGAATCTCGCGCCCATCGAAGCGGATCGATCCGTCCGTGACCTCGCCGTCCTCGACCTTGAGCAGGCCCGAAATCGCCTTGAGCGTCGTCGTCTTCCCGGCCCCGTTCGAGCCGAGAAGGGCGACGATGTGCCCTTCCGGCACCTCGAGCGACAGTCCGCGCAGGACCAGGATCACGTCGTCGTACAGGACCTCGACGCTGTTGAGTTCGAGCAGGGGGCTCGGGCGACTCACGGCGCGGTGAGGACCTCGGTCAGCGGGGTCCACCTTCCGTCTTCGGCGCGGAAGAGCCGGAGCCCCTTCGACCCCCGGTGGTCACTCGGCGTGAAGGTGAGCGGCGGGCCGGCCCCGCCCGTGTCGAGCCCGTCGATCGTCTCCAGCGCCCGCTTGATGTTCTCGCCGGTCAGTTCCCGTCCCGAATCGAGCACCCGCCGGATCCCCTCGACGAACACCGCCATCGTCCACCACCCCTGCGTGAACGCGTTCGTCTTCCCGGCGTAGTCCTCGCCCCGGGACCCGAGATAGTCGCGGATGTCCCGGACCCCCGGCACGTCGTCGGTGAGCGGCGCCCAGGGGATCGCCCCCACGACCCCTTCGGCGGCATCCGCCGCCAGCCGCCACAGGAGCGCGTTGGCGCACCAGTTCAGGCACACGAAGGTGGCGTCGATCCCCAGTCCGCGCGCGTTCCGCAGGGCGACGGCCGCCGGCGCGGAGGTGTTCTGGAACACGACGTACCTCGCGCCCGACTGGCCGATGCGGGAGAACTCCGCCGTGTAGTCCGTCGCGCCGCGCGGCATCTCATAAGGCGTGACGTCGACGCCGATCTCCCGCGCGTAGTCCTCGCCCCCCTGCACCCACGGCGACAGGCCGAAGGGACTCGCGTTGTGCATGAAGGCGACCCGCGCGTTCCCCGCCCCGCCGTTCGCCCGGTGGTCCTCCGCGATCCAGCGCAGCACGATCCTGAACTGGTCGCTGTAGCTCGTCGCGACGAGGAAGTTGTAGGGCGATTCGTGCGCGTCGCCGAGCACATGCGAGAGGGAGGCCGACGAGAACGGGATCCGGTCCTCGGTGATCCTGAGCCGCAGGGCCTCTGTGTCGCCCGTCCCCCAGCCCATGAAGATGAGAGCACCCTCCTGCACGAACTGCGTGTAGAGCTGCTCCGCCCGGTCGACCTGGTAGCCGTAGTCCTGGTAGATGAGCCGAACCGGCCGGCCCTGGATGCCGCCACGCGCGTTGAGCCAGTCGACGTGTCCCCGCACCGCGTCGGCGTAGTCGATCCCCACGTCCGCCGTCGGCCCCGTGAGGTCGAAGATGGCCCCGATCAGGATCTCGTCTTCCGCCCGCTCCCCCGAGCCCCCGCACGCGGCGAGCGCGACGGACAAGGCCAGACAGCCCGCGGCGACGGCGACGAAAAAGGATCGACTGGGGCGCATATCCGGAGACCTCTTCATGTCCTGAAATCATGCCGACTTCGAAGCGATCAGCGGCCCTCTCCGCGGCGGTACGCGAAGGGCCACACGTAGAAGTAGTCTTTCACGTTGCGCCACAGTTTGGACAGGCCCTCGGGCTCGAACACGAGAAAGAGGATGATGACGAGCCCGAACGCCGCCTGCTGCACGCTGGGCAGGAGGGCCGCGGCCGCCGGCGCCGACTGCTGAAGTTCCCGTCCCGCCGTCGCGATCATGGCGGGGAGGAGGGTGATGAGCGCCGCCCCGAACAGCGAGCCGCGGATCGTCCCCAGCCCTCCGACGATGATCATGGCGAGGTAGAGGACGCTGGTCTCGAGCGTGAAGCGCTCCCACGAGATGATGTTGCGGTAGTACGCGGTGAGTGCGCCGGCGAGCCCCACGAAGAACGACGAGGTCGCGAAGGCCAGAAGCTTGGTCCCGAACACGTTCACCCCGATGACGCTCGCCGCGATGTCCTGGTCGCGCACGGCAACGAAGGAGCGGCCGATGCGCGAGCGGAAGAGGTTCGCGGTGAAGAGCGCCGTGCCCCCCGCGAGGATGATGCCGAGCCAGTAGAATCCGAAGTCCGTGTTCAGCCGCTGCCCGAAGAGCTGCGGGGCCGGGACGACGACCGCTTCGACTCCTCCCGTGAGCGCCGTCCAGTGCGTGACGACCCACTCGACGATCTCCTGGGCGGCCAGCGTTGAGATCGCCAGGTAGAGCCCCTTGAGCCGCAGCGAGGGGAGGCCGAAGAAGACGCCGACCGCCGCGGTCGCTAAGCACGCGGCCGCGATGCTCACGCCCCACGGCAGGCCCAGCCGGAGCGTGAGCAGTGCGGACGTGTACGCCCCGACGGCCATGAAGGCGCCCTGCCCCAGCGAGATCTGCCCGGTGTACCCGACGAGGATGTTGAGCCCCAGCGCGCCGATCGTGGCGATCGCGATCTGGTTCGCGAGGTTGAGCCAGTACGGCGACGCAAGGAACGGGAAGACGAGGAGCGCCGCCGCGAACAGTCCGAGCCGCACGCGCTCCGCCGGCACGCGCCGGAGCCCCATGTCGGTTCGGTAGTCCGTGTGAAAGACGCCGCTCTCCAGGAGATCCTCCCTGTTACCTGTCCGCTGCCTGTCCGCGCGCGCCTATACGCGCTCGATGATTTCCCTCCCGAAGAGTCCGTACGGGCGGACCATGAGGACGATGATCAGAACGATATACGGGACGATGAGGTTGAGCCCGTGGCCGATGTAGCCGCCCGCATAGAATTCAAGCAGTCCGATGATCGCGCCCCCGACGACCGCCCCGCGGATCGAGTCGAGTCCACCCAGGATCACGACCGGGAAGACGCGCAGGCCGATCTGCGCGACGTTCGGGGTCACGCCCACGATGTTGCCGAGCATGATCCCGCCGATCGCGGCCGTCGCCGCCGCCAGCGCCCACGCGGTCGCGAACACGCGCGGGATACTGATCCCCATGCTGAGGGCGGCCTGCTGGTCGTCGGCGATGGCCCGCATGGCGATCCCGCTCCGCGTGCGCCGGAAGAAGAGGGCGAGTCCGCCGAGCAGCGCGAGCGCCAGCGGGATCGCCACCAGCCGATCCGCGCTCACCACGGCCGACCCCACCATCACTTCGCCCTCGGGCAGGAAGGACGGGAAGGTGCGCGGCTGCGGTCCCCAGATCGCGTGCACCACCGCGCGCAGCACGCTGGAGAGGCCGATCGTGACCATGATCATCGAGATAATGGGCTCGCCGATCAGCGGCCGGAGCACGGTGCGCTCGACCGCGACGCCGATTCCCGCCGCCACGAGCATCGTCAGCAGGACGCCGGCCGTCCACGGGAGCCCGATCTGGACGAGGGAAAAGAAGATGAGATAGGTCCCGAACAGGAGCAGATCCCCCTGCGCGAAGTTGATGACGTCGCTCGCCTTGTAGATGATGACGAAGCCCACCGCGGCGAGCGCGTAGATCATGCCCGTGCCCAGGCCGGCCACCGTGAGTTGCAGGAACTGGTCCACGGTCACGCGCCTCCGCCGGGTTCGTCGAGCCGCTCGATCCGCAGATCGTGCTTCACGCGGGCCGTGCGGCCGTCCTGGTAGACGATCTCCATCTCCACGGTCACGGAATCCCCCTCCCCGTACAGCGCCTCGATCAGGGGTTCGAAGCGCTCGGCGACGTAGCGGCGGCGCACCTTCCGGGTGCGCGTGAGTTCGGCGTCGTCCGCGTGCAGTTCCTTGTGCAGCAGGAGGAAACGCCGCACGCGGGCCGCGTCGGGCACGTCCCCGTTCACCGACTCCACGTGCGCCCGCACCAGGTCGTAGACCTCGGCCTTCTGCGACAGGTCCGTGAACGTCGTGTAGGCGAGCTGGCGCCGCTCCGCCCACTGCCCCGCGTTCTCGAAGTCGATCGCGATGATCCCGGCCACGTACGGGTGCTCGCCGCCGAACACCACCGCCTCGCTCACGTAGGGGCTGAACTTGAGCAGGTTCTCGATGAACTGGGGCGAGAACGTCGTCCCGTCCGCGAGCGACATCACGTCCTTCAGCCGATCGACGACGACGAGGTGGCCCTCATCGTCGAAGTAGCCGGCGTCGCCCGAGTGCAGCCACCCATCCACGAGCGTCTCGCGCGTCGCTTCCGGGTTCTCGAAGTACCCCTGAAACACGGCCGGACCTCGCGTCAGGATCTCTCCATCCCCTGCCACCCTCACCTCCATGCCGGGGAGCGGCTCCCCGACCGTCTGGTAGCGGATGTCCCCGTCCCTGTGCAGCACCGAGATGCCGGCGACCTCGGTCTGCCCGTAGATCTGCTTCAGATTCACGCCCAGCGCATGGAAGAAGCGGAACACGTCCGGCCCGAGCGCGGCCCCGCCCGTGTAGGCGTCGCGCAGGTGTCGCAGGCCGAGCTGGTTCTTGATCGGACGCATGGCGACCGCCTCCGCGATCCCGCGCCGGAGGCGCCCCCGGGCGCCGGGCGTCCGCCTCTCGAACGCGTCATCGGCCGCCTCCCCGCCAACCCTCATGGCCCACGCGTGAACGCGGCGCTTCAGTGGCGTCGTGTCCTCCACCATCACCTGCACCTCGGAGACGAGGTTCTCCCAGATGCGGGGTGGCGAGAACATCACGCGCGGTCCGATCTCGCGCAGGTCCTGGCGCACCGTGCCCGGCTCCTCGGGGAAGTTCACCGGGAAGCCGACCAGGACGTGGCGGGAGACGGCCATCATCTGCTCCCCGATCCAGGCGAGGGGAAGGAACGAGACGAACTCGTCCTCGGCCTCCATCGGGTCCACGTCCTGCAGCTGTCCCGCCATGCTGAGCAGGTTCGAATGCGAGAGCACGGCGAGCTTGGGTTCGCTCGTCGTCCCGGAGGTCGTGCACAGGAGCGCGGGCTGGTCGGATCGGACCAACCCCAGGGCGGCGGCGTACTCGTGCGGCATCGCATGGTCGCGCTCGGCCCCGCGGCCCTCCACATCCGGGAACGCGAGCAGGCCGGGCGCCTCATAGCGGCCCAATCCGCGCGGATCGTAGTAGATGATGAAATCGAGGCGGGGCAGCGCTTCCCGGATCTCGAGCACCTTGTCGACCTGTTCCTGGTCCTCTGCGATGACGACGCGCGCCCGCGAGGCCGCGAGCAGGTACTCGAGTTCCGTGGCCACCGCGTCCTGGTAAAGGCCGAGGGGCAGCGCGCCGATCGACTGCGCCGCCAGTTCGCCGATGACCCACTCGGGACGGTTGTCCCCCACGATCGCGATCCTGTCGCCGCTCTCGAGACCGAGTTCGAGGAGCCCCATCGCGAAGTGGCGCACGCGCCGCGCGTATTCCGTCCACGTGATGCTCTGCCAGATCCCGAACTCCTTTTCGCGCATGGCCACGCGCTCACCATGGCTCGCCGCCTGCCCCTGGAGAAGCCCGGGCAGGCTGCCGTCCACGAATCCGATGCTCACGAGGCGCTCACGAGAGGACTCCGGGCGCCGTTTCCCCGTGGCCCAGGTACGCCTCGATCACGCGCGGATCGGAGCGGACCTCGGCGGGAGAGCCTTCGGCGATGACCTGCCCGAACTCGAGCACGACCACGCGCTCGGAGATGTCCATGATCACGTCCATGTCGTGATCGATGACGACCGGCGTTGCACCCCATTCCTCGTGTACGTCGAGGATGAAGCGCGCCATCGACTCCTTCTCCTCGGAGTTCATCCCGGCCAGCGGTTCGTCGAGGAGAAGGATCTCGGGGTCGAGCGCCAGGGCCCGGCCGAGCTCGACGAGCTTCTGCTGTCCGTAGGGGAGGTTGCCGACGACGGCGTGGCGGATCGGCTCCAGGTTGAGGAAGTCGATCACCTCCTCGACCCGCATCCGGTGCCGGATTTCGCGGCGGCGCTGGGGGCCCCAGAAGATCCCGCCCGAGAGGACCCCGCCCCGCATGTGGACGTGGCGGCCCAGCATGATGTTGTCGAGCGCGGTCATGTGCTTGAAGAGTTCGATGCTCTGGAAAGTGCGCGCGACGCCGAGGCGGGCGATCCGGTGCGGCGGCAGGCGGTGGAGCGCGTGCGATCCGCCCGCCGGGTCCCGCAGCGCGATGGTGCCTTCGGCAGGCCGGTAGAGCCCGGAGATGCAGTTGAGCACGCTCGTCTTGCCCGCTCCGTTCGGGCCGATGAGCGCGAGGAGTTCGCCGCCGCGGATGTCGAGGCGCACGTCCTCCAGCGCCGTCACGCCCCCGAAGCGGAGGGTGACGCCGTCCAGGTACACGCTGGCTCGGCCGTCGGACTCGTTCATTTCGGCGCCTGCCGCGGCTCGGGACCGTTCGGGGAACCCAGGCGGAAAAACGGGAAGTAGTTGACGAGCGGACCTCCGGCAATCCTTATGAACATATGATGCGCCTCCGGCCGCCCCCCGCTCCGATCCTCGCCACCGCGCTGGCCGCCGTGACGGTCGCCGCACTGGCCGCCGCCGTCACGGGCATCACGGGGCGATCCGACCCGCCGCGGGACGCGGTCGCCGGGGAGTCTCGCGCTTCAGCCCTCCGCGACCGCGAGGCCGCGAGGGACTGGCTCCTAGAGCGCGAACCGGGACTGGCCCAGGCGCGGGCGGAATGGGGCCGGGACTTCTACTTCACGCGCGCCATCTACTCCGGTTCCCGGGGCTGGTGGGGGGGACGGGGACGAGGCACGTGGGCCACGGACTTCCCGAAAGCCGACCGCCAGTTCCTCTTCATCCTCCATCGCCTGCTCGCCATGCTGGACCTGCACGAGTGGGAGAACCCGGTCGCGCTCGACGACCCCGAACTGCGCCGCTTCCCCTTCCTCTACATGCTGGAAGTGGGCTACATGAACCTCTCCGAAGCCGAAATCGAGGGGCTCCGGGGTTACCTGGAGGCGGGCGGATTCCTCGTGGTGGACGACTTCTGGGGGGAGGAGGCCTGGTACAACTTCGAGTACCACATGTCGCGCATCCTGCCCGGCCGCCGGATCGAGCCGATTCCGTTGGACCATCCGATCTTCCACCAGTTCTACGACATCGACGAGGTCGTGACGGTCCCGGCCATTAACAACGCGGCTCGCGGCCGCTACGAGGAGTGCTGGGGACCCTGTACGCCCACGGTGCGCGGGATCTTCAACGACCGCGGCGAGCTGATGGTCGTCATCAACCACAACACGGATCTGGGCGACGCGTGGGAGTGGTCCGAGAACCCGTACTACCCGATCGACCGGTCGACCTACGCCTACGAACTCGCCATCAACTACATCATCTACGGCCTCAGCCACTGATGGGACCGATCTCCCGGCGGCGGTTCGGGGCGCTCGCCCTCGGCGTCGCGGGGGCGGCGGCCACCTCCGGACCGCTCCGCGCGCTGCGCGGCCAGCGGCTGCTCGTGGACGGCGACCGGCTCAACCGCCGCCTCGGCGAACTCGCGCGCTTCAGCAGCGCCGAGGAGGGCACGACGCGGCTCGCCTACAGCGACGAGGACCGGGCAGCCCGCGCCTGGCTCTCGGACATCCTGTCCGATCTCGGCCTCGAGGTGCACGTGGACCGGGCCGCCAACCTGATCGGACGCCGGCGCGGCACCGACCCCTCGCTCGCCCCCATCGTCGTCGGCTCCCACATCGACTCCGTCCCGGCGGGCGGAAGCTACGACGGCCAGGTCGGCTCCATGGGCGCACTCGAGGCGATCGCGACGCTGGTGGACGCGGGCCGCGAGACCCGGCACCCGCTGGAATTCGTGATCTGGGCCAACGAGGAGGGCGGCAAGACCGGGAGCCGCGCGATCGCGGGCGAGACCCTGCCCTGGGAGCGCGACATCGTCACCGCGAGCGGGTTCATGATCGGCGAAGGCACGAAACGCCTGGGCGGCGACCTCACCGACCTGGCCGCGGCCCGGCGGGAGGCCGGCAGCCTGACGGCCTACCTCGAACTGCACATCGAACAGGGGTTCGTCCTCCACAGGGGCGAACTCGACATCGGCGTCGTGCAGGGCATCGTCGGCATCCGGCGCTGGACCGTCACGGTCGAAGGTTTCGCGAACCACGCGGGCACCACGCCCATGGACATGCGGCAGGACGCCATGGTGACGGCCGCGCGCATCATCGACGCGGTGCATGTGACCGCGCGGGAACTGCCCGGGCGGCACGTGGCCACCGTCGGCCGGCTCACGGCCGAGCCCGGCGCGCCGAACGTCATCCCCGGCCGGGTCACCTTCAGCCTCGAGATCCGCGACCTCGCCATGACCGGGATCGACGCCGTGTTCCAGGCGATCCGGGGACGCGCCGAGGATATCGCGGCGGCGGACGGCACGACGGTCTCCATCGAGCAGTTCTACGAGAGTCGCGCGGCGCCGACCGACCCGCGCCTCCGGGACATCATCGAGGCAGAGGCCCTCGATCTCGGCCTCAGCGCGCTCCGCATGCCGAGCGGGGCGGGCCATGACGCGCAGAGCGTCGCGTTGCTGGGGCCGGTGGGGATGATCTTCGTGCCGAGCCGCGACGGCATCAGCCACTCCCCGCTCGAGTTTACGGAGCCGGATCAGATCACGGCGGGGACGAACGTGCTGCTCCGGACGCTGCTCGCGATCGACGCGCGCGGCCTCTGACCCCGGCCGCGCGCGCGGACCTTCCGCGGCCGAGCGTCAGTTGCCGATCACGTCCTTCGAGATGCGCATGGCGACGAGCATGTTCGGCACGTCCACGACTTCGGAGATCTTGAGGTCGCCGGCCATCGACGCGAGCTGGTAAGCCTCCTGGCGGGACAGGTCCCGCGAAGTCGCCAGGTAGTCGATCATCGCCTCGACGGCGTTCCGGGCGGCCTCGTCGATCGTCGGCGCGAAGCCCGTCACCGCATAGAATTCATCCGTCTCTTAGTGGGGCGACGCGATCGGACCGGCGCCCTTGATGACCTCGAGTTCGTAGACGACGCGCAACGGCCCCTCGATCGCCGTGCCGCCCACCTCGCCGTCCCCCTGGGCGACGTGCGGGTCCCCCATCGAGAACAGTGCGCCTTCCACCAGGACCGGGAAGTACACCGTCGAGCCCTCGACCATGTCGCGGTCGTCCATGTTGCCGCCGTTCTGGCGGGGCGGGATGGTGACGAGCATCGAATCGGTGTCCGGCGCCACCCCCATCACGCCGGGGAACGGTCGCAGCGGAATCCGGATCCCGGGCGCGAAATCGACGCTCGTATCCTCGGGTTCGAACTCGAAGGTCTTCAGATACGGGTCGGGAAACCGGTCGGCGAGGAACCCGAATCCGGGAACGTTCGCGACCCAGCCCCAGTCGCCGAGTTCGATCTCGTGCAGCGTGACCGCGAGGAGGTCGCCCGGCTCGGCGCCCTCGACGTACACCGGCCCCGTCAGCGGGTGGATGGGATCGAAGCTCAGCCGGGCGAGATCCTCGAACGTGGACTCCGGTGTCAGTTGCCCGTCCGACGCCTCCTCGAGATACGCCTCGATGACGGCGCCCGACTCCACGGTCAGGATCGGCGGAATCGTCCGGCTCCAGCGGTTGTGCGTCTGGTCCGCCGTCAGCGTGTGCTGCGGCTGCGGCGCGGACGCCCCTTCTTCCTGGCCCGGCACCGCCGCCGAGTCGGCCCCGCCGTCGGGCGCGCAGCCCGGCGCGAGGACGAGCGGGAGGAGCAGAGCGCCGGCCGAACTCCTCCCTGCCGCCATCACTCTTCGTTCGCGACCGTGAAGTGGAGCGTGTCCACGACGGGCGGATCGAGCGGGATGTGCGCCGGGTTGGCCACCACCGCGATGAGGCGGTGTTCTCCGGCCGCGAGTCCCTCCAGCATGTACTCGGTGCTCCCATCCCCCATGTGGATGATCTGGGGGTCGTTCTGCGGGATCAGGTCGGAGAGCGGCGTGAGATCCACGTCGACGTACAGGTGATGGTGTCCGGTGCCGACGACCGGCGGCGTGATGGAGACGATCTCGATCCCCTCCGTCTCCATGACGACCAGGACGTCCGGACCCACCGTCGCGCCTTCCTCCGGCTGCGTGATCCGGACGGTGACGGCCGGCTCGGCGGGCATCTCTTCGGCCGGTTCGGCGGCCATCTCGGCGTCCTCGGCTTGTTCTCCTCCCCCGCAGGCGATGGCGAGCGAGAGCGGCGCGATGAGGGCAACGTGGATCCATCTCGGGCGCGGGAAACGCATGAAACCTCCTGGACGAACGATCCGTCGATGCGACATTGCTTTGGGACTCGCACACTAGGGAAACGAACCCGTGCGCGCGAGACGCGCGGGGCGACGCCGCGCGGGATACAACGTTTCCGCTCTCCGCATGTTCTCACACATTGAGCGGGAGTTCACGAGGGAAAAGGCGAACGCATGTCCTTCAGTTCATGGCCGGAGCGCTGATGAGTCCACGCGCGACCTTCCTTGCGCTTGGCATCCTCCTCGCGCCCTCGGGCCCGGCCGCTGCGCAGGAACCCCTGGCGCCGCCGCTCCCGGGCCCCATGCCCATGGGCGCGGCGTGTGTCGTGCCGGACTCGGTCGGGGAGAGCCTCCGTCGCATCGCGCGCAGGGTCGGCGACGCCGTCGGCGTGTCCGCCCTGCACGTCGAGTCGGGCGCCCGGATCTCGTTCAACGGAGACCGGCCCTACCCGATGGCGAGCGTATCGAAGGTCCCGATGGCGCTCGAGTTCCTGCGACGCGTCGACCTCGGGGAGATCGATCCCGCCGAGACCGTCGTGGTGACGGTGGAGGAGTTTCGCCCGGGGCACAGTCCGCTCGCCGCCTGGTCGGGGGCGCGATCCGCGCGCCTGACCGTGGACAGTCTCTTTTCGCTCATGCTGGGCCAGTCCGATAACACGGCGACCGACGTGATCCTCAACATGTCGGGCGGACCCGAGGCCGCTACGCGACACCTCCGCCGGCTGGGTGTCGAGGGCGTGCGCGTCGACCGCTCTGAAGCCCGCACCTTCGCGGACCTGGTGGGCCTCCCGGACACGATCCCGGAGAGCGAACTGTATCGCTACCGGTATTTTCGACTGCGCGATGCGCTGCCCGACGCGCACCGGCAGGCCGCGCGCGAGCGCTACGGCGCGGACCCGAGGGATACGGCCACGCCGGAGGGGATGACCGATCTCCTGCTCACGATCCACGAGGGCAAGGAGCTCACCCCCGAATCGCGCGCCTGGATTCTCGACGTTCTGAACCGGTCGCGGTCCGGACGCGGGCGGATGCGGGGCCGGCTGCCCCAGTCGACCTTCGTCGCGCACAAGACGGGAACGATGGGCGGCGCCATCAACGACGTGGGGATCGTGACCCTGCCGGATGGCGCGGGGCACCTCATCGTCTCGGTGTTCGTGAACACCCTTCGGCGCCCGACGTGGCGACGGGAACGCACCATCGCGGAGATGACGCGTCTCCTGTACGACTACTTCGGGGAGGAATTCAGGGGACGGGGGGCCGCGGTCGCTCTCGCGCGACGCTTCGGCACCCCCTGCAACTCCTGATCAGGAGTCCCGGCTGCCGTTGGCGAAGATCCGGTACAGCGCGGCCCAGCCGACGGCGATGTACACGAGCCGGGCGAGGGGACCGAAGGCCGCGGCCACGAAGTTGAAACCGATGAGGCCGATCAACCCCCAGTTCAGGGCGCCGGCCAGCAGCAGCGCGTTCGCCACTCTGTTGCAACTCTTGCCGTTCATGTATCTCTCCCGACTGAAGCTGGCTTCAGGGCCCGGTGGCGGGGCGCGGAACCCCTTCCGCGCCGAACCTCCTCCGGTGACCCGGCATAGTACGAAGACATAGTACGCACGAAGACCGGTCAGGTTTCGCAAGGCCGAAAGGATGCTTTCGTGAGACGTCGCGAGTTCGTTGCCGCCCTTCCCGGAATGCTTGCCGTGGCCGCCTGCGGCGGGGATGGGATGGACCCGGAGCCAGTTCCTTCGATACCGTCCTCGACCAGCCCACCGCCACCCGGTCCGGTGCCGGGCGCGCACGTGACCGTTAACGTCGAGGACAACGCCTTCGTCGATCCGGCGGGGCGCCGCAACGGCGACGCGGAGGTGACCATCCGGCGCGGCGAGACGGTGGGCTGGCGGCACGTGGGCGCGAACCCGCACACGGTGACGTCGACCGACGTTCCCTCCGGTGCGCGGGCCTTCGACAGCGGGACGATGAGCAACAACGACACCTTCACGGTCACGCCGGGCGTGGCGGGCACGTACGTGTACCACTGCGCCACGCACCCCAGCATCATGGTGGGCGCCCGCATCATCGTCACCTGACCCCGGCGGCCCGCGAGCCGGGCCTGCCCGCCGCGACCGGCTCCCCGCCGCGACCGGCTCCCCGCCGCGACCCCTCCCGATTCAACCCCGCCCCGGACGCGCGTGTCGTCTATCTGGACCCCCCTTGGACCTCGGCCGGGAGTACACGGCCGCTACCCCGGATCGACGCGGAGACAGCGGATACCGAATGACACGCGCGCGCCACGTTCGGCGGCTCCCGGGCCCGAGTCTCGCCATGGCCGTACTTCTCCCCCTGGGAGTTCCCGAGGTCGCGGCCCAGGAGGGCGGCAGCTCCACCATACGGGCGACGCGGCTGACCGCCGAGGAGCGCATCGACCTCGACGGCCGCATCGAGGAATCGTTCTGGAACCGCACCGAGGCGACCGGCGACTTCCGGCAGCGCGAGCCCGTCGAGGGCGGCGTCCCGTCGCACCCCACTGAAGTCCGTGTCGCCTACGATCGAGACAATCTCTACATCGCGGCGATTCTGTTCGACGAGCCCGACCAGATCCTCGCCCGGCAGCGCGCGCGCGACGCGTTCCTGTTCACGGACGACCGTTTCGCCTGGGTGCTCGACACGTTCGGAGACGGCCGCACCGGCTACCATTTCGAGACCAACGCGGCCGGCGCCCTCAGCGACGGACTCATCACGGGCACCGGCGGCGGCGGCCCGGGAGGAGGCGGCGGGTTCGGCGGCGTCAACCGCTCGTGGGACGGTATCTGGGAGGTGCGCACCGCGCGCCGTCCCGACGGGTGGTCCGCGGAGATCCGAATCCCCTTCCGCACCCTGAACTTCGTCCCGGGCGGCGGGAGCTGGGGCATCAACTTCCTGCGTTCGATCCGGCGCAACAACGAGGAGATCCTGTGGCGCGGATACGGGCGAAACGAGGGTCTGAACCGCCTCGTGTTCGCGGGCGAACTCTCGGGACTGGAAGGTGTCTCGCAGGGCATCGGCCTGGAGGCGGTGGCCTCGGGAATCGGCAGTTGGCGCAACACTCCCGGCAACGCGGATCCGACGACGTTCCCGCGCGACGTGAGCCTCGACCTCAACTACAGCGTGACGCCGAGTCTCCGCGCCTCCTTCAGCGTCAACACGGACTTCGCCGAGGTGGAGAGCGACCAGCGGCGAGTCAACCTCACGCGCTTCCCGCTGCGCTTCCCCGAGCGGCGGGATTTCTTTCTCGAGGGTTCGAGCGTGTTCACGTTCGCCCCCCGCAGCGGCCCGCAGCCCTTCTTCTCGCGACGGATCGGAATCGAGGGCGGCCAGCAGATCCCCATCGACTACGGGCTTCGCCTCACGGGCCAGCTCAACGGCGTCGACCTCGGCTTCTACCAGATGGGCACGGGAGACCACTCGTACGCCCCGGAAGATGCGCTCGCGAACGGGGCCGAACCGGACCCCGCGGAGCTGATACGGTTCGCGAGGGAGGCCTTCACGGTGGCGCGAGCCCGGGTCCCCATCCTTGAGCAGTCCGCCATCGGTGCCATCTATACGCGACGGACCACCGCGGCCGACGCGGACGGCTCCCTGCCGGCGGACCGGCACACGCTCGGCGCGGATCTCGACTATCGGACCAACAGCCTGTTCGGGAACCAGAATTTCGAGGCCGAGGCGTTCATGGTCTGGAACTCGAATCCGGACCCGGCCGTGTCGCAGACCTTCCAGGATCTCTCCGCCTGGGGAGCCCGGATCAACTTCCCCAACGACCTCTGGTCCGGACACGTCTCCTACCGGGAATTCGGCGATGACTACAGTCCGGCGGTCGGGTTCGTGGCCCGCAACGACTTCCGCCGCGTGGAACCACGGATCGGATGGGCCCCCCGTCCCGCCATCGACTGGATACGGCAGGTGGAGGTGTCGGTCCAGTTGAGGAACCTGTGGGAACTGGGGTCCATGATCCTCGAGGAGCAGGAACTCCAGCTGAACTTCATCGACATCGACTTCGAGAGCGGCGACAACCTGAGCTTCGAGGCGGTGCGGACATACGAATTCCTCGACCGGCAGTTCGAGATCAGCGACGGCATCGACATCGTGCCGGGCGACTACACGACGTGGGAATACCGGCTCCGCGGCCGGACGACGAGCCGCCGTCCCGTTTCGGTCCGCGGTGGGGCCAACCTCGGGGGCTTCTGGAACGGCGACCGGGTGCGGGTCGACCTGAACGCGAACTTCCGGCCGAACCCCGGGATCAACCTGGAGACGGGCTACGAGCGCAACGCCGTGTACCTGCCGCAGGGGGACTTCGTCACGAACCTCTACCGCCTCGAGGGTTCATGGGATCCGACCCCGTGGATCGGCGTGACGAACCAGTTCCAGTACGATGATGTGAGCCGCGTGCTGGGGCTGTTCATGCGCTTTCGCTGGATCCTGAAGCCGGGCAACGATCTGTTCCTCGTCTACACCCATAACTGGCGGAACCTGGAGTCCGGACTGCTCGATGAACCCGACGATTCGGACCCGATGCGGTGGATGGACCTGAGGACCCTCTCGCGCGGCGCCTCGATCAAGCTGAACTACACCTATCGCTTCTAGCGGCGGCCTGCCGCATGCGGCGGCCCGCTCTCCCTTGCGGCTCCCCCCGAACGCCGGTTACTCCGCGAACGCCTCGAAGAAGGCGAGTTCGTGGCGCATCGCCTCGGCGTAGGCCTCCGCCGCCCTCTGCGGCAGGTCGGCGGCCAGGTCGTCGAGCAACGTCTCGAGTTCCGCGGCGAGCCCCTCGAAGTCAGGCGAGGCGTACGTCTCGATCCAGTCTCGATAGGGGTTCTCCGTGTGATCCCCCGCCGACAGGCGCTGCCCGAGCCAGGCGTAGAGCCGCATGCAGGGCGTCATGGCGGCGAGAATCTCGCCGGCTTCCGCGTGCCAGGCCGTGCGGGCGAGGAAGTCCGTGTACCCGGTGGCGGCCGCGTTGGGCGTGACGGACTCGAGATCGATGTCGAGCTGCTCGGCGTAGGCGCGATGAAGCTCCAGTTCGTCGAGCACGCCCTGCATCAGGACGTGCAGCCGGCGCGCGACGTCCATGCGGCCGGCCGTGCGCGCGGCGGCCAGCGCGTAGGCGCTGAAGAAGGCGCGCAGGAAGAAGGCGTCCTGTGCCACGTACCGCCGGAACGCCTCCGGATCGAGCGATCCGTCAGCGAGGCCGCGTACGAACGGGGAGCGCAGACAGGCGTCGGCGAGGCCGGCGTTCCGGGCCCAGAGCGTTCGGTGCAGCGATTCTCCCATGCGCGTCGGAGCCCCGGAGCGGCGTCTCAGTTGAACAGCGTGCCCACGGCTTCGGGCGGGGCGGTGAAGTGGAAGCGCGGAATCGGGGCCCGGAAGACGGAGCCGTCCCGCCGCCGAAAGTGGTAGAACCCCTCCATGTGACCCGTCGGACCCCGCAGGATGCAGAAACTGTTGTACCGGTGCGAATCCCCCGGTTTCAGCACCGGGGACTGCCCGACGACGCCCTCCCCCTCGACTTCGTGGTCGCCCGCCACGAGATCGTGGATCAACCAGTGGCGCCAGAAGAGTTGAGCCGTCTCGGTTCCCACGTTTTCGATCGTGATGTGGTAGGCGAATACGTAGCGCCAAGCCGCCGGGTCCGAATGTTCCGCCACGTACTCCGGCCGCACGCGGATGGCCATCGCGTCCGGGACGATGGGGGGAACGCCGGCATCGGGGGTGGTCTCGTGAGGGGCCATTCGAGCGGAGGATACGCCGTCACCGTTGCGCGGGCCACGTCTCGCGCCGCAGAGTATCAGTGCATCGTTTTGTTCGGGTCGCACTCCCGGTTCGCGGACGACGGCCGGGCGACAGGAACTTGAGGGAGCATGGAGGAAGCGATGGATTCCCAGCACACGTTCTCACGCCGACACTTCGTGGGCGGCGCCGCCGCGGCCCTGGGCGTTGCGGGCCTGAACCCGACCGCCGTCATCGGCGCCGGACTCAAGCCTCCCCCGAAGGGCGTCGAGCCGCTCGATCCCTACGATGATCTCGCCAAGCTCTCCTCCAACGAGAACCCCTACGGGCCCTCGGAGAAGATGCTGGAGGCGATGAAGGGGGCCTGGAAGTATTCCAACCGCTACGGCTATCCCGACGGCGACATCCTCGAGAAGATCGCGGAGTCGCATGGGGTCCCCACCGATCACGTGATGATCAACGCGGGCTCCGGCGAGACGCTGCGGGTGGCCGGGCTCGCCTTCCTCCGGCACGAGGAGAAGGTCGTCGGCGTGTCGCCCACCTACCTCACCGTCTACCGGACCGCCTCGGGGATCGATGCGGACGTGATCGAGCGCCCGCTCCTGCCCGACTACACGCAGGACATCGACGATCTGATCGAGGTCACGAACCGCAACTATCGCGATGTGGGCATGGTCTACATCTGCAATCCCAACAACCCCACCGGCGTCATCGTGCCGGGGGACGACATCCGCCGCCTGCTGGACGGGATTCCGGAAGACGTCCCCGTCCTCATCGACGAGGCGTACCACCACTTCATCGAGGACCCGCGCTACGAGACGGCCGTCCCCTACATCAAGGAAGGCCGCAAGGTGCTCGTGACGCGCACCTTCTCGAAGATCTACGGGCTGGCGGGCATGCGCCTCGGCTACGGGATCGCGCCACCCGAGATGATCGACCAGATGCGCGACTACGCGACGGGCAGCGTGAACGCGCTCGTGAAGTGGGGCGGCGTCGCCGCGCTTGAAGACAAGGAGTACGAGACCTGGATCAAGGAGACCTCGAATACGCTCCGCGACCAGACCGCCGACGTCCTCCGGGGCCAGGGCTTCGAGGTGCTCCCGTCGGAGACGAACTTCTTCATGGTCCGCACGGGACGGCCGACGGCCGAGGTCAGGGCCGAGTTCCGCAAGCACGAGGTCGCCGTGGGCCGTGACTTCCCGCCCATGCTGGACTGGCTGCGGGTCTCCGTCGGGACGGAAGACGAGATGAAGCGCTTCATGACGGCGTGGAACGAGATCTTCCCGGACGGCATGACCGCCGCCGACAGCAACAGCAGCCGGTAGGCGCTTCGAACCAGCCGGAAGCCACAGCGAAACGGGGGGTGCGACCGCACGGTCGGCCCCCCGTCGGCTATGCCGGAAAAAAAGGCGAACAGTGACGAGCGAAAACCCTCTCCTCCCGGAAGCAAGCACAAACCTGGAAGACCGGGAGGCGTGCGCCTTCGACTTCGGAAGGATGACCCGGCGCGTGCCGGAAGCGGTGGTGAGGCCGCGGAGCGCGGAGGAAGTCGCGGGCCTCGTCCGCCGCGCCGCCGGAGGTGGAGTCCGGCTGGCGATTCGAGGCGGAGGACACTCGCAGGGGGGACAGACGCTGACGGACCGCGGCGTCGTCCTCGACACGGCGCATCTGGATCGAGTTCAACCCGCGGGGCCGGAGTTGGTGCGCGCTCAGGGGGGAGCGCCGTGGGGCAAGGTCGTGGACACGCTGCGCGGCGCGCGGCGGCTGCCGTGCGTTCTCCCGGACATCGGCGAGGTGACGGTGGGCGGAACGCTCTCGGCCGGCGGATTCGGCACTACCTCGCATCGCTACGGGGCGCAGGTTGGGCAGGTCGAACAGCTCGACGTGGTGACCGGCACCGGCGAGCGGGTGCGGTGCTCCGCCACCCGGAACGTGGAACTCTTCGATGCCGTGAGGAGCGGGCAGGGACAGTTCGGGATCATTACCGAGGCGTGGATCCGGCTCCGCCCGGCGGGACGACGGTTCCGGCAGTACGAACTCCACTACCGCGATGCCGAGCGTTTCGCCGACGCACTCGAGCGGATCGTGGAGGCGGACCGCTTCGATCACCTGCGGGCGGAGTTCCGGAACGACGAGAACCTCATCGTCCTCAACGCCGGCATCGAGTACGACGAGGAGCCCGACGACGGGGGACTGCTCGCCAGGTTGGGGCACGACAAACACGCATACACGAGAGACACCGCCAGCGTCGGGCGCGCCGCAATGTATCCGCCGTGGTGTTTCAGCCGGCTGCATTATCACCCATGGCGGGACTGGATCCTGCCCTGGGGGACGCTGCGGACGCTGCTTGCCGAGCCGTGGCTGGAGTCGCTCGGGGTGCCGCGCAGACCCTGGAGTTGGACCGGCCTCTACCCGATCGGAAGAGAGGCGATCGACGCCCCGCTATTCATGCGTCCGCGAGGGGAACGGGCGATCTCGTATTCGATCCTCGCCAGACTGGGTGAATTCCAGCCCGAGGAGGCGATCGAGCTGGCGGGCCGACTCGAGGACACCGACAGGACGCTGGTCGGACTTGGCGGCAAGACGTATCTGTCGGGCGGCGTGGGCTATGGTCCCCGGCAGTGGGCGGACCACTATGGCGAGATGCTCGATCAGGGCATCAGGTGGAAGCGGGAGTTCGACCCGGAACAGGTGTTCAACGGAGCCCATATGCCGTTCGGCGACCGGTCCGCGGTCGCTGACGCCGGGGCTTGATTACACGGGGCCGCCGAAACGCATGGTCGAGAGCAGGCCGTCACGCAGGGATTCTCCCGGCGGACTACTGATGCGAACGACGCCCGCCGACCGCGGCCTCATCGAGTTGCCGCTGCTGACGCCGCATCTTGGGTTCCGGTCGATCGGCGACGGACGGGTGCTGCTCGTCTCGGAGGCCTTCAACACGCTGCTCCGCGGGCAGATCCATTGTGAGCTCATGCCGCTCCTCGACGGAGGCCGCACAGCGGAAGAGATCGTCGCAGCGCTGGACCCCGCCCATTCAGCGTCCGCAGTGCAGACCGCGATCGCGGCCCTGGCGTCCCGGGGGTATCTCGTTTCGGGCGATCACGGCCTGGACCCGGGGCGGGCCGCGTACTGGTCGTCGCTCGGCGCCTCGCCTCGGTGGGCGGAGCAGCGGCTGGGAGAGGCGGCGGTCGCCGTCGCCGGCGATGCCGATCCTCTCGCCCGCCAGCTGGAAGGTGTGGGTATTCGACCGGCCACGGTCGACCCTTCCCTGTCGGTCATCGTATGCACGGATTACCTCGACGAACGGCACGACACGATCAATCGCCGCCACCTCGAGTCCGGCAAGCCGTGGATCCTCGTCAGACCGAACGGCATCCGGCCGCTGTTCGGGCCGGTCTTCCGGCCGGCTGACGGCGGCCCGTGCTGGGCGTGCCTCGCCTACCGCCTGCGGGCCCACGAGGAGGTCCACAGCTTCCTGCGCAACCTCGGCGGAGAAGCCGCGGCCGTGCGGCCCCGCGCGCTGGAGCCGGCCGTGCTGGAAGCGGTATGCGGCCTCGCCGCCGCCGAAATCGCCAGGTGGCTGGTACTCGACGATCTGGCGCCCATCCACGAGCGGGCGATCTCGCTGGATGTAGTCAGCCTCGAGAGCGGGTCGCATCCCGCCATGCGCCGCCCGCAATGTCTCGCGTGCGGCGATGAGGCCCTGTACCGGGCCGACCGGCCGGCGGCTCCCGTACGGCTGCGGTCGAGTCCCAAACCGGTGCACAACAGCGGCGGCCAGCGCGCGGTCCCTCCCGGGGCGACGCTCGCCAGGTATCGACATCTGGTCAGTCCGATCACCGGCGTCGTGACGTGGCTCACCCGGACGACGGACGAGGCCGATCCCTGGCTGCACGTGTACTGGGCGGGCAACAACGTCGCGCTTCGCAGCCGCAGGCTCAGTTCCCTCCGGCGCAGTCTGCGGAGCAAGAGCGCCGGGAAGGGCAGCACGCCGCGGCAGTCGGAGGCGAGCGCCCTGTGCGAGGCGGTCGAGCGTTACAGCGGCGCGTTTCACGGCGACGAGATCCGCTCCCGACACCGTCTTCTGGATTTCGAGAAAGCGGGGGAGTCGGAGGCGATCCACCCGAACGACGTACAACTGTTCAGCGACCGGCAACTGAGTGACGCGGAGCGAATCAACGCCCGCGGCCACCCTTACAACTTCGTGCCGCTGCGGCTCGACCCCGAAGCGGAGATCGACTGGTCGCCCGTGTGGTCGCTCACGCAGGGGCGACACCGGTACCTGCCCACATCGATCCTGTACGGCGTGGCGGAGGAAGGAGGCGACGGTCCCGCGTTCAAGGCGGATTCGAACGGATGCGCCGCGGGCAACACGCTTGAGGAAGCCATTCTGCAGGGCTTTCTCGAACTCGTGGAACGCGATGCCTTCGCGATCTGGTGGTACAATCGGCTGCGCCTGCCGGAGGTGGACCTGTCCAGCTTCGACGACGAATACCTGGCGTCGGCCCCGGAATACTACGGCCGCCATGAGCGCGAGATGTGGGTGCTGGACGCGACCTGTGACTTCGGCATTCCGGTCTTCGTGGCGATCTCCCGAAGAATCGGCGAGCGGAGCGAGGACATCCTTTATGGGGCCGGAGCGCACATGGATCCGCAGATCGCGGCCCTGCGCGCGGTGTGCGAACTGAACCAGTGCCTGCAATGGGTACAGGGACCGGCACGACGCGGGGGAGGCCACGCCGTCGATGACGCCATGAGCCGGTGGTGGTGGGAAAACGGCCGGCTGGCGGATCACCGCTGGCTGGCGCCCGCGCCCGGCACGACGCCGCGCGGCAAGGAGGACTACCTCGTGCTCGACACCATGGACACGCGGGACGACGTGGATCACTGCCGGGCGCTCGTCGAAGCGCGCGGCCTGGAGTTTCTCGTGCTCGACCAGACCCGGCCCGACATCGGCATGCCGGTCGTTCGCGTCATCGTACCTGGCATGCGCCACTTCTGGGAACGCTTCGCGCCCGGGCGCCTGTTCGACGTGCCGGTCTCGATGGGTCTGCGGGAGCACCCCCTTTCGGAGGATCAACTGAATCCCGTTCCGGTCATCGCCTGAAGGACACCGAACGGCAACCGAGGAAGGCAACGGCGCAATGAACCTCGACGAAGCTCGCGCGGCCATCGAAGAGCACATGCTGGCCCAGGCGGAGTCCGTCGGCGAACTGCTGGAGCAGTTCAGGAGCCGGATTCCCGCCGTGCTGGTCGGCGGTCCCGGCTGGGACAAACTGATGGAGCGCACAAGAGGGCTGCCGATCAGCCTGGCGACCGCCGGTTTCGGATTCGAGTTTCGGCTGCACGAACAGGAACCGAGGGCGGATCTGGGTCTCGCGCTGTTCCAGGGCAGCCGGTCGGCGGCGCACTTCGAGGCGTGGTCCCGGTCGCGACCCGAAGACGCGTCCGCGGCGGCCGTCGTCCGGCTTCTGCACGAGATGGGACGAGAAGAGAGCGAGCTACGGCGAATCGCCGCTAAGCTGCTGCTCGAATACGACATCGATCCGGCGCACCATGGCCGGTTCCCGGACCCGGGCATCTTCCTCTACCCCACCGCCGATGCGCTGCCCGACGAAGGCACGGTCCAGGAGCCTGAAGATCTCCGTGTCCTCGTCGACGCGGTCGCCATGGCGAGCGGCTGGGAGACGGAGAGCGCCGAACGCCGGCATGCCGAACGCCTGTTTCTGGCCAGGCCGCCGGGCGCGCAGATCGGCGGCCTGGGCGCATTCCCGGCCCGGAAGAGGGGCCTGCGGATGGCGATCACGGGCATCAGGAGCACGCGCGAGTTGACGTCGTTCCTGGAGCGTGCCGGGTGGCCCGGACGACCCGCTACCTTCGCCCCGTTCGTATCGGACCTGGAGGCACGCGGGGCCTTCTCCCACCTGGCGGCGCACCTCGACGTCCATCCGGGCGGCGTGAGGCCCGATCTGGGTGTGAGCTTCTATGCCCAGGACACGCAGTGGTTGAAGGACATCGAGCCCTGGATGGGCATCATCGATGGCCTGCGCGCACCGGGACTCGTCGTGCAGGAGAAGCTGTCCGCGCTCGCGGAGTCGTGGGCGGGAGTGGAAACGGTGTTCGGGCGACGAGGCATGCTGCTCGTCGTCCGGGGCATTCACCACTTCAAGGTGTCGCTGGTCGGCGACCGCTTCGAGGAGGTGAAGGCCTACGTGTTCTGCCTGGTGTTCCCTCCGCTGCAGGCCGACTCCGCGACCGCCGGTTCCGCCGGCTAGCACGGCCGCGGGAGAGGGACGTCACGGGCGACGGAAGGCGAGGAGCCAGAAAGGCGAGCAGGCACCGCCAGCGCCGGCGGCTGGCGGTGCCTGCGGAGTGTTACCGCTGATCGAAGATCAGCCGCAGCAGCAAAGCCCGGCTGCGACCGCCTCCAGCGCCTCCTCGTCCAATTCCAGTTCGGCATCGGCGCTCGGGGGCAGCGCGAGGTGGAGGTCGTTCCCGCTACTCTCGTGCACCTGAATGCTGACGTACTCAGGCAGGTCGATTCCGAATTCCTGCTTGATGGCCGCGTTCGGATTCGCCACGAGCTGCGCGCGGAACTCTGCATCGTCGGTCGCTTTCGCGACCAGGTGACGCTGCATCTCGTTCGATGTCTGGATTGCTGCTTGCACCATCGTGTTCATGTTGCATCCTCCTTCGCTGCGTAAGAGCTTGCCCACTACACTGGCCATGCCGGACATGGCTTGCTTTACATTATATGCGGTTTGCTTTGAGTCTTGTACCCCCGAACTTCGGGGGGGCCGAATCGGCCGGTCTGCACGGGTATTCGGCGGACCGAACCATGCGTCCGCCGCAAACCGACAGGAAGGGCCGCGATGCATGTTTAACAACCCGTTTCGCGAACGAGCGATCGCCGCGAGCGCGAGCCGGCAGCAGCTTGACCGCCTGCTCCGGGTCACGGCCCCCCACGAACGCATCGTGCTGGCCGCAGTCGGACTGATGCTCGCCGGCATCGGCGCCTGGGCTCTGTTCGGCGCTCTCGGACGACACTCGCTCGCCCTGCTCCTCGGTCTGGACTCGGCCTGACATGGCGCCGCGCGGCTCGCGGGGGGCTTCGCGAGGCAGCACGGACCCCCGCGGCAAGCGAAGACGACGGGTCCGCACGCCGCTCTTCCTGCAGACCCACGCCACCGAGTGTGGCGCTGCCTGCCTCGGCAGCGTGCTGTCCCATTTCGGACGATGGGTCCCGCTGACGGAACTGCGCGGCACATGCGAGGTGGGGCGGGACGGATCCACCGCCGCCGGGCTGAAACGGGCCGCGGAGCACTACGGCCTCGAGGGCTCGGGTTGGAGCGTGCAGATAGACCGACTGAAGCGGATGCCGCTGCCCATGATCCTCTTCTGGGAATTCAACCACTTCCTGGTCCTGGAGGGGTTCGACCGCAAGTGGTTCTACGTGAACGACCCGGCCGCGGGCCACCGCAAGCTCTCCCCGCAGGAATTCGATGCGGGATTCACGGGGGTCACGCTGACATTCCAGCCCGGGCCGGCGTTCGAGCCTGGGGGTGCGCCGTCCGGTCTGGTGCGGCGCCTCCCGCTCTGGCTTAGCGGGGCCTGGAGCGGGCTGGCGGGGGCCATCGTCTGCGGGCTGCTGCTGGCCCTGCTGGCCCTGGCGGTGCCGTTCGCCGCGAACCTGTTCGTCGACCGCGTGGTCGGCGGTGGCGAGCCGTGGGGGCTCCTCGTGGCGGGGGTGCTGGCCGGAGCGGCGCTCCTGGTGTATGGCGTCGCCCGGCTCAAGCAGCGGTTTCTGTGGCGTCTGGCGATTCGCGTCTCCATCGTCGCCGGAAACCGTGCCGTCTCGCGGCTGCTGCGTCTCCCCGTCGACTACTTCAGCCACCGGCTCGTCGGAGACCTGACCGCGCGCATCCTGTCCATCGACAGGGTTGCGCAAGGCTTATCGGAACGCTTCCTCGGCCTGCTGGTCGACGTCGCCATGAGCCTGGTGTTCCTGGCGGTCATGCTGTGGTACGACGTACCGCTGGCGCTCGCCGTGCTGGCCCTGGCGCTCTTGAACGCGCTGCTCCTGCGCCCGATCGCGCGTGCCCGGTCCGACGAGGCCGCCGCCCTGCGCCGCGAGCAGGGCCTGCTGATGGGGATCGGCACGATCATGTTGAATCAGGCCGACACCCTTCGCATGACGGCGGCCGAAGACCGCATGTTCGGTCGCTGGAGCGGCCACCAGGCGCGCGAGCTGCAGGTGCGCCAGCGATTCTCCGAACTGGGCAACGTCATGGCCGCCGCGCCCGATCTGTTCACGATACTGGGGAGCGCCGCGGTGCTGGGCCTCGGGGCGACGAAGGTCATGTCCGGCGAATTGACGCTCGGCGCTCTGCTCGCGTTCTATCTCGTCGCGACCATGTACCTGGAACCGATCGGGCGCTTCGTCGAGTTCGCTCACGAGCGCCAGACGCTTCTGACCGACATGCAACGCCTGGACGACATCACGGAAACGCCGGTGGACCCGGGCCTGGCACGCCGGGCGGAAGCGCCGCAGTCGATCGCCACCCTCCACGGGCATCTCCGGCTGGCGGGGCATGTGGAGTTGCGTGGCGTGACCTTCGGCTACAACCGGAACCGGCCCCCGTTGATCAATGACTTCAGTCTCGTCTTCAAGCCGGGGCAGCGCGTCGCGGTGGTCGGCCCCAGCGGGTCCGGGAAGTCGACGCTGTCCCACCTCGTCGCGGGCATCCTGCACCCGTGGTCGGGGGAGATCCTGTTCGATGGCCGGCCGCGCGACGAGATCCCCGACGAAGTGCTGTCGCGCTCCCTCTCGATGGTGGACCAGCGAATCGTCCTCTTCTCCGCCACCGTGCGCGACAACCTCACGCTGTGGAACCCCGCGGTGCTGGACGATGACGTCGTCGCCGCTGCCCGGGACGCCGCGATCCACGATGACATTCTCAGCCGGCCCCGCGGCTATGCGACTCCGGTGGACGAAGACGGCGTCAATTTCAGCGGTGGACAGCGGCAGCGCCTGGAGATCGCGCGCGCGCTGGTCGGGAACCCGACGGTGCTGATTCTCGACGAGGCGACGAGCGCCCTCGACGCCGCGACGGAGGCGCACGTCGACGATGCGCTGCGCCGCCGGGGCGTCAGCTGCCTGATCGTCGCGCACCGGCTGAGCACCGTTCGCGACTGCGACCAGATCATCGTGATCGACGAAGGCGTGGCGGTGCAGCGCGGCACGCACGACGAGCTGATGGCGGACACGAGCGGCGTCTACCATCGCCTCGTGCGGACGGAGTTGGCCGGATGACCGGGCCGGAGGACCGAACGCTCGCGCGGATCGCGGCCGAATCGGGCACGGCGGTACCCTGCGCGAGCAATCTGCCCGTCGACCTCGGCGATCCCGACTTCGCCTGGTTCATCGAGTCGGGAACGGTCGACCTCTTCCTGATCGAACGCCAGGAGGGAGTCGACCAGTCCGCGCCGCAGCATGTGCTGCGCGCCGGCGCCGGTCGCCTGCTGCCCGGCGTGGCCCCACAGGACAATGTGACTTCGCTGGGGCTCATCGCCAAGGGGCTGCCCGGCACCGTGCTGCGGCGTCTTCCCGCCTCCGGGCTCGTCGCGATTCGCCGTGCGGAACTGGCCGAACAGGTGGACGCGTGGCTCCTGGACATCTCGGCGATGCTGGCCCGCGACATCACGCACCTGCCGCGGATGGATGCCTTCGTCGAGTCCGGCCAAGCGCCGCAGACGCGAAGCGGCACGCTCGGCGCGCGCCGGGGCGTCGTCTGGGTCACCGGGCTGCCGCCCGCGGCCGGGCTGTTCATGGGCCTGGTCGACCCGGCCGAGAGCGAGACGGCACCCGATGACGCCTGGCGCGCGCTGCCGCTGACGCCAGTCACCTGGCTCACGCTGACGCATGACGTCCGGGTCTCCACGGCATCCTCCGGGGACCTCGCCGAGCGCCGACGGTTGCTGCCCGCCCTGGACGCCTTCAACCGGGTCGCGTTCTCGCTCGAGCGGCTGAACCGCCAACTGGCCGTCGTCGATCAGGCGAACCTGGCGCGGGCGCGGGTCCTCAGCCGCCGCAGCGATGAGGAGCACGCCCGGCGCCGCCTCTTCGACCTGTACGGTCACCCGAGTGAGGAGACCGAAGAGGTAGAGGATTCGGGGCTGCACGAGGTCCTGAAAGCGATCGGCCGGTATGCGGGCATCGCCTTCCGGCGCCTACCCGATCCGCTCGGCGAGGAAGGGCCTCCGCTCGAAGAGGAAGGCTCCATCCCCGACGACAGGCTCGTCAGGATTCTCAACGCGTCCGGCGTGCGGGGCCGAAAGGTGCGGCTCGCCGCGGAAGATCGTTGGTGGGTCGGCGACAGCGGCGCCATGCTGGCGTTCCGGGCCGAGGACGGGAGGCCCGTGGCGCTGTTGCCCGGGGGGTTCGGGAACTACAGGGAATTCGATCCCCTCTCCGAGGGCAAGCAGCGGGTCACGGCCGCCGGCGCCGCGTCACTGCGTCCGGACGCCTGGGTCTTCTATCCCTCGCTGGAGCCCGGGGCCGCCGGGTGGCGGGATCTGTGGAAGGTGGCGCGAAAGGGGATGGGCGCCGACCTGGCCCGCTTCGTGGCGGCGGGGCTGCTGGGCGGGTCCATGATGTTGCTGCCGGCCGTGGCCATGGGCCTGGTCGCGGACGAGGTGATCCCGGCCGGAGATGCCGGGCTTCTGTACGGCATCAGCGCGGCCCTGGTGGCGTTCGGTCTCGTCCGCGCCCTGCTCCATGTCCTCCAGGGCATGACCCTGATGCGTCTCGAGGGCAGGGCCGCCTCGCGGCTGGAGGCCGCGTTCTGGGACCGTCTGCTCCAGTTGCCGTCGAGCGTCCTGCAGCGGTATCCGGCCAGCGACCTCGCCATGCGGGGCATGACGTTCCAGAACGCGCGCGACGCCGTGCAGGGCGTGATCGGCAACGGGGTGCTGTCCATCCTGTTCCTGTCTCCCGCGCTCCTGCTCATCGCCTTGCGCGATGCCCGGCTCGGAGGGCTGACGGCCGCCTTCGGCCTGCTGTCGCTGTGCGCGACCGTGGCGCTCGGCATGCGGCAGATCCCCTCGCACGGCCGCAGGCTGAAGGCCGTTCGGCGTCTTTCGAGCCGACTGTTCCAGCTCATCAACGGCATCCCCCAACTGCGCGTGGACGGCGCCGAAGGTTCGGGCTTTGCGGCGTGGGCGCGGGAATACCGCGAGCAGAAGCGCGCGGAACTGGAACTCGGCGCGCTGGAGACGCACCTGCGGGCCTTCGGCGCCGCCCTGCCTTTGCTGGCGGGTGCGCTGGTGATCCTGTTCGTGACGCTATCCGGCCTGGACTCCGTTGGCGCCGGCAAATTCATCGCCGTCTTCGTCCTGTTTCTGCTCTATCAGAGAGCCGTCATCCGCCTCGGCGAGTCGTTCGGCGCGCTCGCCGCCATCGTGCCCGCCTGGAATCAGATGGGGCCGCTGCTGGCCGAGGCCCCCGAGACGAGAGCGGAAGGGGAATTCCCGGAGCAACTGGGTGGCGAGGTCGTACTCGACCGGGTCTCCTTCCGCCGCGAGACGGACGGGCCGCTCATTCTCGACGAAGTATCGATCACGGCCCGTGCGGGCGAGTTCGTCGCCATTGCCGGGGCGTCCGGGGCCGGGAAGAGCACGCTGCTGCGGCTCGCGCTCGGGTTGGAGGAGCCCTCCAGCGGGTCGGTCTACTACGACGGCCGGGACCTTCAACAACTCGATCGCAAGGAGGTGCGCCGACAGATCGGCGTCGTGCCGCAGGGGGTGCGGCTTCACCCGCAGGACCTGTGGGACAACATCGTCGGCGACCACGAGGGGGCAACCGCCGAGGAGGCGTGGCAGGCGGCGCGGCTCGCCGCCATCGATCGCGAGATTGCGGCGATGCCGATGGGCATGCTGACCCAGGTGGGCGCGGGCGCCGCCGTCACGTCGGGAGGCGAGAGCCAGCGGATCCGGCTCGCCCACGCGCTGATCCGCAATCCCCGCATCCTGATGCTCGACGAAGCCACGAACTGGCTGGACAACGAAACGCAAGCCACGGTCCTGGAAAATCTTGCGGGCCTCACGTCGACCCGGATCGTGGTCGCGCACCGCGTTTCCACCCTGCGTCAGGCCGACCGCATATATGTGCTCGACAAGGGAAGGATCGCGCAGGAAGGCTCCTTCGCGAAGCTCGCCGAGACCCCGGGCGTCTTCCGGGACCTGGTACGCCGGCAGGTCGTCTGACCGACGTTATCTTCGCGATCTTCGCGCCCGCGCGCGGCGGAACCGCTCCCCAACATCGTGTTGTACCGCGGCAAGCGCCGGCACGACGAGCATGAGGAGAAAGGTGGCGACGAGGACCCCGAATCCGACTGATGTCGCCAGCGGGACGAGATGCCGGGCGTGGGTGCTCGTCTCGAACACCAGGGGGGCCACGCCGAGGAATGTGGTAATCGACGTCAGAAGGATGGCCCGGAAGCGGATCTTGGATCCGGCGATGATGGCCTCCCGCGGCTTCATGCCGGAGTCCCTGAAGTCGTTCATGAACTTGACCATCACGAGCGAGTCGTTGATGACGACGCCGCCCACGCCGATCAGCCCCTGCTGTGACCAGATGCTGAGATCGAGGCCCAGCAGCATGTGTCCCAGCAGTGCGCCGACCAGCCCCAGGGGTATGGCGGCGAGCACGATGAGCGGCTGAAGCCAGGACCCGAACGGGATCGCCATCAGCGCATACATGATGAGCAGCGCGAGGAATCCCGATCTAGCCAGGGCGGCATTGACGTTGTCCTGCTGCCGGCGCTGGCCCCCGAACGCGAAGTTGAAGCCGGGATCCTGGGTTCCGAGCGACGCGAACAACCCCCCCTCCAGGCGATCGTCCACTTGCCGGCCCGTCGCGTTCACCGCGTCCACATCGGCGGTGACGGTCACGGCCCGCCGTCCATCGATCCGATGGATGGCGGACGTGGACCGCGCGAGACGCGCCGAGGAGATCTGGCCCAGCGCCACCTCGCCTCCGCCCGGCGTCCGCACCATGTATCGTTCTATGTCGACCGCGGAGTTCCGCTCCGCTTCGGGAAGTCGCACGTAGACCCGCACGTCCTCACGACCCCGCGGTACTCGGAGCGCCTCGACCCCGAAGAAGGCGGATCTCACTTGGCGGGCGAATTCATCCACCGTCAGGTGAAGCGTGCGGGCATCCGGGTCGAGTTCGAGCTGCAGTTCGCCGAATCCCTCGTCGAGGTTCGTCCGAACATCGAAGACGCCATCGATGCCGGAGAGTTCCGCGACGACGTCATCGGCGATCGACCGCAGGCGGACCGGGTCGGGATGGGAGAGGTCGTAGTGGACCGGGAGGTCGCCGCCGACGATGCTGGACGTAATCGAGAGCGCCGTCGCCTCGGGGACCACGCCGACCTCTTCCCGCCACACGCGCTCGAGCGTGGATGCGGAGATGCCGTGGCGCTCCCAGTCGATGAGCTTGAACTGAACGGTCGCAAGGTGGCCGCGGGCGGACTGGAAGGCGTCGCCGGCCAGAGGATCGAAGAGTTCGGCCGGCTGTCCCAGCGTGACCGCGACGGCGACCTCGAGCGGCAGAGCGACGGCGGCCGTTCCCCGCTCCGCCGCAATGCGCGCAACGGCCCGGTGTCCGGCTGCCTCCACGCGGTCGGCCACATCGCTCGTCTGTTCGCCCGGCATGCCGGTGGGCAGCTGCAGGCTGGCGGAGACGATGTCGCCCTCCAGCGGGATGATGAACCGGCTCGGAACGATGCCCGAGAACACGAGAACGGATGAGAGGACGAGCAGCCCCGCCGCCGCCGAGAGCACGACGAACGGCTGGCCGGTGGCCAGGCGCAGCCCGCGGTCGAGCGGCCCGTCCACGATACGCTTGATGAGGGTGTCCACGCGTTCCCGGATCCGGCCCGGGAGTTCGGCGGCTCGATGGCGGGAGCGCTGCCCGGGCGCGGGCAGGTGCGACAGGTGGTTCGGCAGGATCAGCAGCGATTCGATGAGCGAAACGAACAGGACGGAGATGACGACGATGGGGATGGCCCGCGCGAGTTTGCCCTGAGGACCCGGTATCGTCATGAGCGTCGAGAACGCGATGATCGTCGTCAGGACGGAGAAGATGACGGGACCGCTGACGCGCTTCGTGCCGCGGATCGCCGCCGCCAGCCCGCCGGCGCCCTTTTCCCGCTCCGCATGAACGCTCTCCCCCACCACGATCGCATCGTCTACGACGATTCCCAGCGCGAGGATGAGGCCCATCAGCGAGAACATGTTGATGGACAGACCCAGGAAGTCCATCACGAGGAACGTCCCCGTGAACGAGACCGCCAGACCTACGGCCACCCACAGCGCGAGCCGGATCTCCAGGAACAGCGCGAGGGCGATGAAGACGAGGACGAGACCGAGCAGTCCGTTCTCCACCATGAGGCCCAGCCGCCCGCCCACCAGGTCGGCGTCGTCGCTCCAGACGGCGACATCCGCGCCGGCGGGCAGGCCCGGCAGGACATCGACCGCCAGGTATTCCTTCACCGCCGCGCTGATGCCCAGCAGCTGTTCGTCGGACGTACGGTACACGTCCACGCGGGCGGCCGGGCGGCCGTTGTACCGCACCCGCAGCTCGGTATCCGCAGAGCCGTCGCGGACCGTGGCGATGTCGCCCAAGCGGACCGACGTGCCGTCCGGACGGGTGAGGAGGAGGAGGTCCTCGAAGTCCGCCTGTACGTATTTTCGTCCCAGCGTGCGGACGAGGATCTCGTCTTCGCCGGCGGATATCTTTCCGGCCGAGAGTTCCAGCGAACCCTGCCGCACCGCGCGCGCGACGTCCTCCAGGGTAAGGCCCAGAGAGCGAAGCCTCCGCTGGGGGATCTCGACCGATATCTCGTACGGGCGGATTCCGCTTGTCGTGGCGAGGGACACGTCGGGCAGCGCCGAGATTCCCTCTTCGATCCCGTATGCAAGCTCCTTGAGCGTCCGCTCCGGCACGTCGCCGTGGACGATGAGGCGCATGAAGCGCTGCCGGCTCGTGATCTCGCGCACTTCCGGCCGTTCCGCGTCCGCCGGGAAGGTCGGGATGCGGTCCACCTCCGCCTTGACCTCGTTGAGCGCGCGGTTGATGTCCGTCCCGGCCTTGAACTCGGCGATGACCGACGCGAGTCCCTCGGAAGCGACCGCGGTCACGCGGTCGAGACCCTCCACGCCGCGAATCTGCTCCTCGACCCTGCGGACGATCGACTCCTCGACCTCCTCCGGCGAGGCGCCCGGGTATGAGACGAGGACCTGGACGCGATCCAGGGAGACGTCGGGGACGACCTCCTGCACGAGACCGAACGCCGCGTGCAGGCCGCCGACCAGCAAGACGAGCATGACGACGTTGACCGCGGTGCCGTTCTTCGCCATGTAGGCGATCGGGCCGCGCCAGGCGCTAGTATTCACGCGACTCTACACCAGGGGCGCACGGCCAGCTGACTATGGCGCCGCACGAGTCGCCCGAACGGCTATGGCAGCAACCGTCCCAGACGCCGCGCCAGACCCGCCAGTACCCAGCCGCCGGGGCCGAATGGTTCGATCTCGTCTGCCGCCTCGTCGAGCAACTCGTGGACGCGCCCACGCGCCTGTTTCCGCGAAAGCACGTGCAGGATCGAGCATTTGTCCAGGTCTTCATCAAGCATGTCGTCGACCACCTGGAAGGCAAGTCCGTATGCGCGTCCAAACGCGTCCAGACGGCCAAGCTGCTCGCCCGCGAGCCCCGAGGAAACGCCGCCGCTCCAAGCCGAAAAGCTGCATAGCGCGGCGGTTTTTCGCAGATGGATGAACTCGATGTCGTCCAGGCTTGAGTCGGCAGAGGCGAATGCGAGGTCGTCGATCTGTCCGCCGATCATGCCGCGGGATCCGATCGTGCGAGTCAGGCGCGCCACTACCGCAGCGCCTGCCGAGGAGTCGGACAGCCGCGTGCATTGCGCGAACGCCTCGGCCAGGAGGGCGGTGCCGGCGAGAACGGCCGTAGAGTGGTCGAAGGCAACGTGGGCCGCCGGCTGTCCCCGGCGGACGGCGTTGTCATCCTGGGCCGGCAGGTCATCGAGCACGAGCGAAGAGGCGTGGACGAGCTCCACCGCGCTCGCAACGGGCATGGCCCGTTCGGGATCCGCTCCCGCGGCTACGGCAGCGCCGAGCGTCAGCACCGGACGCAGCCGCTTGCCGCCCGGGAAGACGGCGTACCGCATGGCGCGGTGCAACTCTGCGGGGGGCCGCGTCGCGGCCGGCAGCACCGCGTCAAGGCTGGAATCGATACGCCTCCGGCTCGCCGCCAGGAACTCGTCCAACGCAAAGTGGTTACCCGGATCTCCCCCCCGCTGGTACGCGCCCTCGAGCACGCCGCCCGGGGTATGAGGCCGCCGGGCCGGCCTAGCCGGCCGGACCATTTGTGCGGCGCGGCTCCTGTGCAAGCCCGGCGAGGTCGGTTGCAGCTCCGGACGCGGTATCGGCTTCGCGCAACTCGGCCGTCGGCACCTCGCGGGCCGCACTGTGTCCCGGAGCGTCTCGCAGCGCCTGCGCGAACCGTTCCTCGATTTCGTCGTCGCCCGACACGAACACGCAGCGCGCCCGCGCGAGCGCCACAAGCTCGCGACTCGAACCGGGATTCCGGAGCTGTTCCTCGAACGCGACGAGGGAATGGAGTTCGCCCGTCCCGCCGCGCGGGAGCGGCGCCAGCAGCAGGTTGTTGCGCGACAGCGCACGCAGCGCCTTGCGGAAGCGGCGGCACAGCGCTTCGTAGTACCTGGCAGGTTCGCCGTCGTACACGAACCCGACGTCAAGCTCCGTCCCCGGCAGCGCCGCTCCATCGGCCAGAGGCCCGAGAACCGCAACCGCCACGCCGCCGCTGGCATCCGGAACACCCCGATCGGCGAAGTCCTCCTCAACCGCCGCCAGTACGGTGGCGATGGAGGCTTCGGCGACGCGCGACAGCGCCGTCGTCGCCTCGCTCACGGACAGGCTGCCGCGCATCGTGTGCACGGCGACCTGGAAGACCTTGCCGTTCGACCACTCCAGCGCCGCCTCGACCGCCTCGCCGGCGTCCTGCACGGGGATGTCGTCGAGCTGGGCCCTCATCTCGGCGAGGCTGAGTTCGTGCGTCCAGTACAGGCGCGCCAGTCCGCACCGGGCGATCGCTTCCGATTCGGAATCCGACAGGAATCCCTCCGGCAACTCCAGATCCGTAAATTCCCGCTCCCGCAGCGTGTCGAGCAGGACCGGAGAACGGTTTATCCATCCGGCCAGACCAGGGGCGGCGGCATGAATCTCCGCGATGACGTCGAACGCGTCGGGGCGCGCCGCGAACGCCCGGCTGTCGTAGGCGCTCCAGTCGTCGATGTCGGGATAGAACTGCGCGCGCTGATGATCGAGCAGCGGGTCGATGGTCTCGAACCACCGCTTCGGAAAGAGGGCCAGGCCGTTCATCTGGAGATAGCTCCCCGGCAACTGTGGCGAGGCGGCTTCGCCATGATGCTGCAACAGCGGATAGCGCCGGTTCGACGTGTGGTGGTCGGCGTGGCGCTGCATGTTGTAGTACAGCCAGTTGGTGAACTTGTAGGCGGCGCTCCAGGCGTGCCTCGGCTTGACCGGCTCGAACCTGCCCGTGGGCATGCGGATGCGCCGCAGTCCGTAGTGCTGCACGTAGTTGCTGATCTTCATCGAGAAGACCACGCTGCCGCACAGGGCAAGGTAGAGCAGCAAGGCCCAGGGGCCGCCCCACAGGAAAATCAGCCCGTACCAGAAGACGATCTGCACGGCGTAGCGCCAGAACGCATTCGTGTAGTGCCAGAGCGGCAGGTGACGGCGCGTCAGCCGGCGTCGTTCGAACCGCCAGGCGCCGACCAGATTGCTCGCCACCTCCGTGGGCAGGTATTGCCAGAAGCTCAGGCCCTTCGGTGCGGACCCCGGGTCGAGCGGCGTACACACGCGGGGGTGATGAATGTAGACGTGCTCGGTCGCATAGTGCGGGTAGGAGACGGAGGCCAGCAGGAACTCGCCGAGCCGGCGCTCCCACACGGCGCGCCGATGAACCAGTTCGTGCCCCACGATGAAGACCGTCTGCGCGACGGTCGTGAGCACGGCGGACATCAACGCGATTTCCAGGAGCGAGAGGTGGCCGACGGTCAGCATCTGCCAGAGCCCGAACACGAACGTGATCGGCCAGAGCGCCCCCCACAGCCAGAGGGAGAGCTTGTACAGGAACAACTGGCTCTCGCGGGTCGTGGCCGGATCCATGTTCCGCTCCTCCAGCCCGAAGGCCCTGTCGAACTGGCCCGCGAGCATGAAGAAGGCGAACGGACCCGCAAGCCACCAGCCGCCGTACATGGCGGCGGCGAACACGAGCGGGAAGATGAGAAGCGGAACGAAGTGCGGGAGCGCGTTCGCGACGGAGGGTTCGACGACCCGCCCGCTCGCCGCTATCGAGGCGCCGGAACTATGTGCTTCCATCGCGGAGATCCTCTATCGCGGTGACTCGCTGCGTAGATTCTTTGCAACGGCACCTGGTGTCGTGTCCATCGCATCCATCATCATCGAAATCTAGTCTCAGCGGTAGCCCACGCCACCAACGACGCGGACTCACGGGACGAGGACCGGCTGGCGTTTTCTGAGCAGGAACAGTCCCTCGTTCCAGCTCGACACCGCGATCACGCCGCTCTCGAAGTACGGGTAGTTGCTCCAAGTCCCGCCGAAGGCGGTCGCGTCGTCGTCCGTCGGCACCGTGTCGAAGAAGGCCACCTCGACCGGGTTCTCGGGGTCGCTCACGTCGAGGATGCGGAGTCCGCCCAGCAGGTTGGACTGGTAGAGAAAGTCGCCGCGCACGTACTGGTTGTGGTCGATCGAGCGCGTCTCCGCGAAGTACTCCGTCGCCAGCACGGGATCGTCGAGTTCCTCCACGTCCCACACGAGCGTGCGCGTGTTGGGGACCGTCTCCGAATCCTCGTCGAGTTCGTCCCCGAGGAAGAAGTAGCGGTGGTCCTCCGTGAGCCACCCCTGGTGGGCGGCGACGGCGCCGGGGTAGCCGGCGCTCGCGAGCGCGACGGGATTTTCCTTGTCGGTGATGTCGGAGATCCCGAGCGCGTCGATCGAGGCGTGGAAGCAGATCTCCCGGCCGACGTAATCCTCGTCGGGTCCGTCGTAGATCACGCACTGGGCATCGTGCGTGTAGCCGCCGCCCAGGAAGCCGCCGATGTCGGGGTCCGCGAAGCAGCCGGCGAAACGCGGGTTGCGGGGATCGCGGATGTCGATCATGTGGAGGCCGCCGCCGCACGCCTCGCCGCCGCCGCTGCTGCCGACGGCGTGGGCGAACCCCGTCTCCTCGTTGATCACGATGTTGTGCGAGCTGAACACGCCGTCGTAGTGGGCCGTCTCCTCGAACGTCACCGGTGGATCGCGCACGTCGCGCAACTGGGTGAGGTCGAAGATCTGGACGCCGTGCGCGCCGGCGTTGTCCGCCACGATGAAGGCGTGGTCAGCGTAGGTCTTGATGTCGCGCCACAGGTTCTCGACGCCCCCTTCGGTGAGCGGGAGTTCGCCCACGTAGACGGGGGCGTTGGCGTCCGTGATGTCGACGAAGGACGTGCCGTTGGACTTGCCGAGGAGGACGTATTCGCGGCCGGTCCCGGGGTCGGTCCAGCCCCAGATGTCGTTCGCGATCGACGTGGGGCCCGCGCCGAGTTCCGCGAGCGGAAGGAAGGCCACGAGATCCACATCCGTGCAGGCGTAGTCGAGCGCGGTCCCGTCCTGACAGCTCACGGTCTCGCCCGAGACGGCGGTCATGTTCGGCCGCTCCGGGTCGCGCAGCGTGGACGAAAGCTCCCAGGGAGCGGCGAGGGAAGCCCGTTCGAATACGGCGGCGGCGCCCAATCGGAGGTCGGCCTGGCCCGCCCCGATCACGGCAAGATCGCCGGACACGCCGAGGCTCGAGCCGAAAGCCCCGCCCGGCCCGAAGGGTGACTCGTCGAAGGTCTGAACGCGTTGAAAGGATGCGGCGTTGAAGGTGTAGACGGCGCCGGCGGCCGACGCGGTGGCGGGCGCGCCGATCCACGCGGTTCCGTCCGCGATGGCGAGGGCGGCCCCGAAGCCGGCGGCATCCGATCCCGTCGGAGGCGTCAGGGTCCGGGAGGGGGTCGAGGCACCCTCCGGGTCGAACACGGCCACCGCGCCTGCGCCATCCCGGCCGGGCGCGCCGGCGAACAGCGCCGTCCCATCGTACACGAGCGCCGAGCCCAGCCGATCGCCGGGGACGCCGTCAGCGAGAATGAAGGAACCGGCGTGCCGCCATTCGCCGTCGATGGGCTCGTAGAGATGTACTGCGCCGCGATTTCCGTCCGCGCCCGGGGCCCCCACGAAGAGTCGATCCTCGACCGCGGCCAGGGCGGTGCCGAACCGGTCGGAGCCTTCGGGCTCCGGAGCGGTCAGAGTGCCGATGAACGGTCTCCCATCGTCCCGTGTCACGAGGTGGATCCCGACCGAGCCGGGCTGCGGCGGCGCCGGTTGCCCGAACCGGGGCAGCTCTCCGAGCCCGCCCGGAGCGCCCACGAATGCGACATCGCCAACCAGTGCGACCGTGCTCCCGAGACCTGCACGCGGCGCCTCATGGCCGGAGATCATCGCGCGCTGGATCCAAGTGCCGCCGCGGCGTTCGCCCCGTTCGAAGACGTAGGCTACGCCGTTCGCCTCGTTCGTCCCGGGGGCCCCGATCACCAACCGATCGCCCGACCCGGCGATGCTGGCTCCGAACTGGTCTCCGATTTCTCCCGCGCCCGTAAGGGGGCTGAGCTCTTCGACGACGCTCCAGTACCCCGCCTCGTCCCGGCGGAAGACGTACACCCCGCCCGGCTGGGGATAGGTGGCGAGCCGGAGTTCGGCGCCGGTGCGAGACACGAGGATGTCGTCTCCGACGAGCGTGACCGCGGCCGCGAAGCCGGAGGCCGGCAGGCCCGACTCGCTTTGCGTTCGAGCGAGCGTCTGGGCCGAGGCGAGCCCGGGTGTGGCCAGGAGGCCGGTGATCAGGAGCGGGAGCAATCCGGCACGCATCGTCACCTCCAATGGAAACCGCCTGTTTCGCAATTCGACCCACGCCGTCCCACCGCCGCTCAGCCGGTCCGGGCACGCGCTAGCGGGTTGGCCCCGGCCAGTTCCGCGCCAACGAACGCGAGCACGAGCACATCCAACCTCAGCCCGAACGGCCCGCCCCCCGCCGCCGCGACGCCCCCGAGCGCGAGGAGCGCCAGGCCGGCGCAGGCCACGGTGGCTCCCGTGGCGAGCAGCCAGCCAGGACGGGTCCGTCCCGCTCCGCCGCGCCGCTCGAGCCCTCCGAAAGCGAGCACGCATGGAACCAGTACGAGCGCGTACACGACGATCCACAGCGGCCGGACCGCCCACCAGCCGCCGGTGGCGGGGTCGACGCCCAGACCCAGCCCTCCCACGAGGAGCGCGGCGCCGATCACCAGGGTGGCGGCCGTCAGGTGCCAGAGGAAGATCGTCATGATCATGCCGTTCACGAGCACCGTCGCCGTCCACGGCACGGACCGGTCGAGCCAGCGCCGCATGGGGCCCTCGATCGACAGCAGCAGTCCGGTGTGCACGAGGGCCAGCGCCAGCATGGGCAGCTTCGGCGGCAGCGAGTTGCTGATCGCGTCGCCGGGGACGCTCACCATGCTGACCGGGTACGGCCCGAGCGTCACCATCCCGACGAGCGCCGCCGCCCCCAGGGCGGCCCACGCCACGCCCCTCCGCAGGCCTGCCGCGTACCCGTCGCGCCACGCGTAGCCCAACTGGTGGACGGCGACCCAGATGAACGCGTAGTTGGCCCAGCCCACGACGGTCAGATCGGCGGCGAGGAAGAGGACGTCGTCCACGACCGCGGCGGCGACCAGCACCCAGAACGACCAGAGCCCGTACCGCCGCCAGGCCGCGTACGTCAGAGGCACGACGAGCACGACCATGACGTAGACGGCGAGAAACCAGCCCGGGATGAGCGCCATCTGCGACAGGTCGCCGACGAACCCCGCATCGACGCCGCCCAGTGCCATGCCGATGGCGAGCAGCATCCAGACCCCGAGCAGAAGCTGTACCGGTCCGAGCAGGCGTCGGAGCCGCACCTGCAGCCACTCCGCGTAGCTCTTCCCCTTGTCTCTCGCAGACTGCCACGAGACGCCGTTCGAGTAGCCACCGACGAGGAAGAAGATCGGCATCACCTGAAAGACCCACGTGAGCCACCGCGTCCACGACTGGTGTTCGAGCACGCTCGAGAGCGCGATGTCTCCGCCGCCCGTGTACGGAGCCGCCTGAATCCAGTGGCCGACCACGACGGCGCCGATGGAGAGGGCGCGCAGGAAGTCCACGTACCGGTTGCGCGACTCCGGCGTCCGGGCCGCCACGGCCGCCGCCCGCGACCAGAGACCGCTCAAGCCGCGCCCTCCGCGCCCGTATCGACGCTGCGCCTCACGGCAGGCCCAGCGCGACGTACTCGGCCGGATGCTCGCTCCCTCCGACCGCGACCACGATGTACTGCTTCCCCTCATGCAGGTACGTCATCGGCCCGCCCGTCGTCCCCGACGGGAGCTCCGTCTCCCACACGACCCCGCCCGTCGCCTTGTCGTAGGCCCGGAAGGTCGTACCCCAGTGCGTGTCCGGCGTCCCGATGACCGCGTCGCTTCCCTCGCCGATGAAGAGCAGCGACCCCGTGACGAGCGGCGCCGGCCGGTTCGCGTTCCCCAGCGGAGGCAGGTCCAGGCCCTCGAGGAGCGGATGGTCGTTGGCACCGTCGCCATTCGCCGCCATCCACAGGTGCTCGCCCCGGTTCATGTCGATCGCCGTGATCCGTCCCCACGGCGGCTTCACGATCGGCAGGCCCTCGATCTCGGCCCGCGGCCACCCGCCCTGCGTCCCGAACTCCATCTCCCCCGGTTCCGAGTTCTCCGACAGGCTCCAGACGTTCGGGAGGGTGTGCGATACCGCGTAGTAGACGCCCGTCTCGGGATCGAAGGCGCCGGTGTTCCAGTTCCCCGCTCCCCACGCGCCCGGGATGACGTAGGTTCCGATCTTCCCTTCCACCGACTCCCGCTCCATGGGCGGCGTGAACAGCGGGCCCATGACGAGCGAGTCCGCCAACGCGAGCGCCCGCGCGCGGATCTCCGGCGTGAAGTCGATCACGTCCTCCGGCGTCACGCCCTGACGGTCGAAGGCGGGCGGGCGGCTCGGGATCGGCTGCGTCGGCGAGGTCGCCTCGCCGGGCACGGTGGATTGCGGCACCTCAACCTCTTCGATCGGCCACACGGGCTCCCCGGTCCGCCGGTCGAAGGTGTAGAGGAAGGCCGTCTTGCTCGCCTGCATCACCGCGTCGATCGGGCGTCCGTCCACGTGGATCCGGCCCAGAACGGGCGGACCCACGGTGTCGTATTCCCAGATGTCGTGGTGCACCATCTGGAAGTGCCACACCCGCTCGCCCGTCGCCGCGTCGAGCGCCACGAGGCTGTTCGAGAACAGGTTGTCGCCGGGCCGGTGCCCCCCGTAGTAGGCGGAGGTCGGCGCGGAGAGCGGCACGTAGACGTAGCCGAGTTCATCATCCGCGCTCAGGCAGCACCACGAGCCGAGGTCGCCGGATTCCGCGAGCGATCCGTCGCCCCACGTATCCGCCCCGAACTCGCCCTCCTCCGGGATCACGTGGAACGTCCACAGGAGCCGGCCGGTGCGGGCGTCGAAGCCGCGGATGTCCTCCCGCACGTTCCCCCGCCACTCCGTGCCCGAGTCACCCGCCCCATCCACCGTCCCGGCCAGGACGATGACGTCCCCGACCACGATCGGCCCCGAGCTCCAGCCGTACCGTCCCCCGGCCGGAAGCTGCAGGTCCACCCGTCCATCGTCGCCGAACGAGGCAATTGGGTCGCCGGTTGCCGCATCGAGCGCGTGCATTGAGGGGCCGCGCACCGAGATGATGCGCTCGGCGGAGTCACCGCCATCGCCAGCGGCGTCACCTTCCCCGCTACCCGCAGCGGTGCCGCGCCAGTACGCGACGCCCCGGAAGCTCCGCCCGCGCGCGTCCTCCTCCGACTCCGGCCGCTGGACCCAGCGCGTCTCCCCCGTCCCCGGATCGAAGGCCTCCACGAGACCGACGGCGTTCGGCGCGTACAGCGTCCCCTCGATGAGGATGGGCGTCCCGCGCAGGTAGTTGTTGAAGTCGATCTCCGGATACTCGGCCGTCAGCGCCCCGTCGATGGCTGGCCGCCGCCACAGCACCTGCACCGCCGCCACGTTCCCTTGGTCGATCTGGGTGAGCGGAGAATACCGGTTGAAGGAGTTCTGCCCGCCGTAGTACGTCCACGCATCGCTCGGCGGCGGCAACCGATCCGCTTCACCGTCCGCGCACGCCGAAAATATGAGCGCCGCGAACACACCACGTCTCCGCCACCTGATTCGCAATGGACCCCTCCGTCCTTGCCGCATTGATCCGGCGTTGATGGCCAACGGGTATCCCTGGGCCATCAAGATCGTTCGAGAACTTGCTGCGCGGGAGGGGGTGACTTGTTTGGTCCGGCGAGAGTTCGCCGGTTCGTGGTCCCGCCGCATCGACGATGAGCATCGCTTGATCTATCGGGTCACGGCCACGCGAGTGTACTTCCTGTCCGCCCGAGATCATTACTGAGCCGGCGGTCCGATCATCCCAAGGATGCCGCCAGTTTCTCGTCGGCCGACTTCGATGGAGGAGCCACGGATGTTGATTTCGGGATCGCTGCGACGAAGGGTCATCGGAGTCCTCGCGGTCTGCCTGGGTTCGCCGGGTGCGGCGGTCGCCCAGAACGTCTTCGCCTCCACGCAGTCGGCGACCCTGCCGACCGCGGCCCCCTCGCGCTCGGGCAACCTGCATATCGAGATCTCGCACCGGTTCGGCTACGTGTCGGGCGGTGCGAGCGACCTTTGGGGCCTCGACGGATTCGTGCTGAATCGCCTTGGGCTGGCGTATACGCCCCAGGACCACGTCACCATCGGCGTGCTGCGTTCCAACAGCCTGGACAACCTCGAGTTCAACGCCCGTCTCGCCGGGCTGCGGCTCGATGGCGCCACCGGTCCCGTCGAGTTCGCTGCGCAGACCGGAATGGCGTGGAACCTGCAGGTCGAGCCGGACGACAGCCACGCCGGTCACGGCCACGCGCTCGCGCCTCGCGGCAGCGTGTACGCCGGCAGTGGCAACAACGGCACGGCTGCGGACAACGAGATGCAGGCCTACGTCCAGGTGATCGCCAACACCAGGGTCGCCGACCGCGTCGCACTCGGCCTCGTGCCCACGCTCCTCTGGAATCCGCGAATCGAAGACCCCGACCGGGGGACCGCGGTTTCAGTCGGTGCGACCGGCCAGATCTACCTCAACCGCATGTGGAGCCTCTTCGGCGAGTGGATCTTCAGCGGCGCGAGGGAGGACCAGGAGTACGACTCCGGCTCTTTCGGCGTCGAAATCCGCACGCCGGGGCACTTCTTCAAGATCGTCGTCACGAATCAGCACCGGATGAATCCGACGCATACGCTCGCTGGCGCCGCCGAGGACTTCTTCGACACGAACTCGTGGCGCCTCGGATTCAACATCCAGAGAAGACTCCGACTGTAGCGGCAACCTCCCCACGCTCCACTGAACACCGGAGACGTTGGGGCCCGGACTTGAGGACTAGAACCACGCGTCGCCGCGGAAGTGCAGCTTCAGGACGGGGTCGGCGGCACGCTCCCCGCCCCACCTCAGGCCGCGGGCCACGTCCACCCGGACGATGCCGTCCATGAAGACGAGTCCCGCGCCCACGGCGTAGAAGTCGTCGCCTCCGGCGGACGCCCAGTCGCCGAATACGGAGAGGCGGAGGAAGGCGATCCGTCGCTGCAGATCGATTCTGGCCATGTGGATGTGCGATCCCCGGACCGATTCCGCGTGGCCGCGGAGCCAGCGGCCGCTCGTACCGATATGCCAGAGGTCGTGCGGCGCCGGGTCGCCCCACACGCGGGCCGTGCCGGCCTGCATGCCCAGCCACAGCCGGGAGGAAAGGGGGATCACCAGCGCCCCCTCGACGATGGCCCGCACGTGCGGACTGTCCCCCGCCGATGCGCGGACGCCGACGCGGCCGCCCGCGCCGAACGACCCGGGCCGCTGTCCGCCCCACCAGGGCCGCCACGCGACGGCCGTCCCGACCCGGTTCCGGCGGACGTCGGTCGCGATTTCGGCGTCCTGCTCGGCGAAGAGGCGGAGCGACAGCCAGTTCCGCTCGCCGACGCGAGGCAGGAACCGAAGCGCGGCGCCGTGCGACCAATGGAAGTCCGAGGCGTCTCCCGCCACGAAGATCCCGGGCGTACGGGTCCCCTCGCCCGGCTCCCCGCTCCGCAACGACCGGTAGAACGACACGAGCATCGTGTGGCCGGGATGGTTGCGCTGCAGGGTGAGGTCGAGGTCCGGCGCCGTGCGCGCAGTCGGGACCCTCGCCGTCAGCGCCGCGCGCCCCCAGCCGAGGTCGCGCTGCAGGCGGGTTCCGAGGGACACGCCTTCCACCGGATTGTAGCGCAGGAGCCGCAGTGTCGTACCGGGGGGATCGAAGAGCCAGGAGCTCGGAGCTTCGGCGCGCTCCCCTCCTTCGCCGACGCCGATGGCCGCGAGTTCCGCCGCGATCCGCTCGATGGCTGCATCGTCGACTCCGCGATCCTCCTCCCACACGGTCGGGGGTAGCAGGTCGCTCGCGACCAGCGCTTCCCGGTCTGCGGGCGTGATGGTGACCAGCTCGCCGGGTTCCGCCTCCGCCAGCGCCTGGCTGATGCTGTCGCCCTCCTGGCGCCAGAGCCGCAGCGCCGCCGCGGCCGTGGCGGGCGTCCCCGGAGTGGCGCGCGCATCGCGTTCGCGGATGTCCTCGACGTCGAGCGTCCAGTCGATCATCACCGGAACGGCGAGAGGCGCCAGACTCGAGGCCGTGACGCCCTCCAGCGCGCCGATGTCCCCCCGCCATATCACGCTTCGGGGCAACCAGTGGCGCATCTCCCAGAGTTCGTACTCGGCGACTACGGTCGCGATGTCCAGCCGCAGGCGAGGCAACACCCCGTCGATAACGCCGTTGACCAGCCGGTCGAAGAAGCCGGATCGATGGCGGGCTGAATCGGGCGTGGATACGCGGTCGGCGGAGTCACGGGGACCGATGTCGAGATTCAGGCCCGGGCGCCACTGCCCGCCGCTTCGGAGCTGCCAGGACATTTCACGGTCGACCGGCTTGGCCAGCCGGTAGGCGACGCGCGCGAGCCCGTAAGATTCCGCGTCGATCCACATGATCGCGGACACGAGGCGGATGCTGGAGTAGCGGGGAATCACGGAGACGGCGACCGCTCGCAGGGTGCTGCCGTTGCTCAACTGAACGGTCGTCGTGTCCCCGGAACGGAACTGGTAGTGGCGCTCGGAGTCCGGCCCCAGCGGGCTGCGAGTCGTGATCTCGGCCTCCGGGGACTGTCCGAAGGACTGTCCGAAGACGGTGAAGCCGAACTTGAAGGGGTCGCCCAGCGGGTCGGCGGCGAACCGTTCCGCCCGCAGTCCGGAGAAGTACTCGGAGTCCCCGGGATCGAGGAGTGGTTCCCGGAAGCGGGCCGCGAGCACATGCACGACGGCGGGCTCGGCGCGCGACCACCGAACGCGGGCCGTGCGTTCGCCGTGCATCCAGGGCCGATTGCGCTCGTGGGAAGGCATCTCGAAGCCCATCCGCTCGCGAATCAGCGCCGTGTACGCGTCGATGGTCAGGCGTGCGGTATCGCGGGCGGCCTTCAGCCCGCGTACGAGTCGGCGGGCGGTCTCGTCCAGGTATGCGTCTCCCGCCCGATCGAGAGCTGAAGTATTGGTGAGAAGGGAGTCCTGCGTCTGAGCGGAAGCCGCTCCCGGCAGCGCAGCCGCAAGCAGGATGGGCAGGATGGCAACGACCCTCGGTGTCGGGGTCGACCACTCTCCTTCAAGCATGCGGAGCCCCGTGGTTCAGAGCTTCCCGCACCGCTCCACGGCCCAAGAGGACGACCGCAACAGCAAACGGCGCGACAAGCGTTTCATCGCTCCCTCCCAGGAGTCGGGACCCGGTTTCCTCCCAGGTCGGAGGCCTGCCCGTCATGCGGATGACGCGAGAACGTCCCGCCCGGTCACATTCCCCGTAGGGATTGAAGACACCGACGCCAGACGTGAGGCGTTCGCGCGGTCCTACGGCACCAGGGGCTGCAGCTTGCCGAACTCGTACTCGGGAGGCGGCTCGGCGCCGAGGAGGTGGCGGACGAAGTAGTCCCAGCGGCGGCGCATCATGTAGGGCTCGTTGCCGAAGCCGTGGCCTCGGTTCGGGAGGAGCAGGAGGTCGAAGTCCTTGTTGGCGGCGATGAGGGCGTCGACGACCAGCATCGTGTTCGAGTGCGGGACGTTCGTGTCCATCGTGCCGTGCGCGATGAGGAGCTTGCCCTTCAGGTTCTCGGCCACGAGCGGGTTCGCCTGGTTGTCGTAGTTCGTGGCGCCGTCGGCGTACTCCTCGAGCAGCCCCTGGTACTTCTCTCCCCAGTCGTCCTCGTAGTTGCGGTTGTCGTGGTTCCCCGCCTGGGAGACGGCGACCTTGTAGAAGTCTGGGTAGCGCAGGATCCCCGAGGTGGAGGCGAAGCCGCCGCCGGAGTGGCCGTAGATCCCGACCCGGTCGATGTCGATCCAGGGATGGCGCTCCGCGAGTTGGCGGATGCCGGCGATCTGATCCGGGAGCCCGTTGTCGCCCATGTTCCCGTAGTACGCGTCCTGGAACGTCTTCGAGCGCCTCGGCGTCCCCATCGCGTCGAGTTCGATGACCACGAAGCCGAGTTCGGCCAGCGACTGGAGGTCGCGGTGCGCGGCGCGGAAGTTCCGGCTCCCCACGCTTCCGCTCTGCGGCCCCGGGTAGAGGTAGTTGATCACGGGATACGTGGCGCCTGGATCGAAGTTCGAGGGACGGAACATCAGTCCGTACAGATCGGTCTCGTCGTCGCGCGCCTTCACCGTGAAGGGGATCGGAGGCTGCCACCCGCTCCGCTCCAGGCGCGAGATGTCGGCCCGTTCGACGGTCTGCAGCAACTCGCCGTCCATGTCGCGGACGACGGTCACGGGCGGGATCGTGGGGGTGGAGTACTGGTCGACGAACGTCTCGCCGTCGGGCGCGAGCCAGACCACGTGGTTCGCGCTGTCGGGCGTGAGGAGTCGGACCTCCCCGCCGTCGAGACCGGCGCGGTACAGGTACATGAAGTAGGGATCGCCAGGCTCCCGCCCGTTCCCCATGAAGAGGATCTCCCGGGCCTCCGCGTCGACCGCCACCACGTCCTCCACCTGCCACGCGCCCGAGGTCACCTGCCGCTTCACCTCCCCGGTGGCCGCGTCGTAGAGGTAGAGGTGTCCCCAGTCGTCGCGCTGCGAGTACCAGAGGATCTCGTCGGACTCGGAGAGATACCGCCAGTTGGCGTGCGACTCGAAGAACGTCTCCACGACCTCCTCGAACAGGTCGCGGACCTCGCCGGTGCTCGCGTCGGCCATGCGGACGAGCGCCCGCTTGTGGTCGCGCGAACTCGACACGAAGACGAACCGGGAGCCGTCGGCGCTCCACTCGACATCGGAGAACGTGCCGCCGCAGGCGACGTGGTCGCACACCGTGGAGCGGTGCTGATCCGGGGGCATGTCCAGGCGGACGACGCGGCTCCCCGCCGGCGCCTCCGTGTCGATCACCACGCGGTGGATGCGGAAGATGACCGAGTCCTCGGGGAGCGGGTAGCGCCACGCCTCGAGTTCCGGGTGCCCGACCTCGGTCGTGACCATGTACATCATCCCCACCCCGCGGGCGTCGTGCTGGAAGGTGGCGATGCGGCGCGAGTCGGGAGACCACTTGAGCACGGGGCGGTCGCTCTTCACCCAGCCCGCGTTGTTCGTCGCGTAGCCGAAGTCCTCGACTCCGTCCTCGGTGAGTCGGGTCTCCTCCCCCGTGGCCAGATCCCGCAGCCACAGGTTGTGGTCGCGGATGAAGGCCGCCCTGGTCCCGTCAGGCGACACGATGCCGAAGCGGCGGGCCGTCGTGCCCTCGGGTGTCGGTACCGCCGCGCAGCGGTCGGCGTCGAGTTCGCAGGCGTACGTCTCTCCTTCCACATCGACCTCGAAGCGGACCGTCCCGGCCTCGAGGGCGAGATCTCCGAACGGGAGCGCGAAGGCGGTGTGCTCCTCGCCGGTCGCCGCGGCGAGGGCGGCGGCCATGCGCGCGTGGTCGAAGGCGCGCGCCCGCGTCCCCGCCGCCGGATCGACGACGACGTACTCGCTGCCGCCCTCGAACCGGTTCCGATACCAGAACCGCCCGTCCTCCAGCCAGACCGGGATGACGGAAGCCCCGAGCACGAGCGGATTCACCTGGCTCGCGAGCCGCCCCTCCGCCCGCGCGTAGTCCGCCACCGTCAGCGCGTCGGGGGCCGCCTGGGCGAGCGCACCCGGCGCCGGCGAGAGGGCGGCGGCGATCAGCAGCGCTGCGTTGGCTATACGGCTCATGCTTGCGATCCTGTTGGACGTCCTCGGTCCTCTGCGGCATGCGAAGTCGCAAGATGCCGACCGCCCTCTTGGCCGGCCACCGCCCTCCATGACCTTTTGTGATGTTGCCAAGACATGCTGATATGGCATAAAATCGTTCATACCATTCTAAGAAGAACACCATCTACGAGGTGGTTCCATGATTGAAGCGGTGAACAGCCCGGCCGGTGATGCGGTTCAGAGCGAGCTGGTGGCGATCGACGCCGCTGGCCGGTTGGTTGTGCCCGGAAAATTCCGGAAGGCCCTCGGAATCAGCGGCCCGCAGCAGCTACTGGTTGGACTCGAGGGGAACACGCTCAGGGTCACTACGACAGATGGGGTCATCCGTCGCTATCAGGAACTTGCCAAGCGCAGGAAGCGGACGACCGGTAGCGTTGTCGATGCGTTCATCGCGGAGAGGCGTAGAGAGGCCGCGGAGGAATGAGGCTCCCTGCGGCGCTGCTGGACGCATCGGCGCTCCTGGCTCTTGTCTTCAAAGAGAAAGGTGCAAACCGGGTGTGGGACGTCGTGCGGCGGGGCGCGGCGATATCGGCCGTAAACGCTGCCGAGGTGGCCTCCAGGCTCGGCAGCGAAGGTTGGACCGAGGAGGAGGTCGAGGGCTTCTTCGAAGACTCCCGCATCGAAGTCTTCCCGTTCGACAGACCCGCAGCCCTGCTGAGCGGGGCGTATCGGCAGTCGACCCGGCAGCTCGGTTTGAGTCTCGGCGACAGGGCGTGCCTGGCTACCGCGCGCCAACTCGGCCTCGCGGCACTCACCGCCGACCGGGCCTGGGCCGAACTGGAGCTTGACGGCGTCAGCGTCATCTGCATTCGCTGAACACAAGGCCAGGGGGCGCCTGTTCTCCGCGGTCAGGGCGAAGCGGGCGCGTCTGCCTCAGTGCGGAGGGCGTCGATGCGGAGGGCAACGCCTTCTTCGTAGCCGGACTCCTCGAAGCCCGCGCGCTTGAACTGGATGAACCCCGCCCGGTCCAGGTAGAACGTCGTCGGATAGCCGAGGATCTCGTAGTCCAGCGCGAGGCCCTGCTCGTCGAAGAGGATAGGGAAGGTGAAACCGCCCTCCTCGATCTGCCTCGCGACCTCTTCGCGGGGAGATCCTGCGGTCGCCACGGTGAGGAAGACGACGTCTTCGTCGTCTTCATACGTCTTGAGGAGTTCCACGAAGTGCGGGAACTCCTGGAGACAGGGGCCGCACCATGTCGCCCAGAACTTGAGCACGACGATCTTCCCCTCGATATCACTCAGCCGCCATTCGGTCCCGCTCTGGTCCGCGATCGCGAACTCGGGCGCCTCTCGCTCGATGCGCTGGCCGAGTTCGCGCCGCTCCATCTCCTCCTCGACCACGGGACCGCGCGCCGCGAGTCGTTCTTCGACTGTCTCGGGAAGGAGATCCGCCGCCGCGGCGGCTTCTTCAGCGAGGGGCTCGAACCAGGACCCTCCGAAGGCCATCGCCTCCACGAAGGCGTCGAGGGCCTCGTCGGGTCGGCCCGTGCGCAGCAGGTGCCGTCCGTATTCTCCCAGCGACCGGGTGCCCCTTGATTCGGTCGCCACCTGCCCGAACAGATCGCCGGCCGCTTCGATCTCCCCGAGTTGGGTGAGCGCGCGGGCCTGGAGGATGCGGGCGGCGTCGATCGAGTTCCGTCGCGACCGCTCGCGCTCGTCGCCCTGGAGGCCGGGGTACAGGTATCCCGGGCGGTTTGCTCGCAGGTCGTCCTCGATCGCGATCGCCGCGTCGAGCACGGCCCGCGGCTCGATCCCGAAGTAGAGCAGGCTGCGGATCGCCGAGAACTGAGCGCGCGACTGCCAGCGCACCACGTCCATCGCGGCATCAAACAACGGCTCGGCAGCCTCCGGATCGAGTTTTGCATGGGGAGGCTCCGCCGCAACGGTCACGGCTCCCCTCACCGCTCTGTCGCTCGGCGCATCACCGGCTATTGAAGCGAGCGCACGCTCTCTCACGGCCGTGAGATTGCGGATCACCCACGCGCTCCGCCGCCCAAGGCGCCTCGACTTCAGCCCCTCGGCGGCGAGGCGCGACACGTCGACGGTACTGTCCGCATACCCGCGCACGGCCATCTCGAAATCGATGGTCAAGTCCCAGTACCGCAGGTCGTCGGCAAGCACGCCCCGGTCGGGCGCCGCTTCGAGTCGCTCCAGCCATCGGTCGGCGTCGTTCTTCCGCTGCGGCACGTGAGCGTCGTATCCCGCTGCGAGCCGGTACAGCACGGGCGCCGCGGCGTCCGGGTCGCCTTCGACCTCGGCCGCGAGCGCGTCGAGGGCGGCCCCGATCGAATCCCTCACGAGCCGGCCCCGGTCCCCTTCCTCCTGTTCGGCGCGCGCGACGCGGAGCGCATCCACCGCGTGGCTCAGGATCTGGTCGTTCGGCCGCCGCGCCTGCACCTCGGCGAGGATCGCCGCGTACGCCTCGAGTTGTCCGAGGTCCTCCGCCGCGTCCCGTGCCTCGTCATAGATGACGGGCCGGTCCGGCGCGCGGCGGAGCGCCTCGGGGAGGATCTGCAGGATCTTCTCCGCGTACCGCCGGTCGGTCCCGTAGACGCCGGCCCACCGCAGGTCGGTGACGTACGCCTCCCAGGCAGCGGAGTCGTCGGGGTCGAGATCGAGCGTGCGCTCCCACGCCAGCGCGGCTTCCGCCCGAAGATCGAAGTAGCCGGCCAGCGTGGCGTACTGCCGATGGGCCTCGGCGTCGTCCGGTGATGTCGCGCGCGCCGAGTCGTAGCGGGCCATGGCACGCTCGAATTCGATCGCGTCCTTGTCGGTCGCCGCGTCGGCCATCAGCGCGGCGTGCGAGCGGGCGTCGCCGCAACCCGCGACGATCATCAGACACACTCCGGCAAGCGTCAGATGCCTCATGGAACTCGCTCCTGTGGACGTTGAGGCGCCAGGCTTTGGTGAGCCGGGATCGGGTCGCGGGAGGTGCGCGTCACGCGGGATCGAGGCTCGGGGTTACGATCAGGATGAGGACGGGGTCCTCGGCGGAACGGCGCGCCGACCCCAGCACCACTCTCTGGCCATCCCGGATCGTGACGGAGGCGTCGAGCAGGGGCCCGAGCACGTTCATCCGGAAGACCCCTCCCTCAAGCTCCCTCAGGGTCGACGCGCGTGATTCTGCTCCGCTGAGAATCACCTTTGCACGCACGTTCCTCGTGTAATTGCGTGCACTGACTTCTGCGTGGATCGCCAGCGGCGTTTCCGCATCGTCCGCAACGATTCTCTGGGACCCGGAGCCTTCAACCATGAAGCTCGACGTCTGCGCCAGGCCGACATTCAGCACGGAAGTCGACAGGAGCCGGTATCCCCGGAAGTTGAACAGCTGCCTGAGTTCGCTCACGACGTCACTGATCTCGGGGTCGTCACCGGTGAATCCGTCCGCCTCGACCAGGTGGAAGACGAGCTGCACGTTTTGCACGGTCTCCACGGCATCCTCGCCCTCCTGCGCGGTCGCGATGCCCGGATGGAGGCCAAGGGCCAGCGACACAATCAACGCACCTCGGATGCTCTTCTTCACTCTCGTGTTCACCTTTCCGATCATCAGTCACTCTCCTCCGGGTTGAGCAGCCATACGACGGCGATGTCGGGATCGTTCGTGGGGAAGACGACGAACGGCCGGCCGGCCTCCACGTCCATGTCGCTCACCATGCTCCGCGCGGGGGACGTGCGGGGGACGCCGCCTTCTTCAATGGCGTTGTTGGGCAACAGGAGCAGGGCCGCCACGACGGCAGCCGCCGCGAGCGGTCCCACGGTCCACCTGCGCCACGCGCGCCGGCGACCCAGGGGCGCGACGTGCTCTACGGGCGCGGCGTGCTCGGCGGGCATGGCGGGCAGGTCGTCGCTTACCTGGTTGGCCATCGCCGACAGGACGGCGTGCATGTTCCGTTCGTCGCGAGCGATTCGCCCCGCGTCCCGGCGCCCCCGGGCGTCCCGCTCCGTCATCGTTTCCCCTCGGTTCCCCTCTCCACGGGTCGCGCCAACATCTCCTTCCGCATCCGGCGCCGCGCGCGCAGCAGGTGGACCCGAAGCGTGTTCGGGTTCATCTCCAGCAGCCGCGCCGCCTCTCCGGGTCTCAGCCCCTGCAGGTCCACCAGGTCGAAGACTTCCCGCTGCATCATGGGCAGTTCCGTCACAAGCGTTCGAATCAGGCGCAGAGTACGCTTCATCTCGATGTCATCCAGCGGATCCTCCAACTCGGGAGCCCGCGACTCGGCCAGCCACTCCGCCTTCTCGGCCAGCCGCTGTTCCTGCCGCTTCTCGCGCTGGTGATCCAGGCTGGCGTTCCGCGTGATCCGGTACACCCAACTCGTCACCCGGGAGCGACCATCGAAGCTCCCGATCGCACTCAGCGTCTTCATCAGGACGGCCTGCGCGACATCCTCCGCGTCATCCGGATCGCCGGTCATGACCAGGGCCCACCGGCATACCAGGGGACGGAGGGCGCCCGCCAGCCTCCCGCGCGCCCCTCGCTCTCCCTGCCTGGCCCCTTCGACCAGTTCCAGGATCTCTCGGTCGGAGAGCATGGCGCTCCCGGTCCCTTCCCCCTTGCGTGGTTTCGAGAAGTGAGACGGGGAAAGAAGGTAGAGCGTTTACCTCGCGCTCCTGCTTCGGCGCTCCTACTTCGCCGTCATCCGCCGGTTTCGACCAGGTCGTACAGCGCGACGGTCGGGACGCCGAATTCGTCGCGCTGCCGCAGGAGCACCCAGTCGCGGCCCGCGTCGAGGACGGTTCCGCTCGGCAGCGTAAGCCGCCGCAGCCATGCGCCGCTCGCGTCCAGGAGGTGCAGTTCCTCCCCCGGCGCCAGCCACCCGTGGGTCTTGACCCAGAAGGCGCCGTCCGTGAGCGCGATGAGGGTCTCGTATGCAGGGAAACGCTCCGGAAGCTGATCCCGGATGTCCGGCCACACGTCCCGCTCGAAGTTACGCCGGGCTCCGGGGTCGTCGTACCGCTCCAACCAGCCCTCGCGATAACTGTCGACGCGGTCGCCCGTCACCGTGAGGTCGGGGCCGGCCCAGCGGGCGACCCGCGTGACCCGGCCCGTCCAGTCCACGTGCTCGAGTTCGTAGTCATCCGCCGTCCCGTACCACACGCCGGTGCCTGTAGGCGCGAACTCCATGTCACGCCCCCACCAGCGCGGACCGCTGGCCCCCGCCTCGATGAAGAACCGCTCGGCGCCCGGTATCCCCGAGCGGAGGGTGGCCACGCTCTCGCCCTCGACGGACGCAAGAGTCGTTTGCCACCGGTAGACGTCCCCTTCGGCCAGGCCTTCCTCGTAACTCGCACCCATGTCGTCGGGCCAGGGCGTGTACACGAGGCGGCCGTCGGGTGCGCAGAAGGGGCCGTTGTAGGGGCGGACGCCAGCGGCGAGGAGCGAACGCGTGGCGAGTACGTTGCCATCGAGATCCAACTGCGTGATGCGGTCCAGCCTCCAGTCGAAGACGTTGAGCGGCGCCCCCGGGCAGTTCCGAAGGAGCCGGAGACCCTCGTACTCCCCCGGTCCCTCGCCCGACCGTCCGCTGGTCCAGACGTGACGCCCGTTCGCGTCGAATCTGCGGAGGTTGCCGCTCTGCTCGTCCGCCACAATTACGCCTCCGTCTTCGAGACGGACCGCGCCCGTCACGTTGCCGAAGATGTATTCCAGCGGACCGTCGACGATCCCGACGCGCATCCGCGGCTCGCCCGCCAACGTCAGGTCGGGATCACGCGGCGCCGCGCTTTCGATCACTTCCTGGGCGGCGAGGGCGAAAGGCGGCGCGAGGACCGAAACCGTGAGGAGCAGTACGGTACCGCCTCGTGAGCCGAGTCTCGGTCGGCGCATTCCGGCCCTCCGGAAGTGTGGACAGGGAACGTCGATCTCGGACTGGGGACACAGGTTCGACGCAAGAGAGTTGCGTCGCGTTTACGTCACGACCCCGCGCGATCCGGCCGGGTCACTTCGCGAGGTCTCTCAGCGCCTTCCGGAATCGCTGCTGAGCCTCGACCGCGATGGCGAGTCCGTCGTCCACATCCGGGTCGTGGGGGGTCAGCAGGATCCCGCTCGCCGTCTCGACCGCGAGCACTTCGTCCCCCGCCTCGAGGTGGAGGCGTTGCACCATGTCCTCTGGCAGCGTGACGCCGATGGACCCGCCCATGCGCCGCAGCTTCACACGTCGAATCATGAACTCTCCAGGTAGCCTCCGAAGCTACGCTAGTCCGGGGCTATCGTTCGCGCACCTTGGAGGGCATATGATGACACGGACGACCATTCACCTTTGTTGCCGAGGTTCAGATGCGTTCCCTGTCCGTTGCCCTCGTTCTTCCCGTCGCCGCTCTCGCGCTGCCCGTCGAGACGCCGCTCGCCGCTCAGGAGCGGCCGTTCACGTTCATGGATGTACAGGAGATGAAACGCGCCGGCTCGTGGACCCCGAGCCCGGACGGCGCATGGATGCTCTACACCGTGACCACCCCCGACTGGGAGGCCGCGGAGTCCCAGACGGACATCCACCTCGTGTCGCTCAGCGAGGGCGTCCCGTCGGACCGCCGGCTCACCTACACGGAAGACAAGGACGAGCGCAGCCCGACGTGGGCCCCGGACGGGTCGTTCTTCCTCTTCGCCTCCAACCGGGATGGGGACGACACCCAGCTCTACATGATGCGCCACGACGGGGGCGAGGCCCGGAAGATCACCGACGCGGCGGAGGGCGTGTCCGGCTTCGCTTTCAGCCCCGACGGGCGCTGGCTCGTGTACCGCTCCGGCGAGAGCGGCCGCGAGCAGCTCTATCGGCTGCCGGCCAACGACCTCGCGGGGGCCGATCCCGAGCAACTCACCGATGGCGAGGCCGGCGTCGATCAGTGGGACTTCTCCCCCGACGGGAGCCGCGTCTACTTCGCGCGCCCCGATTCCTTCGATGAGGACGAGGTGAAGCGGCGCGAGGAGGGCTTCACGGTCGACGTCCGGAACGCGGTCACGCCGCTCTCGAGCCTGTGGAGCGTGGAGATCGAGACGGCGACGGAACGCCGCGAGACGGACGATTCGTCCTACAGCGTGAACGGCTTCACGGTCTCCGATGACGGACGCTGGATCGGGATCACCGGCGGCTCGACGAAGCGCTACGAACGCAACATCACGGCGCAGCGGCTCTACGCGGACCTGTATCTCATGGAAGTCGCGACGGGCGAGATCGAGCGCCTCACGGACAACTACGAGGTCGGCGAAGGCGGGCTCGGCTTCTCCCCGAACGGCCGTTGGCTCGCCTTCTCCGCGCCGGATGAGATGGAGCGCTACTCGATGACGGAGAACCGCGTCTACATCCGCGAGGTGGACGACCGCGGGGGCGCGTTCCGGAAGCTGGGCGCCGACTTCGATCAGAGTTCGAGCGTCGGGTTCTGGTCCGAGGACTCGAACACGATCTACTTCAACACGGGCGTCAAGGTGACGACGCAGTTGCACGCCCTCGACGTGGAGACGGGGGCGGTGCGGCAACTCACCGAGGAACGGGCGGCGCTTTCGGTATCCCGCGACGACGACACGGGCACGCTTCTCATCGGCTACAGCGACCCGAAGACGCCCCCCACGGTGTTCACCGTCGCGAGCGTGGACGATGTCCCGGACCGCTCGAAGTGGACGCAACTGGTGGATGTGAACCCGCAGTTGCGCGAGGTGGCGTTCGGCGAGGAGGCGGAGGTCAACTGGCGCTCGTCGGACGGGAAGATGGTCGGGGGCGTGCTCGTCTATCCCGTCGGTTACGAGGAGGGGACGCGGTATCCGCTCATCGTCGCCATCCACGGGGGCCCGGCGTCGGCCGACATCCTCCGCTTCAACGGCGGCTACAGCGCACAGGTGTACGCGGGCGCGGGCTACGCCGTGCTCAAGCCCAACTACAGAGGCTCGCGCAACTACGGGAACGCGCACCGCACGGACATCGTCGGCGACTACTTCACGATGGGCTACGAGGACATCATGACGGGCGTCGACCACCTCATCGCCGAGGGGATCGTGGACGGCGACCGCATGGGCGCGCTCGGCTGGAGCGCGGGCGGCCACTGGTCCAACTGGATCCTCACCCAGACGGACCGCTTCAAGGCGATCAGTTCGGGCGCGGGGACGATGAACTGGATCAGCATGTACGCGCAGAGCGACGTACAGCGGAACCGCCAGTTCTACGTGGGCGACGGCTTCCTGTACGAGGACTTCGACACGTACTTCGATCAGTCCCCGCTCAAGTACATCAGCAACGCGAAGACGCCCACCATGATCCACGTCGTGGAGGGCGACCCGCGCGTCCCGAGCCCGCAGTCCGTCGAACTCCACATGGCGCTCAAGAAGCTCGACGTACCCACGGAACTGTTCATGTATCCGGGCCGCAGCCACGGCATCCCCGACCCGCGCAACCGGCTCGTGAAGGCGGTGAGCGAGATGGCCTGGATGGACTACTACGTCCGCGGAATGGGCGAGAAGTTCCAGTGGCGCCAGGTCCTCGAAACCCTCGAGCCAGAGGAGGCCCCCACCGTAGTCTCCGAACGGTAGCCGAAGCCCGGGAGCGGGTGAAGCCGTGAGACGCTTGATCTGGCTGGGGATCCGGATTGCGGGCGCCGTGGGACTCGTCGTCGCGACGTGCGGCTATACGATCACGGGGAACCACACCGACGTCTTGCTGGGAGCGGGGTGTGGGGTCGCGATCGGCGTGGGCGTGGGTCTTCGCGGAGGATCGAGCGGCGGCCCGTGGGTCGGCATCCTGATCGGCTCGATCGTGGGGGTCGTCGCGGCGTTCCTGGCCGGGGCCCTGAGCGTCGGCTGGGGCGTCATCATTCCGCCCCTTGGTCCATTGGCAGTCGGCTTGATCGGCGGGCTGGACCGGTCGTCCCTCTCCGGGTACCGGGATGTGGTCCGGGAAACGTTCGTCGTGGCTGCCCTGCTGAGCCTGGGGTTCATCCCCGCGCTCGTCGCGGGTGACGTCTCCATGGCGCCGCTGGTGGCGGCGTTACCGCTCGTGGCCGTGCCCTGGAGCGCGTTCCTGATCGGCTTCATCATCCTCCGGCGCCGCAAAGGATGGGACGACGCCCGGCCGCCCCGGCTGCTGGTACTCGGCGCCGTTGCATTGCCCGTCTTGATGGGCCTCCTGTTCGGGTTCGGGGTGGTACGGGAGGACGTGGGGTTGTCGGGCATCGCCGCGATTCTCTGGATTGTCCTCATCCTGATCATCTCGCTTGCCCTGCTTCCCATGACCGCGTTTCTGGCGGGACACGCCGCCGCCACCTGGCTCCGGCCACGCCTTCAGGTATACGGCCAGCTCGCTGCCTACCTGCGGGTGATGTGGGTCCCGATCGGCGGGTTCGCGCTCGGGTACCTGACGATCATCTTCCTCTTCGCGGGCTTCTACGGAACGCTCGAGCGCTTCCGCCCGGGGTCGTTCGCCGACGCCGGCGGGGGGCTCGCCGACTGGGTGTCCTTTGCCTTCTTCACCGCCCTCGCCCAGGATTATGCGGCCATCGTCCCCGTCTCGGCCGGCGCCCGCATGCTGGTCGGCGTCCACCTGATCCTCTCGGTGGGCTGGGCGCTCGTGCTGTTCGCGGCGGTGATGACGTCCATCGAGCCGAAGCTCGCCCGGATCGCGCGGCAACACGCCGAGGAAGACACCGTTTCAGAATTGGAGGATTCCCAATGACCAGGAGAAAGCAGGCGAGCGACTTCCCCCAGGAGGTGCTGGCCCTCTTCGATGGCTACGTGCATGGGTTCATTCGACGGCGGGACTTCCTGAAGGGAGCCGGGAAGGTGCTGGGCAGCAGCGCGGCCGCCGTGGCGGTCCTCGAGGCACTTCGTCCCAACTACGCGTGGGCGCGGCAAGTGGCGACCGACGATGCCCGAATCCGGCAGGAGTACGTCACCTACCCCTCGCCGGACGGCTCGGGGACCATGCGCGGCTACATGGCCGTGCCCGCCGACGCGACGGAGCCCAAGCCCGCGGTCCTTGTCATCCATGAGAATCGCGGCTTGAACCCTTACATCGAAGACGTGGTCCGCAGGTTCGCCGCCGCGGACTTCGTGGCGCTGGGGCCGGACGCGCTTACCCCCCTGGGTGGCTATCCGGGCAACGATGACGAGGGCCGGGTGATGCAGCGGCAGCTCGACCGGGACACGATGATGGAGGACTGGGTGGCCGCGTTCCGGTTCCTCCGCGACCACGAGACGACCACCGGGCGAGTCGGGGCCGTCGGGTTCTGCTACGGCGGCGGAGTGGTGAATCAGCTCGCCGTCCGCCTTCCGGATCTGGGCGCTGGCGTGCCGTTCTACGGGTCGGCTGCGGCCGCGGAAGACGTCCCCCCGATAGAGGCGCCCCTGATGATCCAGCTCGCGGGGCTGGATGAGCGGATCAACGCCGCCTACCCGGCCTACGAGGAGGCGCTGGAGGCGCACGGAAAGTCCTTCGTGGTCCACGTCTACGAGGGAGCCAACCACGGCTTCCACAACGACACGACCCCGCGCTACGACCAGGAAGCCGCCAGCCTCGCGCAAGAGCGGACCATCGCGTTCTTCAACGAGCATTTGCGCGGATGAGGCGGCCCACCGTGCTCACGGTGCCGAGCGCGGACGCGCGCTGCGCCTCCACCAGCGCGGCACCGCCGTCGCATGCACGTCATAGAGGTGCCGCAGGTCGATGATGTCGCGCGGCGAGCCCAGGATCGTCAGGCGATCGCCCGTCTCCATGATGGTATCGTCGTGGGGTACGATGAGCTGTCCGCGCCGCCGGATCATGGCGGCGAGCGTGTCGTCCGGGAGCGCCATCTCCTGAATCGTCATCCCCGCGAGCGCGCTGCTGGCGCCCTCCGGCAGCACCTCCACGACAAGCATGCGCTCGTCACGCAGCATGACCTCGCGCAGCTCCAGGTTGTCCTGCGCTTCGAGCCACTCGGTGAGGAAGCTCTCGTCGTCCACGCGGCCCGCGATCTGCGCCAGGATGCGCAGGTGGCGGCCGTGGTCGGCCGCCGGGCTCGCGAGGAAAAAGGCAGCCTGGATGAGTTCGTCTTCGGCCGGCGGCACGTCGGGCTCCCCGGTATCGATCTCGATCCCGCCGCGAACGCGGGCCAGGACCATGCGCGGTCCGGGAATCTCGTCAAGGTGGAGGTGCGGCAGTACGACCCCCTGCGACATCGGCGTGAGGCCCGTGCCCGTGCCCTCGAGGAGTCCCCGCGCGACGCGGTCGGCGCTCACCCCCAACTGTTGCGACAGCGCCTGTGACGCGCGGTCCACCAGCTTCGAGAAGGGCACCGCGCCCTCGTAGTCGAGGACATCCGAAGACGCGATGAGTTCCTCGAAGGGGTCCGCGTCGCGCAGCCCCTTCTCCTTGAGGATCCCCCGCAACTCGCGCTCCAACCCCTCGTTCCGCTGCTGGCCGAGCCGCTCGAACACGTGGTAGATCGCGCCCTCGCGGCGCACGTGGTCCCGGGCGTAGACGCGGTACCAGAGGAGGCCGAAGACGACGAACACAATGCTGAACAGGATCGCCAGCCAGCCCATCTGGACGATCAGCGGGAGCGGGATGACGAGGCCGACGACCTGGATCCAGGGGTAAAAGGGAGCACGGAAGCCGGGGTCGTACGGCGCGAGGCCGCTTTCGCGCATGACGATCACCGCGAGGCAAGCCAGCGCGAACATGATGAGCTGGAAGGCGCTCGCGAGCTTGGCGATGCCCGATGGATCGAAGAGCACCAGCCACAGGACGATCAGCCCCGCGGTCGCGAGGATGGCGACCCACGGCGTGCCCCAGCGGCTGATCCGGCGCATAGCCGCGGGCAGCACGTGGTCGCGGCTCATGGCCAGCGGGTAGCGGCTCGCGGACAGGACCCCGGCGTTGCCGACCGAGGTGAAGGCGAGGATGGCGGCCACGGTCATGACGGCCTCGCCCGCGGGACCCGCGACGGCTCTCGCCATCGCCGCCGCCGGGGCCAGGTTGCCGCCATCGGCGGAGAGCACCTCCACGCCGACCGCCCCCACCATCGCCCACGTGCCGAGCACGTAGACGAGCAGCACGGTGACGAAGGCCAGCAGCATGCCCAGCGCCAGATTGCGGTCGGGGTTCTTCACCTCTTCCGAGACCGAGGCCACGTGGGTAATCCCCATGTAGGAGACGATCACAAGTCCCACGGTGGAGAAGAACGGCGAAGCCCCAAGGTTGAACGCTCCCGCGAAAGCGCCGGGGTCCACGGCTGTCACGCCGGCTCCGATCAGCCAGCCCAGCATGGCCAGGAGGACCACCGTCAGGACCATCTGGATGGAGCTGGTCTTCTTGGCGCCGAAGAGGTTGACGGCGGCGAAGCCCAGCGCGAACGCGAAGGCGATGGGGCCGGCAGGAGCGTCGGGGAAGTAGACCTGCAGGTAGGCGCCGAGGCCCACGAGCGCGAAGGCGGACTTGAGCGTCAGCGTCGTCCAGGTGCCGAAACCGCCGATCGCGCCCACGCGCTGGCCCATGCTGCGGTCGAGGAAGTAGTAGATGCCGCCGGCGCGCGGCATGGCGGTCGACAACTCGGCCATGCTGAGGATGCCGGGCAGGAGCACGAGGCCCGCCAGCAGGTACGCGATGGGGATCGCGCCGCCGGCCTGGGCAGCGGCGAGGCCGGGCAGGAGGAAGAAGCCCGAACTGAGCGTCGCGCCGGTCGCGATGGCGTACACGTCGAACAGTCCGAGTTCCCGCTTGAGTGTGCCCATGGCGGCGGTGCGGCTCCCTGCGCTGGTTGTAAAGTCGGCCGGATCGGCCGGCCGGACTGGTGCCGGGACAGGCGGGAGACGAACATCCTCACATGACGTTCGACATCGCATTCGTGCTCGCCCTGACCCTGGCGGCGCTCGTCCTGTTCGCTCTCGACCGGCTGCGGCTGGACCAGGTCGCCATGTCGGTCCCGGTGGTCCTCCTCCTGAGCGGCATCATCACGCCGGCCGAAGCCGTATCGGGCCTGTCGAGCCGCGCCACCGTGACGGTCGGCTCGATGCTCGTGCTCGGCCTGGGGCTCCGCAAGACCGGCCTCGTGTCCGCCATCGGGGCCTGGGCGCGCACCGCCCCCCTCGGCGGCAAGTATTCTCGCATGTTCGTGCTCTGCCTCGTCTGCGCGCTCCTCTCGCCCTTCCTCATGACCACCGCCGTCGTGATGGTGTTCCTGCCCGTTTTCGTCGCGCTCGCCGAGCAGGCCGAGGAGCCGTCCTCCCGGTATCTGATGCCGCTCTCGTTCGTCTCGATTCTCGGGGGCACCGTCACGTTGATGGGGACGTCCACCAACCTGGTCGTGCACGGCGAAGCGATGAGGCGCGGGTTCGACGAACTCCACATGTTCTCGATCACCCCGCTCGGCCTGATCTGTCTCGCCGTGGGTCTGCTGTATCTCTTCACCGTCGGCCGGGTGCTCCTGCCGCGCCGCGTCAGGCCACCGGATCTGTCCAGCAAGTACGACATCCGCCGCTTCGTCACGGAACTGCACGTCCCTGAGGATTCGCCGGCGAACGGCCGCTCGCTGGCCGAACTCAAGTGGGGCGAACGGTACGGCGTCACCGTCCTGGACATCGAACGGGGGGAGCAGGAGATCACGGCGCCGCACGGAGACCGCCACATACGGCCGGGCGATGTCCTCTACGTGCAGGGCTCGGCGGAACGCCTTCTCGAACTCGCGCGCCGGCAGCGACTGGAGACCCCGCGCGAGCGGAAGGAACAGGGGCTCGACCTGGCCGGCGGCGGCGGCCGGCTGGTCGAAGTCCTCGTGGCGCCCGGCTCGAGCCTCGTGAGCCGGACGCTTCGCGATCTGAACTTCGCGCAGCGCTACGATGCGGCGGTGCTCGCGATCCAGCATCACGGCGTCACCGTAACGGAGCGGCTGGCGGAGGTCTCGTTCCGCGTCGGCGACCTCCTCCTGGTGCACGGGACGGCGAACGCGCTCGGCCGCCTCGTCGAAGACCCGGGGTTCGTCCCCGTGGGCGAAGTCAAGACGCAGACCGGGCGCAGGCCGCGGGCCGGCGTAGCCGCGGCGATCATGGTCAGCGTCGTGCTCAGCGCCAGCCTCGGCATCCTCGACATTATGACGGCCGCGCTCTCGGGCGTCGGCCTCATGGTGTTCACGCGCTGCGTGCGGGTCGAGGAGATCTACGCGGAGATGGAGTGGATGGTCCTCTTCGTTCTGGCCGGCCTCATTCCGCTGGGGGTGGCGCTCGAGACCACCGGGGCGGCGGAGTTGCTCGCACGCGGCGTGGTGGCGGCGACGGCGCCGCTGGGAGCTCCCGGACTCGTCGCGGCCTTCTACCTCGTGACCGTCATCATGACCGCCATCGTATCCAACGCGGCGACGGCCGTGATGCTCACTCCGGTCGCGATCCTCGCGGCCACGCAGGCCGGCGTGAACCCCTACGCGCTTCTCATCGCCGTCATGTTCGGCGCATCGGCCTCCTTCGTCACGCCCTTCGGCTATCAGACCAACGTCATGATCTACGGGCCGGGCGGATATCGCTTCTCGGACTTCGTGAAGGTGGGCGGCCTGCTCAACCTCGTTCTCCTCGTCACGGCCAGCCTCCTCATCCCCGTTTTCTGGCCCGGCTAGCGCGCGACCTGGCCGGCGGTCCGGACTGCGGCAACCGTCGGGCTCTTCTGAAGCGCCAGCCGTACAGGATGCGGCCGTAGTAGTTGAACATCTTGCGCGCCTCGGGATCCGTGAAGGGGTAGTCGGCGCCGATCTGTCTCGCGGCCGCGAGTCCGGTGACGAAGGCCGTTTCCTGGCTGTTGATCAGCGTGTGAGCGCCGCAGTGCCAGCTCCCCTTCTTCCCCTGAATGAAGCGGAAGAGGGGGACGAGCCATGCGACATGGCGCACGTCGTGGACGATGTGCTGGAACCATCGCCGCTCGATCACCTTCCCGTCGTCGATCTCGCTGATCGGGTTGTAGGTCACCAGGCAGGGCTTGTCCGAGCGCTTCGCCCACGGCTGCTGGTTGTGCATGATGTACGTGATCTCGTAGTTGTCCGGCCGGGCGCCGTACTGCTCGATGTGGTTGCTGCGGGTTTCCAGCGCTCTTACCTCGTCGTTCGGCAGAACGGACGCGTCCGAATGCACGACCGTGTGGTTGTGGAGTTCGCTCTCGTAGCGGACCGATGAGAGGATGTAGCGCTCCAGGAACGTGGGCTCGTCGAGCATCATCAGCGTCTGGTTCGCGTTGCAGGCGAAGATCACCGCGTCGAACGTCTCCTCCCCGCCGTCTTCGTCCTCGACCGCGACGTGGGATGGCCCTCGAACCACCCTGCGGACGGGCCGGTTGAGGTAGATCTTCTCCCGGAAGCCGACCGACAGGTGCTCGTAGATCCGCCGCGTCCCCTGATCCCACGTCTGCATGGTCGTCGCGACCTCGATGTCGAAGAACTCGAGATACCTGGAGAAGAGCGAGGCGGGCATGTCGAAGACGTTCGTCGCCATCAGGAAGTTGACGAACATCGGCTTCAGGACCTTGTACCTGAAGTCCCCGGAGAAGCCCGCCACGTTGAGGACCGTTCCCATGCTGATGTAGTTGAAGAGATTCAGGCTGTTCAGGAACTTCGACCGCGAATGGGTCAGCCGGCCGAACCCGTGCAGGAGCCGCAGGATGCGCTGGAACTTCCGGATCTCGTGCCGCAACTGTTCCCGGATGTCGGAATCGAAATCGTGGGCGTAGGTCTCCCCGCGGTATTTCACGCTGTAGCTGAACCTCGTGTCGATCAGATCGATGCCGAACTGTTCCAGCAGCACCACGAAGTGCTGGTATACGGAGGGGATGCAGGCGGTGACGGAAATGTCGAAGGGGATCGAGCCGCCGTCTTCCTGGGGCATGTCGACGGTCACGGCATTCCCGCCGAGCTGCTCCCGGGCCTCGAACAGCCGGAAGTCGAACCGCTCCGAGTCATGATGCAGTGCCCAGGCGGCCCCGAGCCCCGAGACACCTCCACCGATGATGGCGATGTTCTTCATCCGTCTCCCTTCCCCCGCGTCGTCGCGCCCTCCGTCCGCCGGCCGGTCGATCGCAGCCCCGGCGTGGCGCCCGGAAACGTTGCCGCGCGCGTGCGTGTTCACACATGCGGACGCCGCCGACGCGCGCGGCGGTCGGCGCCGGCGGCGAGCCTTGCTGTTCAGGGGCCGCCCGCACCAGTTTTTTTGTGCGCCGCCAACCCATGAACCACGAGATGGACGTCATGATTTTCCCTGGAGACAAGATGATCAAGCGGACCCCACTGGCGACCCTCACCGCCGGGCTTCTTCTGTCGACCGCGACTCCGGCTCTGGGCCAGGAGGTGATGCAGTCGGCGTATCACGACTACAGGCTCGTCCCGGTGGCGGAGGGTCTGGTTCGCCCGTGGTCGATCGCGTTCCTGCCCGATGGCGAGATGCTCGTCACCGAGAAGGCGGGCACGCTTCGCGTCGTGCGCGACGGGATGCTCCTTCCCGCACCCGTGAAGGGCGTGCCGGAAGTGATCTCGGCCGGACAGGGCGGACTTCTCGATGTCGTGCCTCACCCCGACTTCGAGGACAACCGGCTCCTCTACCTCAGCTATTCGAAGCCCGACGAGACCGAGCGCGGGACGACCGCCGTCATCCGGGGACGCTACGAGGACGGCGCTCTGACGGGCATCGAGGAGATCTTCCTTGCGGTATCCGAAGGGCGGGGGCACTACGGGTCCCGTCTCGTCTTCGACGGACGGGGGCACCTCTTCATCAGCGTCGGCGATCGCCAGGCCTCGACCCGCGGCGACCTCTACACGCACCCCGCGCAGGATCCCTCGAACCATCACGGCACCGTCAGCCGCGTGTACGAGGACGGCCGGATTCCCGAGGACAACCCGTTCCTCGGCGATCCGAGCGTTCAGCCGGAGATCTGGAGCTTCGGGCACCGCAACCAGCAGGGGATGGTCATGAACCCGGAGACGGGCGACCTGTGGGCCACCGAGCACGGTCCGCAGGGCGGCGACGAACTCAACCTGGTTCAGCCGGGGCTCAACTACGGCTGGCCCATCGTGGGCTACGGCGTGAACTACGGCTCGGGCACCGCGATCCACGAGGGCACGCACAGGGAAGGAATGGAGCAGCCGGCCCACGTCTGGGTGCCGTCGATCGCGACCTCCGGGCTGCTTTTCTACACCGGGGACCGCTTCCCGCACTGGAAGGGAAACCTGTTCGTGGGCGGGATGGCCGGGGAGCAGTTGGCGCGCCTGACGCTGGACGGACAGGACGTCGTGCGGGAGGAGACGCTCGTGGAGGGACTGGGCCGCATCCGCGATGTCCGACAGGGTCCGGACGGGCTCATCTACCTGGCGATCGACGGTCGGCGCGGCGAGCCGACGGCCATCGTGCGGATGGAGCCGGTCGCCACGCGCTAGCGCCGTGTCTCAGCGGGCCGCCGCTCCTCCCGGGGCCACGGCCCGCCGGTAGGCTTCCGACAGCGCCCGGGTGATCTCCCCAGGGCGTCCGCTTCCCACGGGCCGACCGTCCAGTTCCACGGTCGGCCGTATCTCCGTCGTCGTACCCGTGAAGAAGATCTCGTCGGCGCTCCGGAGTTCGTCCGCCGTGAAGGCGCGTTCGCGGGCGGGGATGCCCAGCCCCGCGCAGAGTTCGAGCGTGAAGGCGCGGGTGACGCCGTGCAGGATGTGGTTCGTCGCCGGCGCCGTCGTCACCTCGCCGCCGAGAACCGCGAACACGTTGTTGTGCGTTCCCTCCTGAACCATCCCTTCGCGGATGAAGATCGCGTCCTCGACGTCCGCCTCCACCGCGGCCTGCTGCGCGAGGACGTTGGGCAGGAGGCCGGTCGTCTTGAGATCGGCGCGGGCCCAGCGCTGGTCCGGCAGCGTGATGGCGCCGAAGCCCCGCTCCCACCGCTCCGGCGTCGTGCGCACGAGCGCCTTCGCGAACGCGTAAACGGTGGGCGACACCGCCTCCCTCGGGAACGCGTGCGTGCGGGGGGCGGCGCCGCGCGTCACCTGCATGTAGAAGACGGAGAACTCGGCCGCGACGAGGTCGTTCCGCGCGATGAGTTCGTCACCCACGTCGGCGAGGGGAGCCACGTCCGCCTCGATCCGGAGCGTTCGGAGGCCCCAGGCGAGCCGGGCCAGGTGGCGGTCGCGCAGGAAACAGCGGCCCGCGTACGCCGGGATCGCCTCGTAGACCGCGTCCGCGAACAGGAAGCCCCGGTCGTTCACCGAGACCCGCGCTTCGCCGACGGGGAGGTACTCTCCGTTCAGATAGACGATGATGGTCCGTAACACCTCCGCTCTCTGGAAATCGCCCGCGGCCGCGCCCGCACGCCGGCCCACTAGATGCCCGTGTCGAGGCGCGGGGGCAAGTTCGGTCCCGATCTGGTTCACGTCCGTGCGCCGCGTTAGCGTTCAGCGGGCAACTTCAGCGGGCGGGTGCCGCTGTCGGCCCGTTTTCTTCTGCTTCCGGAGGACCGATGAAGGTTTGGCGGCGAGTTCGCGGCATCCCTGCCGCTCGGTGGCTCTTCCTCGCGATCATCCTGCCCTCGACGATCCTCGCGGGCGCGACGTGGTTCACGCCGGCGCTGGCGGCGCAGGAGGCGCGCACGCTCTCCTACGGCGAACCGGAGGAAGTCGGCATGTCCCGCGCCGTCCTCGAGGGCGCCCTCGGGCTGTACCACGAGGCGGTCGAGCGGGGAGACATCGTCGGCGCCGTCCTGCTCGTCGCCCGCAAGGGCAAGATCGTCCTCCACGAGGCAGTCGGCATGCGCGACAAGGAGCGGGGGCTGCCGATGGAGCGGAATTCAATGTTCCGCATGGCCTCGAACACGAAGCCCGTCGTGGCCACGGCGATCGCGCAACTCGTCGAAGAGGGCAAGCTCTCCTACGACGATCTCGTCCGGGAGCACATCCGCGAATGGGACAACTACCGCGCGGGATTCATCACGGTCGGACACCTGCTGTCCCACAGCAGCGGGCTCCGGATCCCCACGCTCTTCCTGCAGCCGCTGGGCGAGAACCCGACGCTGCAGAGCGAGTCGGCCCGCTTCGGCGCGATCGGCGCGGAGGTGCCCCCGGGCGAGACGTACTCCTACAACAATCCGGGCTACAACACGCTCGGCGCGCTGGTCGAAATCGCCTCCGGCCAGTTGCTGGAGGACCGGCTCATGGAGACGGTCTATGGACCGCTCGGGATGGGGGACAGCTACAACCACCACGCCGAGCACGCCGTCGGCGGGAAGGTCGACCGCATGGGCGCCGTCTATTACCAGCGCGGCTCCGATGGCGACTGGATGCCCGGCGGCACGCCGGGAGGCCCGGTGGCCTTCCCCTTCGCGCGCGCCTCGGGCGGGATGATCTCGTCGGCGTGGGACTACGCGGTCTTCGCCCAGACCTTCCTGAACGGCGGCAGCTATGACGGCGCCGAGATCCTGTCGCCGGAGTCCGTCGAACTCATGACCTCGCCGAAGATCCACATCGCGGGCGAGGGAGACGAGGCGAGCTACTACGGCTACGGCTGGCGGCTCGCCGACGGTACGTACGGCCACGGCGGGTCGGACGGCACGAACGCATGGCTCGACCCCGACCGCGAGATCATCGGTCTCGTGTTCACGCAGACGCCGCGCGGCGACAACCGCGGAACCCGCCTCGAACGCTTCCGCGAACTCGTGAACCTCTCGCTCGAGGGCAACTGACGCTCAGGCGGACGCTCGGCGGCGGAGCCATTCGACGGTCAGCAGGAGCGCGAGCGCGAAGACGACCAGGAAGGTGGCCACGGCGAGGATCGCGGGGCTGATCTGCTCGCGGATCCCGGCCCACATCTGGCGCGGGATCGTCCTCTGCTCCAGTCCGCCCATGAAGAGGACGACGACGACCTCGTCGAACGAGGTGGCGAAGGCGAACAGGGCCCCGGAGATCACGCCGGGCGCGATCAGCGGCAACTGCACGGTCCGGAAGATGCGCACCGGCCCCGCGCCGAGGCTGGCCGCGGCCCGCGTGAGGTTGCGGTCGAAGCCCGTCAGCGTGGCGACGACCGTGATGACGACGAAGGGCATGCCGAGCGTGGCGTGGGCCAGGATGAGCCCGAGGTGCGTCTGGGCCAGCCCGACGTTGGTATAGAAGAAGAACATCCCGGCCGCCGAGATGATCACGGGCGTGACCATCGGCGAGATGAGGAGTCCGGTGATGAAACGGCGGGCCGGCATGGCGGGGCTCGAGAGCCCGAGGGCGGCGAGCGTGCCCAGCGCGGTCGCGAGAACCGTGGCGGAGACACCGATCACGAGGCTGTTCGCGAGACTGCGGGTCCAGACCTCGTTCTCGATGATCTCCCGGTACCAGCGCAGCGACCACGCCGCGGGGTCGAGCCGGAGCATCCCCTCGGTGAAGGTGAAGTAGGGCTCCGCGTTGAAGCTGAGTGGCACGATCACGATGATCGGCGCCACGAGGAAGATGAAGACGAGGGCGCAGAAGGCGAGGTGGGCGAAGCGCCCGATCCGGAGTCCGGTCACGATCTCGCCGATCCCCTCAGCCGAGGCTCATGCGCTCGACTCCCACCAGCCGGTCGTAGAGCAGGTAGAGGACGAGCACGCCCACGAGGAGGAGTGCGCCGAGCGCGGCCGCCAGCCCCCAGTTCAGCGAGGTCTGCATGTGGTAGGCGACCATGTTCGAGATCAACTGGCCGCTGCTTCCACCTACGAGCGCCGGGGTGATGTAGTAGCCGATCGCCAGGATGAAGACGAGGAGCGATCCGGCTCCCACGCCGGGCAGCGTCTGCGGCCAGTAGACCCTTCGGAACGCCTGCGCGGGCGTGGCCCCCATCGAGGCGGCCGCCCGCATGTGGAGCGGCGGGATCGAACGCATCACCGAGTACAGGGGCAGGACCATGAAGGGGAGCAGGACGTGCGTCATGGCCACGAGCGTGCCGGTCATGTTGTAGACCATGGAGAGCCGGCCGTCGTCGCCGACGAGCCCGATCGCCACCAGAATATCGTTGATCACGCCCTGTGTCTGGAGGAGGACGATCCACGACGTGGTGCGAACCAGGAGCGATGTCCAGAAGGGCACCAGGACGAGGGCGAGCAGCAGGTTGCCCCGGCGCGGCGGCGCGTGCGCGATGAGGTGCGCGATCGGGTAGCCGAGGATGAGGCAGAACACGGTGATCGCCAGGCTTACGAGCAGGGTCCGCCACAGCAGGGGAAGGTAGATGCGCCGTTCCTCGGGCTGGGGGGCGACCGAGCCGTCCGGCAGCCGCCGCATGTCGACCGCGTTGAGGTAGTGACGGGCCGTGAAACGCTCGCCCGCCGCGCGGATGGCGTGCCATGTCCCCGGGTCGACCCAGGCGGAGTCCATGCCCGCCATCGCCTCGCGCCACGGCCCGCCTGCCACGTCGTCGAGGTCCCGGGCGGTGCGCGTGAGGACGCTGCGCAGCCCGCTCTGCAGCCGGTTCACGCGGCCCGCCACCTGCCCCAGCGTCCTCGCCTCCCGGGCCGATCCGAGCTCCCGCGCCGCCGCCTCGTACACCGCCTCGGGAGGCAATCCCTCTCCCTCCCATTCGCGCAGCGCGGCGAGTGTCGCGGGCAGCGCATCCGCAACCACCGGATCGTGGACGCTCCGCAGCAGCATCGTCGCCAGCGGGGCCAGGAAGGTGACGCCGAGGAAGACGAGAAGCGGCAACACGAGCCCCATCGCCCGCATCCGCTCGCGTGGCGGCGGACCGACGCCTCTCACCGCGCCAGCCAGGCGCTGAAACGCTCGTTCAGTACATCCTGGTTATCCACCCACCAGGCCCAGTCCCTCCAGAGCGCTCCGGTCATGTTGGAGGGATGCGTGGGCAGGTGCGGCCCCATTTCCACACCGGTCTCCAGGTGGGTCGTGATCAGCGGTGCTGCCGAGGCCCGGGCGGGGCCGTACGAAATCCGGCGGCCGAGCGCCGCGAGCGCCTCTGCCGTACTCGCGAAGCTCACGAGCCGCATCGCCTCCTCCACCCGCGGCGTGCCGGCCACGATGGCCAGTTGGTTGATGTCCAGGAGCTGACCGTCCCAGACGATCGCGAACGGCTGGTCCTCGAGCACCTGGGCGTTGAAGATGCGGCCGTTGTAGGCCGTGCTCATGACGACTTCCCCGTCGGCCAGCATCTGCGGCGGTTGGGCGCCCGCCTCCCACCACACGACGTGATCCTTGATCGTATCGAGCTTGCGGAACGCCCGGTCCAGACCCTCCGGCGTGTCGAGCAGCCCATATACCTCCTCCGCCGGCACATTGTCCGCCATGAGGGCAAATTCGAGGTTGAACATGGGAACACGGCGCATCCCGCGGCGCCCGGGGAACTTCTCGAGATCGAAGAAATCGGCGATCGTCTCCGGTCCGGCGCCCTGGAAGCGGCTCGCATCGAACGCGTAGATCGTGGACCAGACGACGACCCCGGCCCCGCAATCGGAAAGCGTCCCGGGCGCGAAGTCCTCCGCCGCCGGCGTCCCGTCCGGGCCCGGGGGCAGCATCTCCGCATCGATGTACTCCAGCAGCCCCTCGTCGCACGCGAGCGTGACGTCCGACACGTTGAGGTCCACGACATCCCAGTACACGTTGCCCACTTCCACCTGGGCGCGGATCTGAGCCAGGCCGCCGGTGAAATCCTCGACATCCACCCGGATCCCGGTGGCGGCGGCGAACGGTTCGAACCACGCCTCCGTGCTCGCCTTCTGATACGAGCCGCCATAGGAGACGGCGGTGATCGACTGGGCCGCGGCCTGGGTGGCGAAACACGCGGCGAGCAGGGCCGTGCACGTTGACGCTCTCGCCGCGGCGGCCGCCGCCCGGTCAGTTCGCACGGGTCAGCCAGGCGCTGAAGCGCTCGTTCAGCGCGTCCTGGTTGTCCACCCAGAACTCCCAGTCGTTCCGTAGGGCGCGCGCGACGTTTTCGGGGCTCGTGGGCAGGTGGGGCGCCATCTCCACGCCGGTCGCCAGATGGGTCGTAACGAGCGGCTCTCCGGACCGGCGGGCCGGACCGTAGGAGATCCGGCGCGCGACGGCCGCCAGCGATTCCCCCGTCGTCGCGAACGCGACGAAGCGGAGCGCGTTCTCCAGGCGCGGCGTCCCCGCCACGATGCTCAACTGGCCGTAGTCCAGGACCTGGCCATCCCACACGATGACGAACGGCTGCTCCTCGAGGACCTGGGCGTTGAAGATCCGGCCGTTGTAGGCCGTACTCATCACGACCTCGCCGTCCGCGAGCATCTGCGGCGGCTGGGCGCCCGCCTCCCACCAGACGACCCGGTCCTTGATCGTATCGAGTTTGTCGAAGGCCCGGTCGAGCCCTTCCGGCGTCGAGAGCGTGGCGTACACATCGTCGAGCGGGACCCCGTCCGCGATAAGGGCAAACTCCAGGTTCACCTGCGGGACGCGGCGCATGCCGCGGCGCCCCGGGAACTTCTCCAGGTCGAAGAAGTCCGCCATCGTCGCCGGCCGCCCGTCCGGGAAGAGGTCGGCGTTGTACGCGTAGACGGTGGAATAGAACAGCATCCCGGCCCCGCACGGACCCTGCAGCTCCGGGTAGAAGTCATCCCTCGCGGGCGTCCCGTCCGGGGCGGGCGGCAGCATGTCGACGTCGATCGGCTCCAGCAGGCCTTCGTCGCAGCCACGCATTGCATCCGCCATCTCCAGGTCCACCACATCCCAGTAGACCGCATCGACATCGACCTGCGCCCGTATCTGGGCGAGGCCGCCGTTGTAGTCCTCCATGTCCACCCGAATCCCCGTCTCATCCATGAACGGGACCTGGATGGCCCCGCGATACGCCCGGCCGTAGGACCCTCCCCAGGAAACGGCCGTGATCGCCGGATCTTCCGGCGCCTGCGGCCCGCAGCCGAGCGTGAACGCCGCCGCGGCGGCGAGGACGGCGAGCGTCATGTTACGCGACGCGCGGACGGCCGATTCCGTATTCGTGTTCATCCGTTTCTCCGATCTGTCTCCATCATGTGCGGTTCTCCCCGTCCCCTTCGAAGTCCAGCGCGCGGCAGTCGTTGACGGTCCAGCCGATGCGGACGGCGTCGCCCACCATCATGGCGCCGTGCCCCACGATGTTCGGGATCTTGGCCACGACATCCCGGCCCCCGCAGGCGGTGAGCCGGACGCGCAGGTGGTCGCCGAGAAAGGTCATGTCCTCGATGGCGGCCTCGACCACGTTGTGGTACAGACCCTCATCGGGCTTGATCGCGATCCGCTCGGGACGAATCGAGAGGGTGACCGTGTCCCCGACGCCGCACGGAGCGATCCGAAAGGCCCGGATCCGCTCACCCCCCACGTCTACTTCGCACAGGTCATCCTTCACGAGCGTCACCCGCCCGTGGAGCCGGTTGTTCTCGCCGATGAAGCGGGCCACGAACGCGCGTTCGGGCTCCTCATAGAGCCCCTCCGCTCCGGCGATCTGCTCGATCCGGCCGCCGTTGAGGACGGCGATCCGATCCGACATCACCATCGCCTCCTGCTGGTCGTGGGTGACGTACACGACGGTCACGCCCAGTCTCTGGTGGATGGAGCGGATCTCGTACTGCATCTCCTCGCGCAGGCTGCGGTCCAGGGCGCCGAGCGGCTCGTCCATCAGCACAAGTTCGGGTTCGAACACGAGGGCCCGCGCGATGGCCACGCGCTGCTGCTGACCGCCGGAAAGCTGGCCGGGCCGCCGGTCCTCCAAGCCGCCGAGGCGGACGAGATCGAGGGCACGCTCGACGCGCTCGCGGCGCCGCGCCTCCGCGATGCCTCGCACTTCCAGCGGAAACGCGAGGTTCGCGCCCACCGTCATGTGCGGAAAGAGCGCATAGTTCTGGAACACCATCCCGATCCCGCGCTTCCGGGGCGGAAGGTCCTGAACGGAGCGGCCTCCGATGCGGATCGCACCGGACGTTGCGGTCTGAAAGCCCGCGAGCATCATCAGGATGGTCGTCTTCCCCGAACCGGAAGGACCGAGCAGGGTCACGAATTCGCCCTTGTCGATGCCGAGGTTCAGATCGTCCACCACCAGCGTGCGGCCGTCGTAACTCTTGCTCACGCCCTCGAACTCCACGTGCGCGGCCTGGCTGTGACCGTCGCTCTCCGCGCCGCTGGAACCCGCGATCATCTGGCGATTCCACCCTGTTGTTCGGAATATGAAATAGTGATCGGACCCGGTTGAGGTCGACCAACTTGAAGCCGGCGGCGTCAATCCGCGAGTGCCAATCCGCGAGTGTACGCGGTCGTGTCTGTTTCGAGCGGAGGAGGAACGATGAAGATCAGGAATCGGACGGCGGGACCGGTCGCGTGGGCGGCCTGCCTGCTCGTTCCCCTGGGCGCGTTCGCGCTGGCGGCCGGAGGAGAAACGGGCGCGCGGATGGATTCGGCCTCCGCCGCGCAGGCCTTGATCGACCTGCTCGACGCGACGGGACGGGAGAAGGCGCTCTTCCCCCTCGACGACGAGGAGCGGTTCAACTGGCACTTCGTCCCGAGGTCGCGGAACGGACTGCCGCTCGCCGACATGACGACCGAACAGCGCGGCGCCGCCCACGATCTCCTTCAGGCCGCCATGAGCAGCCAGGGCTTTCTGAAGGCCAGCGCGATCATCGAACTCGAGCGCATCCTCGGACTCCTGGAAGGGCGGCCCGAGCGCCGGGATCCGGAGAACTATTACGTCTCGATCTTCGGCGACCCGTCGTCGGAGGGACCGTGGGCATGGCGGTTCGAGGGGCATCACCTCTCCCTCAACTTCTCATCGCCCGCGGGTTTGCTCACGGTGACGGGGCCCGCGTTCATGGGCGCGAACCCGGCCCGCGTGCCGTCGGGTCCCAAGGCGGGCTGGCGGCCGCTGGGGCGGGAGGAGGACCTGGCCCGCGCGCTGATGCGGAGCTTCACGCCGGATCAGCGCGAGCGGGCGACCATCGCGGCCGAGGCCCCCAGCGACATCCTCACCGGGAACGACCGCGAGGCCCGGCTCGACGCGTTCGAGGGTCTTTCCGCCGACGCCATGACGGTGGCGCAGCGCGCGATCCTGTTCGAGATCGTGCGCGAGTACGCGGGCAACACGACGACGGGCGGCGATTGGATGGCGCGGATCGAGAACGAGATTCCGGCGGGCGACATCCACTTCGGATGGGCGGGGTCGCTCGAACCCGGCGAGGGGCACTACTACCGGGTCCACGCTCCGGTCTTCCTGATCGAGTACGACAACACGCAGAACGACGCGAATCATGTCCACTCGGTGTGGCGGGACCTGGAGAACGACTTCGGCGGCGACGCGCTCGCCCGTCACTACGAGGAGTCCGACCACCACTGACGGGCGCCGGCGGGCCGGGGCGAGCCCGGTCCCCGCGGGGCCCGACGGGCTCCGGCTAGCGGCCGATGAGCGTCAGAAAGCGGGGATGCTCGCGCACGCGCTCGAAGTCGTCCGCGCCCGGCAGCGTCCGCCGTCGTCCGGGATTGAGTTCGACCGCCCGCTCCAGGGCGTTGAAGGCGTCATCTTCTCGCCCGCTGTCGAGCAGGAGCGCCGCCAGCGTCACCCACGCGTTGTCGTTCTCCGACGACCTGGCCGTGGCTTCGCGCGCCAGCGCCAGGGCACCCTGCAGGTCGCCGTCGCGCCTCAGCCGCGAGGCTTCGCGCAGCATCTGGCCCGACCGGTACATGTCGAGAACTCGGCGCAGTTCGGCGAGTGGTGCGTCGTGGTCGTCCACCCGGATGTCGACGACGCGGTCGCTGTAGCCGCCGTTGACGCGCGGCGCCACGACGAGGATGGCGCCGGACTGCATGCCGCGCGCGTCGCCGCCAGCGGCCTGCGCGGCGTCGAGTGCATCCATGAGCCGTTCCGCCAGCGGGCCGGTGGACGATTCGAACGAGGCCGCCATGGCGTCGACGACCTCGGGCCCCGTGAGGATGTTCCCCTGCGCGCAGTAATCCACTCCGCACCGGTGGCCCTTCCAGTCGCTCGCGCCGGCGCCGGTCCAGGCGGCCGTCCGCCCCTGCTGGTCGAGGATGGCGACCTGGCGGCGATCCCGGCCCTCGTCGCTCCCCACCATCATCTCGAGAGCCTCCTCGGGCGAGTAGCCGGCCTGGAGGAGCTCGATGCCGATGGCCCCGTACATGGGATTCGCGGCGGCCTGGTGGGCGATGATCACGAGTCCGCCCTTCGCGTGCATGGCACGGTTCCCCGCCCCGAACGCCTTCGACTGCACGCCCATTCCAAGCTCGCCGGTCGCGGGATCGCGCCCGATGATCGAGTACGTGCCGAGGTAGTTCGGGTCGAGGAGGTCCGCGTCGCCCGAGGCCGGAACCATCTGCGGCTCGGGGACCGCCTCGGGCGAGGCCCAGGCGCCGCCCAGCGCGCGATGGACGGCCAGCCTCGCCAGAGCCAGGTCTCGCGTCGCACCCGCCAGCGCCGCCTCGACGTTCAGGAGCGTGCGCAGGGCGTCCAGATAATCGGTGTAGCCCACGACCCCGGACTCGTACCGCTGCGACTGCAACTCCATCGTCCCCAGCGCCTCCGCACGCTGGGAGGCGAGGAATGCATGCCGTCGCGTTTCGTTCTCCAGACCCGCGAGGGCGGTTTCGACTTCGTTCACCGCCGTTACCACGGTTCGTCCGTACGCCGCTGCGGCCTCATCGAAGCGGCCCTCGGCCAGCGCGAGATTGTTCCGGAGGCGGCCGGCCTGGAAGATGGGCGCGGTCAGGTTCGTGATCAGGTTCGTGAACCATTGCTGCGCGTTGAAGAGTTCTCCTGCGTCCGCGCTGGCGAGCCCGATGGAACCGGAGAGCGAGAGCGAGGGGAGCAGTTGGGCCCGGCGCGCGCCGATGCTGTAGCGGGCCGCGTCCAGCCGCTGACCCGCCGCCCTCACGTCGGGCCGCTGGTGCAGGAGATCCGCCGGTATCCCGGCGGGGACGGGGTCCGCCGCCAGTTGCGGCTGGAGAGAGTCGGGCAGGATCGCCTCGACATCCTCGCGATAGCCGCCCAACAGAACGGCGAGCCGTGCCTCGGCACTCGTAAGGTGCGTCTCGAGCTGCGGCAGCCCCGCCTGCGTGTTCCTGAGGTCCTGGCGAACCTGGGACAGCGTCCAGGAGTCGATCAGGCCGCGATCATAGCTGGTCGAGGCCAGCGACTCGCGTTCGAGCAGCACCTCCACCGTCTCGCGGGCCAGTCCGGTCTGCCGCCGCAGGCTGACGATGTCGAAGTACGTGGAGATGGTCTCGGCCAGGATACCGATCCGCGCCGCATGGAACTCCGATTCCGAGGCCAGGTATTCCGACCCCGCCGCCCGGGCGTCGTTGCGGGCGCGCCCCCAGAAGTCCAGCTCCCAGGCAAAATCCGCGCTGACCGAATACGTCGTCAGATCGATCCTGTCCGGAAACACGAAACCCGCGATCGAATCCCCCGGCCCGCCCAGCCCGAGGGCTTGTATCTGCGCGCCGATGCCGGCGTCCGTAGGCGTGTCGGTATCGGTGACGTTTCCGCTGGCCCCCACGCTCGGGAAGAGGTCGGCCCGCGCGATGCGCGCCCTCGCGCGAGCCTGCCGGACCCGCGCGACGCCCGCGGCGAGGTCGAAGTTGGAGGCGAGCACGGAATCGACCACCGCGTCGAGCACCGGATCCCGGAACGTCGTCCACCACTCCAGCGGCTCGTACGTCCCCGGCTGCAACTCCGCCAGGAAGTCCTCCGGCATCTCCGCCACCGGCTCCGGAAGGGACGGCCCCGGAGCCAGCGAACAGGCGGAGAGCAGCAGGAGCGGGAGGGCCCCCGGCAGTTTCATCGGACGCGGTACTCCGGTGCGCGCCATCGCGTGCTCAGGGCGCGATGCTGAAGCCGAACACGAGGTGCGCCCGGTCCCGGTCGGGATTCAGGATGTACGCGACGCTCACCGGCACGGCGAAGGTGTCCGTGATCGCGAGGTCCTTGCTCGCCGTAACCCCCAGATTGACCACGGCCGCTTCGTCGGTGCCGTAGAAGTCGCTCTCGCCGCCCACGAACCCCAGGTGCAGCCCGACATCCACCCCCGACATCTCGAAGGGCACGCCCACCTCCGCGTACAGCACGCTGCTCTCGGTAAGCACACCCCCGAAAAGGGAGATCGGGAAGGTCTCCGGACCCGAGAGGCCGAGCGACATCTCCACCGTGTGCGCCGCGCCGGCCCCGAAGCCCGCATCGGCGCCGGGCAAGGGGAAGTAGTAGTCGGTGATCCCGACCGCGACGGAGAGGCCCGATTCGGCCGTCACCGTGTAGGTCGCCCAGAGATCGTTCTCGTTGGCATGGGCACCCGACGCGGAGATGGAGTACGAACCCCACGCGCCGAACTCGAGCCCTCCGGCCCCGAAGGTGATCGCCGGTTGCACGGCCATGGATTCGCCGAAGTCGACGCCGCGCCAGACGTAGCGGCTCACGACATCGGCCCCGATCGAGGCGGACTGCCCCCACACGGGGACGGCGAAGGTAAAGAAGGCCGCGACGGCTGCGGCGAGCCGGAGACCCTGGAATCGGAACGAATCAGCGCGGATCACGGACACGATGCTTCTCCTCTCTCAATGGTGACCCGGGTGCGGAGCATCGACTCCGCCGAACCCCGGAATACGCCGCGAGTGGGCGGAACGTCGGCATAATCGCGGCCCACCGCGACTCGCACATGGCGCACATCGCATTGTGCGTCGTTGGTCGGATCGAAGCCGATCCATCCCGCGCCGGGAAACCAGCTCTCGACCCAGGCGTGGCTTTCACCCCTCGTCACGCCACCGCCGTTCCCGCCGTCCGGACCCAGATAGCCCGACACGTACCGGGTCGGGACCCCCCATCCCCGCAGGATCGCGGCCATGACATGTGCGTAGTCCTGGCATACGCCCTCGCGGCTCTCGAGGATGCGCTCGATCGGCGAATCCACGGCGGTCGTACCTGGAATATAATCAAACGACTCGTGGAGCCGGCTGCGCAGGGCCGTGGCGGTCTCCAGCGGGTCGTCCCCGCGTTCGAGGCCGCAGCTCCTGATGAAATCGGCGAGAAGCGGCGAGGAGCGGACGTAATGGCTGGGTTGCAGCATCAGCCCGAGTTCGGGAGCGCGCGCCGCGGCGTCGAGCCGGGGCCACGCGTCTTCCCCGATCTGACGGGGCGCGTCCGGTATCGGACCCACCTCCACGGTCGAACGTCCGATGATCGAGAGACGGCGATGCGTCCCGGGGCGATCAAAAAAGTGGCCCCGATTGTGGAAGGGTCCTTCGAATTCGAACACGGGACCGGAGGGGTCGGTCTCGATCGCGAACCCGCGTACGACCTGTCTTCGGTCCTGCACGGGATGCAGGTAGAGCGTCATGACGGACGCCTGAACCGGCGCGCTGTACACAAACTCGACCGTGTGTTCGATCGTGTAGCGCGCGATCACGACGGGAACCCCGCGGTCACCGGATAGTCCACGTACGTGGCCTGAACGAGGTCGTGCAGGGCCCGGCTGTCGCGTGTCAGAGGCTCGAAGGGCTCTCCGGGTGCAGCGTCGGCTGCGGCGTCGGGCGCGGCGTCGGCTGCGGCATCCGGCTCGCCCGGATCGAGTTCGAGGGCGGCCGAGATGCGAAGCGCCAGGCGGTGCGGCGCGGCGAGCGGCGGACGCCCGCCGGCCGGGTCGATTCCCCGCAGCGTCGACTCGATGCGGCCGGTCGCGTAGTGCAGCGACCGTGAAACCTCCGGGTTCCGCATCAGAAAGCCGAGCACGCAACCGCGACGCAGCGTGAGCGACCGGTCCCGGCGGTAGGGCTCGAAGGCGCCGCACACGCGCAGCAGATCGGCCCAGGAGAGGGCCAGGCCGTCGTCGTCCGGCCGCGCGATCCGATCCCATACATCGAGCAGCACGATCTGCTGCTGCAGCCGTTCCACGTAGCGGCCGAGTTCGAGGAAGCGCCACGCGTCGTCCCGCGCCATGTTGGCGTCGACGACCCCGGCGAGGAGTCGGAGCCGGTCGATCGCCCGGCTCACCAGAGCCACCGGCCCTTCGCCCCAGGCGTCGGCGAACTCCGTCTCCTGGAGCCAGAGGTATCCCTGGTTCAGGCACACCCACACGGGCAGGGGCAGCCTGGGCCGGATTTCCCTGGCGTTCTCCCGCGCCATCCCCCAGCACGAAATCATCGATGCCGGGTTCGTCGTGTCCTCGACGAGGCCGCCCGTCAGCGTGTAGGCATCCGCGATGAGGAAGGCTTCGGCCTCGTCCACATCGGTCGGCGCCGGGGGAGGGGGCTGACTCAGGGCCCGGTAAACGACGCGCCACCCGAGGGCGATTTCGTCGGCGTCCGCATCCACGAGCCGGGTCAACTGATACTCGAGCAGGCGAGCCGTGTTTTCGGTCCGTTCCGCGTAGCGGCCAAGCCAATAGAAGTTCGCCGCCATCCGGGCTAGCATCGTCCGTCGCCCTTCACCCGGCCGCTACTCACGGAGGATCCAGAGATCCTTGCAGCCTCCGCCCTGGCTGGAGTTCACGACCAGGCTCCCCTTGCGCAGCGCAACGCGGCACAGGCCCCCGGGCACGACATGCTGCCTCTCGCTCCCCTGGAGGACGAAGGGGCGCAGATCCACGTGGCGAGGCTCCAGCCGTCCGTCCACGAAACAGCCTGCCCGGGAAAGGGGCAGCACCGGCTGCGAGATGTAGTTCGCCGGGTCGCGCCGCAGTTGCTCGGCGAACGCCTTCCGCTCGGCCTTCGTCGCATGCGGGCCCACGAGCATCCCGTAGCCGCCGCTCCCCCCGACCTCCTTGACGACGAGTTCCTTCAGGTTGTCAAGCGTGTAGGCGAGACCGTCCGGCTCCCGGCAGAGATGGGTTTCCACGTTGGCCAGGATCGGCTCTTCATCCAGGAAGTAGCGGATGATGCGGGGCACGTACGCGTACAGCGCCTTGTCGTCCGCCACGCCCGTACCCGGCGCGTTGGCGAGCACCAGGTTGCCCGCGCGGTAGGCGTGGAAGAGGCCGGCGGCCCCGAGCGCGGAGTCGTCCCGGAAGGCGACCGGATCCAGAAAATCGTCGTCGATCCGCCGGTAGAGCACGTCGATCCGCCGCAGACCCGCGGCCGTGCGCGCGTACAGCGTCGCATCGTGCACGACGAGATCCCGCCCCTCCACCAGATCGACGCCCATCTCGCCGGCCAGAAACGCGTGCTCGTAGTAGGCGGAGTTGTACCGGCCCGGCGTCAGCACCGCCATGCGGGGTGTCTCCGCGGTCCGCGAGAGCGACGCGAGCGTCGAGTAGAGACGCTCCGGATAGTCCGCCACCTCGCGGACCCCGTACGCGCGATACAGGTAGGGGAAAGCCCACTTCATCGCCGTGCGGCAGGCGAGCATGTAGGACACGCCCGACGGGACGCGGAGATTGTCCTCCAGCACCGCGAAGGTGTCGCCCGCGCGCACGATGTCCGTCCCGCACACGGCGACGTAGACATCGTGCGGCACCTTCATCCCTCGCATCTCGAGACGGTACTGCGGACAGCCGAGCACGAGGTCGACCGGGACGATGCCATCCCTCAGCGACTTCCCGTCGTGGTAGACGTCGCGCAGGAACAGGTTGAGGGCCGTGAGGCGCTGCTTCAGCCCCCGCTCGATGTGATCCCACTCCTCGGCGGTGATGAGGCGCGGCACGCAGTCGATGGGGATGATCTGCTCCGAGACATCTTCGACGCCGAGGACCGTGAACGTGATCCCCTCATGGACGAAGCGGCGGTACACGCCCTCCTGCAGCCGCTCCAGATCTTCGGGCGGGATGCTGGAGAGGGCGGTCCCGAGTCGGCGCGCCCGCTCCCTGGGAGTACCGTCCTCGTGAAACAACTCGTCGTGGAACGCGGCATCCAGCTCGTAGTGGCGGAAGGGCCCGGACCCCGCCGAGATCGCGGGGTCCGGTTCGGCATAGCCGTGATCGACGAACTTCACCGCCGACATCGAACGCTACCCGCGGGCGGGCGCTCAGTCCGCGTCGCGGAAGTCGTTGTCGTCGTCGGGGTCCACCATGAGGATGAACTCCGGATAGGCGTCGATCCCGAGTTCCGCCGCGTCCTGGCCGATGCTCTCGACGCTCCGCGACACGCGAACGCCCAGCGTCCTGTCGAGCACCGTCCAGAGGATCCACGAAATGGAGAAGACGAACGCACCGATGGCCGCGACGCCGGTCAACTGCACGACGAAATCGCCGCCGGCCGCGATGCAGGTGGCGAGCGTGCCCCAGACTCCGGCGAACAGGTGCGCGGGCACCGCCCCGACCACGTCGTCGATCCTCCGCACCTCCAGCAGCTTCAGCCCGAACATGCACAGGAGGGAGCCGATGGCCCCGATCAGAATCGCCCACAGCGAGTTGGTGATGTTCGGTCCGGCCGTGATCGCCACCATTCCGGAGATCGCCCCGTTGAGCGTGGCGAAGAGGTCGACCCGGCCGAGTATGGACCTGGACAGGCAGAGCGCCGTGATGACGCCGGCCCCGGCGGCGAGGTTCGTGTTCACGAGGATGTTGCTCATCGAAACCGCGTTGACCACGCCCGAGAGGGCGAGTTCGGAGCCGCCGTTGAAGCCGAACCAGCCCATCCAGAGGATGAACACCCCCAGCGTGACCGCGGGGATGTTCGACGGGGGGGTCGGCTTGATGGAGCCGTCCTTGCGGTACTTGCCCCAGCGCGGGCCCACGACGAGCGCGCCGGCAAGCGCTGCCCAGCCGCCCGTCGAGTGCACGATCGTCGAGCCGGCGAAGTCCGTGAAACCCATCTGCCCGAGCCAGCCGCCGCCCCACGTCCACGCGCCGACGATGGGGTAGATGACCGCGGTGAGCCCGCCCACGAAGACGAAGAAGGTCCAGAGCTTGACCCGCTCGGCCAGCGCGCCGGAGACGATCGAGGCGGTCGTGGCGACGAAGACCATCTGGAAGAACCAGTCCGACATCACGGCATAGCCGTTCTCCGTGACGGCGGCCGCCGCACCTTCGTTCCCGCCGATGAGCGCCACCTCGTCCGCGGAGGGGCCGTAGAGGAGGCTGATCGATCCGATCACGCTCCCGACGTCGACGTACATGAGGTTGTAGCCGATGACGTAGTACGTGAGACCCGCGATGGCGTACAGTCCGATGTTCTTCATGCAGATCATCGACGCGCTCTTGGACCGCACGGACCCGGCTTCGAGCATTGTGAACCCCGCGCACATCCACATCACGAGCACGCCCCAGACGAGGAACGAGTACGTGTTGAGGACGAATCCGAGATCACCGGCAACGTCCTGCGCGGCGAGGAGGGCCGGCGCCAGGAGGAGGCCTGCTCCGGAGAGCAGCGCGGCGGTTGCGAGGTTCCTTCCCGCCGCGAACCGGCGGGGCCAGCGTACCTGATGGGTGCTCACGGCGGCTCCTTCTTCAACAGGTTTTTGTCCGATCATGGCCCTTCCCGACTCGCGGTTTAGGTTGCGTCCCTGCTTGGCATCGCGCAACGGGTTCTCGGTGCGCCGGTAGCCGAACGGCGGCGGCCGGCTATCTTCGGGTGTGGCCGGGCTCCACCGGAATCTTCGACGAGAGGGCATATCACCATGTGGAAACGCTCCATCGGAGTGGTCGCCGCATTTGGTTTGGGATTGACGCTCCCTGCCGTCCACCCCCTCCATGCCCAGGAAATCCGGGCGCGTGGCGGCTCCACCGTCACCGTGGGCGCCCGGGTCCAGGCGCAATACGAGGCTTCGAGCGTTGACGAGACGCCAACATCGTTCTTCATCCGCCGCGCGTGGGTGACGATCGACGGGAAGCTCAACGATCTCGTCGCAGGGAGGGCCCAATTCAACATCGACGGCGCATCGGTGCTGGAGGCCTACCTGGAACTCACGCCGAGCGAAGCGTTGCAGATCCAGCTGGGGCAGTTCAAGAAGGGAATGTCCTACTTCTGGCTGGTCCCCAACGCCTGGCTGCCGATCATCGAACGAGACGCCCGGGTCACGGGCGTGAATCACTGCCCGGGCGTCGGGAGCGTATGCACCTTCGGCCGTCTCACCGACGCGCTGGGCCTGGACAACTACGAGCCGGGCCTCCTCGCGCAGGGGCGCGTGAGCGAGCACTTCGGCTACCGGTTCACGCTCACCAACGGCGAGGGGATCGGGAACCTGGACGTGAACACCGGGAAGTCGGCCTCGGGCCAGCTCTCTCTCTTCCCGACCGGTGGGGACACGCGGGTGTCCGCCTACTTCGCCCTGGACGAGACGTTGAACAGCCGGGAGGAGACGATGGGCGTTCCGGCGGTCGGCGCCGAAGTGGAACTCGGGACATGGCTCGGCGGCCCCCACCTGATCGCCAACGTTCTGCAGGGCCGCAACTGGAAGCTGAACGATGACGCGAAGTTCTCCGCCTTCCAGTTCATGGCCTTCTGGTATCTTCCCACGGCACCGGAGTCCGGGTTCTCGGGGATCGAACCGATGCTTCGGGTGAGCTGGGTCGATTCCGGCGCGGAAGATCCCGAAAAGGTCACCGGGACGGTGGTCACGCCCGGCGTGATGGTGTACTTCACGGGCCGAAACGGGATCTCCACGAACGTGGACTTCTACAGCTCTGGCGGCCGGTCGGACTGGTCCTGGAAGGTGCAGGCGTTCGTTTTCTTCTGATCGGGCCCGGACGGGCCGCGACGAATCAACGGATCGAGGGGCGCGCTGCCGATCCGGCGCCCACCCGATCCGCCTCCCGGCCTCCTACTTGAAGCTCGCCTGAGCTTCGTCGACCGTATCGAAGACCTTGGTCAGCCGAACGAAACCGCTGACTTCCAGCACTTCGAGGATATTCTCCGGGACCTGGCACAGGGCGAGCCCGCCGCCGGCCTGGTTGGTCTTGCGGATGGCGATCAGCAGCGCCCGCAGCCCGGCACTGCTGATGTAACGCAGGCTCCCGCAATCCAGGACCAGGTTGGTCGCTCCCCCGTCGATGATGCCGGAGAGCTCCCCATCGAAGTCCTTGGCGTTGCTGGAGTCTACGCGCCCGCTGACCACCCCCACGGCGGTATCTCCCGAATAGCTGGTCTCAATGTTCATCTGGCGATTCCTCGCTTCCGGCAGCCCCCAGCGGCTGCCTTAGGGTAAGGCAGTTGAAACCCTCGACCCGCTCGTACGCAAGCGTGTCAATAAAAGACTTCGTAAGGTGGATGCCAAGCCCCCCGATGGGACGATCCTCCGCCGCAAGGCTTATGTCCGGAGTTTCCGCGTCCTCAAGCGGGTTGAAGGGCCGACCGTTGTCTCGAATCGTGATCTCAATGTCGGCGTCTCCGAGGCGAATGTCCACCGTGATGACCGGATCCTCCGTAACTCCCTCGAATCCGTAGGAGATGACGTTCGTCAGAAGTTCGTCCAGCGAGAGCTGAAAACGGAAGACGATATCGTTGGAAAGCCCGCGCTCGAGACAGAAGCGCTCGACCTCGTCCACCACGCGGCGTGGCTCGCTCGGGTCCTGCTTGACGGCGATCCGCACTCCCGCTCCGCTCCTGTCGGTTGGTTGTCCACTCGCTGTCCCGGGCGCCTCCGGCGCGCGCTCGGCACCGAAACTACGCATCCTGCCGAGGTTCGACATATTGCGCGGCCGGTCCCCGGTTGTGGAGATTCCCGCACCGTGGCGCGGGGACCCCCGCGCCAAGATCGACAGGGACGATGACGACTGGACGCGGTTTCGGACAAGGGCGAGAACCCATGGCCGACGATTCACCTCAACCGAGGCCTCGATGCCGAAGATCCTGGTAGTAGACGACGAACCCGATCTGGAGCTGCTCCTCCGGCAGAAGTTCCGGCGCCGGATCCGCTCGGGCGAATTCACGCTGGTCTTCGCCCAGAACGGGGTCGAGGCCCTCTCGGAGCTCGAGAAACACGACGATGTCGATGTCGTGCTCTCCGACATCAACATGCCCGAAATGGACGGCCTCACGCTCCTGGCGCAGCTGGGCGAACTCGACCGCGATCTCCGCGCCGTCATGGTGACGGCCTACGGGGACATGAAGAACATCCGCACCGCCATGAACCGCGGCGCTTTCGACTTCGTCACCAAACCGATCGACTTCGGAGATCTCGAAACCACGATCGCGAAGACCCTGGAACACCTCGCGGTGATGCGAGCCGCGCTTCGCGACCGGGACGCGCTGGTGGCGTTGCGCCAGGAGCTGGGCGTGGCGGCGAGGATGCAGGAGTCGATCCTGCCGACGAACTACCCCAACGATCCGCGCTACGAGCTCCACGCGTGGATGACGCCGGCCCGCGAAGTGGGAGGAGATTTCTACGATTTCTTCCGCCTCGAGGAAGACCACATGGCGATCGTCATGGCCGATGTATCGGGCAAGGGCGTGCCGGCGGCCTTCTTCATGATGGTGAGCCGCACGCTGCTCAAGGGAACGGCGATCGGCGAGGCGGACCCCTCGGTCTGTCTCGACGAGGTGAACCGGCTTCTCATCAACGAGAACGAGGAGTCGATGTTCGTGACCCTCTTCTACACCAAGTTCAATCCCGTGAACGGTCAGGCCACGTTCGCGAACGCCGGGCACAATCTTCCGTTCCTCATGAAGGCGTCGGGAGAGGTCGAGCAGATCGTCTCCGATCCCGGACTCGTGCTCGGGATCATGTCCGGGGTCGACTTCCCCAAGGGGTCGATCACGCTTGAACCGGGCGATGCCGTCTTCTTCTACACGGACGGCGTGACGGAGGCGATGAACGAGGATGGCGTCGAACTCGGCGAGAACGAGCTGGCCGAGGTGCTGGGCGAATGCCACGGCTCGTCGGCCGAAGACATCAACCGCCACGTGATACGGGCGGTGCAGGAACATGCGGGAGAGGCGGACCAGTCCGACGACATCACCTGCCTGACGCTTCGATACCTGGGGTCGCCCTCCTGATGCGGCGCCGGTCGTTCGCGATCGCGGCCGCCGTGGCGGCCGGCACGCTACCGGGCGCCGCCACGTCGCAGCAGAGCGAAGCCGCAACCGAGGGCGTGTACGCCGATTCCATCGTCTTCGGCCAGTCCGCGGCCCTCGAAGGGCCCGCGGGCGAACTGGGCCGCAACATGAACCTCGGCATCCGGGCCGCGTTCGAGGAGGCCAATCGGGACGGCGGCGTCCACGGGCGCGCCCTCCGCCTCATCGTCCGCGACGACGGCTACGAACCCGAACCCGCCGTCGCCAACACTCAGGAACTCATCGAACATGGCGTGTTCGGCCTCATCGGCGCCGTCGGCACGCCGACCTCCGCCGCCGCGGAACCCGGCGCGAGCGAAGCGGGCGTCCCCTACATCGGGGCGTTCACGGGCGCCGGCCTCCTGAGGGGCCCGGACCAGCGTTACGTCGTCAACCTGCGCGCGTCCTACGACCAGGAAACCGAGGAGATGGTGGAACGCCTCGTGCGGGACCTCGACTTCCGTCGCATCGCGGTCTTCTACCAGGATGACAACTACGGGCTGGCCGGCCTGACGGGCGTCCGCAACGCGATGGACGCACTGGGCATGGAACTCGTCAGCGAGGCCCCGTACATGCGGAACACGCGGGCCGTGAAGCGCGGGCTGCTCGACATACAGGCCGGCAACCCGCAGGCCGTCATCATCATCGGCGCCTACATCCCCGTGGCGCACTTCATCCGGTGGGCGAAGAAGATCGGCCTCGACGTCCTGTTCGTGAACATCTCCTTCGTCGGCAGCTACGCCCTCCTCGACGAGCTGGGCCGCGCCGGAGACGGCGTCGTAGTGACGCAGGTCGTGCCCTTCCCCCGCGACCCGAGCATCCCCGTGGTGGCGCGCTACCAGGCCGCGCTGCGGGCGGTCGATCCCGCCGCCCGGCCGGGCTTCGTGTCGCTGGAAGGTTATCTGGCCGGGCGGCTGGTCGTGGAGGCGCTGGCAGCCGGCGATCCGGACGTTCGGCCCACGCGGGAATCCTTCCTCCGCACGCTGACCGAATCCGGCCCCATCGACCTCGGCGGGTTCACGGTCGAATACGGGGCGGACGACAACCAGGGCTCGGACCTCGTGTTTCTGACCGTGATTCGGGAGGGCGAGTTCGTTCCCGTGACCCGGCTCTCCCGGTGAGTACCGCAGGTCCCCCGGTGAAACAGAGCGACGAGCGCATCCACCGCGTCTTCGAGTGGGCGCTGGCGCGGCTCCCCGGCCGGCTCGGGGCGCGGGCTCGGGACGCGACCGGCGGTCGGTTCGGCATCGGCAGCCAGATCGTCGTGGGACTGGGCGGCGGTGTGCTCCTGACGATCAGCGCCATCCTCCTCGCGCTCCTCCTGATGACCATCGTGGAGCGGGGACAGAGCGAGGTGACGCAGGAACAGATCCCTTCGCTCCTCGCGGGCCACCGCGTGACGCAGCACAGCGAGGCGCTGCTGCGCGCATCCCCGCAGCTCCTGTCGGCCGCCGACCCCGCGACGCTGGCGGACGTCCGGGCCGCCGTCCTGCTGGAGCAGGACAGCCTCCAGTACTGGGTCAGCGAGGTCGGCGGCGGAGCGGGGATGGATGCGGATGTCGCGGGTCTGGCCGAAGGCCTGGTGGCGAACATCAACGAGATCTACGAGTCGGTCAACAACACGATGACCTACGCTGCGCGGCTCGCCGAGATGGCGGCGACCGTCGAGGAGACCGGACTCCGCCTGCAGTCGGTGCTCGAGGAGGCGATCGACGATCAGTATTTCTTCATGCGCACGGGGCTCCGCCAGCTGACGGACGTGCCGGCGCCGGTTTCGCAGCGCCAGGCGCAGGACGAGATCGAGCAGCTTTACGGTCTCCTGAGCTTCAAGGCGTCGCAGAACCAGGCGATCACGCTCATCCAGCAGGCCTTCGCCGAGACGGATCCGGGGGAGCTGCTCGCCAACCAGGGGCGCGTCGAGACCGCGCTCCGCGATGTGCGGGCGACGCTGCCCAGGATCCGCCCGCTCCTGAGGGAGACGCTGGCCGACGCGGTGAGCGTCCCCAGCGAGCTGTACGGAGGCTCCGCCGGCATCTTCCAGACCCGCCGGCGGGAGCTGGACGAGGTCGGCCGGGCCGAGGAACTGCTCGAGCGCAACCGGCAGACGACGGCGGAACTCGACATGGGCGTCCGGGCGCTGATGGAGCGCGTCGAGGAGACCGCCCGGGATGCGGCCAGCCGCTCCGAGTTCCTCGTGCAACTGGGGTTCTGGTTCCTCCTCGCCGTGATCCTGTTCACGGTCGGCGCGGCCCGGGTCGCCTGGAAGACGTTCGGCCGCTCGCTCATCGTTCGATTGAACAGCCTGTTTGCGACCACGCGCCGCATGTCGGAGGGCGACCTCGAAGTGAAGGTGGAGGTCGAGGGCAACGACGAGGTCACCGACATGGCGCACGCGCTGGAGGTCTTCCGCAAGCACGCCCTCGAGGTGCAGAGGCTGAACCTGGTCGAGAAGCTGGCGCAGGAGGTGCAGACGAAGAACGAGGCGCTGGAGCAGACGCTCGACGACCTCCGGCGTACGCAGGAACAGGTCATCACGCAGGAGAAGCTGGCCTCGCTCGGCGCGCTCACGGCGGGGGTCGCCCACGAGATCCGCAACCCGCTCAACTTCGTCAACAACTTCGCGGTGCTCTCGAAGGAACTGATCGAGGAACTCAAGGAGGAGATGAAGGAGGTCGCGGAGGGGAACGCGGAGCTGGACCGCGATTTCATCGAGGAGGTTCTCGGCGACCTCGACATGAACGTGACCAAGGTTCGGGAGCACGGAGGCCGGGCCGACCGCATCGTCGAGGGAATGCTGGCTCATTCCCGGGACGAAGCCGGCGCCGCCGAGACCATCGACGTCAACCAGCTCGTCGATGAGTATGCGAAGCTCGCCTACCACGGCCTGCGCGGCACGGACTCTTCGTTCAACGTGGCGCTGGACCGCGATTTCGATGACGAAGCCGGCGAGGTCACCGGGATCGCCCGCGATCTGAGCCGGGTCTTCCTGAACATCGTGACCAACGCCTGCCACGCGACGGCTGCCCGCAAGGAGGAGGAGGAGGACGCCGACTATTCCCCCACCGTCGCGCTCAAGACGAGGGGCTACGAAGACCACGTCATCGTGTCGATTCGGGACAACGGCACCGGCATTCCGGACTCCATCGTCCGGAAGATCTTCGAGCCGTTCTTCACGACGAAGTCGGGGACGCAGGGGACCGGACTCGGGCTGTCGATCTCCCGCGACATCGTCGTCGGCCACGGCGGCGAACTCGAAGTGGAGAGCGAGCCGGGCGAGTTCACCGAGTTCCGGGTCAAGCTGCTCCGCGAGAGCAACATTTCCGAAGTGGCGGCGGCCGTGACATGAGGGGCCGACGCATGGATCATGGAGGGATCATGAGAACGAAACGGTATTGCCGGCACGTCCTGACGGCGGCCGGGCTCCTCCTCCTCGGCGCGGGGTCGCTGCTCGCGCAGGTCGGACGCCCGGAAACGACTCCACGCGGCGATGACGAGGGCGACGGCCCGTACGACCGCCTGATTCTTCGCGGCGTCACGATCATCGATGGAACGGGCGCGCCGCCGCAGGGCCCCGTGGACATCGTCATCGAGGGCGACCGCATCGTCTCCGTCAACACCGTCGGCTTCCCGGGGCTCGACATCAACGAGGATCGCCGACCCGATGTGGAAATCGAGGACGATCCCGGCGCGAACGTGCACGAGGTCGACCTCTCCGGGCACTTCGTCATGCCCGGCTTCGTCGACATGCATGCGCACACCGGCGGCCTCCCCAAGGCGCCGCAGCCCGAGTACGTCTACAAGCTCTGGATGGCGCACGGGATCACGACCTCTCGAGGCGTGGGCCACGGACCGATGATGTGGTCGCTCGAGGAGAAGGCGAGGGCGGCGCGCAACGAGATCGTCGCCCCGCGCATGTACACCTACGTGCGGCCCGGCGAGGCCTGGGGCCAGGGGCTGGTGCATTCCCCCGAGACGGCGCGCGAATGGGTGCGCTGGGCGGCGGCACAGGAAGTCGACGGACAGAAGATCGACGGGCTGAAGCTGGGTTCCTACGACCCGCCGATCATGGAGGCGCTCATCGACGAGGCGCGGCAACACGGGCTCGGCACCGTGGCCCATCTCGGCCAGATGGGTGTGGGGCGGATGACCGCGCTCGACGCGGCCGAGATCGGGCTCGACATGATGACCCACTACTACGGCCTGTTCGAGTCGATGCTGTCCGACTACAGCGTCCAGGACTGGCCGCTCGACTACAACTACCAGAACGAGCAGCACCGCTTCGGCAACGTGGCCCGGCTCTGGGACCAGGTCGACGGCCCCGGCTCGGAAAGCTGGAACGCGCTTCAGGAGCGCTTCCTCGAACTCGGGTTCGGGATCGATCCGACGATGACGATCTACGAGGCGAGCCGGGACGTGATGGCCGCCCGCAACGCGGACTGGCACGAGGAGTACACACTCCCCAGCCAGTGGGAATTCTATCAGGCGAGCCGCGCCGCGCACGGCTCGTACTGGTTCTACTGGGGCACGGAGGAAGAGGTCGCGTGGCGAAACTTCTACAAGGTGTGGATGCAGTTCCTCAACGAGTTCAAGAACCGCGGCGGCCGGGTGACGACGGGCTCGGACTCGGGCTTCATCTACAAGCTGTACGGCTTCGACTACATCCGGGAGTTCGAACTGCTGCGCGAGGCCGGGTTCCACCCGGTGGAAGTCATCCGCTCGGCCACCCTGCACGGGGCGCAGGAGCTGAACGATCCCAAGGGACTGCCGCCCGACTTCGGGATGATCCGTCCCGGGCTCAAGGCCGATTTCGTCGTCATCGAGGAGAACCCGCTTCAGAACCTGAAGGTCCTGTACGGCAACGGCGCGCCGAAGCTCAACGACGAGACCGGCGAAACGGAGCGCGTCGGCGGCATCAAGTACACGATCAAGGACGGCATCATCTACGACGCGAAGCGGATGCTGGCCGACGTGCGGGAGATGGTGCGGGCGGCAAAGGCCCAACTCGCGACGGAGGACGACGATTAGCGGTCGACGGGCGGAGCGCCACGGGATGACGTTCCTGACGTTCCCGCGCGGAGCCGTGCTCCTGCTCCTGACGCTGACCGCCTGCGGCGACGCGGGCGCGGGGGAGGCGCGGACGGTCCAGCCCGGCGCCCCCGGCGAGGCCACGCGCGTCCTGACCGTGGAGGAAGCCGCAGCCCTCGAGCACGTCACGCACACCGAGGCGGACGTGCGCTTCATGCAGGGGATGATCCCGCATCACGCCCAGGCGCTGGAGATGGCCGCGCTCATTGCCGAGCGGACGGAGCACGAGGGGCTGCGCCTGCTCGGGCGCCGGATCGAGATCTCCCAGCGGGACGAGATCGCGTGGATGACGCGCTGGCTCGAGCGCCGCGGGGAGACGGCTCCGATGATGGGGGCCGGACACGCGCACGGACTCGGCGAGGGCGAACTCATGCCGGGGATGCTGTCGCGCGACGAGATGGCCGCCCTCGCGGCGGCACGCGGCTCCGAGTTCGACCGGCACTTCCTCGAAGGCATGATCAAGCATCACCAGGGCGCGCTCATGATGGTGGCGGAACTGTTCGACAGTCCTGGCGGAGGCCAGGAGACCGAGATCTTCCGGTTCGCGGCGGACGTGGACGCGGACCAGGACATGGAGATCCTGCGCATGAGCGACATGCTGAACGCGATTCCATGAGCGCTCATCGACGATTCACGAGGTAGGAGGTAGGAAGATGTCACGCAGAGATACCCTGACGGAGTGGCGGCGGATCGGCCGCCCGGCGGCGGCGTTGCTCGCGTTGGCGTTCGGCTGGCTGGCCGGCGCGGATGCCCTTGCGGGGCAGGACCCGCCACCACCCCCGCCGGAGGCCGTCTGGGAATGGGATCCGGACGATCCGCGCATCGGGCTCGCGCCCGGCCTCCACGACGCCGGCACGGCGATCGGCAACCTGGAGCGGCTGGTCAGCCTCCCGAAGCCTGATCCGTTCCTCACGGACGAGGCCGGTGGACGCGGGCCGACCAACTCGGATATCGCGTTCCAGGGAGACCTCGTCTTCCAGGGCAGCTACTGGGGCTTCCAGGTGTTCGACGCCTCGGATCCGGCCCAGCCCGAACTCGTCGTCGCGGTCGTGTGCCCCGGTGGACAGGGTGACGTCAGCGTGCACGAGAATCTCCTCTTCATGTCGGTCCAGCAGGCGTCGGCCCGGCTGGACTGCGGCACCGAGGGGGTCCAGGACAGCGTCAGCACCATGCGTCTGCAGGGGATCCGGATCTTCGACATCTCCGACATCGAGAATCCGCGCCAGGTGAAGACCGTGCAGACGTGCCGCGGCTCGCACACGCATACGCTCGTCACCGACCCCAACGACGACTCGCACGTCTACATCTACGTTTCGGGCACGGGACGCGTCCGTTCGGGCAGCGAACTCGAAGGCTGCTCCGGCCAGCCGGCGGAGGAGGACGAGAACACGGCGCTGTTCCGCATCGAGATCATCGAAGTGCCCGTGGCTGCCCCGGAGAATGCCGAAGTCGTGAACATGCCGCGCATCTTCGCCGACGCCGAGACGGGGGATATCGCGGGTCTGTGGGCCGGAGGCGACCACGGCGAAGGCACGCAGGCGTCCCGTCTCACGAACCAGTGCCACGACATCACGGTGCGCTCGGATCTGGGACTCGCCGCCGGAGCCTGCGCGGGGAACGGCATCCTGCTCGACATCTCCGACCCCGAGAATCCGACTCGCATCGACCAGGTCGTCGATCCGAACTTCGCCTACTGGCATTCAGCCACCTTTAACAACGACGGGACGGCAATCGTCTTCACGGACGAGTGGGGCGGCGGCGGCGCGCCTCGCTGCCGCGGTTCCGATCCGGAGACGTGGGGCGCCAACGCGATCTTCACGATCCGCGACCGCAAGATGGAGCTGGCGGGCTACTACAAGCTGCCGGTGCCGCAGACCGAGCAGGAGAACTGCGTCGCCCACAACGGCTCCATGATCCCGGTGCCAGGCCGCGACATCATGGTGCAGGGCTGGTACCAGGGGGGGCTCTCGATCTTCGATTTCACGGACCCGGAGAATCCGTTCGAGATCGCCTACTTCGACCGGGGCCCGCTCGACGCGGTGGAGATGCTGAGCGGCGGCTACTGGTCGGCGTACTGGCACAACGGTTCGATCTACGGCGCGGAAATCGCGCGGGGCGTGGACGTGTTCCAGCTCGCTGCCAGCGAGCACCTGTCGCAGGCGGAGATCGACGCGGCGATGTCGGTGATGGTCGGCGACTCCAACGTGCAGAACCAGGAGCGGTTCGATTGGCCCGCGAGCTTCGCGGTCGCGCGCTCGTACCTGGTCCAGATGCAACGCAGCAGCGGCATCCGGACCGAGCGGGGGGAGCGGGTGGCGTCGCTGCTCGACACGGCGGAGAGCCAGTCCGGCGCCGAGCGGAACGCCACGCTGGATGAATTGAACGCGGTCGCCGCCGAACTCGACGAGGACGCGCGCCTCGCCGCCAACGCGGCCGCGCCGGGAGATGCGCGGCGTCTGGCGCTGCTGGCCGACGCGATCCGCGACCTGACGGCCTCGCTGCGCTGAACGACGCCATTCGAGGTGCGCTCCGGGGGGCCGCGTCCTCACCCCGGAGCGCGCCTCGCGTCGCGGGCCGGGCCCGGAGGCGGAACCGGGGCGCCCACCGAACCGTATGACAGCCTGACCGACGGCCGTCCCATCCCCGAAGCGGACCCTGCGATGAAGCACGATTCCCCAACCGACGCCGCTCTTTCCGCCGGCGGATTGACCCGGGGCCTCGTCCCCGGGGGCACCTTTCTGGCGGACTTCCTCTACCCCGAGCCGGCGGAGCGCCGGGTCGGGGCGATCATCGGCTGGTGGGAGAAACGCCGTCTCCCCTACAACCTCATCGTCGGCGGGACCGGGCTTGTGACGATGACGTTCGGCGCGGCGCTCACGGCGGTGGTCGCGACACTGCAGCCGGTCGACCTGATCCGCGGGGCGATCTGGTGGGCCGTGTGGGCGAACGTGTGCTATACGCTGGGACCCGTCGTCGAGATCGCGCTCCAGAAGCTGTTCGGCGAACGGCTCCTTCCGGCCGGTCCCCTCCTCTTCCGGGCGGGCGTGACCGTCGCCGTCGGCGTCACGCTGCTGCCTATCATCCCCCTCACGATCGGGTTCATCCTGAACTTCCTCGGACTGCTCTGACCGCCGCGAGGTGGGGCCCTTGGCTCCTGTGGGTGCTGGCGAGCGGAGTCGGCGGAGCCGCGGGCGTCGTCCCGGCAAGCATCATCGGTACGGCGATGGGCGAGGCCGTCCTCGGGGCCGTGGCGCTGGGCGGGGTCCTCGGCACGATCGCGGCAGCCCAGTGGCTCATCATGCGGCGGCGCCTGTCCTGGGCGGCCCGGTGGGCGATGGCAAAGATCGCGGCAGGACTCGTCGGGGGCGCCGTCGCGCTCGGCCTGTTGGACGCTCTGTCCGCAAATGGGAGTGAAACCCTCGGCGCCGTCCTGGGAACGCTCGCGGGACTGGGCGCGTTCGGCACCGTCCAATGGCTGATTCTCCGACGGGTCACGCGTGCCGGCGCGTGGGTGGCGGCAAGCGTCGCGGGCCTCGTCGCGGCCGGCCCCCTCGGTGTGGGCGTGCTGGGGTCGCTCGTTGGAGATGGCGGTGGATTCGGGGTCGTCTACGGGGCGATAACAGGCGCACGGTTCGTCTCAGTGATCTCGAAGCGCCCCGCTTCCGCGCCGAAGGCCTGAGGGATGAAACCCGACGCCATGACGGACTCGATCCCTGCCGGGCGAACTCCCGCAGGGCAGCGTCCCCGGAGGCCCCTTCCTCGCGGACTTCCTGTACCCGGCTCCGGCGGAGCGCCGCGTCGGGGCGATCATCGGCTGGTGGGAGAAGCGCCGGCTTCCCTACAACGTCGTCGTCGTCGGAACCGGACTTGTGACGATGACCGTCGGCTCGCTGATCATGGCCTTGAACGGAGAATTCGAACCGCTCGTGTGGTTCCGGGTCGGTATTTTCTGGCTGGTTGCGGCTAACGTGAGCTATACGCTGGGTGCCGCGATCGAGATCGTACTCGACAAGTTATTCGGCCGCGGAGTCCTTCCCACCGGCCCTCTACTCTTCCGGGCCGGAGTGACCGCTTCCGTCGGCGCGACGCTTGTTCCCCATCATCTTTATCGTGCTGGGGTACATCGCGATGAGTCTGGGCATCGGTGTCTGACCTCAACACGGCCCTTCGCGTTCCCGCGGGACCGTACTGTCGTCAATCGACGCCGATGGAGTGGGGGCCGATGTCGGCGAGTGACGGGGTCCCGACGGCGCCCATGGTGATGCGCAGTTCCTCAATCAGGATTTCCAGCACCCGCTCGACGCCCGCCTGGCCGAAGGCCCCGAGTCCCCACAGGTAGGGGCGCCCGATCGCCACCGCCGTGGCGCCCCGCGCGAGGCCCTTGAAGATGTCCGTGCCGCGGCGGAAACCTCCGTCGACGATGATCGGCACCTCGCCGCCCGCCACCTCGACGACCTCGGGCAGCGCGTCGATCGTGGCGCGGCCGCTGCCCTCCGCACGGCCGCCGTGGTTCGAGACCCAGATGCCGTCCACGCCGTTTTCCAGCGCGAGTTCGGCATCCTCGCGGGTGACGAGCCCTTTCACGACGATCCACTGGTCGGTGATGTCGCGCAGGCGGTGCACGTAGTCCCACGTCATGGTGGGGCCGGCGCTGTCCGGCGGGCCCTGGGGCAGCCCCTCGTACATCGGCTTGACGGGGTCCGCGCGGCCGCCGCTCCGGTGACAGCTCTCGCAGTTGCGGTCGTCGATCCGCCGGTAGCGCTCCAGCGTGAGACGATTGCTCCCGCCCAGGAGATCCACCGTGAGCACGATGACGGGGCACCCGGCTTCGCGAACGCGGTTCACCAGTGCGACGGTCGCGTTCCAGTGGCGCGGCGCGTAGAGCTGGTACCACACCGGCTCCCCTCGCGCCTCGTTCACCGCCTCGACCCCCGTGGAACTCACCGACGAGAGCGTCTGCAGGTGGTTGCGGGCCGCGGCCGCCCGCGCGGTGGCGAGTTCGCCGTCGCGGTGGAAGCCGACCTGGCTCCCCGCCGGCGCGATCATCAGCGGCGTCGGCCACTCCCGCCCGAAGATCGAGACGCGCATGTCGAGGTTCGAGACGTCGACCAGCCGGCGCGCGCGGAGGTAGATGCGCTCCAGCGAGGCCCGGTTGTTCGCCTGCGTCCCCTCCCCGTCGACGCCGGTCTTGATGTATCCCCAGTGCGCCGTCGGCACCGTCTGCGCGGCCACCTTCTCCAGGTCGAAGACGTCGAGGGCCTCCTGCGCCGACCCGACGAGGTCGCCGAGCGACCGCGCGGGCGCCTCCTGCGCCACTGCGCGCCCCACCAAGCCCAGGTCGCAACCCGCGAACGCACCCAGGAGAGGGCTGGCCGCAAGCCAGCGGAGGAGGTCGCGACGGTGGACGGCCTTCGATTCCGATCCCGGCTCCGGCGTGTCGTACATTCGGCCCTCCCGGTTGGCACTCTGCGGCTGAGTGTCCGGTTCACGGTGCCCGCCGCCACGGCCCGCGTCAACGCAGGTCGGCCGGAAACCCTTCGGGCAACGCCGAAATTCGATAAAATGTCTTTCAAACGCCGATCCTTATCGGCGCCGCGTGCCCGAGGCTGTTCGCCCGCGGGCTCCAAGCCCTTCGCGTGAGATCATTCGAGAGACGATTCAAGACGATTCGAGAGGAGAGGAACGCACCGCGGTGAGTCACGACATCGAAGCGATACAGGAGAAGATCCGCGAGCAGAGCGCCTTCGTGGAGCGGCTGGTCGACGAGGTGGGGCGCGTCATCGTGGGGCAGCGAACCATGGTCGAGCGGCTCCTCATCGGCCTGCTCGCCGACGGCCATGTGCTCATGGAGGGAGTGCCGGGACTGGCGAAGACCCTCACGGTGCGGACGCTCGCGCAGGCGATCGACACCGGCTTCCAGAGGATCCAGTTCACGCCGGACCTCCTCCCCGCCGACCTCATCGGCACGCTCATCTTCGACCCCAAGCGGAGCGAGTTCCAGACCCGGAAGGGTCCGATCTTCTCCAACATCATCCTCGCCGACGAGATCAACCGGTCCCCCGCCAAGGTCCAGTCCGCGCTCCTCGAGGCGATGCAGGAGCGGACGGTCACGATCGGGGACGAGACCTTCCCCCTCGACGACCCCTTCCTCGTCCTCGCGACGCAGAACCCGATCGAGCAGGAGGGGACGTACCCGCTCCCCGAGGCGCAGGTGGACCGCTTCATGCTCAAGCTCTCGATCGGATATCCCGACAAGGAAGAAGAGCTGGAGATCATGCGGCGCATGGGCGTCGGGTCCGCGCCCGAGCCGCAGACGGTCGTCACGCCGGACGAGATCCTCCGGGCACGCGGCGCCGTCGACCTCATCTACATGGACCGGCAGGTCGAGCGGTACATCGTGGAGTTGGTCTTCGCCTCGCGCGCGCCGACCGACCACGGACTCGACGACCTCGCGGACCTCATCGCCTACGGCGGATCGCCGAGAGCCAGCATCTGCCTGGCGCGCACGGCGCGGGCACACGCCTTCCTGCGGCACCGGGGCTACGTGACGCCGGAGGATGTGCGCTCCGTGGCCCTCGACGTCCTGCGGCACCGCGTGCTCGTCACCTACGAGGCCGAGGCCGAGGAAGTCACGAGCGAAGACGTGGTGAACCGCATCCTCGACAGCGTCGAGGTCCCGTAGGGGTTCGGGGGCAGGAGGGGATCGAGGGATGATTCCGCGGGAGATCCTCCGGAAGGTCCGCCGCATCGAGATCACGACGCGGGGGCTCGTGGACCAGGTGTTCTCGGGCGAATACCACTCCGTGTTCAAGGGACGCGGCATCAACTTCGCCGAGGTCCGCGAGTACGACTACGGCGATGACATCCGCACGATCGACTGGAACGTCACCGCCCGCACCGGAACGCCCCACGTCAAGATCTTCGAGGAAGAGCGCGAACTCACGGTGATGCTGCTCGTCGACGTGAGCGCGTCCGGAGATTTCGGCACCCGCGAGCGCATGAAGGGAGACCTCGCCGTGGAGGTGTGTTCCCTCCTCGCCTTCAGCGCGATCAAGAACAACGACAAGGTCGGGCTCATCATCTTCAGCGACCGCGTCGAGAAGTTCGTCCCGCCCCGGAAGGGCCGGCGGCACGTCCTGCGCGTGCTGCGCGAGATGCTCTACCACGAGCCCGCGGGCCGCGCGACGGACCTCGGCGCGGCGCTCGAATATCTTTCCCGCATCATCCGCCGGCGGGCCGTGGTGTTCGTCGTCTCCGATTTCGTCTCGAAGCCCTTCGAGAAGGCGCTCGGGGTTGCGGGCCGGCGGCACGACGTCGTCGCCCTGCGGGTGAGAGACCGGCGGGAATCGGAGCTGCCCCCGATCGGACTCGTCGAACTTGAGGACGCGGAGACGGGAGAACGGCTCGTCGTCGACACCTCGAACCGGGACTTCCGCGCGGCGTTCGCGAGCCGCGGGGAGGAGGCGCGCGCGGGACAGGACCGGACGTTCCGCCGCAGCAAGGTCGATGTCGTGGATCTCAATCCGGGGCGCCCCTACCTGCGGCCTCTGATGCGCTTCTTCGAGGAGCGGGGACGGCGCATATGAGTCGGGGTGCGGGGTGCGGGAACCGGCGGGCCGCGATCGCGGGCCTCCTGCTGGCATGCGGGGCGCTCGGCGCGGGCGGAGACCTCCGGGGACAGTCGCCGCGGGTCACGATCGAGCCCGACACGACGGAGATCCATGTGGGCGATCCCCTGGCGCTGCGGCTCGCCGTCGAGCACCCGGCGGATTTCGCGGTGCGCTGGCCCGATTCCCTCTCGCTGGGTCCCTTCGAGGCGCTGGCGCTCGAAGTGAGCCCGCCGGAGGCCTCGGCGGACGGCGCCCGCACTGCGGCGGTGCTTCACGTGACCGCATTCGAACTCGGGGAACTCGAGATCCCGTCCTTTATCCTCGAACTCGCGGACGGAGGCGGCGGGACGACTACCGTCTCCACCGACCCGGTGGTCATCGGAGTGACCACGGTCGGGCTCGACGAGGGCGGGGACATCCGCGACGTGACGGGTCCGCGCGCGATCGCGCGCAACTGGCTTCTCCTGTGGCCGTGGTTCCTGCTCGCCGCGGCCCTCGCCGGCCTCAGCTACTGGTGGGGGAGCCGGCGGCGCCGCCGCTCCGACCGGATCGACTCCCGCCCGCCGGTCCCCACCCGGCCGCCGCACGAAATCGCGCTGGAAGCCCTGGACCGGCTCGAGGCGTCCCCTCTCCTGGAACGGGGCGAGATCAAGCCGTACCACATCGAGGTGTCCCGGATCATCCGCGCCTACCTCGAGGGTCGCTACCGGATCTGGGCGCTGGAGATGGTCACGCCGGACGTGATTTCGAGCCTGGGGCATGCCGGCGTGGACCCCGGCATTCGAACGGCCTTCGAGCGCTTCCTGGACGCCTGCGACCTCGTGAAGTTCGCGAAATGGCGGCCGGATGACGTGGCGTGCCGGAACATTCTCGCCGACGCGCGCACGCTGGTGGAGCGGACGCAGTTCGTGGCCCCGCCACCCGTCGCGGAGCCCGAAGCGACGGTGGACGACCGGATCGAGGCGGCGGGGTCATGATCCACCGGTTCGCGGATCCCGCGTTTCTCCTGCTCCTGCTTCTCCTCGTCCCGGCGCTGGCCTACCGGCACCTGGCGAAGGGAGGGCGCAGGGCCGGCACCCTGCGCTACCCGGATCTCGCGCTCCTCCGCCACGCCGGGGCCGAGCGCACCGGCCGCCTGCGCCATGTGCCGCTGGCGCTGCGACTTCTCGCCCTCGGCGCGCTCATCGTCGCCTTCGCCCGCCCCCAGTCCGCCTCGACGAGCGAGGACGTGTCGACCGAGGGCGTCGACATCGTGATGGCCCTGGACATCTCCAGTTCCATGCTCGCGCAGGATCTGGCGCCCAACCGGCTGGAGGCGGCCAAGGAGGTGGCGGCGGACTTCGTCGAGCGCCGGCGCAACGACCGCATCGGACTCGTCGTGTTCGCGGGCCGGGCGTTCACGCAGGCCCCGCTCACGATCGACCACCCGGCCGTCTCCGCAGTCATGGCCGAGCTGGAGGTGGGGATGGTCGAGGACGGGACCGCGATCGGACTCGGACTCGCGACCGCGCTCAAGCGACTCGAGTCCAGCCAGGCCGAGTCGCGGCTCATCGTGCTCCTCACCGACGGCCGGAACAACCGCGGTGAGATCGATCCGGCGACCGCCGCCCAAATGGCCCGGGCGCTGGGGGTCAGGGTCTATACGATCGGGGCCGGTTCGCGGGGGACAGCCCCGGTTCCCGTCGATGATCCGGTCTTCGGGCGCCGCCTCGTCTCGATTCCGGTGGATGTCGATGAACCGACGCTCACGGAGGTCGCCGAGGTCACCGGAGGTCGCTACTTCCGGGCCACGGACCGCGAGAGCCTCGAACGCATCTACGAGGAGATCGACGCCCTCGAGACGACCGAGATCGACGTGCAGAGCTTCACGCGGTACGGCGAACTCTTCCACTTCCCGCTCGCGGCGGGGCTCGGACTGCTGCTGCTCGAGATCGGGCTCGCGCAGACGGTCCTGCGAAGACTGCCGTAGCGAGGGGGAGGCGAGATCGTGTTCCGCTTCGGGTTCGTCACGGCGCTGTTCGGACTGGCGCTCATCCCGCTGGCCGCCGGACTCATGTGGCGCGGCGCGGCGCAGCGGCGCCAGGCGCTGGCCCGCTTCGGCGATCTCGCGCTCGTCCGCCAGCTGAGCCGGAGCGTGAACTCGCGGGCCCGCGCCTGGAAGGCCGTCGGGCTCCTCGCCGTGCTCGGACTCTCCGTCGTCGCCGTCGCCCGTCCGCAGTTCGGCTCGCGCGTGGAGACCGTCCGCCGCGAGGGGATGGACATCGTCGTCGCCCTCGACCTCTCCACCTCGATGCTGGCGGAGGACCTCGCCCCCAACCGCCTGCAGCGCTCGAAGCTCGAAATCCAGCGCCTCATCGAGCGGCTGGATGGGGACCGCATCGGCCTCATCGCCTTTGCCGGCCAGGCCTTCGTCCAGAGCCCGCTGACCTCGGACTACGGGGCCGCGCGCCTCTTCCTCAACGCGATGGTCACGGACCTAGTGCCCGTGCAGGGGACGGACCTCGGTGCCGCGCTCGAACTCGCGCTCGACGCCTTCTCCGACGCGCCGGTGGAGGAACGCGTCATCATCGTCGTCACCGATGGCGAAGACCACGAGGGGGGCATCGAGCCGGCCCTGGATCGCGCGCTCGAGGCCGGGGTTACGATCCACACGGTCGGCGTGGGTTCGACGGACGGCGTCCCCATTCCCGAGTACGACGCGGCGGGCCGGCCGGCCGGGTTCAAGCGCGACGAAGCGGGGGCCGTCGTCACGACCCGGCTCGACGAGACGACGTTGCGGGAGATCGCGACGCGAACGGGCGGACAGCTCTACCGCAGCACCCCCGAGGCGAGCGAGTTGACCGCGCTAATCGAGGAGGTGTCGGAGCTGGGCGGACGGGAGATCGACGCGCGCGAAGTCACCCAGTACGAGGAGCAGTTCCAGATATTCCTCGGGGCGGCGATTCTCCTATTGTTCCTGGAAGGCCTGTGGACGGACCGCAAGAAGACGGCGAGGGTCTGGAGAGGGAGGTTCTCGTGAGTACGACGCCTGTCGGGAGCGGGCGGTTGTGGCTGCCCGTGGCCATCGCGACGCTTGCGGCTGCGGCCGCGGCTCCGGGCGAGATCCGGGCGCAGGCGGGGCGCGCGGAGACGCGCGAGGGGAACCGCCTCTACGAGGAGGGACGTTTCGCCGAGGCGCACGAGAAGTACCTGGAAGCGCTCCTCGAGGCCCCCGACTCCCCCATCATCCGGTTCAACGATGGGAACGCGCTCTACCGGGGCGAGAACTACGAGTCCGCGCTGGAGTCTTTCCGAGCCGCGGTGGAGAGCGGAGACCCGGCATTGGCGGGCGCCGCCTGGTACAACCTCGGCAACACGCTCTACCGGCAGGGTGCGCTCCCCGAGAGCCTGGAGGCCTTCAAGCAGGCGCTACGGGCCGACCCGTCCGACGCCGACGCCAAGCACAACCTCGAGCGCGTGCTCGAACAGATGCAGGAGCAGCAGCAACAGCAGCAGGGCGAAGGCGAGAGCGACGAGGAGAACGACGAGGAAAACGAGGACGAGGGCGAGGGCGAACCGCAACCGCAGGACGGCGAGCAGGATCCGGATCCCGAACAGGACCCGCAGAATCAGCCCGAACAGGAGCCGGAGCCGAATCCGGACGAATCGGAACCGCAGGAGGGAACGCCTCCGCCGGGCGAGATGACAAGAGAGGAGGCCGAGCGGCTCCTGGACGCGATCCGGGAAGATCAGGATGAGGTGAACCGCCAGCCGCGCACGCCGACGCGCGGCACGAGGCCTCGCCGGGACTGGTGATGCGAACCCTTCAACTCCCGGCCCGCAGCGGGCTCCCGGCCATCGTTGCCGTGTTCGGCTGGCTCCTGGGTTGTCTTCTCGGTCCAGGTACGCTCGCCGGGCAGGAAGTCACGGCCTCGGCGCATCTCGACCGCGGTGAGGTCGGCGTGGGACAGACCTTCACGCTCAACGTCGTCCTGGAGGGCGTCCAGCGCTTCGATCAGGACCCGGCCCTTCCCGACATGGCCGCCTTCGCCGCCTTCCTGAGCAGCGGGACCCAGACCTCCGTTCGGATCGTGAACGGCCAGACGACCGTCTCCCTCACCGTGCAGTACCGCTTCCAGGCGACGGAGGAGGGCACGTTCGAGATCGGGCCGGTGACGGTCGAGGCGGGCGGCGAGACGCTGACCACGGAGCGGCTGAGCCTGCGGGTGTCGTCGGCTCCGCCGCCGGCGCCGGGAGCGGAAGGAGCGCCCGCGGGGCAGCCCTCCGATCCGGGAACCATCGGCCCGGACGACCTCTTCATCGTGGCCGAGCCGGACAAGCGCCGCGTGCGGGAGAACGAGCCGGTCATCGTCGAGTACCGGCTCTTCACGCGCGTCAACGTGAGTTCGTACGGGGTCACGCGACTCCCCGGCACGGCGGGCTTCTGGGTCGAGGAGTTCGAACTCCCGCAGCAGCCGCAGGTCGAGCAGGTCGTGCGCGACGGCGTCGCGTACGCGACCGCGGTGATCCGGAAGGTGGCGCTGTACCCGACGGGGCCGGGCACGAAGACGCTCGAGCCGCTCGCGATCGAGGCGCAGGCCCGCGTGCGGCGGCGGTCGCGCGATCCGTTCGACGATGTGTTCGGGGGGGTCTTCAACCGGAGTTCCCTGTTCGGAGACGTCGTGACGGCGGGCGCCGCGTCCCGTCCGGTCGAGATCGAGGTGCTCCCCCTCCCCGCCGAGGGCCGGCCCGCGGACTTCACCGGGCTCGTGGGGGATCTGGCCGTCGAGACTTCCGTCGACCGGGACAGTCTCGCCGCGAACGAAGCGGTCACGCTGCGCGTGGAGGTGTCGGGTTCCGGCAACCTGAAAGCGCTGGCGCCGCCGGAACTCGCCTTCCCGCCGACCGTGGAGGCCTTTCCGCCCGAGGTGTCGGATCGCCTGCGGACCGCCGACGCGGGCGTCTCGGGGACGCGGACGTGGGAGTACGTCCTTATTCCCCGTGCGCCCGGAACGCTGACGATACCGGGCGTGGACATGGCGTACTACGACGCCGCGGCGGACCGGTACGAGATCGCGGCGGCGGCGCCGGTCGAGCTGCGGGTCACGGGCCGGGCGGTCGAGGACGCGCTGCCGGGAGCACGCGCGCGCGGCTCCGTCGAGGCCCTGCGCTCGGACATCCGCTTCATCCGGATCGACACGCCGCGCTTCCGCCGCCGGGGTGAGACGCTGTTCGACCAGGCATGGTTCTGGATCGTCGCGCTTGCGCCCGTCGGCATGGTCGCGGGCGCGGCCGGGTTGCGCCGCCGCCGCGACCGGCTCGCCGGCGACCGGGCGTACGCTCGCGACCGCCGGGCCGCCCGCGTGGCGAAGAAGCGCCTCGCCCGGGCCGCCGGGCTCGCGGGAGGCGACGATGCGCGGGCCTTCTACGCCGAGACCGCCCAGGCGCTCGAAGGGTTCGTCGCCGACAAGCTCGACACTTCCGCGGCCGGGATGATCCGCGACGACCTCCGCGCCGCCCTGCTCCGCCGCGCCGCCCGCGAGCCCGCCGTCGAAGAGTACTTCGCCGTCCTCGAAGCGTGCGACCGGCAGCGGTTCGCCCCGGTCGGCGCCGAGATCGAAGAACGCAAAGCCTTTCTGGCCCGCGCCGAGTCCGTGCTGTCCGCCCTCGCGGGAGAACTCCGATGACCGCCGGCCGAACCGCAGGGCGTCGGGGCGGACTCGCGGCGATCGGGCTCCCCGCCGTGCTACTGGCTCTGGCGGCAACGCTCGCTCCAGCCTCGTCGACCGGTTCGGCCTCGGCGGTGGGACTCGCCGCCCTGCAGGAAGCCGCGCCCGCCGACCGGTTCCAGGCGGGCAACAGCCGCTACCAGGCCGGAGACCATGAGGGGGCCCTCGAGGCCTGGCTCGGGCTGCACGAGGACGGGTTCGAGAGCGGCGAACTCCACTACAACATCGGCAACGCCTACTTCAGGCTCGGCGAACTGGGCCGGGCCATCCTCTTCTACGAGCGCGCCAAGGTCGCGCTGCCCCGCGATGAGAGCGTGCGGGTGAACCTCGAACTCGCGCGCTCCCTGACCGCCGACCAGATCACGCCGCTTCCCGGATTCTGGGTGCCCCGCGTCGTCAGGTGGGCGGTGCAACTCGCGCCGCGCGCGTGGCTCATCGCGACCCTTGCGCTGGGCTACCTGGGGCTGGCGTCCATCCTGCTCTACCGGCTCCTCTCCACCGGACCGCCGCGGTGGACGCGCCACGCCGCCGTCGCCGCCGCCGCCCTCGCCTTCGTCGTCGGCACGAACCTCCTGATCCGTGAATTCGGTATCGGGCGCGCGGAGCGCGGAGTGATCCTGCAGACCGAGGCCGCCGTCCAGAGCGCGCCCTCCGACGATCCCTCGCTGCAGCTGTTCACGATTCACGAGGGGGCCGTGGTCCGGATCGACCGGAGATCGAGCGACTGGCTCGAGATCGTCCTGGAAGACGGCAAGGTCGGCTGGGTACGGGCCGGAGACCTCGAAACGATCTAACGGTTCGTGTCCCGGCGATCCCGCGAACCCACCGGAATCGTGTTTCTCCGCCGCATTTCCGTCGTGTAGTACTCCCAGAGCAGGCGCGCCGCCACGCTCCGCCAGGGTCGCCAGCCGCGGGCGATGTCGCGGAGCGTTTTTTCGTCGGGACGCTGCTCGAGGCCGAGCGCATGGCCCGCCGCGTTACGCAGCGCAAGGTCGCCCGCCGGGAAGACGTCGCTGTGGCCGGCACAGAAGAGGAGATAGACCTCGGCCGTCCACACGCCGATCCCCTTGAGGGCCGTCATGGCCGCGATGGATGCCTCGGCCGGCATGAGGCAGAGCGCCTGGGGGTCGAGCCGACCGCTTTGAACCGCCTCAGCGGCGCCCTTGAGCGTCGCCTCCTTGGACCGGGACAGCCCGATCCGGCGGCACTGCGCATCGGAGATCCCGGCCACCTGCGCCGGCTCGCAACCGCCCGCTTCCTGAACCAGTCGCTCCCAGATCGCGGTGGCCGCCGCCTTCGAGACCATCTGCGCGACGATCGTCCGGGCGAGGCCCTCGAAACCGGGGGTCCTCCGCCGCAGCGGCACCGGCCCCGCCTTTTCGACGACCTCGGCGAGCCGTCCGTCGATCCGCACCAACGCCTCGAGGCCCTCGGCGATATCGTCGGGCGTTTCTATCGTTCTCCCCTGCATTCTCCCCCTCCGCGCGTTCCCGCGGGAACGTTTCGGCGCGCTCTCTGGCCGATCCGTGTGCCTGACATCAGTCTTATTGCGTGGAACGTCGAACGCTGATCAAGACCGTGGGCGCCGCGGCGCTGGGCTCGAGCCTCGGCGCGTGCTCCCCCGCCTGGCGCCGTTTTTCGCCGGGCCCCGCCGCCTGGAGCCTTCCCCTCCTCCGCGTCGCGCCGGACCGCGTCATCCGGACCACCGTGGGTCTCAGGCCCTTCCGGCCCGCCGGTTTCCGCGTGGCCGCGGAGCGGCTGGACGAGAAGACGGTTATCCACAACTACGGCCACGGCGGCGCGGGGATCTCCCTTTCGTGGGGGACGGGACTGCTCGTGTCGGAACTGGCCGAACCTCATCCTTCGAGGCAAGCCGCCGTCATCGGGGCCGGCGCCGTCGGCCTCGCCACCGCGCGGCAGCTTCAGCGCCGCGGGTTCGATGCGACGATCTACGCGCGCGCCCTCCCGCCCGACACGACCTCGAACATGGCCTACGCCGGGTTCTCGCCGCTCTCCAACCTCGTGTCGGCCCCGGAACGGACCCCGGCCTTCGACGCCCAGTTCGACCGGGCCGTCCGCGCCTCCTACGAGCAGATGCAACGTTGGGCCGGCGCCGGACGCGGCGTGTCGTGGATGACGACGTACACGTGGACGAACCGCCTCTCGAGTCGGCGGGCGGAAGACTCCGGACTCGACGAGACCGAGAGCGGCCTCGACCCGGGCCTCGACGTGGGCGCTACCGTGCTGCAGCCGGGAGAACACCCCTTCCCCGGCACCTACGCTCTCCGCCGGCCGACGCTCCGCATCGAGCCGTCGATCTTTCTCGACCGGCTGATGGAGGAGTTCCTCCTCTTCGGCGGACGCGTGCGGATCCGGAGCTTCGAGGCACCGCGCGACCTCATGTCGCTCGACGAACCGCTCATCGCCAACTGCACCGGTCTCGGCTCGCGGGCCCTGTTCGCCGACGACACGATGACCCCGATCAAGGGCCAGCTCACCTTCCTCGCTCCGCAGCCCGGGATCGACTACAGCCTCGAAGGCAGCGCACCGGGCGGCGGCCGTATCGGGATTCTCCCGCGTTCGGACGGGATCGCGCTCGGACATGTGATGGAGCGCGGCGACTGGAGCCTGGAACCGATCGAGGAGGCGGTCGCGACCCGGCTCGACCGCGCGGGCCGGCTCATGGCGGCGATGGCGGACCACCCCTCGGGACTCGGCGGGGTCGCCGCCGTCCCCCGGTCACCCGCGATGCGTCACGCGCTCGAAGGCAACCCCGTGCCGGCGACCCCGCCCCCGGTCGAGAGCTTCTTCGATATCGAGTCCTGACGGGCGGTCAGTCGCCGAAACGGTCCACCAACCGTTCGTGAAGCCGGCGACCGATCGCTTCGAGCATCGCGGCATCTTCGTCGGTGACGCCGCGCACCGAGAGCGCGACGCCAGGCGCAATCTCGATTCGGGACCAGGTTTCCACATTGCCTCGAGAAACGTCGCGGCCCGCCAACTCCCGGAGAACGGCCAGAAACCCAATCAACTCCGAGTCGTCGGCGGGAGCCGACGCCGCTTCGCGAGGCCAGCGGGGCCCCTCCTCCCGCACCATCATCCTGCCCTCGAGGGCCGCGTGCCGCGCCCGCGGGGCGGCGAAGGCGACCGGCGCCTCGCGCCGTTCCGCCACGTCCTCCGTTCGTAGCCGCGAATCCGTTTCGGCGGACCCGGCGGAGAGGAGGTCGGCGGTCACGGCGATTCGTCCGTCCGCGACGCCCGCGATCAGTTCGGGCGACGATCCCTCGAACACGGCGCCGATCTCGCGGAGCGGGGTCGCCGGCACCCTCCCCGCCCCCTCCGCCTCGCGGACCCGCCGAATGAAGAGGAGGCGGTCCCGCGCGAGCTTGGGATAGCGGGTCTTCGGCCCCCTCCGGCCGACGCGCGGAAGCAGTCCGACCTGCACGTAGTACGCGATCGTGCGCCGGCTGAACCCCGTTTCCTCCTCCAGCTCCCGGGCCGTGTAACTGCGCATGCCGTTTCCGCCGTTCCAATGCGTGAGTGACATATGCTGTCGTTTACCGACGACAACCGTTGACTTATCCCAGCCTCCCCACTACTGTCAACAGCGTATCAACACTGACAATATCAAGGAGGGGAGAGATGAACCAGATTGCGACCGCCATCGCCGGTCTCGAGATCGGCGAACCGACCTTCCGCGGCGGCCTCACGGTGTTCCCTCTGCTTTCCCGAGAGACCTCGGCACTCGACTACCTGCTGCTGGGCGACGGGCTTCGCGAGGATCGCGTCACCGTGCGCGAGGTGTCCATGGGGGGGAGCGTCCCCGACCTCGAGGTGGAGAACCGCGCCGAGCGTCCCCTGCTCATCGTGGACGGCGAGGAACTCGTCGGCGCCAAGCAGAACCGGGTCGCCAACCTCACGCTGCTCCTCCCCGCCGGGAAGACGACGGTCATCCCGGTCTCCTGCGTGGAACAGGGCCGCTGGTCGTACGACAGCCCCGGGTTCCAGGTGACGAACCGAATGCACTTCGCGAGCGGGCGCGCGGAGCGATACGCGAGCGTGCAGGAGTCGATGCGCAGCGAGGGGACGCGGCGCTCCGACCAGGGCCGGGTGTGGAGTTCGATCGACGACAAGGCCGTGGCGATGGAGGCCCCATCGGAGACCGGAGCCATGAGCGAGATCTTCGAGCGCCACGCGGCGGCGCTGGACGACTACGTCCGGGAAGTGGAGGCCGCTCCGGATCAGCTCGGCGCCATCTTCGCGGTGGCGGGCGGCAACTACGGACTCGACGTGTTCGACCGTCACGCCACCCTCGCCGCATTCCTCCCCCGGCTCGTGCGGAGCTACGGCGTGGACGCGCTGGAACGGCGCTCGGAGTGGGACACGGCGGCGCCGGCCTCCGCGGCCCGGGACTTCCTCGACCGCCTGCGGGCGGGCTCCATCGATGACCACCCGGCGGTCGGCCTCGGGCGCGATGTGGGAATCGTCACCGAACGCGCCATCGGCGGCGCACTCGTCGTGGACGACACCATCGTGCACCTGACGGGATTCTCCAACCCCCGGGCCGGCCGCGGCGAGCGCGCCGGAGAGCAGGTGTATGCGAACTACCACCAGAGGCGCGACGCCCTCCGCCGACGGCACAGCGATGTCGCTTGACTCGACAAAAGTAGGGCCATACCATCGTGGTATGGCCACTACTACAATCAAGTCGACGTACTCGCTCGACGTGGAGTCCGTCAGGACACTCGAGGCCCTGGCGAGCCGATGGCGTGTCTCCAAGTCCGAGGTGCTGCGTCGCGCGATAAGGGCGGTAGCGGCGGAAGAAGCCGACACCGTCGGCGGACCCCTGGACGCATTGCAGCGGCTCCAGGCCAGCGTGCGCGACGAGGGCGTGGATCTCGACCGCTGGGCGGAGGACGTCCGGAGCGAACGCCGCGCGACGCGTGCCGGTGATCCCCGGGCATGATCCATCTGGACACCAGCTTCCTTATCCTCGCACTCGATGCGGGATCGCCGCAGTCGCGGGAGTTGAACGCGTGGCTTCAGGCCGGAGTGACGCTCGGGATGAGCGCCGTCGCGTGGACGGAGTTCCTGTGCGGGCCCCTTTCTACGTCCCAGTTGGCGACGGCCGACAGTATCGTTGGCCCCCGCGCCGACTACACGGGGGAGGACGCCGCCGTCGCCGCGCGACTGTTCAACGAGACCGGGCGGCGGCGCGGGACGTTGCGCGACTGCATGATCGCGGCAGGGGCGCTGCGCGATGGGGCCCGACTCGCCACTGGCGATGAGGCCGACTTTCGCCGTTTCGAACCTCTCGGCCTGAAGTTGGCCTGAGGATCCCGCTCCCATGCCTCGGCCGCGCTTCGGCAGCGGCCGGCGGCTGGAATTGCCTCGCCGTCGCCCTCACCTTACGCGACCCGCCAGCGCCTTGGCGGCGTTACAGCTAACGATCGCGTGGAGGGCGGGTGAAAACACGGGGGCGGGGCCGCGAGGCGGCGATGGTCTTCATCCTCATCACCGTCTTCATCGACGTGCTGGGGATCGGGATCATCGTCCCCATCCTCCCCGAACTCATCAAGGAGTTCACGGGCGGAAGCACGGCGCGCGCGGGTCGGTGGTTCGGCGTGCTCGCGGCAGCCTACGCCGTCACCCAGTTCTTCTTCGCGCCCATCCTGGGCTCGCTCTCAGACAGGGTCGGGCGCCGGCCCGTCATCCTGATTTCGCTCTTCGGCCTCGGGATCGACTACATCATCATGGGGCTCGCGCCCTCCATCGGCTGGCTCTTCGCGGGGCGCCTCATCGCGGGCGTGATGGGCGCCAGCATCACCACGGCGAACGCCTACGTCGCCGACGTGTCCGAACCCGAGCAACGGGCCCGGAACTTCGGACTCATCGGGGTCGCGTTCGGCCTCGGCTTCATCTTCGGCCCCGCCATCGGGGGCGTGCTCGGCGGGATCGACCTGCGCCTTCCCTTCTTCGCGGCGGCCGGACTTGCCCTGGTGAACGCGCTTTACGGCTTCTTCGTCCTCCCGGAATCGCTGCCGCCCGAGAAGCGCGACGCCTTCAGCTGGCTCAAGGCCAACCCGGTCGGGAGCCTCTTCGTGCTGCGCTCGTACCCGCTGGTGGCCGGCCTCGCCGTGTCCTTCGTGTTCATGATCCTCGCCCAGCGCGGCCTGGAGACCGTGTGGGTGCTCTACACGGGCCACAAGTTCGGCTGGGATGAACTCGCCAACGGACTGTCGCTGGCGCTCGTGGGACTCATGGCGGCCCTCGTCCAGGGAGTCCTGGTTCAGCCCGTGATCAAACGCACCGGGGAACGTCGCGCGATCCTCGGAGGGCTCGTGCTGGCCGTGATCACCTACCTCGGCTACGGCCTCGCCACGCAGGGGTGGATGCTCATCGCCTTCATCATCTTCGGTTCCATCGGGGGCGTCGCGGGCCCTGCGCTCCAGAGCCTCGTGGCCGGAGCCGTGGAGCCGCAGGACCAGGGGAAGGTCCAGGGCGGCCTCCAGTCGCTCATGAGCCTGACGAGCATCCTGAGCCCCCTGATCTTCACCAGCCTCCTGTTCAGCTACTTCACGTCACCCGCCGCCCCGGTGGAGCTGCCGGGCGCGCCCTTCCTGCTCGGCGCCGTGATGTACGCCACGGCTTTCGTGCTCGTGTTCCGCCTATTCCGCCGCATCCCGCCCACCGGATAGACGCCGGCGCCCCCGCGGTCACGTCGCACTCCTCTCGGCTCCCGGGCGACCCAGGTCCCGCAGCGATACGGCAACGTCCGGCGCTACTCGCAGGACCTGGCGGTCCAACGTTGCCAGACGGACCCCCAGGGCGCGCGCCACGGCCACGAACTCGGCATCGTAGGCCGTAAGGCCGCACTCGAGAGCGATATCGATCACCAGCCCGCCGGGGACGCCGACGATTCTGCTCCCGAGTACGTGCGCCGCGTCGTCACCCATCGCCTTGACCTGCGCGGACGTCGCGACGCCGCGACGCACGACTCCGAGCAGAGCGTTGCGCAACTCGCTCAGGAGAATGACAGGGGCGGCCCATTCCGGATCCTTCCTGAGGAGGTCGGCGGCAGCGGCCCCGTCCGTTCCGCCAAAGACAAAACTCATCATCACGTTGGTGTCGACGACGATCATCGCCGCCCCTCGTCTCGCAGCCGTCGCACGTTGTCGGGGCTCAAGTCGATCGCCCCCAGAGTCTCGTGTCGGCGCGCTATCCGATCGAGCAATGCCTCGACATCGAGCGGCGCGGAATCCACGGAGGCCGTCAGGCGAGCAATGATCTCCCCGTTCAAGCTTCGGTGGTTGCGGGCCGCCGCCTCCTTGAGCTCGCGATGCAGGCCCGCGGGTATCCCGCGCAGAGCCAGGTTCGGCATGGTCGGATTCTCTCGCATGGAGTGGATGATATCGATCCGATATCATTAAGGTATCAACAAACACTGACGGAAGCCACGGTCTTGGTCGGAATCCGGGCTCAGGCGGTGGCCGCGACCCGACAGGAGGTGGGAATCAGGACACGCCGAGTTGCTGGAGGAGAAAGGCGAGTTCCATCGCGGCGTTGCGGACGTTGCGGCTGAAGGAGCGGCCGCCGGCGTGGCCTGTGCGCGGGTCGTAGTCGAGGATCACCGGCAGGCCGGAACTCGAGGCGGCCTGCAGGCGCGCGGCCATCTTGCGGGCCTGAAGCGGGGGCACGCGGGTGTCGAGGTCTCCCTGCGTGAGCATGACGGCGGGGTAGGCCACGCCGTCATGCACGTTCTGGTACGGGGAGAACGTCCGAAGCACGTCGAACTCCTCGGCCACCGCCGCGTTCCCGTACTCCAGGAGCGCCGGCATGTTGTTCGTGTCGGTGAACTGGTAGAAGCGGACCATGTCGAGGTCGGGCAGCCCGCAGTAGACGGCCCGGAAGAGGTCCGGCCGCTTCGTGAGGGAGGCGGCGACGAGGAGGCCGCCGTTGCTCCCGCCCCGGATCGCGAGCCGGTCGGGGTTCGTGTAGCCGTTGTCGACCAGCCACTCCGCCGCCGCGATGAAGTCGGCGAACACATTCGGTTTGTTTTCAAGCATGCCGGCCCGGTGCCACTCCTCGCCGAACTCGCCGCCGCCCCTCAGCGTCGCCATCGCGTACACGCCGCCCTGCTCCAGCCACGCCGCGGCACGCGTGTCGAAGCGGGGCAGCAGGTTCACGTTGAAGCCGCCGTACCCGTACAGGAGCGCGGGCGCCTGCCCGTCCAGCGCGATTCCCCGGCGGTGGGCGACGTACATCGGGGCTCGCGTCCCGTCCTCCGAGGCATACCACACCTGCTTCAGTTCGTACTCCGAGCCGTCGAAGGGGACGGATGACGGCCGCCACCCCTCCGTCTCCATCGTCTCAAGGTCGAGCTTGAGGATGGTGGAGGGGGTGAGGAGCGACGTCAGCGTGAGGAGGGCCTCGTCCCCGTCCTCTCCGTGCGAGCGCAGCGTCGCCACGTGGTGCGGCGGGATCGGGATCTCACCCTTCACCGCGCCGTCCGGCCCGTAGCGCACGATCCGGCTGCTCACGTCGCGCAGGTAGTCGGCGTACAGGTCGTCGCCGATGAACCGGTATCCGGTCAGGAGGTCCCCCCCCTCAGGCAGCACCTCCCGCCACCGCGCGGGGTCCGGATCCGGATTTTCGAGGTCCACCGCGAGGATGCGGTTCTTCGGCGCGTCCAGATTCGTGAGCAGGTAGAGTTCGTCGTCAACGAAGCGCGTGCTGAAGCGGGCGGGCGCGCCGACGATGAGCGGCGCGGGGGCCGCTCCGGAGCGGAGGTCGTGGAGGTAGACGTCCGTCCGCGCCCACCCGTGCTGTACGGTGTAGACGTGCCACCGGCCGTCGCCCCCCTGCGAAAAGCCCACGAAGCGCTCCGGGCCGTGCCCCTCCCCGAACAGCTCCTCGTCCTCGTCGAGGTCCGTCCCCAGCCGGTGGTAGCGGACCCGCGCGCCCGTTTCCCGCGACCGGCGGCTGTAGTAGAACCCCTCCCCTTCCGGATCGAAGGAGACGTTCCCGTACAGGTAGGTCGGCAGGCGGTCGGGCAGGTCCTCGCCGCTCTCCACGTCGCGGACGCGGTACTCCCGCTCGTCCCGTCCGCCGTCCCGGATGGCGTAGATCATGAGGCGGCCGTCGGGCGAGAAGTCGATGATGCTCACGCTGGTCGTGGCGTCATCGCGGAGGTCGAGCGGGTCGATGACGACCTCGAACTCGCCGGCGGGATCCTCCGGGTCCACCGGACCCTCCTGCGGTTCTTCGGGCGCCGGTCGGCGGTAGATCCCTCCGACCTCCCGGCCCGGCTTCCGGAACGAGAAGTACTCGTAGTCCCCCGCCCGGCGCGGGAAGATCGCCCCGGGCGCGTCCATCAGCTCCCGCAGCCTGCCCTCGAGCGCCGTCCGCAGCGGCGTGTCGCCGACGATGCGTTCCGCGTAGGCGTTCTGCTCGTCGATCCAGGCGCGGGTCGCGGGGCTCTCCTGGTCCTCGAGCCACCGGTAGTCGTCGATAAACTCGACGCCGTGCAGCGTGTCGACGACGGGAATCCGGACCGTCTCGGGCGGGGGCGGCCAGGCCTCGCACGCCGCCACGCAGGCGGCGAGTGCGGCCAGTCGAAGCGGCGGAAGCGAGCGGCCGCCGGGCACGGCGATGGCGCGGGCGCGGCGTGTCGAGTCCGCCATGGCGCCTCCTGTCAGGCGGTCAGGGGGTGACGGTCACCCGGACGTAGGCGTTGCTCCAGCAGCACTGGTCGCCGCCGGCGCTGTCGTTCGCGTCCCAGTTGTCAGCGCGCGCGCGCAGGACGTACTCGCCCGGCTCGCTGAACGTCGCCGCGGTCGTCGTCTCGCCGGTGCCGCCCTCGACCGTGATCTGCCACGGCTCGAACGCCACCGGCGCGGCGGGCCCCTGGTGCTTGAACCAGGTCACCTCCACGTCGACCGCCTGGTTCACGAGATCCTCGGGGTCGCGGACGGAGACCTCCTCGGTCCACAGCCGCAGCGTCAGTGGCGCCCCCACCTGAACCGTGCGCGGCTCGCCCCACACGCCCTGGACGTGCTGGCCCGCCTCCCCCTCGGGGTCGAAGCGGACGAGGGGCGGTATCGACCCCATGGCCCGCGGCCCGTAATCGAGCTGCAGCGCCGGGGCGAACACGCGGGCCGGCACGGGATATGTCACGCCGTTCGAGGTGATCGTCCACACGACGCGCTGCTCGCCGTCGCCGTACGACGCGGGCACCGTGACCGAGAACACGCCGCGGTCCCGGCGCGGCCGCACCGGGAAATGCGTGGGCTGCACCCCGTCGAACTCGGCCGGCTCGATGAAGTTGTCCGGGCCGATCGGGATTTCGATGACTTCCCGGGTGTTCAGGTTGAAGTAGCCGAACGAGAAGGTGAAGGTGCCGTCGTCGTTGCGGTACCAACCCTCGAAGAACGGGGCCACCGGCTCTCCCGTCGGCGGGATGGGCGCAAGCGGCAGCCGCTGCACCTGCTGGGCGTGAAGGGGCGCCGGCCCCCCGACGAGGGCGACCGGCGCCACCTGGGCGGCGACCAGGACGGCCGCGATATGTACGCTGCGCATGCGTAGCAGCCCGTGGCTCAGCTGTCGTCGTTGCTGCTGTCGCCGGCGTCGTCGTCGGTCGCGAGCTTCGCCTCCCGCTCCTCGACGAGCCGCTCGTAGCCTTCCTCCGTGAGGTGCGTCACGGCGAGCCACGCGTGCGACATCTCATCCCCCGTGCGCGCGCCGCGCGCGTACCAGATCTCGGGATCGGGGGTCAGCTCGTTCTCCGCCGTGTTGTCGTACCACCCGGTCATGACGAGCACCGTCCCGGGCGGGAGCAGCGGCGCCACGTCATCCTCGTAGATGTAGCTGTGGTGCCAGCGCGCGTCGAAGTCCGTGACCATGCTGACGAGTTCGAGCCTGCCGTCGGGGTAGAGCGCCTGGATCGACATCGCGTGCAGGTGGACGTGTCCGTGCGGCTGGAAGCTGTCGAGTCGGACCGGGTGATCCCAGCGATAGAAACCCTGTGTCATCGCGGTGCCTCCCGGCGCCAGCGCGATGTCCCCCCTGAGAGGATAGAGACGCAGGTCCTGCTGGAACTCGGGCTCATAGCCCTCCTCGTGGAACCAGATCCCGAGTTCGACCTGGTCGCCGGTCACCTCGTATCCCATGGGATAGTAGTGCGCGTCCCACTCGATCATGTCGTTCGCCTTCAGCATCCGCCCCGCGTCCGCGGGCACGATCTCCCCGACCTTGCCCATCGCGTACTCGGAGAGGCTCTGGATGCGCCGGTACTCCCCTTCCTCGTTGAGCCTGAGCAGGCGCGGGATCGCGTGGTGCACGACCTGCCGCCCAGCGGGGAAGGAGGGACGCGTCTCGAAGGCCATCACCCAGCGATCCTCGTCGAGCCCCGTCGGCACCCGCGGCCGCCACCAAGTGTCGCCGCCCTCGGCCGGCACGTCGAACGGCTTCGACTTGATCACGTGATCGGGCGGGCCGAGGATGTCCTCGAGCTGCCACTTCTGCTCGTCCGGCCACTCGATCGGGGGCGGCATGTCCGCCGGATTCCCTTCGGGCGCCCCGGCGTCGGCCCATGCGACGATCGTCCCGATGTCCTCCTCGCTCAGCCGCCAGTCATCCTTGATTTCCTGGATGCCGACGCCCGTGTCGAGGTGGAACGGCGGCATGAGCCGCTTCGAGACCAGCTCCTTCATGCGAGACGCCCAGCGGCGCGTGTCCCGGTAGTCGAGGAGCGGCATCGGACCCACAGATCCCGGCCGGTGGCAGTTCTGGCAGTTCGCCTGGAGGATGGGTGCGACGTCCTTCGAGAACGTGACGTCCGCCTCCGCCCCGCCGCCGTCCGCTCCGTTCGCCGCCGGCCCCTGTCCGCCGAGATCCCCGAACGTGAGACCCAGAGCCAGGGGCACCATGAACACGGCAAGGGCCGTTGCATGCGACCAGGAATGGCTCGAGTGACGATGCGATCCACGCATGAGACATCCTCCTCCAGCTGGAACTGCTCCGCTGCCGCTCCCGGCGACTCCTCTTTAATGACCCGATACAGTGCGAAGAAACGTGGCCTTGGTGCAAGGAGCCGTTGCGTCCCGGGAAACGTCCGTCCACGATGGAGTGTTATCCTTGCCGTGCATCGAACGGCGAGCGGCGGAAGAGAGAACAGCGAGAGCGGACGGATGATGAAGAACCACTGGAGCTGGCGGCCGAGCAGCGCCCTTCTTCTCCCCCTTCTCTGCGGAGCCATCGCGGGGGCCCCCGTTGCGGCGCAGGGCCCCGGCGTGGAGGGAGCCGCGTGGACCTATCTCGGGGGCGACGCCTGGCACACCCGCTACACGCCGGCGACGCAGATCGACGCCTCCAATTTCGAGAGCCTCGAGGTCGCGTGGCGCTGGGACGCTTCGAGCTTCGGGCCGAGCACGGCGCGGGCCACGCCGTCCTACGTCGATGGAAAGATGATCACGGTCACGGGCGAAAACCGGCATGTCATCGCCCTCGATCCTTCCACGGGAAGGCTCCTGTGGAGCTTCGCCGAACCCATGACCTGGCGGCACGAATACTCGATGCGAAAGGCGTACGGCAAGGGCATTGCCTACGCCGAAGTCGATGGGCGCGGGGTCGTCTACATTCTCAGTCCCGGGTTCTTCCTCTACGCGCTCGACGCCGACACCGGACAGCCGCTCGACAACTGGGGCGAGGCCGTGCCGCTCCCGGGATTCCCGTCCTCCGGGACGGTGGACCTGGTGGCGGACCTCATCGAGGGCTGGGGACCGTGGGAAGACCTGAACCAGGAGTACGACCCGGATCAGGGGATGCCGCTCGAGATCGGATACATCACGTCGTCTTCCCCTCCCATCGTCGTGAACGACGTGGTCGTCGTCGGCAACTCCGCGGAGCAGGGCTACAACCAGACGCGGAAGGAGATGGTCCCGGGCGATATTCTGGCCTATGATGCCCGCACCGGGGACTTCAAGTGGAAGTTCCACGTCATCCCGCGGCCGGGAGAGTTCGGACACGAGACGTGGGAGAACGACGCATGGCAGTGGACCGGTGACGTCTCCCCGTGGGCGCCGCTCTCGGCGGACCCGGAACTCGGACTCGTCTACCTCGTCACGAACGGCGCCACGATCGACTACTACGGCGGCTTCCACCCGGGCGACAACCTCTTCAGCACGAGCATCGTCGCGCTCGACGTGGAGACGGGAGAGCGCCGCTGGCATTTCCAGTTCGTGCACCACGACATCTGGAACTACGACACGCCGACCGCTCCCATCCTGATGGACGTCGTCGTGGACGGACGGCCGATCAAGGGCGTCTTCCAGGCGACGAAGCAGTCGTGGCTCTACGCGCTCGACCGCGAGACGGGCGAGCCGATCTGGCCGATCGAGGAGCGGCCGGTGCCGCCGTCGAAGGTGCCGGGCGAGAAGCTCTCCGAGACCCAGCCGCACCCGACGTGGCCCCTGCCCTACGACCTGCAGGGCCGCACGGAGCAGGACCTCATCGACTACACGCCGGAGCTGCGCGAGATGGCGCTCGAGTACGCGCGCGAGAACGATCTCTTCGTGCCGCTCTTCAACCCGCCGACACACGTCGGGAACCCGGAAGGCGAGGGCCCGGCGCTCTTCTGCCCCGGCGGGGGCGGGGGCGCGAACATCACGGGTCCGCCCGCCGCCGACCCGGTGAATGGGGTCGTCTTCGTCACATCGACGAGCGGGTGCTCGCCGGTGATGGTGGCGCCGGGCATTGAATCCGAACTCGACGGACCGGAGCAGACGGGCGTCACGCACTCCGAATTCTCCCGCGCGATCGGCGTCGTGACGGAGAGCACGGCGGACCAGGCGACGGTCGAGGGGCTGCGGATCTGGAAGGGGCCGGTGGGACGGATCACGGCGATCGACGTGAACACGGGCGAACACCTGTGGATGATCCCGCACGGCGACGCGCCGGAGCGGCAGCAGGCGGTGATCCGCGACCATCCGATGCTGCAGGGGGTGGACGTGAATCCGAACCAGGGCCGGCGCGGCCATTCCGCCATGGTTGCAACTCCGACGCTCCTTCTTGCGTCTGGACAGACGAGCGATGGGACGCCGCACCTGTTCGCGATCGACAAGCGGACCGGCGAGCGCGTGGGCCAGGTGGAGTTGCCCGGCAACACGCGCTACGGAATGTCGAGCTGGGTCCACGAGGGCAAGCAGTATGTGATCATTCAGCTAACCGACGGACTTGCGGCGATGGCCCTGCCCTGACGGCCGCACCGGCCCCGTGGGGGGCGCTTGACCTTCAAGACAACGGACGAACGGAAGAAGGAAGAGAGAGAATATGCTGCGTGAACATCTGAATTTCGGACGCGGGGGCGTCTGCGTCGCGGTGGTGTTGTCCATCCTCGTCGCCGGGGCATGTATCGAGAGCGAGGACACGATGGAGCCCACGCCCGCGAACGAAGCACCGGTCGCGGTCGGTGTCGTGCCGCCCGTTACCGTGGCGGCCGGCGACCACGTGATGGTGGACGTGTCCGGCTTCTTCCAGGATCCGGACGGCGACCCGCTCCTGTACGGCGCGGGAACCTCGAACGCGCTCGTGGCCGGCGTCTCCGTCTCGGGCAGCATGATGACCGTGGTCGGGGTCGGGACCGGCCAGGCGGGCGGCGTGCTCTTCGCCCGCGATCAGGCCGGCGGTGAAGCCGCGCAGAACTTCCTGATCACGGTGCCGAACCAGCCGCCGGTCGTGGCCCAGGCGCTCCCGGCGCTGAGCCTGACCACCGGGCAGGTACACCAGCTGAACCTGTCGCAGTACTTCAGCGATCCGGAGGGCGACGACCTGACGTTCAGCGTCACGACCGGGAACACGCTTGTCGCGGTGGGCGCGGTATCGGGCGGCACGCTCACGGTGGTCGGCGTGACGGTGGGGAGTACGACGATCACCGTCACGGCGCGGGACGCGGACGGCGGCGAGGTCCAGCAGGAAACGCCGGTGGTCGTGACCAGCCGGTAGAGTCGGCGGGGGCAATGTGACCCGCCCCGGGATTGCTTCGTGTTAGAAGTAGCACACGAAAAACCCGGTTGGCGCGAGCGACGGACGTTCCGCTCAGGCGTCTTGAAGGAGGCAACGTGAAGTACCGATTCAGACAGTCCTCGATGGCGGCCGTCCTCGCCGTCATCGGGGGAGCCGGGGCGGCCGAGGCCCTCGCGGCGCAGGACTTTCTCTTCGGGCGTCCTTCCGTCACGCTCGGCGCTCGAATCGGGTACGCGATACCCCGCGCGGACAGCGAGATCTTCGATTTCACGCGCAGGGAACTGACGGTCGAGAAGGAGGATTTCAACGCGGTGGCGCTCGCCGCCGACTTCGGCTTCCGGCTCTCCGACCGCATCGATCTTGCGGTGGGGCTCGGGTATGAGGCCAGCGAGATCGACTCCGAGTCCCGGGAGTTCATCGGCACGGACGACCTGCCGATCCTGCAGACGACGGACTTCAGCCGCATACCGTTCACCGTCGGCCTGAAGGCCTATCTCACGGAGCGCGGACGGCGGATCAGCGATCTCGCCTGGATTCCGGGCAAGTTCGCTCCCTTCGTCGGAGGCGGCGTCGGGTTCATGTGGTATCAGTTCGAGCAGGAGGGCGAATTCGTCGACTACGAAACGCTGGACATCTTCTACGACTATTTCTCGTCCAGCGACGGATCGGCGCTCGCCTACGTGACGGCCGGATTGGACTACTCGCTCGGGCTACGGTGGATTCTCACCGCCGAAGCCCGTTATTCTTGGGCCAGCGCGGCCATGGGCGAGGGCTTCGTCGGGTTCGACAGGATCGACCTGAACGGGCTTCGCGCCGCGTTCGGCTTTTCGGTACGGCTGTAAACCTCGAGGTATGGTCACATGACGAAACAGCGCACTGCTGGAATCGGCTCCGCTCTCTTCCTGGCGGCCGGCACGATGCTTGCGACCGGGCCGCTGTCGACCGCGGCGGCGCAGGAGATGGACGAACGCTGGCTCGCCTGGATGGGTTGCTGGCAGCCCGTTCGGACTTCGACGACCGCCGACGCGCCGGAATCGCTGCTCTGCTTCCGGCCCAGCGCCGAAGAGGCCGGCGTCGAGGTGATCACGGTCGAAGACGGCGAGATCGCGGCCCGGGAAACCGTGCGGGCGGACGGACAGCCCCACGAGGCGACCCTGGACGGCTGCAGCGGATCGCGCCGCGCGGTGTTCGCTTCCCGTCCCGGCCGGGTGTTCATGGATGTGGACCAGGTCTGCGAGGGCGGCGTCGACCGATCCTCGAGCGGGATGTTCGCGATGATCTCGTCCGAGGCCTGGATCGACACGCGCGTCGTCACCGTCGGCGACGAGAAGATGACGTGGGTGACGCGATACCGGCTGGCCACGCAGAGTCAGGCCGAGGCCATCGGGCTGGGCGAGATCGCGGCCGACCGGAGCCTGGCTGTCCGCTCGTTGCGGATGGCGGCAGCCGGAGGGTATTCGGTTGACGACATCATCGAGGCGCAGGCGCATGTGGATCCCGCGGCGGTGGAGGCCTGGATCGTCGAACACGAGATGCCTCTCGCGGTCGACGCCGACCGGCTCGTCCAACTCGCCGACGCCGGGGTGTCCGAAGGGGTCATCGACATGATGATCGCTCGGAGCTATCCCCGGCGCTTCGCGGTGTCCACGGGCGGCGACGGCGGCGCGGGGCCGTGGCGCGGCGTCGGCGGATACTACGATCCGTTCTACGGCGGCTGGGGCTATCCCTACTACGGCCGCTTCGGCTACCGCTACGGTTACGGGTACTCGCCCTTCGGCTGGGGCTCTCCGTACGGGTACGGGTACGGGTACGGCTATGGGTACGGACCGACGATCATCCGCACGGAACCCAGGAACAGCGGCGGCCGGGTGATCAGCGGACGCGGCTACAGCAGCGGAAGCTCCAGAATCGGCACGCGGTCGACCGGTTCCTCGCGAGGCACCGCGTCGGTCGGTTCGTCTTCCTCGGGCTCGGGAGGGCGGTCGACGGGACGGACCGCGCGGCGGCGCGGCGGCGGAGACCTTTGAGCCCCGCGGTCCAACCCAGCTGACAGCTCCTTCGAGAGGGCCCGGTCTTCCGGGCCCTCGCGCGTTTCACGTCTCGCGCCCGAAGGTCCGAAACCGCAGATTGGCGATGCGGCCAATTCCGATGCCGGCACCGAGGAGGAACGATGAACGTGGACCGACCTGCCGCGCGCCCCTTCACCTACGCCGCGATCGGCGTCCTCGGACTCGCTGCGGTCGCCGCGATCCTCGTTCAGCCGGACGCCGCACGCACGCAGACCACGTCCGGCAACTGGGAGCCCCCGCTCACCGCGCACGGCCATCCCGACCTGCAGGGGAACTGGACCAACCAGACGCTGACCCCCTTCGAACGTCCGGAAGGCCGGAAGCCCGTGTTGAGCCCGGACGAAGTCGCCGCCCTGGAGGGCGGCCAGGCGCAGACCGTCGCCGAACGGACGGCGCCCGTAGACCCGGATCGGCCGCTGCCGCCGGGCGGTGAGCACCGGGTCTGCATCGACGGGGCCACAACCTGCTACGACGAGTTCTACCGCGAGCCGGGCGAACGCGTGGCCGTCGTGAACGGCGAGCCGCGCAGCTCCCTCGTCACCGACCCGCCGGATGGACGGATTCCGGACCTTACGCCGGAAGCCCGGCGACGACTGGCGGAGGCGGCCGCGTTCCGCGGCCGATTCGGCCAGTACGACCATCCCGAACTGCGGCCGCTCGCGGAACGGTGCATCGTCTCGTTCGGATCGAGCGCCGGGCCGCCGATGCTCCCCAACTACTGGTACAACAACAGCTACACGATCGCGCAGAACGAGGACTTCATCGTGATCATGGCCGAGATGGTGCACGACGCCCGAATCATCCCCATCCACGACCTGCGGGAGCAGCTCGAAAGCCGGCCCGAGCCGGAGCACGTCACGCCGTGGTTCGGAAGTTCGGTCGGTTGGTGGGAGGACGGAACGCTCGTCGTCGAGACGACGAATCTGAACCCGGAACACGCGTTTCGGGGGGTACCGCCGTCGAAGGATCGGAGGGTCGTCGAGCGCTTCACGCGCGTGGACGAGGAGACAATCCTCTACGAGTTCACGATCGACGATCCCGCGGTGTACACGCGTCCGTGGGGCGGACAGGTTCCCTTCAAACGCTTCGACCATCTGCTGTATGAGTACGCGTGCCACGAGGGCAACTACGCGATGTTCAACGTCCTGAGCGGCGCACGCTACCAGGAGCGGATGGGGGGGAATCCGTAGCCCGCGCGCCGGGTCGCCTGTGTGGGCTGCTCGCCGCGCTGGCCGTCGCGGGTTGCGCCGCCGATCGTCCGCCGGAGAGCGCGGCCGAAGCGGAGCGCGTCCCGGCCGGGCTGCTCGGCCTGCGTCCGGGCCCTTCGCCCGATCGATCCTCGCCTGACTGGGAGCCGCCCGTGAAAGTCGTCGTCGCCGATCTGTGGCCCGGCCGCACGGCCGAACTCGCGGAGGTCGCCCCGGGCGTGGACCTCGTCGTCGTCTCAGACGGGCAGGCCGCGGCGGCCGAAGCGCACGACGCCGACGCGGTCCTCGGCGTGCTGAACGCGGACATCCTCGCCGCCGGCGACCGGCTCCGCTGGGTGCAGGTCGCCTCCGCGGGCGTCGAACGCTACCTCGCGTTGCCCGGGGTCTCCGACGCCGAGGACCTCGTCATCACGAACGCCCAGCGAATCTTCGCCCCCGGCGGCGCGGAGCACGCGCTCGGCATGGCGCTCATGCTGGCGCGACGTTTTCACACGGCGCTCGACCTGCAGCGGGAGCGGCGCTGGGACATCCGGCCGCTGACCGGGCCCTCCCCCTACCGCGGGGAAGGGAGCGAACTGCTCGAACTCCGCGGTCGCACGATGCTCGTCATCGGCCTCGGCGGGATCGGGACGGAAACCGCCCGCATCGCGCATGGGATCGGCATGCGGGTCATCGCCACGCGGAACAGCAGTCGGGAGGGGCCCGATTTCGTGGAGCGCGTCGGGCTCGCGTCCGAGCTCCTTGACCTCGTTCCCGAGGCGGACGTCATCGTGAACGCCCTGCCTCTGACGCCGGAAACGGACGGCCTCATCGACGACGCCTTCTTCGAAGCGACGCGGCCCACCGCGCTCTACATCACGCTGGGACGCGGACGGACAACGAACACGGGAGCGCTCGTTCGCGCGCTGAGGGAGGGCCGGATCGCGGCCGCAGGTCTGGACGTGGTGGATCCCGAGCCGCTCCCGCCGGACCACGTCCTCTGGTCGATGCCGAACGTGATCATCACGCCGCACCTGGGCGGCGACTCCGATGAACACATGGAGCGGATGTGGACCCTGTTCCGCGAGAACCTGCGCCGCTTCACGGTTGGCGAGCCGCTCCTCGCCGTCGTTAACCGGGAGCGCGGCTACTAGCCGGCGGCCTCTCCCGAAGCCGGGCCCCGGGGCGGCTTCCTGCTAGCCGCCCCGGACCTGGAACGTGAGGGTGGCCCAGTTCGACTCGTAGTCGAGGTCCGGCTCCGAGGGCGTCTCCACCATGTGGATCGTCCGAATGTACCATCTGCCCCCGCCGACGAGCGGGATCGTCGCGACGCCGTCCTCGTTCGTGCGAACCTCGACCGCCTCGTTGTGGGCACCGGACTCGTCGTGCGAATGGGGGTTGAATTCGTAGTTCGCGTAGAGGAGCGCGTTCTCGACCGGCTCGCCCGCGCGGAGGAAGCGCACCTGGAGGTCGTCACCCACGACGAGGTCGTACGGGTTCTGCAGCGGGATGAGCTCCACCGGATAGCCGAGTTCCTCCGCCCATTCGCCGCTTCGGTCGTCTCCCACCTGGATGATCGCCTTGACGTGTTTGCTATAGCGCTCGACCGCGTCGTCGTCCGCCTTGCCGGCCGCCTCGCGCTGCGCGATCTCGTCGACCAGGCCCTCGTGAACCAGGTATTCGTAGAAAGCCGTCGCATCGAGTGGGATCACGCGGGCCGCCGTCGACACGCCGATGGTGTAGGTTCCGGTCGAACCCGTCTCGAAGGTCAGCAGCGCCGTGTCGACGCTGTCCGCGTGCCAGTGGAACATCGCCGTGTCACGCCACGCCTCCGCCCGCGGATGCGCGACCCCATCCGGCCCCACGATGCTCACATCAAGCATGCGGTCACGCGTAATGTGGTTCTCGCTCTCGTCGAAGTCCCCGTTGAAGAGCGCCACGACGTTCGTCGAATGCGGCTCCAGGAAGAAACTGTCGAGCTTCAGGAACATCGTGTGCGCCCGCGCCGTCGCGACGATGGCGACGGTAAGGGCGGCGGTCGTCAGCAGGACACGGCGTCCGATCTTCATCAGGGATCCTCCGGAGTCTCCGGCTCATGGCGTTCGGTAGCACGTCGCCGGGAAACATGCGCCGACCCAGACCGGTTCGGCCATAGTCGACGATCGGCCCGGCGTTGTCACCATGGCGAGAAAAGCCGATCATGGCTTCGTCGCCGGCAGCGGCCATTCAGCGACCACTTCGAACAGGGAGTAGAGATTGACGCTTCGCATCAACGACACGGCGCCGGATTTCACGGCGGATACGACGCAGGGCAGAATCCGCTTCCACGACTGGATCGGGGACGGGTGGGCCCTCCTCTTCTCCCATCCGAAGGACTTCACGCCCGTATGCACGACGGAACTGGGGGCGGTGGCCGCGCTGCAGGAGGCATTCGCGGCGCGCAACTGCAAGATCATCGGGATCAGCGTCGACGGGGTGAGCGACCACGAGGCCTGGTCGAAGGACATCGAGGCCTCGCAGGGGCACGCCGTCGGCTACCCGCTGATCGGCGACCCGAAGCTTGAGATCGTCAAGGCGTACGACATGCTCCCGGCCGACGCAGGGGACACTTCAGAGGGCCGGACGCCGATGGACAACGCCACGGCGCGCTCGGTGTTCGTCATCGGCCCGGACAAAAAGATCAAGGCCACCCTCACCTATCCGATGAGCACGGGCAGAAACTTCGCCGAGATCCTCCGGCTCCTGGATTCGTGCCAGCTCACCGCCGAGAAGCAGCTCGCCACACCGGCCAACTGGGAGCAGGGCGACGACGTGATCATCGCGCCGGCGGTCTCGGACGACGAGGCGCGGAGGCGGTTCCCGGAGGGCTGGGAGCAGCCCCTTCCCTACATTCGGATCGTTCCGCAGCCGCAGGACAGCTAGCCTTTGTCAGACGCGGTAACCCGGGCCGTCGCCCGCTCCGGCGCGGGGATCCTCCTCGCCGGCGTGTTCCTGTCCGCGTGCTCGACCGGTTCCGATGCGGATGACACTGCCTCGGAGGACGGCCGGCTCCTGATCGATGGCGGCACGGTCGTCGTCATGGACGACGCCGGCACCGTCCTCGAGGGTGGCGCGGTGCTCGTGGAAGGGGACCGGATCTCGTCCATCCTCGATGGTGAAGCCCCCCGCCCCGCCGGCGCGCCGGTTCTCGACGCGACGGGGCACATCGTGATCCCGGGTCTCGTGAACACGCATGGCCACGCCGCCATGTCGCTCCTCCGGGGACTTGCCGACGACATGCCGCTGATGACGTGGCTGAACGAGCACATCTTCCCCGCCGAAGCCGAACTGGTCGATCCCGAGTTCGTCTATTGGGGGACGCTGCTCTCGTCCATCGAGATGCTGAAGAGCGGGACGACGACATTCGCGGACATGTACTACTTCCGGGATGACGCGGCGCGTGCGGTCATCGACGCGGGCATCCGCGCCGTCATGGGCCCGCATGTCATCGGCTTCCCCGCCCCCGACTTCGCCTCGCCGGCCGCGACGCTGGCCGACGCCGCCGAGTTCATGGAGGCGTATCGCGACCACCCCACGCTGGTTCCCGGTACGGCCGCCCACTCCCTTTACACGACCTCGCTGGACGACGTGCGCGCCGCGCTGCGGTTGGCCATCGAGTACGATGCCCCGTTTCAGATCCACGCGGCCGAAGATGCGAGCGAGTTCGCGACGGCGACGGAACGGACCGGGATGGGCGTGGTGGAGGCGCTGGAGTCCATCGGCGCCCTCCGCCCGGGGACCGTGCTCGCCCACTCCATCTACCTCTCGGACGACGACATCGAACGCATCGCGGCCGGCGGCGCGGGCGTCTCGCACAACCCGCAGAGCAACCTCAAACTCGGGATCCCGAGGGCGGCGCCGGTCGTGGAGCTGCTCGCCGCCGGAGTCCCCGTGGGGCTGGGAACCGACGGCCCGGCGAGCAACAACGACCTCGACCTGTTCGACGAGATGGACGCCGCCGCCAAGCTCCACAAGTTCACGAACGCCGACCCGACCGCGCTCCCGGCCGAGACCGTCTTCCGCATGGCCACGATGGGGGGCGCCCGCGTACTCAATCTTCACGACCGCATCGGCTCGCTCGAGCCGGGAAAGCGCGCGGACATCGTGCTGCTCGACACGCGGCGCGCCGGGCTCACGCCCCTCTACAACGTCTACTCCCACCTCGTGTACGCGGCTCGAGGGAGCGATGTCTCCACGGTCCTCGTGAACGGGCGCGTCGTCGTCAGCGCTGGAGAGGTGCTCACGGTCGACGAGGCGGAGGTCATGGAGCGGGCCCATACCTTCCGGGACCGGGTGCGGGAGGTCATCGCCCGGGTGGGCGAGGAGACGCGCTAGGTCCAGGTGCTAGGCGCTGCTGGCGTGTCCCGGATGCGTGGGCGGCGTCCAGCCCGTCGCGGCGCGGCGTTCCTGCACGCAGCGCTTGAAGCGGAAGGCGTTCTCGGGCAGGGCGAAGTCCATCCCGTAGTTGTCGGGACCCACGGCGTCGACGCGGGCCACGATCACGCCGAGGTCGTCCCGCTCCATTGCTTCGACGAACGCTTCCCCGAACGCCATCGGCGAGTCCACGGCCACCGCGTGCTCGATCCCCGCCCCGCGCGCGATCGCGGCGAGATCCGTGACGCCCGAGGTCGTGTGCGACTCGAACCCTCCCGTCGAGAGGAGGCTCCCGTTGTCGAAGATGATGTGGAGGAAGTTCCGGGGCCGGTAGCGTGCCAGCGTGGTGAAGGTGCCGAGGTTCATCAGCGCCGATCCGTCTCCGTCGAGCACGATCACCTTCTCGTGCGGCAGATGGTTCGCGAGGCCGAGGCCGATCGACGAGGCGAGTCCCATCGCGTGCTGCAGGTAGAAGAAGTTCTCGCGGTGGCCGAGGTCGTACAATTCCTGGGCGCACGCGCCCATGATCGTGACGACGAGCTTGTCCTCGATTTCCGGGTAGATCAACTCCAGGCAGTCCGCCCGCCGCATCAGCGCTCCTTCCCCCGCCCCGGTCGGCCGTCCCGCATCACTCTTCCATGAGGTCGCGCGTCAGTAGCAGCGCGACGGGCGAGAGCGAACTCTGCGACAGCGTGTACGCCTCGGCGATCTCCTTCGCGACGAGCGCCGGATCCCTGGCGTGGTGGTAGGGGATATTGAGCGCCTGAAGCAAACCCTCCGTCACGATCCCGCCACGAGTGTGCCACGGGTACGGCTCGCCCCAGTGGCCCCGGACCGCGATGAGCATGCAGAGCGGAACGGAGTAGAGCTGGGCGAGGGAGATGATCCCGTTCATCGCCGCGAAGAAGCCGTGGTTCTGCATGAGCAGGACGTGCGGCTCACCGGCGAAGTAGGCCCCGGCCGCGATGCCGACTGCCTCCTCCTCCTTGGCGACCTGGATGAGATCGACCTCGGGGTCGTCCTCGGCGCGCTGCAGGAGGAGACCGAGCCAGGTCTCCGGCAGGGCGGAGATGCTGCGGATGCCGGCGGCCCTGATCCCGTCGAAGACAGCCTTCGAGTTCTCGTAGGAGACGGTCATGCGCCGAAGGGTGCGGGGACGGCTCGGGCCGCGCAATCCCGCTCGCGCGGCAACCCGCCGCGCCGAAACGGCAGACAGGTTGCGCTACGCGGCGGCCCGTGAACACCATGAACGCAACCAGGAGTGCGTATGGACGAATCTGAAGGGCGGCCGGTCGGCCGGCGCGGGTTCATCAGGGACGCGGCGGTGGGTGCGGCCGCCTTCGCCGCCCCGGGGAAACTGATGGGCAGCCAGGACGAGTCACACCGCCACAGTCACGAGCACGGCCACGACCATGGCCACGACCACGATCACGAGCACCAGGACGTGCCGCCGGACATCGCCCTCCGAGTGCGGGCGCTGGAGTCCGTCCTCGTCGAGAAGGGGATGGTGGATTCGGCGGCGCTGGACGAGATCGTCGACACGTACGAGAACCGGATCGGTCCGCGGAACGGCGCCGAAGTCGTCGCCAGGGCCTGGGTCGACTCCGCATACCGCGAGCGCCTCCTCGCCGATGGGACGGCGGCGATCGGCGAACTCGGCCACCTCGGCGGCCAGGGCGAGCACATGAAGGTGGTGGCGAACACGCCGGAGGTGCACAACCTCGTCGTCTGCACTCTGTGCTCCTGCTACCCGTGGCCGACGCTGGGCCTCCCCCCCGTCTGGTACAAGTCCGCTCCCTTCCGGGCGAGGGCGGTGATCGAGCCGCGCGCCGTGCTGAGCGAGTTCGGTCTCGACGTGCCCGAGGATGTCGAGGTCCGCGTCTGGGACAGCACGGCGGAGATCCGCTATCTCGTTCTCCCGGAGCGGCCCGCCGGCACTGAGGACATGACCGAGGAAGAACTGGTGGGCATCGTGACCCGGGATTCGATGATCGGCGTGGCCCGAGTCGAAACGCCGTCCGGAGGCGAACCGGGAGGCGACGCGTGAACACGATCCACGACATGGGCGGCATGGACGGCTTCGGCCCGATCGAGCCCGAGGAGAACGAACCCGTCTTCCACCACCGCTGGGAGGGGCGCGTATACGCCCTCACCAGGGCGGTCGGCCCGTGGGGCCGGGGGCGCGAATGGCCCTCCTTCCGCTATACGCTCGAGAGCATCCCGCCGGTCGAATACCTCGGCATGTCCTACTACGAGCGCTGGTTCCGGATGATGACGACCCGGCTGCTCGTGAGCGGCCTCATCTCCGAGACCGAACTGGCGACGGGTTACCCGGATCCGGGGGCGCCGCGGCCGGAGCTGCTCCCGCCCTCGAACACCGGGGCGCCGGGCGCCGGGCTTCTCGACCTGGATGTAACGGCTCGCTTCGGACCGAACGACCGGGTGCGCGCGCGCAACCTCCACCCGCGCGGCCACACGCGGCAGCCGCGCTACGTCCGCGGGCGGCGGGGAACCGTGGTCGAGGACTACGGTGTCTACGCGCTGCAGGACACGGACGAGGACGGCCGGCGTCCCCTCGACCGCCGTCCGCAGCACGTCTACTCGGTGCGCTTCGAAGCGCGGGAACTGTGGGGCGAGCGGGCCGCCGCGAGCGACGCGATCTACGTCGACCTGTGGGAAGACTACCTGGAGCCGGCGTGATGACGAGCGCCGGAGGGGGCGGTGCCGTCCGGGGGGGGTTCGACCGGGGCGGGGTCGAGCGGGTCGACGCGGAACGTCTCGCGGCGCTCCCTCCCATGCCCGCGGATGACGACGGCCCGGCGTTCGAGGCGCCGTGGCAGGCGCAGGCCTTCGCGCTCGCCGTGAAGCTCTCCGAGGAGGGGCACTTCACCTGGAAGGAGTGGGCCGGGACGCTCGCCGACGAACTCGCCGAGGCGGAAGCGCGCGGCGAACCGGACGACGGCTCCCGGTACTACCACCACTGGGTCGCCGCCCTCGAACGGCTCGTCGTCGACCGCCGGCTCAGCACCGCAGCGGCCCTCGACGATCGCAGGGAGGCGTGGGCGGACGCCTACCGCCACACCCCTCACGGCCAACCCGTCGAACTGCGCCGCACCGACTGAACACAGCCACGCGTTCCCGCGGGAACGTCTTTCTCGAAGCTGGGAGGCGACGATGCGCCATCACGATCACTCCCCGTCGCTCGGGACCCTCTTCTCGATCTTCCTGATCTCCGCCCTCGCCTGTGCGGATCCGGGCGACGCACCGGATCCGGAAGCGGCCGGCGGGATGCCGGGCGGCTCGGTCGACGCCTCGGTGCTCCAGGTGCTGGAGTGGCGGCCCATCGGGCCTTGGCGGGGCGGCAAGTCGATCGCTGGATCCGGGCATCCGACCGAGCCCGGCGTGTTCTACATGGGGAGCACGAACGGGGGCGGCGTCTGGAAGACGGACGATGCCGGGGTAAGCTGGCACAACCTGTCGGACGGGCACTTCGGGACGACGACGGTCTCTTCGCTGGCGATCTCGGAGTCGGATCCCGACATCCTCTACGTCGGCACGGGGGATGTCTCTTTCCGCACCAACATCTCGCGCGGCGACGGCATCTACCGCTCCGACGACGCCGGACGCACGTGGCGGAACATGGGGCTGGCGGACACCCGGAACCTCTCCGCGATCGAGGTCCACCCGCGCGATCCCAACCTCGTTTACGCCGCATCGCACGGGCACGGCTTCATCCCGGACGAGAACCGCGGCGTGTACCGCTCCCGCGACGGCGGCGAGACGTGGGAACGCGTCCTGTACGTGGACGACGAGACCGGGGTCATCGACCTCGTCATGGATCGGAGCGCGCCCGGCACGCTCTACGCCGCGACGTGGAACGGACGCCGTTTTCCGTGGACGATCAAGGATGCGGGACCCCGCAACGGGATCTGGAAGTCGACCGACGGGGGAGATTCCTGGGAGGAGATCACAACGGCGCCGGGACTCCCGGCGGGCCTCAAGGGGCGGATCTCGCTCGACGTTTCCCGGTCGCGGCCGAATCGGGTGTGGGCGCTGATGACCGCCGAGGGCGATGGGACGGGCGGCCTCTACACTGCCGACGCGCCCGGGCAGGCGGCCTGGCGGCCGTGCCGCGACTACTACTGCTCCGGCAACGGGCTCTACCGCTCGGAGGACGGCGGCGGCAGCTGGGAGCGGGTGGCCGACAACCCCAACTTCTTCCAGCGCCCGTGGTACTACACGCACGTCGAGGCCGACCCCACCGACCCGGACGTCGTGTACGTGCTCAACACTTCGATCTGGAAGTCGACGGACGGGGGCGAGAGCTTCACCGCCCTCACCACGCTCCCGCACGGCGACCACCATGCCCTGTGGATCGACCCCACGGACGCGCGCCGCATGCTGGGCGGGGGCGACGGCGGCGCCACCGTGACGCTCAACGGCGGCCGCACCTGGTCGTCGGTCGAGAACCAGCCCACGGGCCAGATGTACAACGCCTCGGTGGACGACGATTTCCCCTACAACGTGTGCGCCCCACAGCAGGACAACACGAGCATCTGCGTGCCCAGCCGCTCCGACGAAGGGGCGATCTGGGACTACCAGCGCTGGACGACGGCGGCGGCCGAGAACGGCGGGATCGCGGTCCACCCCGACCGGCTCGACGTGAGCTACGGCGGCGACCACCACTGGATCGCGCGCGTGGACCGCTCGACCGGCGAGCGCCGGTGGATCAACGTGTGGGGCGAGAACTACTACGGCACGGGCGAGGACCAGCTCCGCTACCGCCAGGTGTGGGACGTCAAGCTCTTCCTCTCGCCGCACGACCCCGACGTGATGTACACGGCCACGCAATTCGTCCACCGTTCGACGGACGAGGGCGAGAGCTGGGCGGACATCTCCCCCGATCTCACGCGCGCCGACGAGACCCGCTTCGAAGCGACCCTCCCCTCGGATCGCGGCGAGTTCTGGGGCCTCACGCGGGAGAACGTGGGGATCGAGTGGTACGCAGCGATCGCGAGCATCGCGGAGTCGCCCCTGCGGGAAGGGGTGCTGTGGACGGGCTCGAACGACGGCCTCGTATATGTCTCGACGGACGGCGGCGGGAGCTGGGAGAACGTCACGCCACCGGACATGGAGCCCGATACGTGGGTGAGCGTCGTCGAGCCTTCCGGGCACGATCCGGCGGCGGCCTATGTCTCCGCGAACCGGCACATGATGGGGGATGACGCCCCGTCGGTGTGGGCGACAGCCGACTACGGAACCACCTGGCGCCGCATCGACGCGGACTTCCCGGACGACGATTTCGTGTGGGTGGTGCGTGACGATGACGAACAGCCCGGGCTCCTGTACGCCGGCGCGGAGTGGAGCGGCGTGTGGGTGAGCCTGGATGACGGGGAGAACTGGCACTCGCTGCGGCTCAACCTGCCCGTGACGCCGGTGCGCGACCTCAAGTTGAAGGAGGGCGACATCGTCGCGGCCACGCACGGACGCGCGCACTGGATCCTGGACGACATCTCGCCGCTTCGGCAGTTGGCGGCCGCGGGCCTGACGATTCGCGCCGACGGTGGCGGGCCGAGCGCGGAGGATGGAGTTCGGCTGTTCACGCCGCGCCCCACCATCCGCTTCCGGGAGACGGTGACCCGGGCGACGTTCGGCGGCCTCTTCATGCCGAACCCGCCGAGCGGCGTCGTCTTTCGCTACTACCTGCCCCAGGCCCCCGAGGGGGAGGTCCGCCTGTCGATCCACGAGGCGGGCGATGACGAGACCGACGGGGACGAGATCCGCACCTTCTCGAGCCTGGGCGTCGCTCCCGAGCCGGGACCCGACCTCATCGACCCGGCGGACCTCGTGGAGCCAGGGCTCCCCGCCGAAGCCGGGGCCAACGCCTTCGAGTGGGACATGCGCTATCCGGAGCCCGTCGACTGGGTCCCGAAGACGCTGTACCGGCACCGCGATCCGTACGGGCCGCTGGCGCCCCCGGGACGTTACGAGGCGCGGCTGACCGTGGGCGGCGAGACGGTCTCGGTCCCGTTCGAGCTCGTGCCGGACCCGCGTGTCGCGACGCCGCAGGCCGAGTTCGACGAGCAGTTCGACTTCCTGATGGCGATCCGGGAGAAGATCGGCGAGAACCACCGCGCCGTGTCCCGCATCCACGGCTTGAGGAGGAGGATCGTGGCGGCGATCGAGGCCGCGCAGGGGACGGCGGGCGCCGCGGACATCGCCCGCGCCGGGGCCGAACTCGACGCCCGGCTGTGGGAGATCGAGGACCAGCTGCGCCAGTTCCGGCCGTCGCGGGAGCACCGCGCCAAGCAGGAACTCATCAACTGGCCGGTCCGCCTCGACGACAAGTTCGCGAAGCTGCTCGAACACGCCGAGGCGTCCGACGCGGCACCCACTTCCCGCGACCGCATGCTGTTCGACGACCTGTCCGAACGTCAGGAGGAACAGATCGAGGAACTCGGCTTCGTCGAAGAAGGTGAAGCCGCCCGTTTCTTCGACCAAGCCGAGCCCGGAGGTCCATGAACCACGACTGACTGCGGCAAGCCCGGACGGCGGCTAGCGCCGCCAGACGCCGACGCCGTTTTCGTAGACGATCTCGGTTCCGTACGGGCGCGACAGCTCGGCGAGGTGCTCGATGATCTCGCGGCCCAGTTCTTCGGGCGCGATCCGGGGGGTGCCTCGCCGGCCCCTCGGCGCCTTCCAGCTCAGTTCGATGGGGTGGAAGATGATCTCCACCACCTCTTCTCCCTCGAAGGTCGCGACGGGGACCACGCTCTCGTACCACTCGGACCCGATGGGGAAGCCCGTCGTCGGGTTGCCGTCCTCGTCCACCTGGAAGCGCGTGTCGTAGATCTCCGACGCGAGCCGGTCGAGCGGGATCCCGTAGCGGTCGCGCTGGTCGGAGGGCATGGGGTCGATCGTCTCGTTCTGGAAGATGAAGTTCGCGAGCGAGTAGAAGATCGGCCGTCCCCTGTAGATCTCCACTCCGCGCAACTGGTGCGGGCCGTGGATGATGAACGTGACCGCCCCCGCGTCGATCGTCTGCCGCGCGAACTCCTCCATCCACGCGGGCGCCGTCACGAAGGCGTTGCCGGGCTCGTGCGAGTGGCTGTTGACGACGACGTAGTCGGCCTGGTCCGTCGCGTTGCGTACCTCGTGCAGCACCCGCTCGCGGTCCTCGTCGTTCAGTGAGACGGTCGCGCGGTCCTCGCCACCCGGGAACACCGTGGAACCGAACACGCGAACCGGGGCGTCCTCGTTGTCCGACACGTCCGCCCCCTGCCTGCGCGCCACATCCCGCAGCGCGGCGATCGTCTCCGGCGATCCCTCGTAGCGCGTGCTCAGCCGCAGCGGGTTCAGCCCCGGCCGTCCCTGCACCGTGGGCCCGGCCTTCCCGGCGCGCGACATGGGCGTGAAGGTGGACGCCATCCCGATGAGGGCGATCCGGCCCTTCGGCGTCTCGAGATACCCGGGGCGGCTGGCCCAGCCGAGGTTCTCGCCCGTTCCTGAATGGATGAGCCCCCATTCGTCCATCAGCCGGTTCGTGAGGCGCATGCCCTCGACCCCGTAGTCCGTCGAGTGGTTGTTCGCCCGGTTGTAGAGGTTGAACCCCATGTCCACGAGGTCCTTCAGCGTCTCGGGCGAACCCACCTCGTAGTTGCCGCCGTTCTCCGCCGCCGGCCAGCCGGTGAACTCCTGCAGCCGGAACACCGACTGCTCGAGGTTGAGGAACGCGGCATCCGTCGCGCGAATGATGTTGGCGAGATCGTGGAAGCCCGGATCCCCGGGATGATCGAACGGCGCCGTGCGCCGGTTCATGATCACGTCCCCCACCGCGGACAGCGTCCAGCGGGTCTCCGAGTCGATGGGCGAACGGCTCTGCGCCCGGATCTCGGACCCGACGGCGGGCGCCAGAGCGGCGAGGGATAGAACGAAGCGGAGAGCGAAACGAGTGGGACGGCGCATAGGGTCCTCCTAGTGTGGTATCGCGGAAGCCCACGGCCATTCGAGCGCCGATGCATCCGCCCCTGCGGCGTTGCTCCTCCTCGCAATAGCTCTGCTATTCCTCGTCGGCGCGCCTTGCAGAGATCGGCGCCTCGGCGCTCTCGGTGGCTCGCGGACTTCTGCGACACCACACCAATGACGTGCCGGGCATCCGTGCCTCTCGCCAACGTACGGAGAAAACCGATACGCGCGCATGCGTCCGAGGCTGTGAGGATGCCGCGGACTGGCGGTCCCACGGTGGGAGCGATACGATAGCGGTTGTAATTTATGCGTCATATAATGCGTGTTATCGAATTATTTGCGATGTACACGCCATATATTGCGGATTGGATCGTAGGAACATGAACACCATCGTCTCAACGAGCCGGACGCCGGATGTGCTGCGGGAACTCGGCGCGCGGCTGAAGACGGTACGCCTGCGCCAGAACCTTCGCGTGAAGGATCTGGCCGCCCGTGCCGGGGTCGGAGCCCGCACGATCGACCGGATGGAGGCGGGGTACAGCGTGGGCACCGATACGCTCGTGCGGATCATGCGCGGCCTGGGGCGGATCCAGGCGTTCGAGGCCTTCATCCCGCCCCCGGAACCATCTCCCTACGAGATTGACCGATTGAAGGGCAAACAACGCCAGCGCGCGTCTCGACGGCCGCCGCCGGAGTCGGGGTCGTGAACGGATACACAACGGTCCGCGTGCGACTGTGGGGACGCGAGGTCGGTCTCCTCCTCGAGTCCGAGCGGGGCGGCCGAATCACCTTCGAGTACGATCCCGGATTCGTGGACTCTGGACTCGAGATCTCCCCGGTCCACCTGCCGCTGGCTCGCTCCGGACCGGTCTCCTTTCCGGAACTCGCCCGCAGACCCGCGTTCCTCGGACTTCCCGGCGTGTTCGCCGATGCCCTGCCGGACCGGTTCGGCAACGCCGTGATCCGGCGCTACTTCGAGGCGCGGGGACATCCGGAGGATGCATTGTCGCCGCTTCAGCGGCTGCTCTACATGGGAGACCGCGCGATGGGCGCGCTGGAGTTCCAGCCCGCGCACGATCCCGGCCCGGGCACCGAGGAGGCACTCGAGGTGTTGTCGCTCGTCGACCAGGCGAGGCGCGTCATCGAGGGCGACGTCTCGGTCGCGGTGCCGGAGATGATGCAGGTGGGGGGAAGCGCGGGCGGCGCCCGGCCCAAGGCGCTGATTCTGTGGGATCGCGAGACGGGACGCGTGCGCTCGGGCTTCGCATGTCCGGAAGCCGGCGAGGCGTTGTGGCTCATCAAGTTCGACGGCGCGAGCCAGGACGCGTCGGGGCTGGGCATGCGTACCACCCGCCACCCCGGTCCCTGGGGTCGCATCGAGTTCGCGTATTCCCGCCTCGCGCGAGACGCCGGCATCCAGATGGCGGAGACCCATCTGTTCCGCGAGGGCGACCTGGCACACTTCATGACGCGACGCTTCGACCGCGTGCCCGCCCGGCCTCCGCCCGGCGACCGGACGGGGCACGCAGCCGGATACGAGGCCTTCCGGCGGCGCCACCTGCACAGTCTGGGCGGTCTCCAGCATATCGACTTCAACGATCAGTTCGTGTTCGGCTACGAGGGCTGGTTCGACACGATCCGCGCCCTCGGGCTGGGCCAGGAATCGGTGAACGAGGCGTTCCGGCGGATGGTGTTCAACGTTGCGACCGTCAACTTCGATGACCACGTCAAGAACTTCGCCTTCCTCATGGATCGCGAAGGCCGCTGGCGTCTCGCCCCCGCCTACGACCTGACGTATGCGGAGAACAACGAGTGGACGCGGCAGCACCAGATGTCGATAAACGGGCGCTTCCGCGGTGTCCGGCGGGCGGACCTGTTGAGGATCGGAAGCACGTTCGATGTGCCCGCAGCGGGAAGACGCATCATCGACGAGGTATTGGAGGCGCTGGACGGCTGGTCGGCGTACGCCGACGCGGCGGGCGTCCCGGAGGACATGGCCTCGTTCCTCGAAGATCGCTTCGAGCGGGAGATCGGCTTCAGCCGCTGAGGTCGCGGGCGCGGTCGAGTAGGGACTGGTAGAGGGCGTCGGCCTCCTGCACGCGCGGTTCGAGACGGAGGCGCTGCTGCTCCCATTCCTCCTCGAGAAGCCGCGTCGTCTCCCAGTATTCGAGATCGCCCGCAGGGCGGATCGGCTCGTCGAGCAGCTCCTGCAGCTTGGCCCGGTGGCGGGCGACGAGTTCCGGCACGGCTTCCAGCTTCCACCACGGTTCGTCATCCACAACCACGAACACCGGGGCGCTGTGCGCGACGGTCATGTCGCGCGCCCCGTCGCGGTCGCCGAACGCGCGCACCGCCACCCAGAGGCTCTCCTCCGCCTCGATCTGCGTGGTGAAACGCAGCCTGTCGGCGTCCCCGGCCGACCGGGTGACGCTCGCGACGACCTCGCCGTGGACGACGAGTTCCAACCGGTTCAATCCATCGATGTCGGGGTTCAGGGACGCCTCGGCCACGACTTCGAGGCTCTCCCCGCGCGCGACGCGAAGCTCGGAGCCCATCTCCCGCCCGTTCACCCGGAACTCCAGGAACGGTCCGTTGCTCACGTACGTGCGGCCGGAGCGGTAGGCGTTGTACCACTCGCGAGGGGCGAACGGCCCGTCGAGCTTCACGTAGGTCCGCTCGACCCCCGGCAGCGTGGGCCCGAAATACGGGTAGTCCGCGCCCGCGATAGGGCGGACGTTGAAGCCGAGGTTGAGGAAGCTGTACCAGATATCGTCGTACAGGCGCCCGCCCTGCAGGACCTCGATGAAGTCGACGAGGTCGAACGGCACGTCGAGCGCCAGTCCCCGTTCCCCGTTGAAGAGTTGGCCCATGTGCGCGTAGCCGGAGATTCCGCCCTGCGCGCGCGACGCCTCGAACACGCGGTGGTAGAGGAAGTAGGACTCCGGGTCCGGGCGGATGGGGCGCTGCAGGTTGTGGTGGATCGTATGCCCGCGATGGACCGTGCGCGGATCCTCCTGCCCGGACACGAGCGCGTGGCCTTCGCGCACGTACTGTCCGGCCTCCCCCCACGCCGGCTGCTTGAAGTGGGTGACGGCGATGTTCCCCATCTCGAGCAGGTTCGCGACGTGGATGTCCTCGGCGGCAATCTGCGCCCACACCGCATCGTCTTCCGTGTGCTCGCGCGCGATGTGGACGTGGGAGTCGCCGGAGTACCACCCCTCGGCGGGGAGATCCGCGTAGCGCTCGAGGGAGACCGTGAGATCGGTCATCTCATCCGCGCGCACCTCGACCGTCCGTTCGTAGCCGCGGTACTCGGGGCCGCGCGTCGCGACGAGTTCGTAGCTCCCGACCGGGAGGCGGGCCTCGTACTCTCCGTCGACGTAAAAGGCGAGGCGGTGCTCGGAGGGCCACCACGTGCGCGGATTCACCCACAGGAGCCGGACCTCGTCGACGAACCGGTGCACGAGCACGGCGCGTTCGGACGGGAGCGGGGCGCGGCCGGTCTCGTCGTAGAGACCGAACCGCGCGGGGACCGAACGCCCGCTCGCGGCATCCTCGACGGTGAGACGCAGCGTGCCGTGGCCGGCCGGGGCGGGGGTCGTGTGGCTGCGCACGACCTCGATGTCGCAGAGGGCGATCCCCTCCGGCCCGCCGATCGCGAGGTCCGTGTCGCGGATCCCGTGCGCCGCGAAGCGGGCCCGCTCGAGCGTTACCCGGGCCGTGGCGAGCGCCGCGCCGCCCCCGGCACCTGACCCGGGGGCGGACTCGGGTTCGACGGTGGCCGATTCGCCGATCCCGTCGCCGCCGTTGTCGTTGAACCCGACGCTGAACGGCCCGGTGAGTTCCGGTGCGTAGGTGACCACGAGGTCGACGGGCTCATCGATGTCGAACGCGAACCCGTCGTCGATGTCGAGGGCGAAGAGGGGGCCGACGACGCAGGTCCGGTCGCCGATGTCGCGCGTCTGGAACGGGTTGCCGCGGCCGTACATGCCGAGCTCCGAACGGGCGACGCCGAGCGTGCGGGCGATGTTCTCGCGTGGCCACTCGAGTTCGACGACGAAGCGGGCATCGCTGTCATGCACCGGGGAAGGCGCGCCCTCCCCCGCGGGGCCCGCGGCCCCCGAGACGAGGAGGCCGGCCCCGGCGAGGAGGCAGATCCGGCGGACGCGGGCGGTCACCGCTCGTACACGACCCGGCCGCCCACGACGGTCAGATCGACCTGCATGGATTCCAGGCATGGGTCCTCGCACTCCAGCACATGGTCCGCCGTCACGACGAGGTCGGCGACCATCCCGACCTCGAGCGTCCCCTTCTCCTCCTCCTCGAAGGTGAGGTGCGCGTAGCTTCGCGTCACCGCCTCCAGCGCTTCCTCCCGCGCGATGCGCTGCGATGGGTCGAGCACGCCGGCGCTGATCGTGCCGCGCGTCGTGAAGTGGTGCAGCATCCACCACGGGTCCCAGGGGACGACGGGGGAATCCGTGCCCAGCGACACCGGAATCCCGGCGTCGAGGTAGGCGCGCACGGGCGTCGTCCAGGCGGCGCGCTCCGCGCCCCAGTACTTCACGAGGCTCGGCGCCGCCACGTAGAGGTGGTTCTGCGCCGTCACGGAGAGTCCGAGCACCCGCATGCGCGGGAAGTGGTCGTCGCGCGGGAGGAATCCGTGTTCGATGACCCAGCGGAGACCGTCGATCGGCGCATCGGCGTTCGCCGCTTCGTAGCCTTCGAGGACGAGGTCGATGGCCGCGTCGCCTACCGCGTGCGTCGCCACCCGCCATCCCCGACGGTGAAGTTCACGGACGGTCTCGATGTAGCGCTCGGTCGGCACGGTCTGCAGGCCGCGGAAGGTGCCGCCCTCGCCCCAGGGTTCCTCGTACGGCTCACGCATGAGACCGCCCTCGAAGCCGCCGTCCACGCCGAGCTTCACGCCGCCGACGCGGAGCCAGTCGTCGCCCTCGCCCATCTCCGGCCAGGTCGCGAGGGCATCGGCGAGCGGCTGTGCGTTCGCCCCGCGAGGGGCGCGGAGGACGTAGTTCACGCGCAGGGTGAGCCGGCCTTCGTCCCTGAGCCGCTCAATGGCCCGGTACTCCTCCAGGGGGCCGCCCGGGTAACGGATGCTGGTCAGGCCGCGGGTGTTGAGCGCGGCGTACTCCTCGGCCAGCGCGTCGAGGACGGCGGCCGGGTCGGGCGGCGCGGCCTCCGGCAGCGACACGAGATCCTTGGCGCGGTCGACGAGTTCGCCGTTCAGCCGCCCGTCCGGATAGCGACCGATGCGGCCGCCCGGCACCTCGGGCGTCGATTCGTCGATGTCCCAGCGGGCCAGCGCCGGGCTGTTCAGCACATATTCGTGTCCGCCGCGGACGACGACGACCGGCTGCCCGGGCACCGCGCCGTCGAGATCGTCGCGGTAGGGGAGGCGGTGCTCGGCGAGCTGGCCTTCGTGCCAGTCGCGGTTCGTGACGATCAACTCGCCGGGCGCCGTCTCCAGCGCGAAGGCGGCGATCGCCTCGGCCACGTCCCGTAGCGAGCGCGCGCCCGTCAGGTCGACGCCCGGGCCACCTCCGATACCGTGGTAATGGTTGTCCGTGAGCCCCGGAATCACGGTCCGGCCGTTCAACTCCACGACGCGCGTGTCGGGCCCCGCCAGCCCGCGAACCTCCGCCGACGTTCCCACCGCCGCCACGCGGCCGTCGGCGACCGCCAGCGCCTCAACGGTCCCTGGCGATCCCATCGTGAGGATCTCTCCATCCACCAGAACGAGATCGGCCGTGTCGCCCGGGGGCGCCGCGCAGGCCGCGAGCCCCAGCAGCACCACGAACCCCGGCACCGCCGGCCCGAGCACCACCCGCGCGGAGACGGCCCGCGAAGACCCGGTCCTCCTCATCGCCGCTCCGCCCCCGTCTCGCGGCGCAGGAGCCGACCGGCCTGCACCCCCGTCAGCGCGCCGTCGTCGATCACCGGCACGCCGTTCACGAACACGTAGTCCATCCCCTCGGCATAGCGCATCGCGTCCCCGAACCGAGCCATGTCCCGCACCTGGTCCGGGTCGAAGAGCACGAGGTCCGCCGCCATCCCCGGCGCGATCAGGCCCCTGTCCGCCAGCCCCAGCCGACGGGCGGCGAGCGACGTCATGCGGCGCACGGCGTCCTCCAGGCTCAGGATCCCGTCTTCTCTCACGTACTTCGCGATCACGCGCGGGAAGGCCCCGAACGCCCTCGGATGGGAACTCGCCGTGGTCGCGGGGTTCACCGGCGATGCGTCGGTGTCGATCGACACGAACTCGGCCCGGAGCGCCTGCCATTTCTGCTCCTCGTTCATGCTCTCCGGGTTCACGCTCACGCCGCCGGCCTGCACGAGATCGAAGAACGCCTCCCACGCCTCCGTCCCGAGGACCTCCGCCGCCTCGGCGATCGAGAGGTTGATCACGCGTGCGTCCACCTCTTCGGGGGCGGAGACGATGAGCACCTTGTCCCAGTCCATCCCCACATGGCGGTACCAGTTCTCCCAGTCCGACGTCGCCTCTACCTCGCGGCGGAGTTCGGCCCGCACCGCGGGATCGGAAAGGGTCTCGAGGAAGGGCTCCCGGCCGCCCCCGTAGTGGCGGGGATGGAGGAAGGAGCCGAGACCGATCCCGTTCCGGATGTAGGGATAGATGTCCGCCGTCACGTCGATCCCTGCGACGCGCGCCGAGTCGATGAGGGCGAGGGCCTCGGCCATCAGCGGCCAGTTCTCCCGTCCCGCCGCCTTGAGGTGGTAGATGTGGACGGGGGTGCCGGCGCGGACGCCGATCTCGATCGCTTCCCGGATCGCCTCCAGGACGGAGTGCGACTCGTTCCGCATGTGCGTGAAGTAGGTGCCGCCGTACTCGCCCGCGACGCGCGTGAGTTCGACGAGTTCCTCCGTCGTGGCGTACACGGCGGGCGGATAGATGAGGGACGTGGAAGTCCCGACGGCGCCGTCCTCCATCGCCTGCCGGACGAGCGCCTTCATCTCCTCGAGCTGTTCGGGCGTCGGCTGCACGTCCTCCTCGCCCAGGACCACGCGCCGCACCTGCGTGAGACCGACGTCGTGCACGACGTTGATCGGGATCCCGATGCGCTCGACGTGCGCGAAGTACTCGGCGTACGTCCGCCAGCGCAGTTCCTCGCCGTTCACGACCAGCCCCCAGGGCTGCGTGGCGTCGCTCTGGGGCGCGGCCGATCCGCCTTCGCCGGAGAGGTAGGTCGTGATCCCCTGCCGGAGCTTGCTCTCGGCGCTCGGGGGATCCGTGATGAGGACGACGCTCGACTGGCCCATCATGTCGATGAAGCCCGGACTCACCACGCGGTCCGCCGCATCGATCGTGCGCGCCGCCGGTTGGCCCGAGAGGTTCCCGACTGCCGCGATTCGGTCGCCTCGCAGGCCGACGTCGCCGCGCACCCAGGGGTTCCCCGCCCCGTCCACGATCCGCGCCCCCGTGATGAGCACGTCGAAAGGACCCTCCGACGTCGATCCCTCCTCCATCCCGCATCCGGGAAGACCGGCTGCGAGGAGGCAAACTCCCATCGCGGCGAGCAGCGGGATCCTCCTCGGACCCCTCCACGGCCCGGCGTGTCTCGCGTTCACTGATTTCATTGGCCAGTCCCGGGAATGGGCGAGTCGGTGTCCCCATCAAGGATCGACCGGCCGTCGTCTGGCGGCAACCGCACACGCCGGCCAGTGTTGGGGACCGAATCCTGGCTCCACCGTTCCGGAGACTGACATGACCCCGACGCCGCGCGCCCTTCGACTGTTCGGAATCCTTCTTCCTGCTGGCGGCGGGTTCGCTGCCCGGATCTGGGCGGTCCCAACCGAAGAGGGCGTGGCGCGGGGTCGCTGTTCGAGATGGATCGGCTCGACATCATCCGAAACGGCGAGATCATCCACACCGTAGAGGCGACGGGCGACGGCCTGACGCTCGAGACGGAGATCGACGTGCGCATGGACGGGAGCGGCTGGATCGCCGCGCCACGGATGCTCGGCGACATCCACTCGATGGACCGCTGGGACGACCCGGCCCACAAGGCCGAGGTCGTCGCGACGTTCGAGGAGGGTCTCCGCCTGTACCGGGCCCAGGCGAACGATGGTCGCTGAGCCGACCGACGCGGGGCCGGCGGAGGATCCGGCTCCGGCCGGAGACTCGCCGCCGGCCGAACCCGAGGCGCCCGCCGGCTCGTTCAACCCCGAGGTGCCGCTCCACGCCCTGCCCGGCGCGGAGGCCGTCGACTGGGTGCCGCTTCATCCCCGTTTCGCGAGGCGCCTCCAGGTCGGGGCCTTCCTCCGGTCGGTCGTCTACGTCGCGGCCGCCGGAGGCCTCCACATCACGGTACTCGTCCGCAACCCCGGCGCCTTCGCGGCGGCGGCGCCGTGGCTCCCGGCATTCCTCTGGACTCTGCTGGCCACGTTCTCCGTGTGGTCCGTCATCTGGCCGCTCATCGCCGTGCCGCGCCGGGGGTACGTCGTTCGCGAGAAGGACCTCCTGTACAAGTCCGGCGTCCTCTGGCGTTCCGTGAAGGCGTTCCCCTTCAACCGCGTGCAGCACACCAAGCTCGACAGCACGCCGCTGGACCGCCGGTTCGGCCTGGCCGGCCTGTCGGTCTTCCCAGCGGGGGGCGGCCGGGGCAACCGGATCCGCGGACTGGGACAGGAGACCGCCGAGCGGCTGCGCGCCTACATCTCGGAGCGAATAGAGTCGGGTGCGGGCACGGCGGAGGGGCGGTGAACCCTCCGGCTACCGGCGATTGGCTGCGCTCGTCGCCCTTCGCGATCGCATTCTTCACAGGGAGAATCGTCAGGACCGCGGGTCGAGCCCTGATTCAGGGAGCCCTGGTTCCCCTGATCGCAACCGTGCCCCTGGTGCGCGACAATCCCCGCATCATCGGTGCCCTGCCCCTCGTGTTCGGGGTGGTTCTCCTGTTGCCTCTCGTCGCGGGCATCGTGCAGTGGGCCTGCTTCAGGTTCAGGATTGCCGAAGACCGGCTTCTCATCCGCCACGGTGTCCTCAGGAAGACCGCGCTTGACCTGCCGTATGAGCGCGTGCAGGGCATCAACGTCAGACGGTCCCTCGTCGACCGTCTGTTCGGGCTGGTCACGGTCACACTCGATACGGCGGGCTCGGTCCAGACCGAGGGCAGGCTGCCGTCGATCCGGATGGAGGTGGCCGATCGGCTGCAGCGCCGCGTGACCACCCTTCGCCCGGGCCTGGGCCTCGCCGCGGGCGGGGGAAGCCCGGCCGGCACGGCGCGCGGCCGCGGCGCGACGCACGACGGCCGCATTCTGTTGAAGCTCGGCCCGACCGACATGGTGCGCATCGGAATCGCCAACCGGAATTTCATCTTCGTGGCGGCGCTGGTCGGCGTTTTAGGCGATCTGCTCCAGCCCGGCGACCTCCTGGATCCAGTCCTGGAGGCGATCGAGGCCGGCGTCGACAGTGCCGCGAGCGCCTTCACCGGCCTCGGGGCGCTCGCTCAGGCGGCTCTCGCCGCGATCGTGATCGCCTCCATCGCGGGCGTGGCGCTCCTCCTCACCGTGACATCGGCGTTCCTGCGACACCACGCCTTCACGCTCCGGCACGACGGCGGCAGGTTCCGTTCCCACGCCGGCCTGCTCACGCAGCGCGAGGTCTTGATCGAGGCCCCGAAGGTCCAGCAGCTCACCGTGAGCCAGGACCTCGTGCTGCGCTGGTTTCGGCGATACCGGCTCCGTGCCCTCCCCGCCGCAGCTCTCCTTTCTCCCGATCAAAGCCGGGCCGCCGGAGTCGAAGTGCCCGACGTGCTGGACGTGCCGCTCCTGGGTGGGCGCCTCGCCGAACGCCTGCGGACGCTCGTGTTCGCCCGGGAGGCGAGGGGGATATCCGTCCTTCCGCGCTGCAGGGCGTTCAAACGCGTATCGCCCTGGTACATTCGAGCGCTCGTCGTCCGGTACTGCCTCTACGCCGCTCCCCCCTTCGGATTCCTTCTGTTCCTGGCGTGGGCCGGGGCCCCCTTCGGCACGTCCACGATCCTCTCCTGGTGGGCCGGGTCCATCCCTGCAACGGCGCTCGCCGCCTGGCAGCGGTGGCGGCGGCAGGGATACATGCTCGACGGCGAAGGACTTGCGAGCCGCAGCGGTTTCCTCGGAAGCGAAGTGAAGGCGTTCCTCCTGCGAAAGGTTCAGTCCGTGACCGTGAAGCAGTCCCCGCTGCAGCGCCGGAAGGACCTGGCGACGCTTCAGGTCCAGCTGGCGTGCGGGATCATCACGGTCCCCTACATCGAGCGCTCCGCGGCGTGGCGGCTGCGGGACTACATCCTCTACCGGGTGGAATCCTCGCGCCGACGGTGGCACTGACCGGAAGACGCTACGCGGCGTCGCTCCGGTATCCCCGCAGGCGGGCGAGGTTCCGAACGTCGGCGTCCGCGCCGTCCTCCCCCTTCGGCGTCTCCAGGATCTTGGGGACGTGGCGCAGGCGCGCGTCCCGCATCAGGCGCCGGAAAGGGCCCTCGCCGAGGCTGCCTTCGCCGATCTCCTCGTGGCGGTCCTTCCGCGAGTCGAAGGGGTGCTGCGAGTCGTTCACGTGGATGAGACCCAGGCGTTCGAGTCCCAGCACGCGGTCGAACGCGTCCCAGACGCCATCGTAGTCGCCGACCAGGTCGTAGCCGGCCGAGTAGGCGTGGCATGTATCGAAGCAGATTCCCACGCGTCCCCTCCGGGACCCCGGGATGAGATCGAGGATCGCGCGAAGGTTCTCGAAGCTAGCCCCGACGGTCGTCCCGGCGCCGGCGGTGAGTTCGAGGAGAATACGGGTCGGGCCCTCCACCGCCTCCAGCGACTCGGTCACGCCGCGCGCGTTGCGCGCGAGGCCATCCTCGATGTCCCCGTCCGTCGCGTTCCCGGGATGGGTCACGAGGAAATCGAGGCCGAGGCGCACGCAGCGCCGGAGTTCGCTCTCGAAGCTGCGTTGCGACATCCGCCACAGCCGCCGGTCGGGGGAGGAGAGGTTGATGAGATAGGAGTCGTGGGCCCCCGCGACCGCGATGCCGTGCTCGGCGCGCTCCGCCTTGAACGCCACGGCCGTCTCGTCGTCGATCCCGGGCTCGGCCCACCGATTGGGCTGCTTGGTGAAGAGCTGGAGGTTGGCCGCCCCGATCTCCGCCGCCCGCCGTGGCGCGGTGTGCACGCCGCCCGCCACCGAGACATGGGCGCCGAGTTCGTCGTGGCTGCCGAGTTCGTCGTCTCCGCTTGCTCCCGCACCCCCCTGCGGCGCGGTCACGCCTTCCGCGGCGGCTGCGAGGGACGGAGTTCGACGCGGCTCACGTGGGCTTCCTTCGGATAGGAGAGGAGCTGCATGACCGCCACCGCGCAGTCGTTCACGTGCAGGCGCCAGGTCCGCTCCGGCACCTGCTCGCGGCCGTGGAAGTACGTGTCCACGCTCCCCGGCATCACGATGCTCACCCGCACGTCGTCGTAGCGCACGTCGAGCAGCATCGCCTCGGTGAGTCCGAGCAGGCCGTACTTGCTCGCGTTGTACCCGGTGCCGCCGCGGAAGGGATGGCGGCTGGCGAGCGACGCGACGTTCACGATGAAGCCGTCGCCGGTCGCGCTCAGGTGGGGAAGCGCGGCCCTGGAGCAGTAGAAGACGCCGCCGAGGTTCACGTCGATCTGGAGTTGCCACTCCTCGACGCTCATCTCCCGCAACGGCTTGAAGATCCCGAGTCCGGCGTTGTTCACGAGGATGTCGAGCCGGCCGAAGCGGGCCACGGTCGCCTCGACCATGCGCTCGCAGGCGCCCGCGTCCGCCACGTCGCACACGATGCCCAGCGACCGGTCGCCGAGTTCGGCCTCGGCCGCCCGCACCTCCGCCCCGGTCCTCGCGCAGACCGCGACGGACGCCCCCGCCGCGAGCAGGTGCTCCGCGATCGCGCGCCCGATCCCCTTCGTCCCGCCCGTCACGAGCGCGACTTTCCCTGTCAGATTCTTCGTTCCCATTCCACCCCTCTTGTTGCCCCCTCACGTCCGATGGGTGACGCTCTCCCGGATCCTCTCAGATCGGGAGCCAGTAGGCGATCTTCAGCAGGAAGACGTGTTGCCCTCTCGCGCGCAGGCTGTCGACGAGGCGGCCGGGGTCCACGAGTTCGCCCGAAGTCCGCATGTCGGAGCGGTCCTGCTGCCACACGAGAAAGAGCGTGCTGCCCGGCTGCCACTCCCAGCGGAGAACGACGTTGCTGCGCAGAGAGAGGATGTTGAAATCCCCGTCCGGGAGCGTAAACGACCGGCCGCCCTCGGACACGCCCCACGACCCATCCACGCGGCGGTGGATCCTCGATCCCATCTCGCCGTACAGGAGCAGGTGTCGCTGGCCGGGTTCGAGGAGTTCGCCCAGGCCGTGGCGGCGTCCGCTCGCGGCGAAGGGCTCGAAGTAGGCCTCGAGCGTGAGGTCCGGGCCGAAGGCGTAGGCGCCGCGGAGGCGGAGAGCGAGGGTGCTGCGGTCGATGGCGGAGAAGATGTAGCGCCGGTCGAAGGTGGCCCGCCGCCCGCCGGACAGCGTCGTAAAGTACTGGCGCGATTCCGTTTCGCGCCGATAGCTGGGTTGGATCTCCAGTTGCAGCGCGGACCCCGGGCGAAGGGTGAGCGATCCGCCCACGTCGTACGCCCACCCGCCGATTTCATCCCGCCCGTAGGAGCCCATGAGGCGGAAGCCGGTCCGGAAGGAGCGGTCGGTGGCGACCTCAAGGCCGGCCTGCCAGCGCGCGAGCGTCTCCATGAGGGGCCCGCCGCGCGTGAGGTGGTCGCTGAGCGCGCGCGGGTGGTATCCGCCCTCGAGCGTCGTGCGCAGGTAGTTGTGCCAGGTGGCGCTCGCCCGGGCCCCGAGCGTCGTCTCGGTGCGCACGCCGTCGAAGTTCCACGAACTCGCCGACGTGAGGCCGATCTGCCAGGCGCGGGCGAACGCGGTCGGGATCGTCTCGCGGATCGCGATGTCGGCTTCGGCCGTGAGCCGGTCCGCGTTGAACATCTGACCCACATCGTTGATCTCGAACCCCGGGGAGACGGCTTCCCCTCGCACGCGCCACAGCCAGCGCCGACCGCCCACCTTTTCCATCCCGAGGGCCGCCGTATACCCGGAGAGCGCGGAGCGCGACGGGTCCAGCCACGCGGTCTCGCGGTCCGGACGCTGGAAGAAGCGCGCGCTCGAGCGCTGCACCCGCAGGATCGCCTCGGAGTTGCCGCTGAGGTGCGAGAACCCCGCGTGTCCCGTGAGTTCGTACTCGCCCCCGGCGAAGCGCAGGTTCCAGTCCGTGCCACCGGCATAAACGCGCCACGGGAGGAGTGCAGCGAGTTCCGGACGGCCCTCGCGGCTGAGAGTGGTCCCCGTGAAGCCGAGCGTGGACCCCTCCTCCCCGAACTCCTGCTCCAGCCTCGCCACCGCGAAGGCGCTCACGGGGGCGATCGGGACGGCGCTCTCGACGGTGTCCGTCGCGGCCGGGCGCCTGGTGAAGTGGAACGCCCGGGCATCCTCGCGACCGGTGACGGCGAAGAGGGCGCCCACCGAGGTCCCGCCGGGGAGTCGGCCCGTGACCTTCCCCGCCCCGAGAATCGTGGTCTGATCCGGCGCGACGACGCTGTCGGCCTCCGCCCGCCCCGCGGGCGGGGCCCCGATGCGACGCGAGTAGAAGTAGCGCGGACCCAGCCCCTCCATGAGCTGGCGGCCCTCCGTGAAGAACGGGCGGCGCTCCTCGAAGACTTCCTCGAACGCGGTCAGGTTCACGACCGCGGGATCCGCTTCAACCTGTCCGAAGTCCGGGTTGATGGCCGCGTCGAGCGTCAGGCTCGAACCGAGACCGACCTTGAAGTCCGCGCCCACGCGGGATTCGCTCCGCGTCACCACGCCCGCCATGGGGCCGCCGGTGGGAGTTCGAAGATCGCCCGCCACGTAGGGGAGAAACTCGATCCCCCGGCTCCCCCGCGCGCCCTCGAGTCCGGTAAGGTCGCCGAGCCGCGAGGCCCAGCCCGGCTCGCTCCGCACCACGAGTTCCCACAGGAGGTTCTCCTGGACGTCGGGCATGTAGCGGTTGATGTTCACGCCCCACGCCGACTCGTCGCCGTTGAAGCGCAGTTGCGAGAAGGGCATGCGCATCTCGGCCGTCCACCCGAGCGAGTCGCGCTGCACGCGCGCCGACCACACGGGATCCCACGTGTAGTCGCGGTTCGTCACATTGTCCTCGGGGTGGTACCAGTCGGTGCGGCTGCCCGCCGCGTTCACCCCGAAGGAGACCGCCGTGCGCCGGTTCAGGTAGGGGTCGAGCGAGACCAGCAGGCGCTCGGAACCGGTGTTCTGGTCGCGGCGCGTGCGGTAGGCCTGGATGCCGTCGGGATCGTCCGTGTACATGCGCCCGGCGATCCACAGCGCGTCGTCGTCGAAGGCGAATGCGACCTCCGTGCGCCGCGTGGCCGGCTCGCCTTCGTCGGGCTCGCGCTGCCAGAACGTCGTCGCGAATTCCGCCCGCGCCCACACGGCGTCGTCGAGATGGCCATCCAGCTGGAGCGTCCCGTCGGTGTCGCGCGTGGCCCTGAGCTGCTGCCGATCCTCCGGGCCCAGACCCTGCGCGCCGAGCGCCGTGCCCGCGGGGAACAGGACCAGGATGCCCGCGGCAACGGCAAGCAGGAAGCGGCGTGCGGCACCGGGCTCCCGGAGCCGACGCGAACGGATCCCGCATGCACGGATCCCGCGCGGAGAGATCCTGCGCGAACCGTCAGCGCTCAGGAAAACGTCCGCCATCGGACCCGGCCTCATTTGACGCGACATGGAACGCTCTCTCACGCTGAGGGTGAGCGCTTACAGTGGATCTTCCCGTTCCGGGAGGCAACGATCCCGGACAGAACGCAGAGGGCGGCCATGAGATGACGGCATCCGGCGCGTGATCTTCCTCCTTCCGGTCCTTATTTCGGCATGCTCGAAACCGGAGGCGGGCGGCCCCGCCGAGGGTGGCGCGCCGACGTTCGCGGTGGACCCGGACCGGCCCCGCGAGATGCCGAATCTCCTGAGCCGCAGCGACCTCGAGATCGTGGGCGAGTTCGGCCGCGGTGGACGCCAGTTGGGCCAGCGCTTCACGCCGCTTTGATACGGGACAGGATTGCGACACGCCGCTTCCGGCGGCTCAGGCACGATCATGTGAGCAGCGAACCCGGCGCGTGGTGGATTCACCGGGTGGCACCGTTCCACGCGTCGGGAGACCCGGCCAACCTCTTTCGTCGCATCCGGGCAGTCGTCGCCGCCATGCCGCGTACCCACATCGCCACCGCGACGGGCGATTACCTGCACGCCGTCTGCCGAACCCGGCTCGGGTTCCGGGACGATCTGGAGTTTCGATGGTGCCCGTCGGAGGGCATCGCCCACGTAACGTCGGCGTCTCGCGTCGGCCTCTTCGATTTCGGGGTAAACCGGCGGAGGGTAGAGCGGGTGCGCAGGAAGCTTGGAGGCTAAGTCAGCCGCGGTTGCCCTCGCCCCATGCGGACGTGAGCGGCTCGCCGTCGATGAAGCGGGCGGGGCGGAAGGGCGACAGGTCGATCTCCGACGTTTCGCCGCAGATGACGTCGGCGAGCGCTTCGCCGATCGGGGGGCCGAGCTTGAACCCGTGGCCGCTGCCGCCGAAGAACGCGTAGTAGCCCTCGAGGCCCGGCTCCGGGCCGACGATCGGGTGCCAGTCGTCGGTGATCGTGTAGAGCGAGGCGTAGCCGCCCAGGTGCCGGGCGCGGGAGAGAGCCGGGATCCGCTCGAACAGCGGGCGCTCGATGCGCTCGCGCATCTCCGGATCGAGACCTGGATCGCAGTCGTCGGGGTCCACCGGCTCGATGTCCTTGGGTGCTCCGAGTCCGGCGATGACTCGATCTTCGCCGTAGGATCTCAGGTAGACGCGCAGACCCGGATCGGAGACGACCGGGAGGTCGCCGAACCCGGCCGGTTTCTCCACGAACAGATCGCTCTCGCGGCTCCAGCGCAGCGAGTACCTGAGGCCGAGCCATGAGCCGACCTGCCCCGCCCAGGGACCCGCCGCGTTCACAACGACTTTCGTCGCGATCGTCCCCCCCTCGGTCTCCACCGCCACCACCCGGTCCCCACGCAGGCGGACGCCCGTGGCGGCGACACCGGCGCGTGGATCGAGCCCCCACGGGCGGGCCGCGGCCACGAGGTGTTCCGTCGTGCGGGTCGGGTCGGCGTAGCCCGAGCGGGGCTCGATGATGCCGTACGAGATGCCGTCCAGGGAGAGGGGCGGCGCCAGGCCGGCCACCTCTTCGACGGTGAGCCGCTCGACGCGGAGCCCGTGCCGCCGCTCCGACTCGAGGATGTGCTCCCCGGCGGCGCGCAGGCGCTCGCCGATGAGGAGCAGGAAGCCGATGGGCCGGAACCCGCAGTCGCCGCCGAGCATGTCCCGGTCGTTCTCGAACATGTGAAGGGCCCGCTTCGCGAGTTCGAGCGTGATCGGATTCGAGTAGTACGTGCGGATGATCGCGGCGGAGTGTCCCGTGCTTACGCCCGCCAGGCGCCCCTTCTCAAGCAGCACGACGCGTCCGAATCCTCGCTTGGCGAGGAAGTGCGCCGCGCTGGCGCCCATGACCCCACCCCCGATCACGACCGCATCGGCGGTTTTCGACCCCGGAGTCGTCGTCCCGCTCACCCCCGCAACCGCTCGGTCTCGGCGAGGTCGACGGCCCATTCGCCCGACCGGGTCGACCGGATGGCCACGCCGTATGCCTTCCGCGCCCGGGCTCGCGAGATCTTGCCTTCGCGCACGTCCCGGAGCACGGCCTCCGGATCCCGTTCGTGCGCCGGCCCGAACCCGCCACCGCCCGCCGTCTCGATCCGCACCCGGTCTCCCGTGGCCAACTGCACCGTCGCCTTCGAGCCCAGCTCCCGCGCTTCGCCGCCCGAGATCCGTCCGTAGCTCGCGACCTTCCCGTCGTCTCCCCCGTGCAGGCCGTGGGCCGGGAACCGCGCGCGGTCCGCCAGCGTCGTGAACGTCGGCTCGTGCCCCACGAACTCGTACTCCCGGCAGAGCGCGAGGCCGCCCCGCTGCCGGCCCGCCCCCTCGGAGTCCGGAACCAGGCTGTACTCGTGGATGCGCACCGGATAGTTGAGTTCGGTCTCCTCGATCGGCGCGTTCTGTGTGTTCTGGATATGGGTCTGGACCGCGTCCGGGCCGTCGGCGTCGTGCCGCCCGCCGTAGCCGCCCGCGAGCGTCTCCAGGAAACAGTAGTACTCCCCGGTCGCCGGATCCTCGCCCCCGAACCCCACGTGGCAGATCATCCCCTTCGTTCCCGCGGGGACCCGTTCCGGCATGGGATCCGCAAGCGCCCGGAACATGATGTCGCAAAGCCGCATCGCGACCTCCCACCCGCCGACGACTCCGGCCGGCGGCCGGACGTTCACGGCCGACCCCTCCGGTGCAACCACCTCGATGGGACGGTAGAAGCCCTCGTTCAGCGGGATGTCGGGGTCGACCAGGCACTTGAGCACGTAGACGCAGGCGGTGAAGCACTGCGTCAGGTTGCAGTTCATCGGCGCCGCGCGCTGCGGGTCCGTCCCCGTGAAGTCGAAGCGCGCCGTCGCGCCGTCGAACCGGATCCGGACCTTCAGACGGACCGGCTCCCCGGTGATCCCGTCATCATCGAGGCACCCCTCCGCCGCAAACTCTCCCCGCGGAAGCTCCGCCAGTTCCGCCCGCAGCCGCCGCTCGCTGTACTCGATCATCCGATTCATGTACGAACCCAGCAGGTCGGCGCCGTAGCGCTCCCACAGCGCGGACAGCCGACGCAGTCCGATCTCGTTCGCCGCGTGCTGCGCGCGCAGATCGCCCGCCACCTCCTTCTTCGCGCGCACGTTGGCGAGCATGAGCTTCAGCACATCGTCCACGAGGTCGCCGCCGTGGAAGAGCTTCACCACGGGAAGGATGATCCCCTCCTGGTAGATCTCGCGGAACGCGCCGACGCTCGCGGGCGCCCCGCCGCCCACATCCACGTGGTGGCAGCAGTTGGCGACGTATCCCGCGACTTCCCCTTCGTGGAAGAAGGGGGTGATGAGAAAAACGTCGTTGAGGTGGCTCGCCTGCCGGTGCGGATCGTTGACCAGCAGCCCGTCTCCAGGGCCGAGCGACCCCTCGCCGTGCTCCGCCTCGTACTCGGCCACCGCGCGCGGGACGAGGCGCCCGATCGTCACCAGGTGCGCGGGCTGGCAGAACGCCTGCGCGATCATCCGCCCGTCCGCGTCCACGAAGGCGCACGAATAGTCGAGCCGCGTCTTGATGTTCGTCGAATAGGCGGTGCGCTGGAGCGTGACCGACATCTCCTCCGTCGCCTCGACGAGCGCGTTCCGGATCACCTCAAACAGGACGGGATCCACGGCACCCTCGGTCCGGCTCTCAGGCTGCGGCATTTCGGCCCCCGTTTCGAGTCTCGAGACGCGCCCCGATCCACATAATCAGGATCGTGAGCGGCAGTCCGACCAGGATCGGGTCGAGTTGCCAGATGATGACGACGGCCCCCACCTCGCGGATCGCCCCGAACGTCTGCCACACCGCCTGCACCGCGGCGCCGATGAGCATGGCCGCCATCACCGTCCGCGGCGCCTGCCGAAGCGAGGGAAAGAGGACGATCCCGACCAGCGCGGGGGCGACGGACGCCCCCATGATCCGTCCCCCGATCCAGAACAGTTCGATGAGGAGGGGAAGCGCCAGGTAGAGTACGGCGGCAAGCGCCCCGACGAGGAGGACGTTGAGGCGGTACACCCAGAGCTGCCGGACGGTGCTCGCCGTGGGGGCGATGAAGCGCGCGTACAGGTCGAGCGTGAAGTTGGAGGCGATCGTGTTGATCGTGCTGGAGAGCGTCGACATGCTCGCCGCGAGCACGCACACGACGACGAGGCTCGCGAGTTCGTTCCCGGCCGCCCCGAAGGCGAGCGTGACGAAGGCGTCCTCCGCCGCGAGGCCCGGCCCGTACATCGTGCGGGCGACGATCCCGATGAGAGGCGGCGTCATGTACCAGATCGAGGCGATGACCCCGCCGTACAGGAACCCCCGCCGGGCGATGTCCGCGCTCCTGGCCGCGAAGCCCCGCTGGATGAGTCCCTGGTACGCGCCCGTGATCGCGAGGCCGATGACGATCCAGGCGAGGACCTGGGTGACGCCCGCCCGCCCGAAGATGTCGATCAGCGCCGGATCGAGGCCGGCGCTCAACTCGCCGAGGCCTCCGGCCGCGGCCAGCCCCGCCACGAGCACCGCGATCGAGCCGGCGAGGATGATGAAGAACTGGATCGCGTCGGTCGCCATCACCGCCCACATGCCGCCCAGGAACACATAGACGGACGTGACGCCGAGCCACAGAAGGAGCGATTCGGCCACGGAGATGCCGAGCACCGCCGTGGTGACGAGCGTCAGCGCGCCGATGGTCCCCGCCGTGACGCCCATGTCCCGGAGGATGACGAGAACGAGCGAGACGATCCGGTGCCGAGGGCCGAAGCAGCGGCCGAAGAGTTCCGGGATCGTGATGACGCCTGTCTCCCACAGCCGCGGGATGATGAAGTACGCGATCCAGATCGTCCCCAGCATGAAGGATCCGCCGCTCCAGTACGCGTCGAGGCCGAAGTCCGCGCCGAGCGCCGAGATCCCGATCAGCGTCGTCCCGTTGATCCAGGTGGCCGCGACGGAGAAGGCGATGAGCCACACGCCCGAGTGGCGCCCCGCCACCGCCATGTCCTCGACGGAGCGCACTCGCCGCCGGAACCAGACGCCGACCCCCAGCATGAGGGCGAGGTAGGCTCCGATGAGCCACCACGAAAGCTGCATCCCCTCCGTCATGGCCCGCCGCCCAGCAGCCAGCCCCAGAGCCCGATGTAACCGAAGCCCAGGAGGACGAGGATGAGGAGCGCGAGCCACGGGTTGAGGCGCGGGAGCGCGATCCGGTCCATGCGGGCCGGATCCGGGCTTGCCGGGTCCGGATGGTCCCCGGCCATCGGATCCCCCGCGACACCGTCGGGTCGACCTTCGCGCCGGTCGCGCCCGCTCACGCGGCGCCTCCCGGAGCAATCAGGAGATTGCCGAACTCGTCCACAGTTGCGCGATATCCCGCGTGGACGAGCGTGGTGGAGTCGACCTCCTCGATGACGGCCGGGCCGGCGACGACGTGGGCCGCCCGCAGTTGCGCCCGGTCGTAGATCGCGGTCTCGACGAAGCCGCCGCCGTCGGCGAAGAAAACCCGCCTCGTCCCGCGTCGGGCGTCCGCGACCCCCTTTCCGTTCGCTTCGATCATCGGAAGCCGGGGCCGCGCGATTCTGCCGATGGCCGTGACCGTGAAGTTCACGAGTTCGACGGGCTGCTCGGGGTAGCCGTGTCCGTAAGCCCGCTCGTGCTCGACATGGAAGCGGCGCACTGCGTCGGCCAGCGCGTGGGCGTCCAACCCTGCGTCCGACTCTTCGCCCATCCCCTCCCGCTGCAACGCCACGGGCACCTCCGACGACTGGCCGGCATACCGCATCTCGATGCCGCGCCGGAACTCCATCTCCTCCGGGGCCACGCCTTCGCGCCGGAGCGTGCGCCGCCCCTCCTCCTCCATCGTCTCGAAGAGCGACCGGATCCGCTCAGCGTCGGCCGCAGCGTCCGCCTCAGCGGCGGCCGTGATCCGCGTGCGGGAGAATTCGTGCCGCAGGTCCGTGACGAGGAGACCGAGGGCGGACGCCGTCCCCGGGCTCGGCGGCACCACGAGCGTCGGAATCTGCATGTCCATGCACAGGCGGTTCGCGTGCAGCGGCCCGGCCCCGCCGAAGGCGACCATCGTCAGCTCGCGCGGATCGTTGCCCCGGCGCACGGTCACGAGCCGCAGCGCGTTGATCATCGTCGCGTTCGCGATCTCGATGATCCCGTTCGCCGCCTCGACCGGGTCCAGCCCGAGCGGCTCGGCGCACCGCTCCCGGATCCCCGCCGCGGCCGCGTCCACGTCGAGCGGCATCTCGCCGCCCAGGAAGTAGCCGGGGTTCAGCCGGCCGAGTACGAGGTTGGCGTCCGTGATCGTCGGCTCGGTCCCGCCTCGCCCGTAGCAGATGGGGCCCGGGTCCGCGCCCGCGCTCCGGGGCCCCACGCGGAGCCCCCCTCCCGCGTCCACCCAGGCG
>VXQX01000013.1 GCA_009838765.1 Gemmatimonadales bacterium
AGGGTTCAGGGGGCCCGCGCGCGGGCGGACGCGAGCGGGGGAGCCGGCACCGTTTTGCGACTCCGGGTTCATATCCCCGATCTTCGGTAAATATTCGGGCTTAGTCTCAACGCGGTCTCAACGCCCGACCGCGCCACGACCTCCGACCGATCTCGCCGCGGTCTCAGCCCGATCCCGCCACGATCTCAGCCCGATCTCAACCCGATCTCGCCGCGGTCTCAACGCCGCGACGCGTACGGGACCCCGAGACGTTCCCGCGGGAACGTGCTTCAACTAACTTCATAGTCAAACCCTGGTGATTTTCCCCCTGCGCAAGGAGCAGAACTCGATGCGCCGCTCGCACAGCCATGCCGCCCGTGCCCTCTTCGCTCCAGTTCTCCTGTCGGCCGCGGCCTGCGGTGGAGACGGCGGATCCGCCGCCCGCGGGCTCGACAGCCCCGACATCACGATCTCTCCCGCGACGGACACGCTCTACGCGGTCGGTGTGCTGGACGGAGCGGAGTGGGAGATGTTCGGCCGGGTCGCGGATGTCGCATTCGACGCGGATGGCACTCTCCTCATCCTCGACAGCGATGCCGGGCACGTGGTCGTGATCGATCCCGCGGGAGCGTTCGTCCGCACCATCGCCAACAAGGGAGAAGGACCCGGCGAGCTCCGCTTCCCCACCAGCCTCATCGTGTTTGGCGACGGACGGATCGGGGTGCGCGACATGGGGAACCGGGGCATCGCGCTCTTCGACCGCGAGGGAGAGTTCCTCCAGGACGTCCGGATCGATCCGGAGGGAGCCACGCCGTCGGGGCGACTCCGCGCCATGCCCGATCACAGCCTCATCGCACCCGCCCGCCTCGTGAGCTTCTCGCCGGAAGGGGGCCTGGACCGTGAAGAGGGCCGTCCGATCACGCGCTTCCGGCTCGACGGAAGCACGGACCTCTTCCATGAGGCCTGGTCACCGCCGCCGCGCGAAACCCGAACCGACGAAGCGGAGACGGGGAACATCCGTATACAGATGGAGGCCGGCGAGGCCTTTCCGCTGCCGCTGGCGCTGGGCGTGCTCCGTGACGGCCGCGTCGCGATCGCCGACTCGGTCGGCTACCGCGTGAAGCTGCTCGATGCGTCGGGGGGCCTCGGGTCGACGCTCGAGCGCCCGGTGCCGCCGGTGGCCGTGACGCCCGCGATCGAGGCGGCCGAGCGTGAACGCCGTCTCGCCAGCCTCGAGTCCGGCGGAGGCGGCGGAGGCGGCGGCATCATGACCTTGAGCATCACGGCAGCGGCCGGGGCGGGTGGCGGCGGGAACCCCCTGGAATCGGAGGCGATGCAGGAAGCCCTGCGGAAGATGCGCGAAGACCAGATCCAGGACCTGGCGTTCCCGGAGGAGATGCCGGTGATCAGAAATCTCGCCGTGGACTGGAGCGACCGCATCTGGGTGCAGCGGTCGGCCCTCCCCGGAGAGACCGGTACGATCGACATCCTGAGCGCCGACGGGCGGTACTTCGGCTCGCTCCCCACGGACGGCCTGAGAATCCCCAGAGCCTTCGGTCCGGGTGGACTGCTCGCTTACGTGGAGCGCGACGACCTCGACATCCAGCGGGTCGTGGTCGTCCGGCTCATGGCGGACGAGCAACTGGAGGGCGCTCCATAAAGACGGGCGCTCCATAAGGACGGGCGCAAACGCGCGCGGCGGGCAACCGTCGCCCCGGTCTGCACTGTCGCATGCGGTGACCGGCCTGTCGCCCGCTTCAACCGGGGAAAACCTCATGCGCAAGCTGCCTTGCCGTCCGTGCCGTACGCCTTTGTTCGTCCCGCTCGCCCGCCCGTTTGCGGCCGTCGCCCGCCCGTTTGCCGCCGTCGCCCTTCCGTTTGCGGCCGTCGGCTGCGGGGGGGACGCCGGCGCGGGCGCCGCGGGACTCGACAGCCCCGACATCGCCCTCGCACCCGGCGTGGAGGAGGTGTTCACCGTCGGCGTGATGGACGGGGCCGCGTGGGAGATGTTCGGCCGCGTCGCGGGCGTCGCCTTCGACGGGGACGGTTCGCTCTTCATCCTCGACAATGACGCCGGCCATGTCGTCGTCGTCGGCCCGAGCGGAGAGTTCGTGCGGACGATCTCGAACAAGGGCGAGGGCCCCGGGGAACTCAACCAGCCCGTCGGACTGGCGGTGCTCGGCGACGGGCGGATCGCCGTCAACGATATGGGTCGCGGCGTAGAGGTCTTCAACCGCGATGGCGAATCGCTCCAGGAAGCCGGGTTCACCTTCGAGACCGGGATGCCCGGTCCGCAGATGTACGCCATGCCGGACCACAGCCTCCTCTCCGCGGGATTCGCGAGCCGGTCACTCACCGCGCTCATGCGAGGTGAGGAGGAAGAGGAGCCCGAAGGCCGGCCCATCGGCCGGTTCCGCCTCGACGGCACGCAGGAGGAGTTCCACCTGGCCTGGGCCGGACCGCCCGTCGAAGACACGGAGACGCAGACCGGGAATATCCGAATGATCATGTCCCGGATGGAGGCGTTTCCCCTCCCCCTGAGCTTCGGCGTGCTCCGGGATGGCCGCGTCGCCCTCGCCGATTCCGTCGGTTATCGAATCAAGATCCTCGATGCCTCGGGACAGGTGACGGGGACGCTCGAGCGGCCCATCCCTCCCGTCGCGGTCACCGACGAGATCCGGGACTCGGAGCGCGAGCGCCAGCTCGCCGCCCTGGCGGACGGCGGGAGCGGAGGCGGCGGGGGCGCCGTCTTCATGACCCGGACGATCTCGATCAGCGGAGCCGCCGGCTCCGGAAGGCCGAGTGGTCCCGATCCGGAGGCGATGCGCCGCATGCGGGAAGGCCGGGTCGAGGACATGGTGTTTCCGGAGGAGGTGCCCGTCATCTCAAGGCTGGCCGTGGACCGGAGCGACCGCATCTGGGTCCAGCGCTCCGTCCTGGGGGGAGAACCCGGTCCCACGGACATCCTCACGGCGGACGGGCAGTACCTCGGCACGATCGCCCCCGACGGGGTTCGCATCCCGGCCGCGTTCGGGCCGGACGGCCTGCTGGCCTACATCGATCGAGACGAACTCGACATCCAGCGCGTTCGCGTGGTCCGTCTCGTCGGCGACCAGTTGCTGGAGACCGCCGACGGCGGCTGACCGAGCGCCAGTCTAGCGCGACTTCTTCGCTACGAAGAGCCCGAGCAGCAGCGCCACGGCGGGCATCGCGGCCTGCGGCGCCGTCCCCGCCCTCACGAGCGTGTAGATCGCGCCCGCCATGATCGGGACGACGATGACCGCCGCCAGGAACCGCGTCGGCCGCCTCAGGAATCCGACCCCCGCCAGCGCCTCCGCGACGCCGATCAGGTACTGGAACCAAGCCGGATAGCCCCACACCGCAAACTGGTCGACCATCATCCCGGCGATCTTCATCCCGCCGTTCAGAAGGAAGAGCAGCGCGAGCAGAATCGACACCACGTTGACGGCCTTGCCTGAAGTTCCGTTACCCGCCACTGAACCCTCCTCGCGTTCCGAGTACCTGGTCCGGCTCTCCGCCGACCCCTGAACCTTCGCCCAATTCCGACCTTCGGCCAGAGCCCGGGACGCTAGCTCGCGGACCGCCGCAGCTCGTCCGCGGCGCCGCGCGAGATTCTGACGCCGAAGTTCTGCGCGCGGCGCGTCGAGCGTTCGCAGCGCAGGAAGCGCGCCCCATCATCCGACTCCCCCTCGCTTCGGTCGTCGTCCGGCCGGCCGACCGAGCCGGAAACGAGCGAGTCCGCCATCGACTCTGCCGCGGCCAGCCGCAGACCCAGCCACCTGAGGAGCAGGTCCGGGTCCCGGGGAGCCGCCGGCGAGTCTCCGGCCAGCCATTCGTCCCGGATCGCCTCCCACTCCATCCACAGGGTCTCTCCCCACCCCTCGTTGCAGGCGGCGATGACCGCGTCGCGCAGCAATCCGTGCTCGTGCCGCCCCGGCTCCCGATCCCGCTGAAGAAGGCCGGCGAGGAAGCCCGCCATGATCCAGTATCGATGCGCGTCGCCTTCCTCGCGGGCGCGCCGCGACTCGTTCAGCACGGCGAGGAGCTGCAGGTAGCCCGCATCCCAGTCGGCGGCACCTTCCGCCGACGCGTCGGCGGCGACGTCACCCGATCGCAGCCTCGATTCAACGAAGCTCCGGATTCGACGGACCCGGTCCAGATCGTCCGCCTCGACCGCGTCGGAGATGTCGTCGCAGAGGGCTCCGGCGTCGGCCCCCGCGAAGCGGCTGGAGAACGCGATTCCGCCCGCTTCCCCGAGTCGGAAGGTCCCCTGCTGTTCCGCGCCGACGTCTTCCGGTTCGTCCGGGGACTCCCGTTCCAGGCAGAAGATCGCCTCGTCCAGCGCCTTCAGGACTTTGCGGTAGGCGGATCGCTGCCGCTCGGCGACTTCCATCCGTGCTCCCTCCCTGTCCGCTACGCCGGGGCCAGCGCGATCACGCGCAGCGGGCTCCCGCTCCCATCCACGATCTTGAGCGGCGCCGCGATCGCCACGGCCCCCGTCGGGGGAAGCCGGTCGAGGTTGCACAGGCTCGCGAGGCCGAACCTTCCCGCTCCGTGCATGATCCCGTGGTTCGGGAACGGAGGATCGAAGCCTCCCGCCTGGCCCGCATCGGTGCCGACCGTCTCCACTCCGACGCCGAGCACCGCGCGGTCGTGGGCCAGCAGCGCCGAAGTCTCCTGGTGGAAGCCCGGCGAGTGCGGGCCGTCTTCCGACACGTTCAGAAACGCCTCGTTCCCTTCCCTCCGGCTCCACCCGGTGCGCAGGAACACCCAGGCGCCCTCGGGCACCCTTCCGTGCTCCACCTCCCACGCCTCGAGCGCGGCGGGCGTGAGCAGAAAGTCGGGATCCGCGCGGACCTCCGCCTCCGCGTCGATGACGCACGCCGGTCCGACGAACTTCCGCGGCGGGATCGTGTCCGTCGTGCCGTTGGGCACATCCCTGCCCGTCACCCAGTGGACCGGGGCGTCGAAGTGCGTCCCCGTGTGCTCGCCGAGCGTGAGGTTGTTCCAGTACCAGGCCGGTCCGTCGTCGTCATACCTCGATATCTCGTCGATCGTCACCCCCTTCGACGGCGCGAACATCGGAGGGAGATCGATGACGACCGTATCCGGGCCGAGAGGGACCGTGAGATCCACCACCCGGACCGTACCCGCGTTCAACTCCTCCACGAGGCGGTTCAGTACGTCAGACATTCCAGGTCTCCGTATGGTTGTTGGCGGACCCGCGTGGCTGGCGCACCCGCGGGTGGCGGTTCGCCGGTCACTTTTCTCCGAAGAACGGCTCCAGCGTCTGGCCGGGATTCGGTTTCGTCATCAGCGAAACCATGATGAAGAGGATGAGGCTCGCGCCGACACCCAGTTCGACGGAGTCGATCCCGTACAGAGGGAAGTAGTGTTCCTGGAACCAGAGCGTCCACACAAGGCAGGCGAGGAAGCCCCCGATCATGGAGGCGACCGCGCCCTTCGCCGTCCCGCGGCGCCAGTTGAGGCCGATGACGATGGGGACGAAGAAGAAGGAGGCGATGAACTTCGCCTGCTCGAGGACGATGCCCTGCACATCCCCCAGCTTCTGGAGCGCGAAGAAGAGGGGGATGATCGCGAGGACGACGATCGCCACCCGGTTCGCGTTCACGAGGTGCTTCTGGCTTGCGTCGGGCCGGATGAACTTGCCGTACAGGTCGTGGGCGACGCCCGCGCCGGTGACGAGGAGGATCGAGTTCACGGTCGACATGATCGCCGACAGCATGGCGACGAGCAGCAGCGCGCCGACCACGGGCGGCAGCACGTGCAGCGCCATGATGGCGGTGGCCTGATCCTGGGAGGGCAGGTTCGGGAACAGCACCCGCATCAGCATGCCGATCGACATGATGCTGGTGGCGATGATCACCTGGAAACCGATCGCCACGAAGATCGCCTTCCGCACCGTGCGCTCGTCGCGCATCGAGTAGAAGCGGGTGAGTTCGTAGGGCGCCGCCGCGATCGAGAGCCCGAACGCGATCGCGAAGGCGAGGAGTTCGCGCGGCGAGTAGTACCAGCCCACGAGACGGTCGTCGAGCGTGTCGAGGAAGTCGAGCGACCGCTCGACGGCCGCGAGAGGGCTGCCGCCGCCGACCTGGTTGAGGAGGACGGGAACCGCGACGATCAGCGCCGCGACCATGATCAGCGTCTGCAGGAAATCGATGTAGGAACTCGACCGGACCCCGCCGAGGAGCGTGTAGAGCGCGGTGGAGGCCACGATGATCAGCATCGCCGTGAGCGGGCGGATCCCGAACACGACCTCCGCGATCTCGCCCCCCGCCTGGAACTGCGCCACGAGATAGATGGTGTAGGCCACGACGATGAGGACGCCCGCGAGCGCTCCCGCCTTCGCGCTCCCGTAGCGGGCGGAGATGTAGTCGGGGACGGTGAGCGCGCCGAGCCGCCGCAGCTTCGGCGCGACGAAGAAGGCGCACACGAGCCACCCCGTCCACAGGCCGAGCCACGGGAAGACCCAGGAGACGCCGGCCAGGTAGTGGCGGCCGGCGGTGCCGACGAAGGTGCCGGCGGAGATCTGGGTGGCGGCGAGGACCGCGCCGCCGACGATGGGGCCGATCGAGCGCCCGGCGGCGAGGAAGTCGACCTCGGTCTCGGTCCGGAAGTAGCTCCAGATCGCGATACCCATGATGATCGCCACGTAGATGCCGAGCACGACGAAGAAGACGCTGCTCATGTCGGCTCGGCGGTCTCGGCGGTTTCGGCGATCTCGGCAGGCTCGTCGGGCGCGGACGGCGGGGGGCCGCGCGGGGGGCCGTCCGTGGAGCGGTGGGCGACGACCTCGGCCCAGCGGCGGTCCAGCTCGTCGTCAGCGCGGATCGCGTTCCGGAAGAGGAAGACGACGGTGAGGCCGAGGGCGAAGAAGCCCGCCGCGATCAGGATGATCGTCATGGGGCGGCCCCGGCGCCGTCGCGGCGGACTCGCGCGTTCCGCCACGTCCAGATCGCGCCGGCCAGCAGCAGCGCGAGGACCATGGCGTCGGCGATGCGCGCGAACGAGAGCGCGCCCCCGCGGGACAGTCGGAGAAGTCCCGGCACGCTCGACAGGGTGGCGGTCACGACGTCGTCGCCGGCCCGGACGAAGCGCGGCAGCGTGGTCGACAGGTCCAGCGCATCGAGCACGTCCGGATCCCCCTCCAGTCGGATCAGCCACGGAGCCGTGACCTCCTCCACCACCGTCTGTTCGGCCTCCCGGCCGGCGACGAAGAGGGGGATCCGGTCCAGCCGTCCGCGCACCGGATTCCGGACCGTATAGGAGATGGTGACCGGCGCGTCGGAGACCGCATCGATGCGGTACGCTCCGTCGACCGGGGTCAGCGCGGCATCGGCGTCGGGCAGGGAGAGCATCTGGTGCTCGATCCGGATGGCGAAGGCCTGCACCGCGCCGCCCTCCGGAAGGAGGCGCTGTCGCACGTGGGCCGCGCCGTCGGCGCCCAGCCGGACGAACACCGTGTCCGTCGTCTGCGCCGCCACCGGCGCGGCCCAGGAGAGGCCGGCCAGCGCCGCCGTCAGCGCCACGGCAGCCGCACGCACCGCTGCCAACGCCGCGCGTGGCACCGTCGTCAGCCCGCCGGCGCCGAGGCCGTCAACTGCGCCAGCACGCGTCCCACCGCCCGGGCGGCTTCGTGGAACCCGTTCGCGACGTGGTTCGCCTCGCGGCGCACTTCGTTGACCAGGAAGGGCAGCATGTCGGAGCCGGCTTCGGCGAGGCCGGGCAGCTCGGCCACCCGGGCCAGCCGCGGGATCGGCGTCCGGGGCAACGCCGCATCGTGGTCGAACGGCCCGCCCTCCGCGTAGCCGATCGGCACCAGGATGCGGGACAACTCGAGGAACAAGCCGTTCACGGCGGCGGCCGCCGCCACGTCCGGGCGCCCTCCCTCGAGCGTGGCGTACAGCTCCTCCAGCGCGGCGCCCAGCGCTTCGAGTTCGGCACGGACCGGACCGAGGTCGAGCCGCTCCCCGGCGGCCTCCACGTACCCGTCCACGAACCCCGCCAGTTCCATGACCGTCTCGCGGAAGTCGTACGGCAGGATGCGCGAGTTGAGCACGCGCGCGATCGAGGCGACGTAGACGCCGAGGTCGCGCTCGAGGTTCTCCCGTTCCGCGACGGCCATGACGTCGTCTTCCGTGTGCCACGCGATGTTGCCGCCGCAGCCGCCCGTGGGATAGAAGCCGAGCGCCGCGCGTTCATCTGCCGGGATGTTCGAGAGCAGCATGTAGAACGACGTGAGCCCGATCTGATTGAAGGAATAGTCGCCGGCCCTGAGCGGCCGCAGCCGCTTCGCGGTCTTTCCCGTCACGTCCTCGATCGCGCCGGCGCACAGCGGCCCCGCCTCGGCCATCCACATCACGTCGTCGTACTCCGTCGCGTGCCAGCAGCCCGGAGAGTCGATGTTGATCGCGCCCACGCAGCGGCGGCGAAGCTCCAGCGCGTGCGTATCGGCATACCAGGTGGAGCCCCCGTAGCGCCCGGTCGAGTGCGCCGGCCACCAGGCGATGCGCAGCGAGCGCCGCAGCCGCCCCGCCTCCCCGTGGAAGATCCGGGCGAGTTCGAGCAGCGTCGCGTCGCCGACCGCGTTGTCGCCGATCCCGACGTCCCACGAGTCGTAGTGCCCGTGCACCAGCATGAACTCCTCCGAAGCGCCGGCGATCTTCGCCACGGGAAGCTTGCACGGATACCAGCCCTCCTCCAGCCGGACCTCCAGCCGCACGGATTCGCCCACCGCTTCCTTCAGCCGCTCTCCGTCGGGGCGGTTGACCGCGACCACGGGCGTTGCGGGCTTCGAGGCGAGGTTCCGGGTCGTCGGCGTGCCCCAGATCGACGTGCAGATCCCCCAGTGGATGTTCCGTCCGGGATTGATGAAGATCTGCCCCGCCGCCCCCGCCGCCTCGAAGGCGGAAACCATGCCCGGCATCGCGAATCCATCGCTGAGCACGATCTTGCCGGCCACGTCGGGCAGGTCTTCGCCGAGCCGTCTGGCGAACAGATCTCGCTGTCCGGTCGCCGCCGCGGCCGGAACGTAGACAAGTTCCCCTTCGAGCCCGCCCGCCGGCGTCGGGACCGCGAAGGACGGCGGCTTGGCCCGCATCGACCCGCCGCGGCATTCCACCGATGACTCGCGGGGAAGGGAGAGGTAGAGATCGGGCTCGTGCATCTCGAACGGCACGCCCATGCGGCTCAGTTCGGCGCCGATGTACTCGGCCGCGAGGTGCTCGTCCTCGCTTCCCGATTCCCGGACGAGGGTGGAGAAGCGTTCGAGCAGGGACCACCCCGCGTCGAAGGAGACGGCCCCGAGAAGGTCGGGCTCGAGGGCTTCAGGACGATTCAGGGACACGGCACTAGCTCCGTGGAAGGACGGTGAGGGTGGCCTCGACGGTTCGAGGCTCCACCGTGGTGAGCGTGGCGAGGACGCGGTAGACGCCGGCCGGCAAGCCGGCTTCGATTCTTCCGGTCCAATGCTGCGAGGCGCCGGGTTCGAGCGTCTCGCGCCCCAGCACCTGGGCGAAGAATCGGCCCTCCGCCCAGCGCCAGACGACGGCTCCATCCTCCGAGATCACCTCGAAGTCGAAGCGCTGGCCGTCGGGAAAGTCGAGGACGAGCGCGGCCTGGCCGTCGTTCGTGCCGGTCAGCTCGAGGACGACGGGCGTGGCGGCGGTCGGCGCCTCAGCGCCCGTCGAGAGGGACAGTCGCAGTTCCCGGCCCGATCCATCGCCGGCGGGTCTCTCATCCGCATCCGCGGGGCCGTGCGCCGATCCCGCGGCGCACGCGAAGGCCGCAAGCGCGGGCAGCAGCACGACTCTCACACCAGCAACTCGTAGTGGTCGGCGCCGTCGAGCGTCCAGCCCAGCTCCTCGTACAGCCGCTTCGCGGGCGCGTTGTGCGATTCGGTCTCGAGGATGAGACCCTTGGCGCCGGTTTCGACCGCGAGTTCCCGCGCGCGGTTCATGAGGACGCGCGCGACCCCTGACCGGCGTGCGTCCGGCGCGACGAAGAGGTCGTTGAGGATCCAGAGCCGTCTCATCGACACGGAGGAGAAGGACGGGAACAACTGCACGAACCCCAGCGGCCGGCCGTCCACGGTCTCCGCCACGAAGACGCGCGACTCGCCGGCCCCGAGGCGCTCGGCCAGGAACCGGCTTCCGCCCTCCAGGTCCGCCGGCTGCCGGTAGAACCGGCGATATCCGTCGAACAGCGGCGCGAGGCGGCCGACGTCCTCGGGGCCCGCTTCCCTGACGATCACCGTCGCTTCGGGCGAGGCGGATGCGGCGGACACGGCCGACTCGGCGGATGCGGCGGACACGGCGGACGCGCAGTCCGGGTCGGGCGCCTCGTCAGTCGGCGACGCTCACCCCCTCGTACGTCTGGATCCCGTCCGCGTTCGCCACCGTCATGCGGGGGGGCGTGTCGCGGAAGGGCATCCACGCGCAGCCGTAGTCGCCGTCCTTGTTGATCGCGACGAACTTCTCCGACGGGATGAAGTCCGGATTCACGTTGCGGTACTTGTGCCGGATCATCGCGACCGCGTCCTCGCAGGCCTGCTGAGGCGTGCGCCCCGCGCCCATCCGCGAGACGACATAGTACCCGGCGCACGACTTGATCACGTCCTCGCCCCGTCCCGTCACGGCGGCGGCGCCGATGTCGTTGTCCACGTAGAGCCCGGCGCCGATGATCGGCGAGTCGCCCACGCGGCCCGGGACCTTCCAGGCGAGCCCGCTCGTCGTCGTGATGCCCGAGACGTTCCCCTGCGCGTCGACCGCGAGCACGTTCGTCGTCCCGTAGCGGTGGAGGAGCGCTTCGGCCAGGACGTAGTCGCGGTCGGGGCCGTCGCGGCCCGGCAGATCGAGGAGTTCCGCCCACTGCTCGGCCTCGTCCGGCCCGCCGTCGCCGGAGCCGCCGTCGCCGGAACCGCCGTCGCCGGAACCGCCGTCGCCGGAGCCGCCGCGCGGCCGCCGCAGGTGGTCGGGGGGACCCCAGTCGTCCGTGTCGGACAGCCGCTCGCGCCAGCGGAGCCAGATCTCGCGCGACTTCGGCGTCATCAGCTCCTGGACCTCGAAGCCGAAGCCGACCGCGAAGCGCTGCGCGTAGTCGCCGATCAGCATGACGTGGTCCGTGCGCTCCATCACGAGCCGGGCCACCGACGCGGGGGTGCGGATCCCCTCGATGCCCGCGACCGAACCGGCGTTGTACGTCGCTCCATCCATGACGGACGCGTCGAGTTGCACGACGCCCTCGGCATTCGGCAAGCCGCCCCAGCCGACGCTGGTCTCATCGGGGTCGAGCTCGATGATGTTCGCGCCGCGCTCGACCGCGTCCATCGCCGTGCCGCCGCCCGACAGGATCTGCCACGCCGCACCGGCCGCCCGGCGGCCCGTGTCGTTCGTATGGCTGGTGATCATCATCGGCGTCTGCGCCCGTCCGCTCGAGGCCAGCGGCGGAGGCCCCACTCGGGCCGAAGCTCGCGCCGGCACCGCGCCCGCGACGGCGGCTGCCGCGCCCAGGCTCAGCCCCCGGCCGATGAAACCGCGACGATTCATCTCGGACATCTCATCCCCCCGTGATTTGCGTGAGTCTCGCGTCGCCCCAAACTGATGTGAGGTCCGCTTCTCACGCCAGCGTCCGGCCGGCGTCCGGCCAGCGTCCGGCCAGCGTCCGGCCGGTAGTGACGCTGCGGGCGCGGCGGTCGTGTGGAGAAGCGGAGGCCACGCTGGCCCCTGACGCCCCGGACTGCGAAGATGGAGGAACCATGAATCGAGTCACGCACCGTGTCGTTCCGCTCCTTGCGCTCCTGCTCGCGGGCTGCTCCACCGCGCCCATCTCCTTCCAGGGCGTCGCGCCGTCGGGGCTGGAAACCGCCTACCGGTGCGCGGTCGCGCAGTTGAACCTCATGGACTACACGATCGAGGACGGCAACCTCGAAGCCGGGTTCGTGCGGGGTCGCCGGCAGACGTCCGGCGTCGTACAGGAACTCTTCACCGGAGCCTCCCATCACGACGTCCTCACGGCGAGCGTGTTCGACAATCCCGCCACGGGCAACACGCACATTCGCGTCGTCGCCTCGCGGGTCGCGGACCACGACATCGGGCTCGTGGCCGGGCTCGACGACGAGGAGGAACAGGGCGAGAACCGGCTCGGGCCCTCCGACTCCGGCAAGGCGGACGCGCAGCGTCTGCTCACCAACTGCGGCGTGGTCGCGACGGCCGGCGGACCGGCGCCGCAGTGATCCGGTTCGCCGCACCCACGACTCTCGTCATCGGCCTCGCCCTGCTGGCCGCACGGCCGGCCGCGGCCCAGTCCGAGGTGTTGTTTCGGCTGGCGCCCGAAGCCGGCTGGCTCTCGGCGGAACACTCCAAGCGCGTGACGGCGGGCGGCGGATCGAGCGAGAGCGCGACGACGGCCTCGGGCGCGACGCTCTCCCTCAACCCTTCCCTCGGACTGCGCACGCGCGTTCTCGGCGGCCTGCTCGCGGGCCTGGAGTTCGAGGGGGTGCTCGCCGGCCGGGGGAAGATCGAGGGGACGATCGAACCCACCCCGAACGGCGAACCGCACGACGTGTGGCCCGGAGAATGGGATCTCCGCGACCGGTTCGGCCTCGGGACCAGCGTACTCCTCGGAATCGGTCCCGAAGCCGGCTCGACACACGGCTACGTATTCGGCGGGATCCGCCGCATGTGGAGCGAGTTCGCGACCGGCGGCGTCGACCCGGCGACGGGTGAGGCCGGCGAACGGCGCGAGCAGCGCGCCCGCTGGCCGACATCCATCGGCATCGGCCTGACGCTGAACCGCCAATGGCTCGTGGACCTGCGCCTCGCCTACTCCCGGTCGCTCACCGAGTGGACGGTGGAGATTCCCGACGTCCTGCTCGACTACGGATACTCGGCCAGCGCCGTCACGCTTTCCGTGGGGATCGGCCCGCCCCGCTGACCCGGCCCCGTCCCGTCTCACCGAACCTCGACGGGCAGCCTCCGCACGACGATGCTCGGGATGTCGAGTTCATCGAGTTCAACGAAGGCGACGAGACCGTCCGGCCCGAACGCATCCGGCATCTTCGAGGCGCCGGCCGCGAACGTCCCTACGTACTCGCCGTCCGTGCGCAGCACGTCGATGGGGCCGGATTCGGCCCACGGCTCCTCCCCGTGCCGCTCCACCCACAGCGCGCCATCCCACGTTGCGCGCAGGGCCGAAAGGACGGGGATCACCTCGAAGAACTCGCCACCCTCGATTTCCGCACGTAGCGCCTCCGTGATCGCGTCCCGCTCGCGTTCCGGCAACTCGCCCCCGCCACCCGCGCGGTAGCCGGCGGCAAGCTCTCTCCCCTCCGACAGATCCCGAAGCCGGCGCTCGCGGACCGCCTCGCGGATCCGGCGCGTGACGGGTTTCGGATGGAGATCTCGACTCAGGAGCCGCGTCACCCGCCCGGCCCCATCCGTCACCTTGATGTCGTAGGCGGTGGAATCCGAGTATGCGATTCCGCCGTCGGGGAGAACATCCCAGAGGAGCTCGGGTTCGAACCACCGCGTGCCGCCCATCGTCATGGCGACGATACCCGACGCGTCCGCCAGGTCGTCGAGGGAGAAGTCCGGCGGCTCGGCCTCCCCGGCGGACGGACGCCAGCCCTCGAGAATCGTCTCGCGGGATAGGGCCTCCCCGCGAAGATCCAGCCGCTCGAGCCCGCGGTCGTCGACACGCTCCTCCCTCGGCGCCTCCGCCCCGAAGAGTTCACCGAACAGGTTCGTGAGCGCGCCGACTCCCGACGGGACGCCCCGCGCGATGAGCGACAGCCGCACGACCGGATCGGCTCGAAACCCCGCGCTCAGGTTGCCCGCGCCCCCCAGAGGATCGCTGCCGCTTCCCACGCGCACGAACCGCTCGAACTCGGCATCAGGACCGAATACCTGGTAGGCGCGATGCCCCATGTCGGCGACGACGATGCGCCCATCCGGCCAGACCGCGAACCCCGTGGGCCGGCTGAACTCACCCGGTCCCTCGCCCGGGCGGCCGACGACGCGAACCAGGGTGCCGTCGGTGTCGATCACGACCACGGAACCGGAGCCCAGTAACGGCTCCATGGCGTGGAGCCGGCCCGCCGCATCGAAGCGCACGTGCGGGGGAACTGCGAACTCTGCCCACTCGGGTGCGTCGAACCCACCGACGCGGTATACCTCGGGGAAGTCCGCGGCGAGCGGTACGTCCTGCCCCGCGATCCCGTCGCCCGCGCCCGCCAGCCCGGCGAAAGCGGCTGCCGCCAGAATAACCCTGCCCATCTCGAACCTCCTCGTCAGCGGCTCAACAGTGCAAGCGCCGCTTCGCGCGCCTCGTCCATCGTGTCGACGATGTGGCCCTCGGGGAGCCCCGCGAGGATGTCGAGCGTGCTCAGCGTCTTCTCGACAGAGCCGGACACCGCCATCACGATCACCCGGGTATGGCTCTTCTCGGCAACGCCGAGCAGTTGACGGATGACCATGGCGGCGCTGTCGTCGAGATACTTGGCCTCGGAGAAGTCGAAGATGACGATCTCGTGGTCCTTGATGTCCTTCCCGATCACGTTCACGAGCTTGTGGGACGACGCGACGGTGAACGCGCCTCTGAGCGCGACGAGGCCGACCCGGGCCGAGTACTTGTCCACCGTGTCCGCGCCCGCGGCGCCCTCGAAGAACACGCGGTCCAGCAGCGGCACGGAGAGCACGTTGTCGAGTTCGAGGCTCTCTATCTGCCGCGCGTGCGCCATGCCCGCGACGATGAGGCCGATGGCCACGGCCGTCACGAGGTCGACGAACACCGTCAGCGCGAGCGTGAGCAGCAGCACGAACAGGTGGTCGCGCCGAATGCGGTGCAGGTGGGTCAAGAGGGGCCAGTCGATGATGTCCCACCCGACCTTGATCAGGATGCCCGCGAGCACGGCATGGGGGATCGGCTCCAGGTAGCGGCCCAGACCCAGCAGCACTCCCAGCAGGAGGATCGCGCGGAAGGCGCCGGACATCCGCGTGAGACCGCCGGCGCGGATGTTGACGACCGTCCCCATCGTGGCCCCCGCCCCGGGGAGTCCGCCGAAGAGTCCCGCGATCGTGTTCCCGAGCCCCTGGCCGACGAGCTCGCGGTTCGAGTCGTGCTGCGTGCCGGTCAGCGAGTCGGCCACGAGCGAAGTGAGGAGGCTGTCGACGGAGCCGAGGAGGGCGAGGACGAGCGCCGGATGGAAAGCGCGGGCGAGGAAGCTCGCGGAGGGCAGATTCAACTGCAGTTCCGGCAGGCCGGTGGGGATGGCGCCGATGGTTGGCACATCGGTGAGCCAGAAAATGCCCAGGGCGGTCCCCGCGACCAGGGCGACGAGCGGGCCGGGTAGCAGGCGGGACAGCCGCTGCGGCCAGAAGATGCTCAGCGCGAGGGTCGCCGCGCCGATGATCAGGGCGCCGCCGTTCAGGTTCGCCACGGCTTCCGGGAGCGCCCGCACCGCGTCCATGGGACCGCCCGCCGCCGTGGGCGCGCCCAGGAAGGGCAGGATCTGGATCAACATGACGATGATGCCGATCCCGGACATGAACCCGGAGATCACGGCGTACGGCGTGTACACGACGAACCGGCCCGTCCGCAGCAGGCCGAGCGCGGTCTGCAGCAGCCCCGCCAGCACGACGACGGTGAAGGCTTCGCCGAGCGTCGAAGCGTGCGTCGTCACGATGACCGCCATGGCGACGGTCATGGCCGGCGTGGGACCGGAGATCTGGAACCGGTTGCCGCCGAATACGGACGCGAAGAAGCCCACCGCGATCGCCCCGTACAGGCCGGCGGCGGCCCCGAGCCCCGAGGCCACGCCGAAGGCCAGCGAGACCGGCAGGGCGATCACCGCCGACGTGATGCCGCCGAACAGGTCCCCGCGCAGCGTAGGAAGATCGTATTTCAGACTTCGCTCCTTCCCGGCGGTCGGTCCCGGCATCGCACATTCGATCGCAGACAGGTTACTCTGGGAACGCCTCGGAGGGCGAGCAACCGCCGCGCCCGCTCTCGGCAGCGGCGCCGGCGCCCGGCAGTGCCCGGGGCAGTGCCCGCGGCAGTGCCCGGCAGTCCCCGGCAAAGGGCCAGGAATGAACGCAACCCGCGACACCCGCGAACGCTGGGGAAGCCCGCTGGGCTTCATCCTCGCCACCACCGGCTTCTCGGTGGGACTCGGCAATATCTGGAGGTTTCCCTACCTCGCGGGAGAGAACGGGGGAGGCGCGTTTCTCCTCATCTACGTGCTGCTCGCGGTCCTGATCGGGATTCCGCTGTTCACGGCCGAGATCAGCCTCGGACGCCGCGCGCAGGCGACGCCGCTGGCCGGGATGCGCAAGCTCGCGGGTCGAAGCCCCTTCCGCGCGATCGGCTGGCTCGGCGTGGGCGCCGCGTTCCTCATCATGTCCTACTACCAGCTCATCATGGGCTGGATCGCGGCCTACTTCGTCCGCGCCTTCCGAGGGGGCTACGACGCCGGAAGCGTGCAGGCCGCGGCGGATTCGTTCGCGGCCTTCACCGCGCGCCCGGGCGAGGTGCTGGCCTACACGATCCCCGTGATGGTGCTGGCGGGGCTGATCATCACGCGCGGATTGCGGCGGGGCATCGAGCGCGCGGCGCGACTCCTGATTCCCATCCTCTTCTTCTTCCTCATCGGACTCGGGATCGTCTCGCTCCGCTTCGACGGGGCGTGGGAGGGCGTCCGCTGGTACCTGGCGCCCGACTTCTCGGCCATCGGTCCGGAGACCTGGCTCGCGGCGCTCGGGCAGGCCTTCTATTCCATCGGGGTCGGGATGATGGGCGCGTTCGTGTTCGGGAGCTTTCTGCATCCGCGCCGGAGCGACATCCCCGGAAGCGCCGCCTCGATCGTGGCCTGCGACACGATCGCCGCCGTCCTCGCCGGGTTCGTCATGTTCCCCGCCCTGTTCGCCTTCGGCATGGAGCCGGACCAGGGCGCGGGCCTCCTCTTCATCACGATGGCGGGCCTCTTCGGCCGCCTGCCGGCGGGTGAGGTGGCCGCGGCGTTCTTCTTCTTCTTCGTGTTCATCGCGGGGCTCACGTCGTGCCTCGCGCTGCTCGAAGCCCTCACGGCGAGCGCCATGGATTCGCTGGGCTGGAGCCGCCGGAAATCGCTGTGGACCGTCCTCGGCGTCCTCCTTCTCGCGGGGGTTCCGCTCGCGCTCGGCGGCGGGCCCTGGGCCGCGGTGCAGATCGGCGGCCGAGGCCTGTTCGAACTCGCCGACTACGTGTCGGGCAACATCTTCCTCACGGTGGGCGGGCTCGCGATCTCCCTCTACGTCGCCTTCGCGTGGGGGTTCGACCGGTTCCGCGCGGAGACGAACCGGGGGGCGGGGCGCTTCCGGGTCACCGCCGCCTGGGGGCCGGTGATGCGCTTCGTCGTGCCGGTCGCCGTGGGGCTCGTCGTGCTGGCCGGACTCGGCCTCCTGGGCTAGCCGGCAGCCCCCATCTTCGTCAGAACGATACGGTCGCGGTCATGGATATGGTTCGGGGCGCGCCCAGCCAGGCCGCGTTCTCGGTGACCGCGGACAGATAGGGCGTGTCGAACAGGTTGTTCGCGACGATCGAGAACTCCGTCGACCGGAACAGGTCGCTCAACGCTTCGCCGCTGAAGCTGACGTAGGCGTCCACCGTCCAGTAGGCGTCGGTGTACCAGTCCGCCGTCAGACTGACGCGCCGCGCCGCCGTGTACTTCGCGGACAGCCCGCCGCCGAGGGGTCCGTCACGGTCGAGCGAGACCACCCACAGCCGGGGCGGCACGCCCGTAACGTCGTCGCCGGCCGCGATGCCCTGGCTGGCGTCAAGGATCGGATCGTCGGTCCCGAGATACTTCGAGTCGTTGAGCGTGAGCGCGGTGTAGAGCGATGTCCGGCCGGACAACGCCAGCGTGGCGGCCATCTCGACGCCGCTGGTCTCGATGCCGCCCGCGTTGAAGTAGGCCCCGCCTCCGGGGATGAGGTAGTTGGGACCCGCGGGCGTCTGAGGGCCGAGGTAGAAGATCCGGTTGTCGAAATCGATGGTATACATCGTGGCGCTCAGGGCGAGCCGCTCGCCGGCGTACTGCACGCCGAGATCGATGTTCGACGCGGTTTCGGGCTCCAGGCGGTCCAGGCTGCGTCCCGGGACCTCGAGCAGGAGGCTGCCGATCGCCTTGAAGTTCTCGGCGTAGCCCGCGAAGAAGGCGAGGCCCTCGACCGGCGCCTCCCAGGTGACGCCACCCGAAAACAGCAGGTCCGAGTCGGAATCGACGCCAAGGGGCCGGTCGATCCCGAACTCATCCTCGCGCGACACGGCGACGAGGTACTGCTTGATGCCGCCGGTCAACTCGAACGGGCCGAAGTACAGCGTCTCCTCGACGTACCACTTGAAGACATCCTGTGGAAAGTCCCACTCGTACTGGTGCCAGTAGGCTTGCTGGTCGCCCCTGAGGCTGACGCCCGGATCCAGCATCCGGTGCCAGTCCCGGCCGAGGTGGCGACGCGAGTCCTCGTACCAGAGGCCGGCGCGCAGGGCGCTGCCCCTGCCTCCGCCGAACCGCACGGACCACTCCCCGTCGACGTTCGCGCCCACACGGTCCTTCCCGTAGTGGCTGTGGCGGAACGACTGTACCGCGCTCGCTCCCGGGTGGCATGCCGGATCGACCTCGGGTCCGCCCGCGCCGTAGTAGTTGAAGATGTAGGACGATGTGCACCCCGGCACCGGGCCAACGGCCACTCCGTTGCCGTCCACGAACCGGATCACCCCGAGCTGGGTGCCACCCCGCACCGGCGCCAGGCCCGCCAACTCCGATTCCGGCCCATCCCCGTCGTCCACCACGTCGACGACGTAGGGAGGCAGCCAGTCCCCCCTGCCCCGGTTGCGATGGTGGTAGGCGCCGGCGCTGAGGGAGAACGACTCGCTCACGGACCAGTCGGCCTTGACGTAGGCGAACGTGTTCGTCCGCCGCGTCTCCCATCCCGGCCGGTAGGACTGGTTCAGGTAGGGCACGCCCGGCCAGTGGCCGATCAGACGGTCCCAGCGCGGGTCGGCGCGGAAGTCCGCCTCGCTGTAGAGCCGCTGGTAGTTGTTCTCGCGGATGTCGTCGTAGGAGAGGTATCCCGTGAGATCGAGGCGGCCGTGCGAGGCCACGATCTTGGCTGCCAGGTGCTCCCGCTCGTTGCTCGCGGAGCCCTCCATCCAGTCGGTCGCCTCCTGCCGGATCCCCGCGACCCAGGCCCGTGTCGTGCCGCCGAACAGCGACCCGGTCTCCACTCGAGCGGCGAACCGCTCGCCCCCGTTCTCGCCGATCGTGACCGAAGCGGTGCGGCCTGCCTCTTCCGCCGGGTCGGTGGTCAGGAAATCGAGCGTTCCGCCCAGCGCCTCGACCGACCGGGAGGCGATGTCGGCGGTCCCCTGCGACACCTCGACGCCACCGAGGTTCATCGGGTCGACGAACCGGTTCGCCTTCGCGCCGCTCCAGTAGTCCGACGTACCGTTGGGGAACCCGTCGACGGTGGTGCCGATCTGCGCGTCGTTGATGGTCGACTGGAACCCTCGCATGACCACGTTGCTCGACCAGTCGTCAAAGGCGTACGCGTCCCCTTCCTGGACCGAGACGCCGGGAAGGTTGTCGATCACCGACGTCACGGCCGTGATGCTCGACTGCTGCCTCATCATCGGCTCCGCGACGAAGTTGCGGGCGAAGACGGTGGGCTCCTCCGCCACCACGCTGATCGGCGTGAGTTGGAAGAGAGGCTGCAGCACGATCTCAACCGTCTCGATCGCACCTGCGCGAACCGCGACCGGAATCTCCCGGGTCGCATAGCCGAACAGGGTGGCGGTCAGGACCAGGTCGCCGGGCGCCACGCCGGTGAACTCGTAGACCCCCTCCGCGTCCGTGAGGTCTTCCGCCTCCATGCCGGAGCCGGCCGCCGTCACACGGACACCCGGAAGGGGGGCGCCGAAGACGTCCACCACCGTGCCCCGGATAGTTCCTCCCGCCTGCGCGGCCAGCGGCGCTGCGGTCGACAGGGAGAGCAACGCGGCGCAGGCAGACAAAGCAGCGAACCGGCTGAGATTCCTCCGAGTGATTAGCATGGCGAGAAGACGCCCTTTCCGCCGACGCTGCGGCTGAGTAGCTGTACATGGATTTTACGCACCGATGGCGCGATCCCGCAGACCGATCCGCGGGGAAGCCAACTCTCGGGACATTCCCTGACTTCGGGGGGGGGCCATCTTCACCGGAGTCGTCCGTTCGGCGCGGCCACGGCCCGGTACTCCTCCGGGTCTTCGAGCGCGTAGTCCTGGCCCGTGACCTCCAGCACGCGGACCCGGTACAGGTCGACCCGGCCGCGGTCCGGCACGCGGAAGCTGAGGAGCGGACCGTCCTCGAGCGGGCCCGCCACGACGATCCGGTGCCGCCCTTCCTGGGCGCCGGAACGGTAGAGTTCGAGACCGGCGGCGGCCTCGACCGCCGTGATGCCGGGACCCTCGAGTTCGAGCAGCACGCCGATGGCGCGGCCCGCCGCCGGCGCAGTCCACTCGACGGCCAGGAACCCCGGACCCCGCGGGATGGCCGTCGGCGCGGGGAGCTCGACGGCTCGGGCGCGCGGATCATCCCGGTTGGCGGCGGGCGGCCCCGCGAGGTCCCCGGTGCACGACCAGGCCGTGACAGCCGCGAGCAGCGCGGCGAGCACCGTTCCTCGCGCCCTGCGGCGTCCGGAGGTGCGCCATCTCGTGCGCCGTGAGGTTCTCCCCCGTCCGGCCGCCGCTGCCCCGAACAGGAGACCCAGGGACGCACCGCTCGGACTCTTGGGCATGCTTCCGCAGCGCGCCTCGCCCCGTCCGCAGCGGTCCCTCCACGAGAGCACGTCGCCGAGGTCGAAGTCTCCGTTCCGGTTGCCGAGGCGGTCCAGGGCGTCGAGCTGCGCCTCGCTCAGGCGACCTTCGCCGAGCAGCGCGGCGGCGGCCCGATCCGGCGTCACGCCGTCCAGCACCTCGAGCGCGTCGTCCAGTGCTGCGTCGCCCTGTGCGTCACCCGCGCTCGACGAAGCCGCGACGACCGTGTCCGACACCGCCCCGGAGAGCTTCCGGCCGTCCTCGGTGCAGATCGCACCGCTCGCGGTGCAGCTGGTCGTCTCCGGGAGCGTGATGATCACCGTGACGGTCGCCGAGTCGGGTTCGACCGTGATGGTCCACTTCCTGTTCTTGCCCTGCTCCTGGCGCCGCGCCCTCCGCACATCGCCGGCCGTGACGACGAACGCGGTGTCGCGCAGGGTCCTGTAGCTGAAGTCCGGCCTTGGCTCCTCGCTGAACGTGAGCGTGAAGTCGAACTCCGCGCCCGTGTGCGAGTCCGGCATGCCGCTGAAGCTCGCCGTCAGGCTCACCGGTCCCTCGACCGTGTCCGATTCCGAGTTCGACAGCTTCCGGTTGTCCGACGTGCAGATCGCCCCGGACGCAGCGCAGTCGGTGGTCGCCGGGAGTTCGATCGTCACGTCCGCATTGCCCTCCGGCTCGACCGTGATGGTCCATTTCCGGTTCTTGCCCTGCTCCTGGCGCCGCGCCTTCAGCACGTCGCCGTACGTGACGACGAACGCACTGTCGCGCAGCGTCACGTAGCTCAGGTCCTCGATGTCCTCGCTGAAGGTGAGCGTGAAGTCGAACTCCGTGGATCCGTCGTGGGAGTCCGGCATGCCGGAGAACGTCGCCGTCAGCGGCGGCATCGAGTCCGCGGGCACGCGCACCTCGACGGTCCCCGACATCGGTCCCATGTTCCCCAGGACGTCCTTCACCGCCTGCACGGCGTATCCGTAGAGCACGCCCGCCACCACCGCGGTGTCGGTAAAGGTCCGGTCCGTGATGTGGCCGTACTCCACGTAGGTCCGAGGCTCGGCTTCTCCGAGTTCGGGCCGGTGGCGCAGGATGTGGTAGAGGTCGTTGGGGTCGTACGTGGTGGGATCCTGCCAGGTGAGTACGACGGCGCCCTCGGCCACGGTGGCCTGAAGGTCATGCGGTCGATCGTGTCCCTCGTCGTCCTCGATCGTCCCGGTCGCGCGGAGCGTGTCCGCCTCGTTGGCGAAGTTCGCGTGGCGGACGTTGCTCAGCGTGAGCGTCAGCGTCTCGTCGCCCTCGGCGTCGCTGTCGTCCGTCACCGGAACGCTGATGGTGGCCGTCGTCTCTCCGGCCACGAGCGAGATCCTGCCGGACCGCCCCGTGTAGTCCTCTCCGTCGGTCGCGGTCCCGTCTTCGGTCGCGTAGTCGAACGACACCGTCCCGGTCGTCGCCGCCGACAGGCTCACGACGAAGTCCAGCGTCGCGCTGTCGCCCTCGGCGACCGTTGCGTCGGCAACGAGCACGGTGCTCAGGCTCGCCGCCTCCTCGCTGTTGTAGATGGTGCCGAGCCCGCGGCTGCGAGCCACCGGTGGACGCCGATTGTTCAGCCAGGAGCCTGTGCTCGACTCGACCCGCCCGGGCCCCAGCACCAGCTCCAGGGCCTCTCCCGAGTCCTCGATGACGTCGTCCACGACCTGCACCTGCACGGTCTTCGAGTCCTCCCCGCTGTTGAAGATCAACTTCCCCTGCGTCGGGATGTAGTCCTCGGGCGCCCGCGCCGTCGTGATGCACCGGCCATTAACGAAGTGGCGGCCATCGCAATGCCCCGACGAGCTGTCTACCGTTCGGTAGGGGACGCTGACCCGCTCGCCCGATGGCGGGGGCGGGTCGAGCGTCACCTTGAAGTTGAGCGCCGCATACTGCTCCGTTCGGTCCTGGAGCTGCACCGTGACCGTCAGATCCGACTCATGGACCGAGGTGTCATGGACGCGCAGCCCCTCGCCCGGGTCGGGGGGAGCGGCGTTGACGTTGACCTGGATCATCGCCCCGTTCGAGTTGGTCGACCACGGCTCGTTCGGCCACTGCGAGTGCAGCTTCGAGAAGTAGTCCGCGTCCAGATCCCAGCCGTCCCTGCCTCCGGCGTCCTCGTTGTTCGATGCCGTCTGCGCGAGTTCCGCCGGCGTTTCCCCCGGAGTCTCGCCGGGATCGTTGCCGACGTTGTCGGTGGTGTTGTCCGTGGTGATGAGAACGACGTAGTCCTGGTTCCGAGCCAGCCGCTCCGTGCCCAGGAACCTGAAGGTGTTGTCGCCCGCGGTGGCGACCTTCCGCTCGAACGGGCCAATGCCGCGGCCCAACTCCCTGGAATTCCATTCCTGGACGAAGATCTTCACCGGATCGGGCCGGGTGGCGGTCACCAGCGTATCCCCGCCCCGGTCCCGCCACTCGTACGTGACACCGCCGGCCGCACCCCCGGTCTTGAACTTCACCACCACGCTCTCGATCACGTAGTCCGATCCGTCGGGCCCGGTTCGGAACCCGTGGGCAACCTCGTAGGTCTTCAGCGAGATGCCGGCCGCTGCCGCGGTCTGGCCGATGTTGCCGACCGCCGGCGTTCCCGTGGGGGTCGAGATCGGCGCTTCCGCCCGCGTCACCGCCACCGTGTAGGTCTTCGTGGTGGTCTCGTCCTCGGCCGTGACCTTCACCTTGATCGTGTTCGCGCCCACGTTGAGCGCCACTTGGTGGCCCGCTGTGATGCCGTCCGCGTCCGCGAGCGCCCGGTCGCTGCCGTCGAAGTACGCGACCGTGGCCGAGCCGTGGCTCGTGGTCGGGGTCACCGTCGTCGAAGACACCGAGTTCGCGACCGAAGCCGTGTAATTCAGCGAGTCGGTGTGGAAGGTGGGCGCCAGCGTCACATCGCTCAGGTTCAGCGCGCTCAGGGTCGCGTCCGTGGAGGACTCGGCGACCTTGTTCGTGACCATCTGCGCGGGGAACGTCGCCGCGTCGTTGCCCGCCAGATCCTGCACCGCGTTCTCGTCGTCGTCCTCGCTCGGGTCGGTGTATGCGACCGTCACCTCCTGGCCGGCGGTCACCGGCGGCGCCAGGGTCAACACCACCCGAGGCCCGCCAGTCCCGCCGAGGGTGACGTTCCGGGGCGTTCCGTCCACCGTCACCGCGAACGCGCTCGCCGGCACCGTCGTCGAGGACAGCGGCTCGCTGAACGTGAGGAAGACCTTCGTGCCGTCCGCCGAGGTCTGGCGAGCGTCGTCGCCGATGTTCAGCGTCGGCCGGACGCCGTCCACCCGGTATGCCGGGGTGACGGGGATAGCGACCTCATCTGCCGTGTAGGTCGTGTCGGCGCTCCGGCCGTCCGGACCCGTGAGCGTCCCGCCCTCCAGCGTGAGCTTGTTCGCCGCCACGCCGAGCCGCCCCGCAATCCCCTCGTCGACCCGAAACCTGCAGGCGAGATGCATCCCCGAGGTCGTGGCGCAGGTCGCCGTCCTCGTCGAGTTGCCGACGGTGAGCTCCAGCTCGGGCGTGCCGCCGGTCTTGTCCAGCGTCACGTCCTTCGTGAACTGCACGGTCAGATCGATGGTATCGCCGATGGCGTAGACGCGGCTGCTGGGTGCGTTGATGACCGCTATCGCGGCGACCGACGGCGGGGGAACCGCGATGAGCTTCACGGCGACCGGCTCACCGTCCGACCAGGTCAGCGCGGGGTCGGCCCAATCGTGACCATTCGTTTCCCTCGCCGCCTCATCGAGCCGGAACTCCGCACCGTCCAGGGCCAGGATGAGCGGGTCGTCGGGAGCGGCGGGAAACAGCGGCGACAAGCCGAGAAACACTTCGGTAGGATTAGCCACTCCGAAGACGACCGATTCGTTAAATAAGACATGCGTAACCGTATAGTTCGTTCCCCTATACAAGAACTCGGCGGATGCGGGAATGGTGCCGGAGCCTCCACCGTCCCATCCAGTGTAACCCGCCACAAACGTTTCATCGTCAGGAAAAAACGACACTAGTCCCGCGGTCATGTTGACGGACCACAGGACCTCGCCTTCGGTGCCCGGCTGCACGTTGTTCGTGACCGCCGTCGCGGAGAACGTCTCCGCGTCGTTTCCCGCAGCGTCCTGCACGGCGCCATCGTCGTCGCTGGCGGAAGGGTCTGCGTAGGCGACCGTCACCGCCTCGCTGCTGGCGACCGGGGACGCCAGCACGAGTGTCACCGATGGACGGGCCGCCCAGAGGCCGCTCGCAAAGACGGAGCTGACGCCGCGCGCCGAAGAGGCGACCGTCACCGTGAACGCGGTCGTCGGCGCCGTCGTCGCGGACAGCGCCTCGCTGAACGTCAGCAGCACCTTCGCGCCGTCCGCCGAGGTCGCGCTTGTCACGAGGGTGGGGACGTCCAGGTCGATTCCCAGCGTGCGCGTCACGTCCTCCGGCGGGTCGAGCCCCGCCTTAGAGGCCGAGACCGTCACGGTCACGCTCGTGCCCGTGATGTAGGAGGCTGCCGCCGGCACGCTCACCGACCACTGCCCGTCCGCGCCCGAGGTCGCCGTGAGCGGCGACTCCGAGCCGATCGTCACGCTCACCGACGCCCCGCTCTCGGTGCCGGTGTTGCCCGTGATGGAGAACCCCTCGGCTTTCTCCGTGATGTTCACCACATCGTCGCCCGTGATCGCGTCCACCTCGAGCGGCAGTGAATCGTTCTCGGCCACCACGTAGCCGGCGAACACGAGCTCCGGCGTGCCCGCGTCCGAAAGCGTCAGCGAAGAGATCGTCGGCGGGCTCTGCGCATGCGCGGCACCGGCGCCCGCGACAAGGGCCAGACCCGCCAGCAGCCCGACCGCGACGCGATGGAGATGCGTGCAAGGAGGTTTTCCGACGCGGCGCGCCGGGCCGGTCCGGGAGTCCCTCGGGACGGAAAGGGCCGCTGGCCCGGTGCCACCACCTGCCGCTGTCGCTGCCGACATGGCGCTCTCGCTCCGTGCTGGATTGGGGTCGATAATGGGAGTTATCAACCGTAATCCTGGGAAGGCGTATATTATTGTGTCACAGTTGTTTATGACCGATTTGGCACCGATGCCGTGACCGATTCCTCCGAACGCGTCACTGCGTGGTCACAAATGGGCGAGCGCCGGCGAGGGCACCCGGAAGCCGCCTCCGCCGGCTCCCTCGGCGGGTACCTGGAGGGCGCCGCCGACGGCTCGCTGAGCGGCAACACCGTGCGGGCGCTGAGAGCGGACCTGGAACGGTTCGCGGCGTGGTGTGAAGAGCGGGGTTTCCGTCCGCTCCCCGCCGACGCCGGGACGGTCGCGGCTTACGTCGAGGCGATGTCGGAGGACCGCGCGCCGGCCACCGTGAGGCGCCACGTCTCGAGCATCGCCGCCGCGCACAGGGCGGCCGGGGAGCGGAGCCCGCTGGAGCACGCGGAGGTGCGCCGGGCGCTCAGCCGGATGCGGCGGCGCAAGGGATCCCGGCAGGAGCAGGTGCTGGGCCTGACCTGGCAGCTCCGGAGGCGACTGATCGAAGCCTCGGGCGACCGGCTGATCGACATCCGCAACCGCGCGATGCTGGCCGTCTCCTACGACGCCATGCTGCGGCGCTCTGAACTGGTCGCTCTACAAGTCGTTGACGTGACGCTGGATAGGGGCGGATCGGCGTCGCTGCTGGTACGCCGCGCGAAGAACGATCCGGAGGGCGGCGGCGCGGTCCTGTACCTGCACTCGGACAGCGTCAGGCTGCTCAAGGAGTGGCTCGCCGCGAGCGGGGTCTCCGCGGGGCCGCTCTTCCGTGTCGTGCGCAAGGGCGGGACCCTCCGCGGGGCGCTCCACCCGGGCCAGGTGCCGCGCATTTACAAGGCCATGGCCAGGCGTGCCGGGCTCGCGGCCGAGGTGGTGCGCCGGCTCTCCGGACACAGCCCGCGCGTCGGCGCGGCGCAGGACATGATCGCCTCGGGCATCGAGCTGCCGGCGATCATGCAGGCCGGGCGCTGGAGGAGCGTCCGCATGGTCCAGCGCTACGGCGAGCGGCTGCTCGCGAAGCACAACGGCGCCGCCCAACTGGCCCGGCTTCAGAAGCGCAGCTGAGCGGTCCGGCCGGGCGGAAACATTTGGTCCGGTCACCCCGGCCGGTTATCGTTGTTTCGGTCAGATTACGGTTGATAACTCCCATTATCACCCGCTATCTGAGGATCATAACTGCTATTTAGTGAGCGAATTGTGAACTGTCGGGCAAACGTCGTGGCCCGTTCGTGACTTTTCCCGCAAATCCCGCTATCCTCCACTCCCTCCCGGTTCTGGCGCGCTGCGGCCGAACCGATTAGGTGGAGCCCCCTTTTGGGTTCCGCCTCACCTGGAAGCGAGTGGAGCATTGACCGATTCATCTCCGAGCGAGGACCGCACGTCGCAGCTGAGCGCGGCGATTCTTCGCGTCAGCGCGAGCCTGGATCTGGCGACCGTGCTCGAGGAGGTGGTCGAGAGCGCGCGTTCCCTGACCGGTGCCAGGACCGGCGTGATCACGACGATCGACTCACGCGGCCGGGTCGAGGACTTCGTGACCTCGGGGCTTTCTGCCGAGGGGCGCCGAGAGATGGTCGGGTGGCCCGACGGCGCGCGGGTCTTCACCCACCTGCGCGACTTGCCCGCCCCGCTCCGGGTGGCCGACGTGCAGGACTACCTCGGCTCTCTCGGGCTGTCCCCGAACCCGTGGGGCTCGAAGACGATGCAGGGGACCCCGATGCGCCGGGGCGACGAGCACCTGGGCAGCTTCTTCCTCGCCGACAAGGAGGACGGCGGGGCGTTCACGGACGCCGACGAGGAGATCCTGGTCCTGTTCGCCTCGCAGGCGGCCGCGGCGATCGCCAACGCGCGCATCCACCGGGACGTCGAGCGGGCGAGGGCCGACCTGGCGGCGGTGATCGAGACCTCGCCGGTCGGCGTGGTGGTGTTCGACCCCCGGAGCGGCCATCCGGTCTCGTTCAACCGCGAGGCGAGGCGCATCGTCGAGGCGCTGCGCACGCCGGGCCGTCCGCCCGAGCAACTGCTCGAAGTGATCACCTGCCGGCATGCGTCCGGCCACGAGGTGTCGCTCGAGGAGCTTCCCCTCTCCCGGCAGCTCGGCCGCGCCGAGACGCTGCGAGCCGAGGAGGTCGAGCTCTCGGTGCCCGACGGGCGGAGCGTCCGGACGCTGTTGAACGTGACGCCGATCCGGTCGCCGGACGGAACGGTCGTGTCGGTCGTCGTCACCATGCAGGACCTGGCTCCGCTGGACGAGCTGGAGCGGCAGCGGGCCGAGTTCCTCGGCATGGTGAGCCACGAGCTGCGCACCCCGCTGACCTCGATCAAGGGCTCGGCCTCGACCGTGATCGACGCCGATCCGCTCCCCTCGCAGGCCGAGATGGTGCAGTTCTTCCGCATCATCGGCGGACAGGCCGACCACATGCGCGGCCTGATCGCGAACCTGCTCGACGCGGGAAGCATCGAGGCGGGCACGCTCACCGTCCAGCCCGAGTCCACGGAGGTGGCGGCCCTGGTCGAACGGGCTCGCAACACGTTCGTGAGCGGCAGCGGCCGACAGCCCGTCCTGATCGACCTGCCGCCCGACCTGCCGCGCGCGATGGCCGACCGCGAGCGCATCGTGCAGGTCCTGAACAACCTGCTCGCCAACGCCGGCCGGCACTCGCCGCCGAACGCGCCCATCCGCGTCGAGGCGGAGCGCGAGGACAGCTTCGTTGCCGTCTCGGTCTCGGACGAAGGCCGGGGCATCCCGTCCGACCGATTGCCACACCTGTTTCGCAAGCGCGTCAGGCCCGCCGAGGGAACCGGGCTCGGGCTCGCCATATGCAAGGGGCTCGTCGAGGCGCACGGCGGCCGCATCCGCGCCGAGAGCGCCGGCACGGGCCGGGGCGCGCGCTTCACGTTCACGCTGCCCGCGGCCGGGGAGGTCACCGAACCCGAGGCGGCCGGGCCCCTGCCGCCCGCCGAGCGGGCGCACCGTGGGCGCATCCTGGTCGTGGACGACGACCCGCACACGCTGCGCTACGTTCGCAACGTGCTCTCCGACGCGGGCTACGCACCGGTGGCCACCGGCGAGCCCGGCGAGATCCGCGCCATCATCCACGCCGAGAAGCCACGCCTCGTGCTGCTCGACCTCATCCTGCCCGGAACGGACGGGATCGAGCTGATGAAGGACCTCCCCGAACTCGGCGACCTGCCGGTCATCTTCATCTCCGCCTACGGCCGGGACGAGACCATCGCCAGGGCGCTCGAGAGCGGCGCGGCCGACTACATCGTCAAGCCGTTCTCGCCGACCGAGCTCGTCGCGCGCGTCAAGGCGGCCCTCCGCGCCCAGCCCCGGCGCACGACCGTCATGCACGGAGACCTGGCCATCGACCACGCGCTCCGCCGCGTGAGCGTGGGCGGCGCCGACATCCGGCTCACGACGACCGAGTTCGAGCTGCTCTGCGTCCTGTCCGCCGGCGGCGGGGCGATCGTCACCACCGAGGAACTGCTCCGGAAGGTGTGGGGGCGCCGGAGCGCCGGCGACACCGACCGCGTCCGCACCGCCGTGAAGAAGCTCCGCCAGAAGCTCGGCGACAGCGCCGCCGAGCCGCGCTACATCTTCAACGAGCACGGCGTCGGGTACCGGATCGCGATTCCGGGACCGATGGTGTCGGGAGTCCGTTCGGGGTAGCGGGGTAGCGGGGAGGACCGCCCACCCGCACCGACTTCAGATCACGGTCACGGCTGGAGGCGGGCGATCTTCCAGCTTCCGTCGTTGGGCGCGCGGCGCGGCGTGTACTCGAGACGGTCGTGCAGGCGGTTGGCGCGACCCTGCCAGAACTCGATCCGGTCGGGAACGAGTGCGTATCCGCCCCAGAAGTCGGGGAGCGGCACGTCCCTGCCCTCGAACCGGGCCTCGACCTCCGCCACCCGGGCTTCGAGCCCGGCGCGATCGGCGATCGGGCGGCTCTGCGCGGAAGCCCACGCGCCGATCCGGCTCCCGCGGTCGCGCGTCGCGAAGTAGGCCGCCGAAGCTTCCGCCGAGAGGCGCTCGACGCGCCCTTCCACGCGCACCTGCCGCTCGAGCACGGACCAGTGGAAGCAGAGCGAGGCCTGCGGATTGTCGTCCAGTTCCACGGCTTTGCGGCTGCCGTAGTTGGTGAAGAAGCGGAAGCCGTCGGGGCCGACGCCCTTCAGGAGGACCATTCGGACCGAAGGCCGCCCGTCGCCGGTCGCCGTGGCGAGCGCCATCGACTCGGGCAGGAGCAGCCCCGAGGCCTCGGCATCGCGCAACCAGTCGCGGAACAGATCGTACGGGTCCGCCGCCGCCTCGAGGAGCGGCAGACCCCGCGTCACACCGCTGGTGAGCGTGCGGATCGCCCGCAGATGGGCGCGAAGGTCGTCGAATTTGCTCACTCGGCTGGCCTCGGTACGGGGAATCCGGATGCCCACAGTGTCCGCGGAGCGACGTAAACGGTCAACCCGGCCCGCGGATCGCGAACGGGCGGGCGCGGCCCGGCGGGCCGCACGGGGCCCCGCGGCGTCAGGCGAAGCGCGCGGGGTCGAAGGGTGCGAGGTCGATGTCCGAGCCTCCATCGAGCAGGAGTTGCGCGAGCGCGTGGCCGGTCGAGGGGGCCAGCGTGACCCCGAGCATCTGGTGCCCCGTGGCGACGTACACGTTGGGGAGATCGGGCAGCCGCCCGATGGCGGGGAGGCCGTCGGGGGTCACGGGCCGCATGCCGACCCAGTCGACGCGCCCCGTGCCTTCCAGCGCCCCCGGCAGGTAGCGTCGCGCGGCCCGCTCGAGGATCGCGATGCGGCGCCGGTCGAGGCGCACGTTGATGCCGGAGAATTCCATCGTCCCGATCGTGCGCACGGCGCCGCGAAACGGCGTGAAGCCGATCCTCGCGGGAGTCACGTGCAGGGGCTGCGAGAGCCGGACCGGCGAGTTCCGGACGGTGATGCTGTAGCCCTTCCCCGCCTGCACGGGGAGCTTGCCCCCCAGCGGCTCCGCCAGGAGGGGGGTCTCGGCTCCCGCGGCGAGCACGAAGGCATCCGCATCGACCCTCGCCGGTTGCCCGTGGGCTGCGGAGCCCCCCGGAGCAGCCCAGGTGATCGTCGACCGGATGCGGTCGCCTTTCCCCGTGAAGCCGACGGCGCGTTCTCCCGTCCTGATCTCGACGCCGCGCGCCTCGAGGCTCACGGCGAGCTCGGCACACAGCGATTCCGGGCGCACATGCGTGTCGCCGCGCACGCGCAGGCCGACCAGGCCCCCCCGCAGGTCCGGCTCCGCCTCCGCGAGAGCCTCGCGGTCCAGGACATCCACCGGCCCCACGCGTTCCTCGCCCAGCCTCGCCAGCAACGCCTCCGTCTGTCCGAGTTCGCGCTCGTCGTCGTAGGCGAGGATGGTCCCGCTCTCGGCGCGCTCGAACGCCATGCCCTCGTCCGCGAAACCGCGGTACAGCCGATCGGTCGCGGCATTCAGCGCCGCGAGGGCGGCGACCCCCGCCCGGTAGCTCTCGGCGTTGCAGTGACGGCGAAAGGCCCACAGCCAGCCCAGGAGCCGCGGCATGGCCGACGGCTTGATGTAGAGGGGGCTGTCGGAGCGAAGCATCCAGCGGAGCGAGGCGAGCGTCAGCCCCGGAGCCGGCAGCGGCCGGGAGATCGACGGGCAGACCCAACCGCCGTTCCCCTTCGAACACCCGCCGCCGGGCTCATCCCGCTCCACGAGGACGACCTCGGCCCCGCCACGTTCCAGGTAGTGCGCGACGCACAGCCCGATGACGCCGCCGCCGATGACCGCGATTCTCACTCGGCGATGGCGCCGGCGGCGGTACTCCCGTTGCGGCCCCCGTTGCGGCCCCCGTCCCGACC
>VXQX01000056.1 GCA_009838765.1 Gemmatimonadales bacterium
AACGAAGACGATCAACCACAGAAATCAACCGTCCGCGAAAGCGGGACAGCTCCAGTCTGTCGCGGTGCTTGGTGACACTGTGTGGGCAGTGGACGGGTACGGGCCCGAGATAGGGCGCCTCGATGTCGACGGGAGCTTCCAGCCCGCCATCACGGTACCGACTGTTGATCTCGAGACGGACGAAGCATGGTCATTTCTGAGGGAGGAACTACAAAGACGTGACGCCGGACTGTTTCTGCAGTTGATGGATCGACTACCGCCACCGGATGAGATACCGCAGATCGGGGGGCTGCTTGTCGATAATGCGGGACAGTTCTGGGTCAAGGCGTACGATCCGTCTGTCGACGCACTGTGGCTTGGCGATCCTCTGCTCCCGGGCGCAGGCGGTGAATGGCGGGTCGTTGGCTCTGACGGAGAAGCCAGGGGCACGGTGCAGATGCCGGACGGCGTCACCCTACTTGCTGTCACGGAGGATCGCCTCGTAGGGGTCGCCCGCGATGCGCTGGATGTGGAACGGCTGGTCGTGCACCGTATCCGGCGAGGCGGAGGAGGGACGCGATAGCGTCCGGGGCGACATCTACGCCGGCGGAAGCTCGCGAGCTGCTCCCTCCTCGCCGCCATCCGCGTTACCCGAACCCACTGCGCGCTGGAGGACCTCCTGGATGTCGAGGCCCAGCACGGACGCGAGCCCTTCCATCGTCCCGTAGGCGCCGCGCACCCGCTGGTTGATCGCGTTGGACACACCCTCTCCCTTGCCGCCGTCCATGACGACCACGCGGTCGATGTCGACACCCTCCACGGCGCCGACGGCGATCTCGAGCAGTTCGGGCAGCTTCTCGGCCATGAACACGGCGAACGCGGCCTCGCCTCCGGTCTGGACCTCGGCGTAGAGCCGCTTCAGGACCTCGACCTGGGCCTTTCCGCGCTCGAGGATCGGGGCCGCCTCGGCCTCCGCCCGCGCGAATGCGGCCATCTTCTCGGCCTTGGCGGGCTCGATCACGTCCGCCCGCAGGCGCTGCTCCTCGCGCTCGACGCGCTTCATCTCGAGGATCTTCTCGGCCTCGACCTCGGCCTCCTGCGCCTTCACGCGCGCGATCTTCTCGGCCGTGTCGCCCTCGCGGTGCAGTTCGGCCTTGCGCACCCGCAACTCGTTCTGGGCTTCGGCGATCTTGATCGAGGCCGCGGCCTCCCTCACCTCGGCGCGCCGCCTCGCCTCGGCCTGCGCCTCTCGCGTGTCGGCTTCGGCTTGGGCTTCGGCGATCTCCGCCTGCCGGATCGCCTCGGCCGACTTCTCCCGCCCGATCGCGTCGAGGTAGCCGCGTTCGTCGCTCACGTTCTGGATCTTGAGCACGTCGAGGTGGAAGCCGAGCGACGCCAGGTCTTCACCCGCGTCCTCCGCCAGCGCCTTGGCGAAGCCCAGCCGGTCCTCGTTCACGGCCTCTGGCGTCAGAGTGGCAAGCACACCCCGCAGGTTCCCCGTCAGGGTGTCCTGCGCCAGCTCCCGCACCTCCTCCTCCGTCTTCCCGAGCAGGCGCTCCACCGAGTTGTTGAACACCCACTCGGGCTCCGAGGCGATCTTCACGTTCGCGATCGCCTCCACGCTCAGCGGGATGTTCCCCTTCGAGAAGGCGTTGTTGACGGAGACCTCGATGGGGATGGTCTCGAGGTTCACGTGCTGGACCGTCTCGATGATCGGGATCCGGAGCGTGCGCCCGCCCGAGATGGAGCGGTAGCCGACGGCCTGGCCATCGGTCAGCATGCGGTTCCGGCCCGTGATCACGGCCGCGCGGTTGGGGGGAACGATCACGATCAGGTTCTTGATCGTGATGATCGCCACGAGTACGACGACGAAGAAGACGCCCGCCATCACGACGGGGGCGGCCAAGACATTCAGAAAGTCTTGCATTTCAACCTCATTCCTCGAGCAGCTTCATGTCTTCGGGATCCATGGGCACGACATTCGCGATGCCGTCCGTCATGCGCACGACGACGACCGACCGTCCGGCGCGGAGCGGCAGGTCGTCCGGGCACGTCGAGTCCATGCGGGCCCGCACCCTGAAACGGCGCTCGCCGCGCGACACCTTCACTGTACCCGCGCTGTCCGGCGCTATTTCCATCGTGACTTCGCCCGTCAGTCCGGCCAGCGAACGCTCTCCGAGCGCGGTGCCGGCGCCCGAGCGCTTGATGTAGCGGAAGGCGGCGCCGATAAACGCCCCGGAGGCCAGCCCCGTGACGCCAGCGATGGCGGCCGTGACCGCAGGACTCGTGAACCAGTGCAGGATGGCCCCGGTCGCGCCGAATCCGAACATGGCGTAGACGATCGTCCGCAGGGAGAGGAGTCGCGCCACGTCGACCGCGCCCCCCGCATCCAGGTCCGCGTCGACATCCACGTCGATGTCCATGCTGTCCAGGAAGTCGCCGAACACGGACAGCGCGAGGAAGCCGCCGCCCACGAGGAGACAAAAGATGTATATCGTGAACATGTGTCGATCTCCTCAGCGCCAGGCCGCGACCGTCTCCCGCACGAAGTCCTCGAAGACGCGCGGCGCGTGGCCCAGCACGTGGCTCATCGTCGCGAAGTCCTCCTCCGTCGCGACGAGCCCGTCGGTAAGGAAAAACTCCGACATGACCCGCAGGTCCCGCACCAGCCAGTCCGGCAGGTGCCGGCCCGCGCGCGCCTCCCACGCGTCGAGGTCGTCGCCCGCGTACTCGATCTCGCGGCCGAGGTGTTCGCTCCACATGCCGACGACATCGGCGCTCGTCAGGAGTTCGGCTCCGACCACCGGATGCCGGATCCCCTCGTGGCCGTCGTCCAGGAGCGCGTTCACGGTGGCGTCGGCGATGTCGCGGACGTCGACCCGGTGCAGCCCCACGCCGCCGAGCGGCGCGGGATAGACCCCGGCTTCGAGCGACCGCCTCAGCCACAGGTCGTTCTGGAAATAGTGGTTCGGTTCGATCGTCGCCCACGGGACGCCGGAGGCTTCGAGCGCGGCGAGGATCTCCATCTTGCTCGCGAAGTGTGGGATGTGGGGTGCCGCGTGCGCGCGGTGCGCGGAATGGAAGACGACGCGTTCGACGCCGGCCTCCGCCGCCGCCGCGACCGCCCCGATGCCGAGCTGCGCCTCCCGCGGGTGGAGCGCCGTGAGGAGGTGCATGCGCGACACGCCTTCGAGCGCCGGCCCGAGGGTGTCGGGCCGCTCCAGGTCGCCTTGCATGAACTCGACGCGCTCGCCCGACGCCCCGGCCGACGCCCCGGCCCGGTCCGCCGAGCGCGTCAGGCACCGGACCGACGCTCCCCGGGCCACGAGGCCCTCGACGACCCGACGCCCGACAGTCCCCGTCCCGCCTACGCAAAGCACATCCGCCATCCGGCTCTCCCGTCGCCCCGAGGTTCTCGCCCGCCCCATGCGAGTCCGATCCCGTCCACGCGGCTCCGGTCCGGCCCCTTCGGGTCCGATCCGACTCCCGCGATTCCGTGAGGTTCCGACGATACACGGCGTGCGGGGGGCGAGCGAGTGCCGCCCGGCGTCCGCCCGGCTGTCCGCCGTACGCGAGCGAGTTGATAGCCCGTTGATAGCCGGCCGGACTCTGGAGGGTGAATCTCGGAAGGCGCGGGACGGAGGGTCCGTCCCGGAGGGTCGCAACGGGCACGCCAGCGATGGTGGCGGCCGCGATCCCGTCTCCCGACGACCCGGGAATGGGAGGGGACGATGAAGACGACGAAAGCGGGACGCTGGGTACTCCTTGGCTTCAACCTCGTGCTGGCCACGGCCATCCTGGCGCAACCCGGCCGGGCCGCGTCCGCGCGCGGCGGCGACGACTGCCAGACGGACTGTCTTCGAGGTTGGTCGGACTGCGTCCTGGACGGTCAGCGGGGCTGCAATTACGAAGTCAACGAGTGCCTGCGAGGATGCCTGTTTCCCGTTTGGGGTCCTCCTTCGGATCCCCATCTCCTTTGAGGATGATGACATGAAACTCCATACCACGGGGGCCCGCACGCGGCCCCGGTACTGGACGACACTCGCGGCGGCCATGCTGGCCGCCGCGTGTCTGGAAGGGGACAGCCGTACCGACACGATCGGTTCGGCGGAACCCGGAGCGGACTTCGCAGCGGACCCCGCGCACCTTCGCGCGGGGCCGCCCCGCCTCCGGCTCGGAAGCGCGTCCGGGGATGGGCGGACGGATTTCCACGACATCGCCGGCGTCGTCGTGGACCGGTCGGCCGGTGTGCTGGTCGTCGCGAACCGGGGCGATGCCACGCTGCGCACGTTCACGCTCGATGGGGCGTGGCGCGATACCCGGGGCGGCGTGGGCGGCGGTCCGCGCGAACTCGGGGAGCTGACGGCGCTCTTCGGATACCGCGGCGATTCCGTGATCGTATACGACGAGGCGCGGGGAGGTGCGTCCGTCTGGCCGTACGCCGGCGGAGATGTGAGACACGTCGGGATCCCGATCCCGCCCGGGGACACCCTGCAATCCCCGCGCTTGCAGGGCGCCATGGATGACGGTCGGCTGGTGTGGGCGGTTCCGAGACCCGACCGAAACGTCGACGAGGTGGGCGAGTCTCATCCCCTCCAGATCGTCATCTTCCTGACGTCGGCCGAGGGGGCGGGCTTCGATCCCCTCGCCGAGACCACGGGGACCCGGGTCTTCCGCTATCCCGGAGACGCGTACATTTCGGGCCGCATTCCGTTCTCGCCTCAGCCGTTCGCCGTGCCCCGCGATTCAATCGTTCTCTTCGGGTCCACGGCGCGTCCGCGCGCGGAACGGGTGACAGGGAGTGGCATGCCGCTGGATCCGATCGAGTTTTTTGTGCCGTCGATTCCCGTGACCGCGGAGGACCGGGAGACGGCGCTGGCCCCCATCCGCGCCGAGATGGATCGGCGCCTGCCGGCGGGACTGCAGACCCGCATCGCGGCCACGCTCGACGTGTGGGCGTTTCCCGATTCCTTCCCGCCCCTGCGTAGCGTGATTGCGGGCGCCGACGGACGCGTGTGGGTGACGGGATACCGGCCGCGAGCCGACGCCACGCGCGGCGAAGACGGGGTCTCGATCTGGAGCGCGTACGCCGGGCCGGGAAGCCCGGCTGTGGACGTCGAGTTCCCCGGCGGCTTCGATCTGTTGTGGGCCGACGAAACGGAGGCGGTCGGAGTGGTGCGCGATGACCTCGATGTCGAACACGTTCTGGTCGTCCCGCTGCCCGCGGGCGCGAGGACGCCGGGCACATGAAGCGTCCCGGCATCCAGGACGTCGGCCTCGCCGTGTGCTTCATCCTCCTGGCGGTGATCGCCTTCCGCCCGTCGGGGGTGGTCGGAGGCCGCCTGCGGGAGTGGAGGGCCGAGCGGCAGGTGGTCGCGCTCTATCGAGAGGAATGGAGACAGGTCGCGGCGGACCGGAGAAGTGTCCTCGGCAGCGGCGATGCCCCGCACACGATCTTCGAATTCAGCGACTACCGGTGTCCCTGCTGTCGGTCTTCGCACGAGACCGTGAACGGGTGGGCGGCGTCGGGCCGGGCCAGGGTGGTGCTGGTTCACGTGCCCCTCTCGGAGCGTTCGGCCCAGGCGGCGCGCGCGGCGATCTGCGCGGAGAAGCAGGGAGCGTTCGCGCGCATGCACGACTACCTGATGACGACCGAGGACTGGGAGTCGGGAGACGTGGACTGGGCGTCGGTCGCGGTCGCCGCGGACGTTCCCGCGGGAACGCGTCTGATCCGCTGTCTGGACTCCGCCGCAACGACCGAACGCCTCGCCCGCGACGCCGCGCTCGCCGACCACTGGCGAATCACCGCGACCCCGACGTTCGTGTCGGAACACGCCCGAATCGTCGGCGAGGCGTCGGAGACGGACCTCGCGAACCTGCTCGGCTCAGACCTATTCCGATGATCCGCAGGAAGCCGCGATGCGGGTCAGGGCGTCGCTCAGGTCGGCCATGTACCGGTCCACGTCCGCCTCGGCGATCGGCGGCCCGTGGATCGGCGCGATCCAGGCCGGGGGATGCCGCTCCAGCATCGCGTGCAGGGCGCCCATGACCCGGTTCGGGTCCGCGTAGCGCAGCCACGGGAGCGTCTGCGCATGGAACTCATGCACGCCCTCCGCGCGTCCTTCCTCCGGGAGCCGTCCCCAGTCGACGTCGCAGGCGCCCGGGGCGTGGAGGGCGCCGAAGCCATCCGCGACGAACAGGGTGCGCGAGGCTTCGTCGTAGACCCAGGTCGTGTGATTCCGGTCGGCGAGCGGGGGGTCGAGTACGACGAAACGCCGGCCCAGCACCTCGGTCACGTCGCCGATCTTCGTGCGGCGGGCGTACGGGAGACCCTGGAGGTCCGGGTCGCCGCAGGAGGCGATGATCTCGAAGTCGCCCCAGTCCCGGCGGAAGGCGGGGATGTTGCCCGAGTGGGGATAGTCGGAGTGGGACAGAATGATGGCGCCGATCCCGCGGCCGGCGGTGGCGTCGTGGATCCGGTCCGCGAGGCGCTGCCGGTGGTGGAAGGAGCCGGAATCCATGAGGATCGCCCCCTCCGGTGCGTCGACGAGGTAGACGGAGACGTGGATGTGGCCGTTCGTCTCCGGGAAGGACTCGTGGACCCAGGAGACCCCGCCGCCCAGATCGATGACGCTCACGGTGCGCCCCCGCTCCGGCGAACGCGCCCGCTCACAGGACGCCCCCGCGTCCGCCCGCCGCCACACGCCGCACGACCTCGTTCATGCGCTCGTAGTAGGGCGCCGCGTCCGCCCCCGGGATCGGGAGTCCGTGCGCCGGCGCGAGCCCGTAGCCGGCGAACTGCACGGCCAGGGCGTCCGTCGCAGCCGTGACCTTGTGGGGGTGGACGTACTGGAACCAGAACATGACCCGGCTGTGGAACTCCTCGAGGCGGCCCACGTCCACGACCGTGGCGATCTCGTCCGTGCGCCGCAGGCTTTCGCCGCTCTGGTGCGGGAAGCCCATCCAGTCGACGGTGAAGAGCGTGCGGGTCGTCTCCTCGCTCATCCACGTGTGAATCGCGGCGTCGAGGAAGGTTGCCTCCGGGAAGCGGACCCGGAGCCCGCCGAGATCGATCTCGTCTTCGGGCCCCACCTTCATCGCGTCGTCCAGGTGGTAGAGCGCGTGCGTCTCGCCGGCGGCCGGGGCCACGAGTTGGCAGTCCGGATAGCGCCGCAGCACCTGCATCGTGTTGCCCGCGTGAGGCACGTCGGGGTGCGAGAGGGCGAGGTAGTCGAGTGGCCGCTCCCCGAGCAGTTCCTCGAGCGCCGGGAGGAGGATGTGACCCGAGGCCGGAGAGAGCGTGTCCCAGAGCAGCGTCCGCTCACCCGTCAGCAGGTACGCGTTCTGCGGGACGTAGAGTTCGTTTCCGGGCTTGTACCAGTCCGCGCCGCTCTCCAGCACCGCGCGCGCGATCCCGGCCCGGTGCCCGCCCAACTCCTGGATCCAGTGGATACCCGGCCACACGTCGCGCCGCCAGCCCGCCTCCGTCCTGGCGGTCGGCGCCGGGGTCTCCGTCGGCATCGGGGCCGCGGGCGGCGTCGTGGTGTCGCTTCCAGAGTCGCACATGCGGGTCAGTCTACCGAACGCCCGCCCGCCGCCACCAGACTGACTGCCCGAGCCCGGGAGATCCGCGCTCCCAGGTCCTACCCGATCCGGAAGTTCAGCGACGCCGCCACCTCCGCCTGTCGTTCGTCGAGAGTGATGAACGAGACATCCGAAGGCCTCCGCGCCACATGCAGGGCGCACGCCACGTGCCAGAGATCCGCGCCCCGCAGGTAGCCGGCCCGGAGGGCGGTCCTCATCTCTCGCGAAAGAGGTCGTTGCGGCTGAACCCAGCTGAATCCGGAGACCAGATCGCCCGGAAAGGGCTTTCCCTCTCTGGCGCAGACGGATCGCAGCTCCGCTTCCAGGAGGTTGGATGACATCAGATCCCGGAACCCCCGCAATCGCCGGGCGATTTCGTCCGCGTCCGCCTCGACGAAAGCGACCGAGACCATCGCGGACGTATCCACGTAGGCGGCGCTCACTCTCCGCGGTCGGCCAGAAAACGTTTCAGCGCGCCCGGCACCGGCGTACCGGGTTCGATGGGCTTCCGGTGTTTCGGACGGGGTGTGAGGATCCCTCGCCGCTCCAGATCCGCCAGCCGTTCCTCGAGATCCGTGCTCTTGCGCCGAAGCGGTCGGAGTTCGGCCACCGGCTCCCCCCGGTAGGATATGGTCACGGTTCGCCCCTCCCTCACGTGGCGTAGTACTTCGGAGAAACGGGCCTTCGCCTCATAGGTCGAGTAGAGCAGTTCCATCGATCCAGCATAACTAGTCAGACCAGTCTTATCAATGCTCTCGGCACTCCCCGTGGCCAGTCTCAGACGAAGGCCTCACATTCCCTCCATGAAAGTCAGAGGATGGTCTGCGCCATCATCCGGCCGTCAACTCGCGGTGGCCGCGGCGGGTCTGGCCGTGGTCTCGCTCGCCGCGGGCGGTTGTTCGCCGTCCGGGAAGGGGGCGGCGTTTCCGAGCCGGTCCATCGAGATCGTCTCGTGGGCGACGCCGGGCGGACCGACGGACCTTCTCTCGCGGGCCCTGGCCGAGGCCGCGCCGCCGCATTTCGAGGGCCGGCGGGTCACCGTCATGACCCGGCAGGGCGGGGCGGGCGCCGCGGGCATGCAGTACCTGCAGGGACGGGAGGGCGACCCACATGTGCTCGGCGTCTTCACGGCGAGCGGGACCGTGAACATGGCGACGGGGCGGATTCCGTTCTCTCCCGAGGACTTCACGCCGATCCTCCGCATCCAGATCGACCCCTTCCTGGTCGCGGTGCGGGACGACAGTCCCTTCCACACGCTCGCCGACCTGTTCGAGGCGGCACACGCCCGGCCGGGCGAAGTCTCGGTGTCGGGGTTCGGGGCGGCGTCGGCCCACTTCCTCGGCTTCGCCCGCCTGAGGGCCGCGGCGGGAGACCCGGACGTGCGCTGGATCGCGTACGAGGGGTCGGCCGATGCCGTGGTTGCGGCGCTCGGCGGGCACACCGACGCTGCGCACACGAACTTCAACATCGTGCGCGAGCACCTGAGGGCGGGGACGATGCGGGTGCTGGGCGCGGCGCTTCCCGTCGAGGCGCTCCCGGACACGCCGAGCTATGCGGAGCAGGGATACGACCTCGCTCCGGTCCACTGGCGCGGGGTCGTGGGCCCGCCGGGGCTGGATCCGGAGCTACGCACGGAGCTGCGGGCGCGGCTCATGGCGGCGATCGAGGAGCCGGGGTTTCGCGAATACATGGAGCGGGCCGCGCTGGAATACGCGACGATGGCGGACGCGGACGCGTTCGGCGCCTGGATGGCCGACGAGGTGGCGACGAGCCGGAGCATGCTGCGGCGACTGGGAATCCTGGATGAGTAGTCCCTCCGCGGGCGGGGCCGCGCGGTTGCGCCTGCTCGCGGAGGCCGGGCTGCTCGCCGTCGTGGCGGCGGGGGTCCTGCTGGACTCGCGCGCCTACCCGGGATCGCTGGCCGAGGGGGCGCCGGGTCCGGCCTTCTTCCCCCGGCTGCTCGCCGTGCTGCTCATGGTCTGCGCGGCCGGGCTCGCGATCCGGGCCGCGCGACAGCCACCGGACCCGGACCCGGGACGTTCCCGCGGGAACGTTGTCGGGGGCTCGGGGGCCGGCCGCGGCGTCCGCCTGGGGCTGGGGGCGGCGTGGATCGCCGTCTTCCTCCTCGCCTGGCCCAGGCTCGGGACCCTCGTGTCGGTTCCGCTGCTCGTCGCCGGGCTGATGTGGTTGACGGGCGAACGCTCGCGGCTCGCGCTCATCTCCGTGCCGCTCGCCTTCGCCGCCTTCATCTATCTCGTGTTCATGGTGGCGCTCGGCGTGCCGCTCCCGACCGGGTTCTGACCGGCCGCCCGTGTCGGCGTTCCTTGACGGCCTGCTGACGGCGCTGCAGCCGGGGAACCTCGCGGCGCTCCTCGCCGGGAGCCTCCTCGGCGTGTTCGCGGGCGCGATGCCGGGGCTGAGTTCGACGGTGGGACTCGCGCTTGTCCTCCCCGTCACCTTCGCCCTCGACCCGACGCCGGCGCTCCTGATGATGGTCTCGATCTACATGGCGGCCGAGTACGGCGGTTCGATCACCGCGATCGCGATCGGGGTGCCGGGAAGCTCGCCCGCCCTCGCCACGACCTTCGACGGCTATGCCATGACGCGGCGCGGCGAGGCGGGACGCGCGCTCGGGATCTCTCTCTTCTCCAGCATGAGCGGCGGGCTCCTCGGCACCGTCGTCCTCGTCCTGGCGCTGGGCCCGCTCTCGCGGGCGGCGATCGCCTTCGGGCCGGCGGAGTACTTCGGGCTCGGCGTGTTCGGGCTCTCCATCGTCGCGAACCTCGTGGGAAAGGACCCGTTCAAGGGGATCGTGAGCGCGCTCCTCGGACTCCTCTTCTTCATCGTCGGGCTCGACGTGCTCACGGGGGCCCCGCGGCTCACGTTCGGTACGAACGCGCTCATGGACGGCCTCGGGCTCGTCCCGATGCTGATCGGCTTCTTCGCGATCGCGGAGGCGCTGGGGGCGGTGACCGGCCGCCGCAGGTCGGCGCCCCCGGGAGGCGGCATCGCCGGCGCCCTCCCGAAGGCCCGCGAGCTGTTCGGCCTGTGGCGCACGATCCTGCGGGGATCCGCCATCGGGAGCCTGATCGGGGCCATCCCCGGCGCCGGGGCGACCATCGCCTCGATCGTGGCGTGGAACGAGGAACGGCGTGTGTCGAAGACGCCGGAGCGGTTCGGGACCGGCGTCCCGGCGGGCATCGCGGCGCCGGAGGCCGCGAACAACTCGTGCGTGGGGGCCGCGATGATCCCGCTCCTCGCGCTCGGGATCCCCGGATCCGCCAGCGCCGCGGTCCTCCTAGGGGGCCTCACGGTACAGGGCGTGGCGCCCGGCCCGCTGCTCATGACCGAGCGCTCCGAACTCGTCTACGCGCTGTACGCGGGATTCGTGGTGGCGGTGCTCCTCATGCTGGCGGTCGGTCGCCTCGGAATCCCTCTCTGGACGCGCGTGGTGCGGCTGCGGCCGTCGATCCTGATGCCGCTCGTCGTCGCGATCTCGCTGGTCGGCACCTTCTCCCTCCGCGGCAACGCGGCGGATGCGTGGGCCGCCCTCTTCTTCGGGCTCGTCGGCTTCGCTATGCTGCGGGGCGGCTACCCGCTGGCGCCGGCGGTGCTCGGCCTCATCCTCGGTCCCATGATCGAGACGAACTATCGGCGGGCGCTGAGCCTGTCCTCGGGGTCGCACTCGATCTTCCTCGAGAGCCCGATCAGCCTGGTGCTGATTCTGCTCGCGGCGGTGAGCTTCGCGGCCCCGGCGGTCCGCAGCCGCCTGGTATCCGGGAGGACGCGAGCGCCCCGACCCGAACCCGACACACACGACAACGAACCCCGGCGAGAGGAACACGAGTGAGCGCGACGCGTGCGGTCATCGACTTCATACTCGAGACGACGATGGACGACTTTCCGGAGCGGCTCCTGTCCGAGGGACGGCGCTGCGTCACCGATGGGACGGGGGTGATCCTGGCCGGGTCCACGGACGCCTGTTCACGCATCGTCCAGGATCAGATCGCGGTTCAGGGCGGGAACGCCCGGGCGACGATCATCGGTCCGCCGGACGCGCGCGCCCCGGCGTCGCTCGCGGCGCGCGCCAACGGTACGGCGGGTCACGCGATGGACTTCGACGACACGCAGCTCTCGAACGCGCCCGACCGCATCTTCGGACTGCTCACGCACCCGACGGTCGCGCCGCTCGCGGCGGGATACGCGGTGGCGGAGAGGGAGGGGGCCACGGGCGCCGAGTTCCTGGAGGCCTTCCTCATCGGGTTCGAGGTGGAATGCAAGATCGCCGAAGCGATCGACCCGCGGCACTACATGGAGGGCTTCCACTCGACGGCGACGATCGGCACGCTCGGCGCCTGCGCCACGGCCGCGAAACTCGCCGGGCTGCAGGCGGACGAGCTCGCGATGGCGTTCGGCATCGCCGCCAGCCTCTCGGCGGGGATCCGGCTCGGGTTCGGCACGATGACGAAGCCGCTCCACGCGGGACGGGCGGCGGAAAACGGCATCCTGGCGGTCGACCTCGCCGCCCGCAGCTTCACCGCCGGGCACGACGCGCTGGAGGCACCGTGGGGCTTCTTCCGCGTCTTCGGCGGCGGCTTCGAGCCCGAGCGGCTGGTCGGCGCCCTGGGCGCCCCCTACACGCTGCTCGACCCCGGCGTCTCCGTGAAGCCGTTCCCCTCGGGGAGCCTCGGCCACCCCAGCATGGCCGCCATGCTCGAACTCGTCACCGAGCACGACCTCGCGCCCGACGACGTCGCGCACATCACCTTCCGCGCCGGGCACAACATCCTGAACCCCCTGCGGTATCCGGTGCCGAGGAACGAACTCGAGGCGAAGTTCTGCATCCCCTTCGTCCTTTCGAGCATCGTGCTGCGGCGGCGGGCCGGGATCCGCGAGTTCCACGACGACTTCGTCCTCTCCGAGGAGGCGGCGGACATGATGCGCCGCGTGACCGTCCAATTCGACGAAGAGATCGACGCCCGCGGATACGACCGCATGCGGAGCGCGATCGACGTGCGGCTCCGCGACGGGACCGAGCTTTACACCGAGGCCGACACCTATCCCGGCGGGCCGGAGCGACCGCTCACCCGTGAGGAACTGCACGGCAAGTTCCGGGACTGCGCGAGCCTCGTGATGGACGACGCGCGGATCGACGGCGCGCTGGACCGGCTCGAACGCGTGGATGAACTCGGGCACATCGACGACCTAGTGGACGCCCTCTCGACGGCACCGACCGGCGCCCCCGCCGGAGTCTCCGCGTGAGGCGCGCCGCCGCTGCCTGTTTCCTGCCGGGAGCGCTGTGGCTCGCGGCCTGCGGCGACGCGACCCGCTCCGACGGGGCGACCCGAGCCGCCGCGGACGCGGCGGCGGAAGCGGCGGGGCGCGGCCCGTACGACGCCCTCCAGGTCGAGATGGATCTCATGGTGGAGATGCGCGACGGCATCCGCCTCGCGACCGATGTCTACCGCCCCGCCCGCGAGTACGAACCGGCCGCTGGGCCGTTTCCCGTCCTCCTCCACCGGACCCCGTACGACAAGACCTCGCGCGGACTCGTGGATCAGGCGCGCTGGTTCGCGACGCACGGCTACGTCGTCGTGCTGCAGGACACGCGCGGGCTCTACGCCTCCGAGGGCACCTTCCAGAAGTACCACCAGTTCGACGCGCCCGACGGCTACGACACCATCGAGTGGACCACCGGGCTCGAATACGCGGCGCCCTCGGTCGGCATGTGGGGCACCTCCTACGGCGCGCACACGCAGGCGGACGCCGCCAAGCTGAACCCGCCGGGGCTCAGGACGCTGGTGCTCACGATGGGGGGGCTCTCCGACGCCTGGACGCACAAGGTCCGCAACCACGGCGCCTTCGAACTCGGGCAGCAGCTCGGCTGGGCCCACCTCCAGCTCGCGGCGGTCGCCGACGACCCCGAGATCCGCCTCCGCCTCGCCGAGGAACCGCCATCGGACTGGTTCCCGGACACGCCCTTCCGAAAGGGTGAGAACCCGCTCTCCGCCGCGCCGAATTTCGAGGACTACTACCTCACGATGCAGAACCACGGCGACTACGACGACTATTTCCGCGGCATCGGCCGCAACTGGGTCGAGTACTACGACGAGACGTCGGACATCCCGATGCTGCACGTCGGCGGCTGGTACGACTCCTACGCTCCGGGCACGATTCAGAGCTTCGTCGAACTCTCGCAGCGGAAGTCGTCGCCCATGACGCTCCTCATGGGCCCGTGGACGCACGGCGGCAACAGCCGCTCCCACGCCGGCGACATCGAGTTCGGTGCCGAGGCCGCGCTAGAGGACTTCTCGCGCGAGTTTCACCTGCGCTGGTTCGACCGGCATCTGCGCGGGCAGAGCGCGAACCACCTGTTCGCGAGCGACGACAGGCTGGCCGGCGAGGCCGCCGGGCCGGTCACGATCTTCGTCATGGGGGGCGGCGACGGCCGTCGGGACGAGAACGGCCGTCTCTTCCACGGCGGCGAATGGCGCACCGCGCAGAGCTGGCCGCTCGAGGGTACCGAAGCGGCCGCGTTCCACCTCCGCGCGGACGGCGGTCTCACGCGCGAGCCGCCGGATCGCGAGGAGGGATCGACCGCCTACACGTACGATCCCGCGCACCCGGTCCCGACGATCGGCGGGGCCTTCTCCGGCGCGCTGAAGCGGGGTGGCTACGACCAGCGCGAGCGCATCTTCCGCTCGCTCGAGGGCGGTTCGGAGAACGGCTTCTTTGCCTCCGAGGTCGATGGCCGCCGCACCGCCGACCGGCCCGATGTACTCGTGTTCGAGACCGCGCCCCTGGCGGAGGACCTTGAGGTCATCGGCCCGGTCTCCGTCACGCTGTGGATCTCATCCAGCGCCCCCGACACCGACTTCACCGCCAAGCTCGTCGACGTCTATCCCCCGAACGACGACTATCCGGACGGGTTCGACCTCAATATCACGGACGGGATCCTTCGCGCCCGCTACCGGGATTCCCGCGAGCGCGAGACGCTGATGACGCCCGGAGAGGTCTACGAGATGGAGATTCGGCTCTTCCCGACCGCCAACCGGTTCCGGGCCGGCCATCGAGTCCGGCTCGAGATCTCGAGTTCCAACTATCCCCGCTTCGACGCGAACCCCAACACGGGCGAACCGCTCGGGCGCCACACGCGCACGGTCCCGGCGGAGAACACGATTCATCATGCCGCCGCCCGCCCGTCGGCGATCCACCTCCCGCTCCAAAGGAGATAGACCGTGCAAGACGTCAACTGGCTCGCCATCCTGGTCGCCGGAGTCGTTCCGCTGGTCGTCGGCTTCCTGTGGTACGGCCCGATCTTCGGCAAGCAGTGGCTCTCGCTCATGGAGACCACCGCCGAGGAGATCCAGAAGGACTTCAATCCGGTGAAGACGCATGGGGTGAGCTTCGTCCTCTCGCTCGTCACCGCCTACGTTCTGGCTCAACTCATCGCCGTGATGGGCGGCTCCGGCGCCATGATCGGAGTCCACGTCGGGCTGCTGGTCACGATCGGTTTCGTCCTCAATGTCGGACACCAGGGCGTGGCCTACGAGAGACGCAAGCCCGGGATCTTCTTCCTGAACCTCGGCTACAACGCCGTCGCCCTCATCGGACAGGCGGTCGTGATCGCCGTCTGGCCCTGACCTGCGTCGGATCTTCCTCGGACGCCCCGGACGAAGCGGCTGACCTCCGGGGCTTGAGGACGAAGCGGTAGATGAGATAGCCGGCGACGCCGAGCACAAGGACGGTGGGAATCCAGCCCAGGAAACTGAAGATCGTGCCCGCGACGACGGTGGCCGCGATCCCCTCGATGCGGCCGACGATCCGGTGTCGCCGGCGGGTCTTGTCCATTTCCTGCCGGGAGTAGAGTTCGGGCAGGATATCCGAATCCACGTCCTTCATCGGGCATTCCTCCGGTCCGAGCCTGGAAGGTTGTACGATGGCGGGCCGCGGGCCGTTTCCGCCACTGTCCCCGGGGCCCTCTCCCGCCTGCGGGGGATTCGGTAGGTTCAGACCGTTCGACGTTCCAACGGAGATTCGAAATGCGCGTTTCGACACTACGCTTCCCAGGGCCCCGAGTGCGGTCGGCCGGTCTCCTCCTCGTCCTGTCCGCGGCGCTCGGGCCGCCGTGGGCGACGGCACAATCGACCCTGCCGCCGGAGGGCGGGTTCACGGACGCCCAGCGAACGGATGGGGCGATGCCCGTCATCCTCCCGCTGCGGGAGCGGGCCGCCGTCATCGACCGCTGGCTCGAAGGGCGGCTCGAGACGGTGGCGCCCGAGATCATGCGGCGCGAGGGGGTCGACCTCTGGATCGTCGCCGCCCGCGAGTACAACGAGGATCCGGTCATCGAGACGATGCTGCCCTCCACGTACATGGCGGCCCGCCGGCGCACCGTCCTCATCCTGCACGACCGGGGGCCGGGGCAGCCGCCGGAACGGCTCGCGGTGGCGCGGTACGACATCGGTCCCTTCCCGCGCGCCTGGGACCCCGACAACGAACCGGACCAGTGGGGGCGGGTGGCGGAGGTCATCGCCGAGCGCGACCCGCAACGCATCGCCGTGAACCGCTCTTCGACCTTCGCGCTCGCGGACGGGCTCACCGGCACCGAGTTCGACGCGCTGATGGCCGCGCTCCCGGCGAAGTACCGCGAGCGCGTGGCCGGGACCGAACGGCTCGCGATCGGCTGGCTGGAGACGCGGACGCCCGAGGAGATGGAGGTCTATCCCCGGATCGTGCGGATCGCGCACCGGATCATCGCCGAAGGCTTCAGCGCGAAGGTGATTCAGCCCGGCGTGACGACGACCGAGGACGTCGTGTGGTGGTACCGCGAACGGATCCTCGAACTCAAGCTCGCGACCTGGTTCCAGCCCAGCGTCTCGGTGCAGCGCCATGAGAAGGCGGGCGGCGCGAGGGAAGGGGAGGGGGACTTCTCCGCGCCTCCCGACGCGAACGTGATCCGTCCGGGCGACCTGCTGCACGTGGACTTCGGGATCACGTACCTGCGCCTGAACACCGACACGCAGCAGCACGCCTACGTGCTGAGGCAGGGAGAGGACGCGGCGCCCGCGGGTCTCGTCCGCGCGCTCGCCGTCGGGAACCGACTCCAGGACATCCTCACGGAGAACTTCGCGGCGGGGCGTTCCGGGAACGAGATCCTCGCGAGTGCGCTGGAGCAGGCGAAGGCCGAGGGGATCGACGCGACGATCTACACGCACCCGATCGGCTTCCACGGCCACGGCGCCGGACCCACGATCGGTCTCTGGGACAACCAGGGCGGAGTGCCGGGGCGCGGCGACTACCCGCTCTTCCCCAACACGGCGCACTCGATCGAGCTCAACGCGGCCGTCCCTGTCCCGGAATGGGGCGGACAGACGGTGCGCATCATGCTCGAAGAGGACGCGTTCTTCGACGGCGAGCGCACGTGGTACATCGACGGCCGCCAGGTCGATTTCCGGCTCATCCCCCGATGATCCGGAGATTCGCGACGGGAGCGGTCCTCGCGCTCGGCGCCCTGGTCCCGGCGACCCGCAGCGACCTCGCCGCGCAGATGCCGGACGCGTGGGTCCTCGTCGGACAGGACGCCGAGGATTACCGCCTCAGGCTCGACCCCGAGGTGGCGCATTCCGGGGCCTCCAGCATGCGGATCGAGGCGCGGGGGAACCGGCGCCGCAGCCAGTGGGCCGCGAGCGTGCAGCTCGTCGATGCCATCGCCTACCGCGGAAAGCGGATGCGCCTCCGTGGATACTTGCGGGCCGACGATGTCGATTCCGGCGGTCTCTGGGTGCGGGTGGACGGCATCCTCGAGGGGAAGTACGCCATGCTTGCCCTGGACAACAGCGAGGACCGGCGCGTCGAGGGAACGCGGGACTGGGAGACGCGCGAGATCGTGGTGGACATCCCGCCGGAAGGCGTTACGATCCTCATCGGGGCGATGCTCACGGGCGATGGAGAACTGTGGGTGGACGACCTCTCCTTCGAGGCGGTCGCCGAAGATGTGCCGCTCACGGCGGAGCCGGAGGTCGTCATTACGGATCAGCCGTACGCCCGCCCTCAGGGCGTCTTCCCCGTACCCACGAACCTGGATTTTGAACGGGAGATGAAGAACGGAAGATGAAGAACGAGACAGAGAACCTGGAGTCGAACCGATGAGGCGCGCCGCGCTGGTGGCGCTGGCCCTTGGAACCCTCGCGGCCGGGTGCGGTGGGGGTGAGCGCGATGGAGCGGCGGCGGAGGCCGCGCGGGTCCCCGAGCCGGCCGAGCGCGCGCCCGCCTCGTACCGCCCCCTCCCGGCCCTCGAGGTGACGCACCTCGACGGGCGGCCGGCGGACCTCGGCGAATTCCGCGGCCGCGTCGTCGTCCTCAACCTGTGGGCGACCTGGTGCATCCCGTGCCGCGACGAGATGCCCGAGTTGCAGCAGATGCACGCGAAGTACGCGGCGGATCCGCTCGACGTGGTCGGGATCTCCATCGATGAAGGCGACGTTGCGCTCGTCGAAGGATTCCTGGAAGAGTTCGACATCACCTACCCCAACTTCCTCGGCGACGGTCCCGGGCTCACGCAGGCGCTCGACCTCTACCCCGGCGTGCCGCACACGCTGCTGGTGGACACGGAGGGCCTGATTCGGGGGTACTGGGGCGGCCGCTTCCATCCTTTCGAACCGGAAACGACGGCGCTTGTCGAGAGGGTCCTCTCGGAAGCCCAGTAACCCGCAATGGCGCCAGTAGCCCGCAATGGTGGAGGCGCCCCCTCGTGAGGCCGGCGAATGACCCGGATGAGGGCGGGTTGACGAGCCCCGACATCCTTGAGATCCGATCGCTCGGTCACGGGGACTGGGATGCGGTGCGAAGGATCTACGAGGAAGGGATCGAGACGGGGGATGCGACCTTCGAAACGGAGACGCCCGGCTGGGAGTCGTGGGACGCGAACCATCTCGGCCGCTGTCGGCTCGTGGCCGAGCGGGCGGGGCGCGTCGTCGGGTGGGCGGCCCTGGCTCCGGTTTCGGGACGTTGCGTGTACGGCGGCGTGGCGGAGGTGAGCGTCTACGTCTGCGGGGATGCGCGCGGGAGCGGAATCGGCCTCAGGCTCCTGACCGCGCTCGTCGAATCCTCCGAGCGGGCCGGGCTCTGGACTCTGCAGGCGGGGATCTTCCCGGAGAACGTCGCAAGTCTCCGCATCCACGAGCGGGCCGGCTTTCGTCAGGTGGGGCGCCGCGAGCGGTTGGGGAGGCTGGACGGGCGGTGGCGGGACGTGCTCCTGCTCGAACGGCGCAGCCCGCTCGTGGGGACGGAAATCGGCTGACGTCGGTGCGCCCCTTGACGTTTGACGTTCGGCAGGCGATCATTACGCGCGTTCGGACGGCCCCGCGACGCCGGGGACGGCCGAACTGAGAAGGCAGGATCGCAGGATCGGGGGGGCCTCTCAACAACGGGTCGCCCCTTTTTCTTTGGATTTCTGCGTGGCGGGTGCCACGACCCTGGCGCGGGGGAGACCGCGTCGAAAAGGTCAGCGGTCGGCAGGTACGGGTTTCCCGAACTCCGACATGACTAACGAAGGAGTAGGAAATGCGTACGAGAGGTACCGTGAAGTGGTTCAACGACCAGAAGGGCTTCGGGTTCATTACCCCGGAAGAGGGCGGTAAGGACTGCTTCGTACACCACACGGCGATTCAGGCGGATGGCTTTCGCACTCTGAAGGAGGGCGAGGCCGTCGAGTTCGACGTTACGGACGGGACGAAGGGCCCGGCCGCGGAGAACGTGACCCGCGTCGCGTGATTTGCCGACCGCCACCCGGCGAACGGTGAAGTTCGGAAAGGGCCGCCCGGCGACGGGCGGCCCTTTTTTTGCTATGATCCCAAGGTGCCGCCGTAGCCCCAATCCCAGCCACGGAGAGCGTCCGATGACCACCCGGCTCAGCAGTGCCCGAATCTCCCTTTCGTTTGTTGCCGCCGCCGCCTTTCTGTGCGTCGCCGTGCCGGCGGCTGCGCAGACGGGGGCCGAGTCCGGTCCGCTTCGCATGGAGGACATCTTCGAGGTCGAGATCGCGGGGGACCCGCAGATCTCGCCCGATGGGCGCTGGGTCGTCTACGTCCGCCAGCGGGCCGACATCATGACGGACAGCCGTTTCTCGAACCTCTGGATCGTGGGCTCCGATGGGGCGGGACACCGGCCGCTGACGACGGGTGACTATTCGGACAGCTCCCCGCGTTGGTCGCCCGACGGCTCGCGGCTGGCCTTCGTCTCGAACCGGAGCGGCGACGCCCAGATCCACGTTCGCTGGATGGACTCCGGGGAAACCTCGACGATCACGAACGTGACCGAGCCGCCCCGGTCCTTCGAGTGGTCGCCGGACGGGACGCAGATCGCGTTCGGGAAGCTGGTGCCGCAGCCGGCTCCGACGATCGGCGGCATGCCGACGCCGCCCGAGGGGGCGGAGTGGGCCGAGCCCGCCCAGGTCGTCGAGCGGCTCGTGTACCGCTTCGACCAGCTCGGGGATCTCCCGCACGGATTCGTGCACGTCTTCGTCGTCCCGGCCGAGGGAGGAACGGCCCGCCAGATCACCAGCGGCGACAACCACTGGGCCGGCAACGGGATCGGAGGAACGCACTTCTCGTGGACGCCCGATGGCACGGGCCTCGTCATGTCGCGTGACCCCCGCGGAGGCGACACGGAGAGCGTGTTCGTGGCGGACACGGAGGTGTTCGAGGTCTCGGTGGCCGACGGCACGGCGAGGCAGCTTACGGATCGCCGGGGTCCGGATGACGGGCCGATCGTCTCGCCCGATGGGCGTCACATCGCCTACTTCGGCATGGACGACCGCTTCCAGGGCTACCAGCTCACGCGGCTCTACGTGATGAACCGGGACGGGAGCGACGCCCGCCCGCTCTCCGACGGGCTCGACCGCGAGGTCTACGGCGCCACGTGGGCGCCCGACGGGTCGGGGCTGTACGCGCTGTACGACGATGAAGGGATGACGAAGCTTGCCCTCTTCCGCCTCGACGACGACGGGAGCGGGCACCGGGTGCTGACGGACAACGTCGGCGGGGTCGGCCGCGCTTATGCCGGGGCTACGTATTCCGTGGCCGACGATGGCAGCTACGCGATGAACTACACGACGCCCGCCGTCCTCTCCGAGGTTGCGACGGGTCGCCCGGGAGGCGATGTCCGCGTGCTCACCGGCATCAACGACGACCTGCTGGCCAAGCGGGAGATCGGCGAGGTCGAGGAGATATGGTACGAGTCCTCGCACGACGGCCGCCCGATCCACGGCTGGATCATCAAGCCGCCGGGCTTCGACCCGTCGCGCCGATATCCTCTCATCCTCGAGATCCACGGCGGCCCGTTCTCGAACTACGGGGCGCGCTTCGACCTGGAGAAGCAGCTCATGGCGGCGCAGGGCTATGTGGTCCTGTACACGAACCCGCGCGGCAGCACGAGCTACGGCGAGGATTTCGGGAACCTGATCCACCACGCCTACCCCGGCGACGACTTCCACGACCTCATGTCCGGCGTCGACACGGTCATCGACCGCGGGTATGTGGACGAAGAACAGCTCTACGTGGTGGGCGGGAGCGGGGGCGGCGTCCTCACGGCCTGGCTCGTGGGCCGGACGGACCGCTTCCGGGCGGCGGTATCCTGGTATCCCGTCATCAACTGGTACAGCTTCGTGCTCACGGCGGACATGGCGGCCTACGGCGTCAACTACTGGTTCCCCGGCTTCCCGTGGGACCACGTGGAGCACTATGAGTCCCGCTCGCTCCTGAGCGTGGTCGAGAACGTGACGACGCCGACGCGGATCGTGACGGGCGAGGAAGACTGGCGCACGCCGATGTCGGAGTCCGAGCAGTACTTCAAGGCGCTCAAGCTGCTCGGCGTGGAGACCTCGCTCGTGCGCTTTCCCGGCGAACCGCACGGCATCCGCCGCCGCCCGAGTCACCACATCGGAAAAATGCTGTCGACCCTGGAGTGGTTCCGCCGCTATTCGGCGACAACCTCCTGATCGGCGACAGTTTCAGACCGGAGATCGTCGAATATCGAACCGCTGGAGTCCGATATTCGACAATCCCTGTGTCTCAAGGAGGGGTCATGCCACGGGCTGCGAGTTAGCGGGCGACCTGGAAGGGGGCGGTCGCGACCTGGTCGTCCCACCAGATCGTGAACACGCCGCCATCCTGCGTCATGTCCATGAACGAGATCGTGAGCTGGTCGGCCGACATCATGATCGCGTCCACAGCCATGCTCGTGCGCAGCACGTCGCGGTCGGGCGTGTAACCGTAGGACCCCCAGAGCGCGTCGGGGTCCTCCTCGCGGAAGCTCTCCTTCGCGCCCCAGTTCGAGAAGATCAGCGTCCACTCGGCCTCGGTGAGCTCCGCGAACACGCTGTACTCGCCGGCCGGCAGCCGCTCGCCGCCGAACATGAGGTCCACTTCGGTCATGAAGCGGGTGGACTGGTCCGCGCCGACGCGCCACACGGGCGCCCCGCGCAGGAACTGCTGGCCATACTCATCGCCCGAGCCGAACAGGTCGCGGCCGCGCAGGATCGGGCGACCGTATGTCACGACGACCCAGGAGCCGCTGTAGCCCCCTTCGGCGTCATACCCGCCGCCGACCTGGGTCGCCGCCTCGCCACGCGGGCTCGCGCGACGGTCCTGGGCGTTCGCGGGCGCGGCAAAGGCAAGGGCAACGCCGAGGGCGAGGGCAAGACAGGGGACAGCGCGGAACATCTTCTTCATTCGTACCTCCAAGCAGGTTCAAGCGCACATCGCCGGCCGGCGATGCGCGAACAGATCAGGCGCGACGGGCATCCTACCGAGGCGCGCCCTAACCCGAAAGCCGGTCGCGTCGCCGCGGCACGCGGCCTCCGATACAATGTCGACCCATGAAGAGAACACGGCCTGCAAGAGGAACGTTTCGGCGCATCTTTGCGGCGGGCGGCCTGGTCGCGGCGGCGATGGGCATCCTGGTGGCGGCGGCGTGCTCAGAGCCGGCGCCGGAGGCGGGGGAGCGCGGAGGGGCGATCGCCCTCGGGGCGGTGCGCGCGGAGATCGAGCGCGTCACGAGGCGCTGGGAAGCCGCGCTGATGGCGGGGGCGCCGGACGAGGCCGTCGCCGAAGTCTTCACGCCGGACGCGGTGCGACTGCCGTCCGGAGAACCAGCGGTGCGGGGGCACGACGCCATCGCTCGCGCCCTGGCCGGTTCCGTGCCCCTGCGCGAGGCCCGGTTCACGATCGAGGACATCGAGGTGGACGGAAACCTGGCGTTCGCGAACGGGACATACCGCGTGCGCGGCCCCGATGATATCGAACTCGACGGCAAGTTTCTCGAGGTGTGGAAGCGGCTCGAAACCGGTTGGCGTATCCACCGCGTCATGTGGGACTGACCGCCGGGTTCGCGGCGCTCGCGCCAGCGGGCAGACGTTCCCGCGGGAACGTCTCCGCATGTCGCATGGCCCTTGGATGACTCCAGGAGATACGGACGAATGACGGGAACAGCGAGAACAGCGGGAACGGGAAGGGCTGCGTCCACGGACGCCGTGCACGCGGGCGAGCAGGAGCCGAGGCCCGAGGGGGCCGTCGTCACGCCGATCTACCAGACGGCGAACTATGAGCTTCACGGCGAAGACTACCACGACATCGGGTACATCCGGCTCAGCACCACGCCGAACCATCGCGTGCTGGGAGAACGCATCGCGGCGCTCGAGGCGACGGAGGCGGCCCTCGCCCTCGGCAGTGGGATGGCGGCGATCTCCGGGTCGCTGCTCACGCTGCTGTCCGCCGGCGACCATGTGCTCGTGCAGGACACGCTGTACGGCGGGACGGCCGCGTTCCTGCAGCAGGACCTGCCGCGGTTCCGCGTCGGACACACCGTGATCGACCCCCAGGATCCGTCGAGCTGGGCGGCCTCGCTGACGCCGACGACGCGCGCCATGTACGTCGAGACGCTCACGAATCCGCTCGTGCAGGTCGCGGATCTCGAGGCCGTCGTGGCGTTCGCGCGCGAGCACGGGCTCGTGACGCTGATCGACAACACCTTCGCGAGCCCCATCAACTTCAGGCCGGCGGAGATCGGCTTCGATCTCGTGCTCGAGAGCTGCACGAAGTACATGAACGGCCACAGCGACATCGTGGCCGGGAGCGTGGCGGGGCCGGCGGATCTCGTGCGCCGCGTGAAGGTGATGCAGGACCATCTCGGAGGCTCCCTCGACCCGCACGCGGCGTTTCTGCTGGAGCGCGGACTGAAGACGCTGAGCGTGCGCGTCCGCGAGCAGAACGCGTCGGCCGGCCGGCTCGCGGCGCGGCTCGAAGCGCACCCCGCCGTGTCCGTCGTGCACTATCCGGGGCTCGAGAGCCACGCCCACCACGAGCGGGCCGCGCGCCTGTTCGACGGCTTCGGCGGAATGATGTCGTTCGAACTTGAGGGCGGCGTCGACGCCGCCGAGGCCTTCATCTCCGCGCTGGAGATCCCGATGGTCGCGGCCAGTCTCGGGGGCCCGGAATCGCTCGTCGTGCGGCCCGCCGCCGCCGTCCACGCGGGCATGTCCGCCGAGGAGCGGGCGAAGGCGGGCATCCGGGACGCCCTCATCCGCTTCTCCACCGGACTGGAGGCAACGGAGGATCTCGCAGCCGACCTTGATCGGGCGCTGGCGAGCCTGCCGCGGGCGGTCGCGGGCCTCACCGCGTGAAGCCCCCGGGCCTCCCGGAGATCGAGGCAGCGCGGGACCGGGTCTACGCGGCGGCCCTCCGTTCCCCGCTCATCCGCCTCGGCGTCGAAGCGGGGCCCGAGATCTGGCTCAAGCTCGAAAACCTGCAGCCGATCGGCTCGTTCAAGATCCGGGGTTCCGCGAACGCGATCGGCCTGATTCCGCCCGCGGAGCTGGCGGCCGGAGTATGGACGGCGAGCGCGGGGAACATGGCGCAGGGCGTCGCCTGGAACGCGCGGCGTCTGGGCGTCCCGTGCTCGGTCGTCGTCCCGGAGACGGCGCCGCGGCTCAAGCTGGACGCGATCGCCCGACTCGGCGCGACGGCCGTCAAGACCTCCGTGGCCTCCTGGTTCGAAGTCTTCCGCACGCAGCGCTTCGATGGCATGGAGGGACGGTTCGTGCACGCCTTCATGGACCGCGACGTGATGGCGGGGAACGGCACGATCGCGCTCGAGCTGATCGAGGATCTCCCCGATGTGGACGCCGTCGTCGTCCCCTTCGGCGGAGGCGGACTTGCCTGCGGGATCGCCGCCGGTCTGCGGGCCATCGCGCCGCACGTGCCCGTCTTCGCGTCCGAGGTCGCGGGTCAGGCTCCGCTCGGGGAGTCGCTGCGCGCGGGCCGGGCCGTCTCGATCTCCTACACGCCCTCGTTCGTCGATGGCATCGGGGGCCCGCACGTGGAACCCGCGATGTGGGAACTGGCGCGGGATCTCCTCGCCGGCTCCGTCGAGATCACGCTCGAAGAGACCGCGGCCGCGCTCCGATGGCTCGCCACCCGAAACCGCGTCGTGGCCGAAGGGGCGGGCGCCTCCTCCGTCGCGGCCGCTCTGTCGGGCGCGGTGGAGGGGGACAAGATTGTCTGCATCGTATCCGGAGGAAATCTGGATCCATCCACCCTTGCCACCATCCTCGCGGGCGACGTGCCATGAGCGACATGACCGAGCCGCCGGCCCCCCGCAAACCGCCCGCTTCCGGTGAACCGCTCGCCGCCGAACCTCCGGCGACGCTGACCGCCGCCCAGGTCTCGCAGATCCTGAAGCGTGCGGCCGAGATCGACGCCCGTGGCGATGCGATGAGCGTCGAGGAGTTGGAGCGCATTGCCGACGAGGCGGGGATCGATCCGCGCGCGACGCGGACGGCGATCGCGGAACTGGTGGCGGAGGAGATGCCGCTTCCGGCCCCCGAGCCGCGGCCGCCGGTGGTCCCCGAGCCGCGCGCGCGGAACCCCGCCTCCCCCTCCCCCGGACGCATCATCGCGGGCGGGGCCGTCGGCGCGGCGTTCGGGTTCCTCTTCGCGAGCTCGCTCGGGGGCGCCGTCGCGGGGTCCGGCGCCACGGCGATCTATCTCATACTGCGGGCCGTGCAGGCCATGAAGCGCGGCAGCCAGCTCGACTTTCAGCTCCAGAACTTCACGCTCTGGTTCGTGTCGACGCTGATCATAGCGGCCGGAGTCGGGGTCGAGGGGTTGATGCTGACCCTGCTCTGCTGGATCCTCAGCTCGGTCATCGGCGGACTCCTCGTCCGCTTCGGGCCCCGGGAAGAAGAGCCGGAGGAAGTGTCGACGGACAGCGCGGCACTGGTCAGGGAAGATCGCGTTCGATGAGAGTCCGATCCCCTCGCGGTGCCCCCGTCCCCGAAGGCGGAGCGGATCGGTCCGCGGGCGACTCGGCGCCACCGGGGGCGCTGCTCGACTCGGTGTGGGTCTCCGAGGGTGGGCCCGCGGGCGGCGGACGATAGCGCCGCGGCGCCACCGGCTGGACGGGCTGGATGCTTCTCATCCTCCTCGCGATTGCGGTTCTGCTGGCCGCGTGGGCGTTCTGGTGGGAGCCGGGCCGGCTGGTCCTCCGCCGGGCCGACCTCGAGGTGCCGCGGTGGCCCGAGGGGGAGGAGACCCGCATCGCGCTCATCGCCGACCTGCACGTGGGCTCGCCCCGAAACGGCCGCGACAACCTGCGCCGCGTCGTGCGCCGGGTGAACGAGACGCTCCCGGACCTGGTTCTCATCGCCGGCGATCTGACGATCGACAACGTCGTGGGCGGCCGGTTCGTGCCGCCCGAGGAGATCGCCGAGGACCTTGCCGCCCTCGACGCCCGCTGCGGCGTGTTCGCGGTGCTCGGCAACCACGACCGCTGGCTGTCCGCCGAACGCGTGGAAAAGGCGCTCTACGGGGCGGGCATCACCGTGCTCGACAACCGGGGCCGGCGGGTGCGCGTGCGGGGCCGCGACGTCTGGATCGCGGGCGTGGCGGACTTCTGGACGGGCCATCCGTCGATCGACGATGCCCTCGCTGGAGCCCGTCCCGGGGAGCCCGTGATCGTCGTCACGCACAACCCGGACATCTTCCCCGAGGTTCCGGCGCGGGCCTCCCTGACGCTCGCGGGACACACGCACGGCGGACAGGTGGTCATCCCGTTCGTGGGTCCCCGGATCACCCCCTCCCGTTTCGGAGACCGATACGCGGCGGGCCACGTGGTCGAGGACGGACGACACCTCTTCGTGACGACCGGCGTGGGGACGAGCCGGCTCGGCGTGCGCTTCCTCGTGCCACCCGAGGTCGTCGCGCTTCGGCTCAAGCGCCGCGAGTCCTGCGAGTCGCCGCCGGAGTGACTATCATGCCGCCCACACGGGCTTTTGGACTCGAAACCGGAGTGACGCCGAACATGCCGTCTCATTCGAACCTGCGCTTCCCCGGGCGGCGTGTCGCCGGCACCGCGTGGCGTCTCGCCATCGCAGGCCTGGCCCTGCTTCCCCTCGCCGCTGCCGCCCAGGAAGACAAGCTGCCGCCGCCCGAGGGCTGGCTCGCCCGCACCGATCACGGAGGGGACGGGGTGGAAGCCCTCCAGGAGATGCCGCCCGGCTGGCACGTCACCACCGGGCCAGCCGGTATCTTCTACGATCCGGAAACCCGGGCGGACGGCGACTTTCGCGTCGAGTCGACCGTCTTCCTGTTCGATCCCAAAGGCCTGAACGAAGGGTTCGGCGTCTTCATCGGCGGGGCGGATCTCGAAGGAGCCAGCCAGGTCTACACCTACCTCCTCATCCGGGCGGACGGAAGCGTAATCGTGAAGCGCCGGGACGGCGACGAGACGTCCACGCTCCTGAACTGGACGAAGCACGAGGCGGTCGTCACCTGGGCGGCGCGGGGCGAGGGCGCGGCGACGGCGAAGAACGTGCTCTCCGTGGAGGCCGAGGGCGAGGACGTGATCTTCGGCGTGAACGAGCAGGAGGTGTTCCGGACGGCGAGAGCGGGGCAGCACGTCGACGGCGTAGTGGGACTTCGGGTCAACCACGGCCTCAACCTGCACTTCTCCTCGCTGGAGGTGACCGATGGCTGAATCCGACGCGGGGCCGGCGGGTTCCGGACCGGCGCGGCTCGAGGCGATCTGGCTCAAGCCGGCGCGGAAGGGCGACATGGAACCGGTCACGGAGGCCACCCTCGTCGCCGGGAAGGGGCTGGAGGGGAACGTCGACCGCGGGGGCTACCGGCAGGTGACGCTCCTCGACGCGGACGCCTGGGAGACGGCGACGCGGGAGGTCGGCGTCGATCTGGCCCCGGATGCCCGCCGGGCCAACCTGCTCGTTCGGGGCGTCGACTTCTCGGAGACGGCGAACCGGGTGCTGAGGATCGCGGGCTGCCGCATCCGCATCCGGGGCGAGACGCTGCCCTGCGCGCGCATGGAGGACGCGGCGCCCGGGCTGAAGGCGGCGCTGGCGCCCGACTGGCGCGGCGGCGCCTACGGGATGGTGCTCGAGGGCGGGCCCCTCGCCCTCGGCGACGCGGTGGCCTGGGAATCCTGACCGGCCCCCGCGCGCCCGTCGTCTTCGCCCTCGCAGCCCTCGCGGCGCCAATGGCGGGGTGCGACGCTCCCGCCGCCGAGGCGGGCCCGCCGACGCGGGCGGGCTCGCTCTCCGTCTTCGAGGCGGAACTCTTCTACCAGGCGGTCGGGGTCGGCGAGCCCGTCGTCGTCGTACACGGCGGTCCCGGCCTCGACCACTCGTACCTTCGTCCGTGGTTCGGACCGCTCGCCGGGACGCACGAGGTCGTCTTCTACGATCAGCGCGGCCTGGGGGCGTCGAGGGCCGTGGTGAACGCGGCGAGCCTCTCGATGGAGCGCTACCTGACCGACATCGACCGGATCCGCGAAGGGGTCGCGCGACGCGAGAAGGTCACGCTGCTCGCGCACTCGTGGGGAGCGATTCCGGCTCTCCTCTACGCCATGGAACGCCCCGAGCGGCTGGCGGCGCTCATCCTCGTGGCGCCCGTCGAACCGGGCAGCAGGTTTCGGGAGCAGACGGACGAGAACCAGTTGGCCAGGCGTGATTCGGCCGACCTCGCGGCCATCGACTCGATCCGGGGGACGCCGGAGTTCGCGGCGCGGGAGACCGAGGCCGTCAGCCAGGTCTTCTTCCACGTCTTCCGCGGGACGTTCGCCGACGCAGGCGTGGCGGACAGCCTGCTTCGCCTCTCCCTGCACGAGCGGACGGCGCGCCAGGGCCCGCTCGTCGCGAGCCTGCTCATGGCGCCGCTCCAGGGGCTCGACTTCTGGGACCGCCTCGGCGAGATCGAGGTTCCGGTGCTCATCGTGCACGGCACACAGGATCCGATCCCCATCGAAATGGTGCAGGCGATGAACGAAACCCTTCCGGACAGTCGTCTCATTCGGGTCGACGAATCGGGACATTTTCCGTTCATCGAGAAGCCGGCGCTGTTCTGGTCCGGTGTGCACGCCTTCCTGCAGCGGCGGCCACCGGAAGGGCCGTGACCGCGGACGATCCGGCGCCGGGCCCGAGCCGCGACCCGGCTCCCCCGCGGGGCGCGATCTCCCGCCTGAACGAGGCACGGCTCGCGCCCGAGCACAGTTCCGCCCGCCTCGGCGCCCTCCTGTCGGCGTTCGAGGAGTTGGCCGCCCTTCTGCCGGACGAAGGCCGCCGGGCGGGCGAAGACACCCGGCCGGGCGCGGCGGGGGCGCTGGCGGAACTCGAAGCGCTCCTGGCCGGACCGGGTGGAGAGGCCGGCGCCGCGGCGTTGCGCGAATACCTCGAACCGATCCTCGAACGGCTGATCGAAGCCCTGCTCGACCATCCCGAGCGGCGCCTGGCCGTGTACGGGTCGCTCCTCCCCGGCGAGAACAACCATCATCACGTGGCGACGCTCGTCGGCCGCTGGACGGAAGGAACGGTGGAGGGCACGCTCCACGACCGGGGCTGGGCGGCGCGACAGGGCTATCCCGGCTTCATCCCCGGAAGTTCCGGCGGCCGGGTCGCCGTGAAAGTGTTGGAAAGCCTGGCGCTCCCCGATGTGTGGGACCGGCTCGATGCCTTCGAGGGCGAGGCCTACCGGAGGATCCTCGCCCCCGTCGAGATGCAGGAGGTGGAGACCGGGGCCGTGAGCGGGACAGCGGGAAGCGGGACAGCGGGAAGCGGGACAGTGTGGCGGGTCTGCAACATCTACGAACTCACGAACCTCGCCCGCCCGGCCCGTGCGAAGGATCGCGAGCCTGATTCCGCCTGAGCGACCTCTATTCGCCGGCTTTCACTTCCTCCCACACGGCGTCGAGCGTCGCGAGGTCCGCGTTCTTCCAATCCAGACAGCGGCTCTCGGCCAGTTCGATCATGCGCCGACAGCGGCGCTCGAATTTCTCGACCGCGCCGAGCAGCGCGTTGGCCGGGTGGACGCCGGCCCACCGCGAGGCGTTCACCACCGCGAAGAGGAGATCTCCGACCTCCTCGGCAACCTCCGGGCTCGCCTCCCCGATCCGGGGCGGCACGGCCGGTGCGGGAGACCCGGAGGCGTCTTCGGCGGCCGCGTGCTCGAGTTCCGCCGTCTCTTCGCGCACCTTCTCCACCGGCCCCGCGAGATCGCGCCAGTCGAACCCGAACCCGGCCATCCGCTCCTGCACGCGCGCCGCGCGGCTGAGCGGGTCGAGTCCGGCCGAGACCCCGTGGAAGGGGTCGTCCGCAGACTCGCGTTCCGCCGCCTTGAGCGACTCCCAGTCGGGCGGGGCGTCCGCGTCGCCGTACACGTGCGGGTGGCGGGCCTCCATCTTCGCCTCCAGCGCTTCGACGACGCCGGCGGCCGCAAAGGCGCCGCGCTCTTCGGCGAGCACGATCTGGAAGGCGACGTTCAGGAGGAGGTCGCCGAGTTCCCCCTGCAGGCCGGCGTCGTCTCCGGCTCGGATCGCGTCCGCGACCTCGTGCGCCTCCTCGAGGAGGTACGGACGGAGCGTCTGCGGCGTCTGCTTCGCGTCCCACGGGCAGCGGACGCGCAGGAAGCGGACGAGCGCGAGAGCGCGGGCGAGGGCATCGTCCCCTTCGCGCGCCTCCCCCGCATGAAGCGTCTCGCGGTCGGCTGCTGCGGTTGGCTCCTGCATGACGGCGAAGGTATCATCCCGTGGCAGGACGCCGCTGCATTCGACCCCCGAACCCCCGGCGACGCTTGACCCGCAGCCGCGAAGATCCCCCGTACCGAGCGTGGCTCGAGGTCGATCTGGCCGCGCTGTCGCGGAACGCCCGGCGCATGGCGAGACACGTGGCCCCCGCCCGCTTCGTTCCCATGGTCAAGGCGGACGCGTACGGCCTCGGAGCGATCGAGGTCGCCCGCGCCCTGGATCCGCTGGGGCCTTACGCCTTCGGTGTCGCGACGCCGCCGGAAGGCGCGGAACTTCGAAGGGGCGGGATCGAGCGCCGCATCATCGTCTTCGCCCCCTCGGCCGCCGCCGAGATCCCCCAGCTCCTCGAGGCGCGGCTGGAGAGCGCGGCGCTGAGTCTGGCCTCGTTCGGCAAGCTCGAAGCCGGCGCGCGGGCGGCGACCGCCCGGATCCCCGTCCACCTCGAGATCGACACCGGCATGGGTCGCGCGGGCCTTCCGGCGGCCGATGCCGCGACGTGGGCGCCCGAGGTCGCGTCGGTCCTTTCGCGCGGCGGCGTGACGCTGGCGAGCGTCTATACTCACTTCCATTCCGCCGGCGCGGATCCCGCCGCGACATCCCTTCAGTTGACGCGCTTGCGGGAGGCCGCATCGGTTCTGATGGAGGCGGGTGTCGAGATCCCCTTCCTGCACGCGGCGAACAGCGATGCGGCGATGGGAGATCCGCAGTATCATCTGGGGCTCGTCCGGCCGGGGATCTACCTGTACGGGGGGCGGCGG